>DASXVX010000030.1:0-40721 GCA_036504075.1 Symbiobacteriaceae bacterium | reverse complement strand
TCTCGACCTCCATGACTCTGCGGTCATGATCCATCAACATTCGATCGTGGTGGTCCAGGCGTCGCCCAACCATGGTCAATTGCACCCGAGTCTCCCTGCGGAATTCCTGCAAATCGGATTCCATGCGCGCCTGCCGACCGTCCATATGGTCCAGCCGGTCTTCAATGCGCTTCACAGCAGCCGCTATCTCCTTGACCGCCCCCACCAGGGCAGAAAACTCCTCCCCGTCCACAGGAATCAACTCCTTCCCGTATATTGCTTCGACGGCGTCGACCTATCACCTTTGAGCCGCCCCCGCAACATGTTTGTGCGACACAAGCCATTCGAAACGCTATGACCCAGATACTGGAGGCGTGAATTATGCCAACCGACACCAGCGAGAAAGGCCTTGAGCGGCTGATCTGCCTGGCCCTGACCGGCTCCCCCTGCGACCCGGCCACGTCCCAAGCGGGCGAGGTGAGCGAAACCCCTGCCCCCTACGCCGGCAACGGCTGGATCGGCGGGGACCCCCAGGACTACGACCGCGAGTACTGCGTCGACCTCGTGCAACTCCGCACCTTCCTGCAGGCCACCCAGCCCAAGGTCGCCGATGCCCTCGACCTCGACCAGGACAGCCCCACTCGCCGCAAGTTCTTCGCCCGCCTGCAGGGCGAGGTCTCCAAGCGCGGCGTGATCGACGTGCTCCGACACGGCGTGAAAGACGGGCCGCACCACGTCGACCTCTTCTACGGCACCCCCTCGCCCGGCAACCCGGCAGCCGCGGAGCGCTACGCGTTGAACCGCTTCAGCGTCACCCGACAGCTCCGGTACAGCCGCGTCGAGACCCAGCGAGCGCTCGACCTGTGCCTCTTCATTAACGGCCTGCCGATGGCCACCTTCGAGCTAAAGAACAGCCTCACCAAGCAGACGGCCCTGGACGCGGTGGAACAGTACAAGCGCGACCGCGACCCGCGCGAGAAGCTCTTCGAGTTCGGGCGCTGCGTGGTGCACTTCGCCGTTGACGACCACGAGGTGCGCTTCTGCACGCACCTCAAGGGAAAGGCCTCGTGGTTCCTGCCCTTCAACCAGGGCTGGAACGACGGCGCCGGGAACCCGCCGAACCCCGAGGGGCTCAAAACCGACTACCTCTGGAAGCGCATCCTCACGCCCGCCGGCCTGACCGACATCCTCGAGAACTACGCCCAAATCGTCGAGAAGCCGGACGAGAAGACCGGCAAGAAGAAGGTGGAGCAGATCTGGCCGCGCTTCCACCAGCTCGACGTGGTCCGAAAGCTACTCGCCGACGCGTGGCAGCACGGCGCCGGCAAGCGGTATCTCATCCAGCACTCGGCGGGCAGCGGCAAGTCCAACTCAATCGCCTGGCTCGCCCACCAGCTCATCGGGCTGCGCAAGGACGACGCGCCCGTCTTCGACTCGATCATCGTCGTTACCGACCGGCGCATTCTCGACCAGCAGATCCGTGACACCATCCGGCGGTTTGCCCAGGTAGGCGCGACGGTCGGCCACGCCGAGGGCTCCGGCGACCTGCGCAAGTTCATTGAGAGCGGAAAGAAGATCATCATCTCCACGGTGCAGAAGTTCCCGTTCATCCTCGACGAGATCGGCAGCGAGCACCGCGGCCGGAAGTTTGCGATCATGATCGACGAGGCGCACTCCAGCCAGGGTGGAAGCGCCTCGGCGGCGCTCAACAAGGCGCTCTCGGCAGTCGGTGTGAAAGAGGACGACGATACGAATGAGGACCGGATCAACCGCATCATGGAGGGGCGCAAGCTCCTCCCGAACGCCAGCTACTTCGCCTTTACCGCCACGCCCAAGAACAAGACGCTGGAGATCTTCAGCGAGGCCGGCGCGGCGGGTGGGCAGACACTGCACCGGCCGTTTCACAGCTACACCATGAAGCAGGGGATCCAGGAGGGGTTCATCCTGGATGTACTCAAGCAATACACGCCGGTGGAGAGCTACTACAAGCTCGTCAAGAAAATCGAGAGCGACCCCGAGTTCGATACGAAGCGCGCACAGAAAAAGCTGCGCCGCTATGTGGAAAGCAACGACCACGCGATTCGGCTGAAGGCCGAGATCATGGTGGACCACTTCCACGAGCAGGTGTTGGCGCCGTTCAAGATCGGCGGCCAGGCGCGGGCGATGGTGGTGACCAGCGGCATCGAACGGGCGATTCAGTACTTCCACGCCTTCCAGGACTACCTCCTTGAGCGCAAAAGTCCCTATCGGGCCATTGTCGCCTTCTCGGGCGAGCACGAGTACGGCGGCGAAAAAGTGACCGAGGCGTCGCTCAACGGCTTCCCGTCAAGCCAGATCGCCGACAAAATCCAGGAGGACCCGTACCGGTTCCTGATCTGCGCCGACAAGTTCCAGACCGGCTACGACGAGCCGCTCCTACATACGATGTACGTCGATAAGGTGCTATCGGGCATCAAGGCGGTGCAGACGCTCTCGCGCCTCAACCGGGCACGTCCCCAGAAGCACGATGTCTTTGTGCTCGACTTCATGAACGACGCCGACGCCATCCGGGAGGCGTTCGCCGACTACTACCGCACGACCATCCTCAGCGGGGAGACCGACCCCAACAAGCTGCACGACTTGAAGGCCGCGCTGGACAACTATCAGGTCTATGCGTCTGCACAAGTGGACCGGCTCGTGGAGGTCTATCTCGGCGGGGCAGATCGCGACCAGTTCGACCCAATCCTGGACGCGTGCGTCGCCGTCTACATGCAGGAGCTCGACGAGGACGGCCAGGTGGACTTCAAGGGCACGGCCAAGACGTTCCTGCGCACGTATGGGTTCCTTGCGTCGATCCTGCCATATTCGAATGCCGAATGGGAGAAGCTTTCGATCTTCCTGAACTTCCTCGTGCCCAAGCTGCCGGCGCCGGCGGAAGAGGACCTGTCGAAGGGCATCCTCGAAGCAATCGACATGGACAGCTACCGGGTCGAAAAGAAGGCGGTAATCGAGATCCAGCTTCCTGACGAAGACGCGGAGATCGAGCCGGTGCCGACCACGGGCGGCGGCCACAAGTCAGACCCGGAGCTCGACCGACTCTCCAACATTCTCAAGTCCTTCAATGATCAATTCGGGAACTACCCGTTCACCGACACCGACCGCATCCAAAGGCTGGTCACCGAGGAGATCCCAAAGCGCGTCGCCGCCGACAAGGCCTATCAGAACGCCAAACAGAACTCGGATAAGCAGAACGCCCGGATCGAGCTCGATGTGACGCTGGTGCGGGTCGTGAGCGCCTTGTTCAAGGACGACACCGAGTTCTTCAAACAGTTCATGGACAACGAGTCCTTCCGGCGATTGGTGACGGATACCGTATTCGGACTCACGTATGAGCGGAAAGATGCTTCCTGACATGCAGCATTGGGTTGGGCACCCTGCCCGGTATCGTTGGGCACCCATCCCGGATGATTGGGCACCCATCCCGGTATCGTTGGGCACCCATCCCGGATGATTGGGCACCCATCCCGGTATCGTTGGGCACCCATCCCGGATGATTGGGCACTCATCCCGGATGATTGGGCACCCGTCCCCGGATGATTGGGCACCCGTCCCCGGATGATTGGGCACCCGTCCCCGGATGATTGGGCACCCGTCCCCGGATGATTGGGCACCCGTCCCCGGATGATTGGGCACTCGACCCCCGGATTAATGGGCACTCGACCCCGGATCGATGGGCACTCGACCCCGGACCGATGGGCACTCGACCCCCGGACGACCGCCCATCTTTCCGCCACCCCACACTAAAATCGTAAATGTCGGGGCGTTTGTTCGGTGCCCGCCCGTTCAAACTAAAAATCTTGGCTCATTCCCCCCGCCCGACCGGTCCGCCGCCTTCGCCGCTCCCACCTGGTTGCCGGGTCTTGAGGTGGTGCGACCGGCATATGTTGCTTCGTCATTGGCACTGTTCCCCTCCGCTGGAAAGAGCACAGGTTGACACAAAAGGCATGGCGCAGTAGTGTTAGGAGGTCTGTTTCAAAGGGGGGTGGCCAATGTTGACCATGATGCCGCACCGTCACGACATGCAGGTGCATGGACGGATGCGGGCTCTGAAGCGGCGGCGACGCCGCTTCATCATAAGTGTGCTTGTACTGACGATTGTGGCGCTGGTGGCCTGGGGCGTCCGGCATTTCTGGAACCGGCCGCTGGCGAACGCCGCGCCGGCACCCAATGCCTCAGCGGATGCGAACCGCTTCAGCGTACTGATTTTGGGCGCCGACGACCGGCCGGACGAGCCGGGGCGGTCGGATACCATGCTGTTGGGCTTTGTGGACCTGAATGCCGGCAGCGTGAAGTTGCTGAGTCTGCCGCGCGACTCGTACGCCGAGATTCCCGGTCACGGCTGGGATAAACTGAACGCCGCCTACGTTTACGGCAAAGAGGACCTCACCCGGCAGGCGGTTGAAAAGCTGGTGGGGCGCCCGGTGGATTATACCGTAGCGGTCTCCATGGACGGCTTCGAGAAAATCGTCGATACCCTGGGCGGGGTTGACCTCAATGTCGACGAGAAAATGGACTACGACGACCCGTATGACGAACCGCCGCTGCACATTCACCTGACGGCGGGGCAGCAGCACCTGAACGGCACCGATGCGCTGCACTACGTGCGCTTCCGGCACGACGCCCAGGCGGACTGGGGCCGGATGAAGCGGCAGCAGCAGTTCCTGAAGGCGCTGGTGCAGGCGGCCAAGCGGCCGGCCAACATGACGAGGCTGCCGCAACTGCTGCCGCTGGTGGTGCAGAACGTGCGGACCAACCTGTCCCTGTCCCAGATTTCCCGCATCGCCCTGATCGCCAAGGACAAACTGAACGACCAGTCGATCGCAGCGGAGACGATGCCCGGCACCGACCGCTGGACGGCGGAGGGCTACTACCTGGCCCTGGACATCGGCAAGCTGCGGGCGACCGTTCGGGAGTTGGCAGGCGATTCGCCGGACGTCGCCGCAGAGCAGCAGGACGCCCGGGACGAGGCGGCTTACAAGGCGGCCCTTCCGAGCGGCAGCGATGATCCGACGGCCTGGACCGGAACGGCCGCGAGTTCGTCTGCCGGGGGCAAGCCGTCCGGCAGAACCGGGCAGACAGGCGAGGGAGCTTCTGGCGACGAGTCCACGCCGCAGCCGCCGGTTTCCGGCGATGAACCCGGGACACCCGGTCAGTCGGGCACCGGCACGGGCTCAGGCACGGGCACTGGCTCAGGCACGGGCGTCGGCACCGGTACGGGCGCCCCCCCGTGGCCGGTGGTGGTAATTGACGGGTCGGGCGGCACGCAGGCCCAACTGCTGGTCACCTTGCAGCAGAATGGCTACCAGATCATCTCCACCCGCAAGGCGACCGGTGTGAAGACGACCAGCATCGTCTGGTACGGCGGGGACGCCCAGGCGGCCAGCCATCTGCGGGAACTGCTGCCGAAGGCTCAGTTCGTGCGCATGACCCCCGGCCCCAACGACCCGCCGCTGAAGCTGATCATCGGTCCGAAGGCGCCGTAAAGCCAAAGCCCCCCTTTCCGCGGATGAGCGGGAAGGGGGGCTTTGGCGCGGGTCCGGCGGCCGGCCGGTTCAGGCCCGAAACTCGTGTGTCCAGAGTTTTTCGCAACTGGTAGAGACGGCGATGGCGCCCGAGGCCAGCGCAGCTTTTACCTGGGGGACGCTGCGGACCAGCCCGCCGGCAATCACCGGGCACCCGACCTGGCCGGACAGGTGCCGGATGCCCTCCGGAGCGATGGCGGGCATCGCCTCCAGGAAGTCCGGCGGCATCTTCCGCGTCTGCTCGATGGTCGTCTGCATGGACTGGGAGTCGACCATGAACGTCCGCTGAATGGTCACCAGCCCCAGCGACCGGGCCTGGCCCAGCAAGGCCGAGCGGGTGGTAATGACCCCAGACGGCCGGGCGGCTCCCGCCAGCCAGCCCAGGGCCGGCTGGTCTTTGCCCAGGCCGCTCACCAGGTCGAAGTGCACGAAGACGTCCTTCCCCGCGCCGCGCACGACCCGCACCAGTTCCACTACATTATTGATCTCCGTGGCGAGCAGAAAGACCACCGGCTGCGGGCTGGCCAGGGCCGCAGGCAGATCCCTGGGGTCGCGCACAGCCGGAATAATTGGTGCGGACCGCACACGTGCGGCCAGGTCGTGTGACACAAAGCTTCCCCGCTTTCCGAATCGAGCCACTCAGCCGGGGATATTCGCCTTGCCGGTCAAACCTCCTCCCGCCAGGCGTGCATCTGGCGGATCCGGTCCCGGCAGATGGCAATTTCCGCCTGGCGACGGCTGTCGGACCAGCCCAGCAGGCCGGCCATTTCGCCGGCCAGCCGGTCCAGCAGCGGACTGCTGTTGTCCGGGGTGAAGAGCATCAGGTCGGTGCGTCGCCAGATCACATCTTCCAGCCGGGTGGCCATCTCGGCGTTGACGGCGTGGCGCACCCGGGCCAGCGTCCAGCGCAGCGCCGCCGGGTGGCCCGGCTCCGCCTCGCCAGGCTCAAGCCCCGCCTCAACCAACCCTGCCCCGCCCGGCCCCCACGCTGCCGCCACCGAACCGAAGTTTCCGCCGTAGTAATCCACCAGGCGGCTCACCACGCTGACCTCCACGCCCGTCCGCTCCGCCAGGCCGGCGATTTCGGCGTCAGTGACGCCAGGCGCCGTCGCCCCCGGCAGCGGTGCGGTGGACTTCCCGGTGTGGCGCCCGGCGGCCGGGAAAAGGCCATCAACAATGTGCTCGGCCATCGCCCGGAAGGCGGTCAGTTTGCCGCCGGCCACCGTGATCAGCCCGGACGGGCTGGTGAACAGCTTGTAGTCCCGGGAGGTGGCCGAAGGATCCTTGATGCCCACCGGGCGCAGTAGCGGGCGCAGCCCGGCCCAGGTGCTGACCACATCGCCGAAGCCGATCGCCGCCGACGGGAACGAGCGGTGCAGGGCGTCCAGCACGTACGCCACATCGGGACCCTCGGCCCGGACGGCCGCCGGGTCGCCGGTGTAGTCCGTGTCGGTCGTACCGGCGTAGGTGTAGTCGCCATGGGGCACGGCGAACATCATCCGCCCGTCCCGCCCCCGGATGACGACGCAATGGCTGACCGGCAGCCGCGCTTTCGGTACGGTCAGGTGGATGCCTTTGGTCAGGCGCAGCAGCGGCTTCGCCGCCGGGTCGTCCAACTGCCGGACCGCGTCGGCCCAGGGGCCCGCTGCCGCCAGCACCCGGCCGGCCTGCACCGCGATCTCCCCGCCGGTCAAGCGGTCAGTGACTACCGCTCCGGTAATCCGGCCGGCCCCATCCTTCCGGAAGCCCTGCACCGCCGCGTAGTTCACCAACGCCACCCCGTGGGCCGCCGCCGACTGCAGCACCGCCATGGTCAGCCGGGCGTCGTCGGTCCGGGAGTCGCCGTAGACCGCCCCGCCGCGCAAGCCCTCCGCCCGCAGGGACGGCTCCAGCGCAACCAGCGATCCCGGCGGCTGCATCGTATGGGGAATGGGATTGCCGGCCCCGGCGAACCAGTCGTAGAACGCCAGGCCCACGTGTAGTTTGAGCAGGCCGTCCGGATCGCCCTGGTAGACCGGAAACAGGAACGGCGTCGCTTTCACCAGGTGCGGCGCCATGGCCAGCAGCCGCTGCCGCTCCGTGACCGACTCCTTCACCAGCCGAAACTCAAAATTCTTCAGGTAGCGAAGACCGCCGTGAATCAGCTTGGTGGAGCGGCTGCTGGTGCCGGATCCGAAATCCCCGGCTTCCACCAGAGCGACCTTCAACCCCCGCAGAGCGGCCTCTCGGGCGATGCCGGCGCCCGTAATCCCGCCGCCGATCACCAGCAGGTCAAAGGCCTGCCCGGCCAGCTTCTTCAGGTTCTGCTCCCTGTTCATCATCCTGAACACCTCCAAACCAAAATGGCAGGGAAACGGCACACCAAACCACGGGCGACGCAGGTCGCCCGCAGTTCGGATGGTTTCTCCGTTTCTCTGCCATCACAAGTTCATTTTATCACGTTTATGGGGCGAGGCGCGGTTCGAAAACCGGCGGCCGTTCCGATTACTCGCCGGGGTCCGGGAAGATCGCCAGCAACTCCGCCAGTGCGGGTGCAATCCGGGCCGGTTCCCGCCTGTGGTCCACGGAGAGCGCCTCCAGAATCTCCTCGCCCAGCGGCGTCAGCGAAGCGCAGACCCGCCGCCGGTCCACCGGGTGGGCCGAGCGGGCGACGAGTCCCGCCGACTCGGCCCGGTTTACCAGCCCCACGGCGGCGTTGTGGTTAATCTGCAGTGCTTCGGCGATCTCCCCCGGGGTCGCCCAGTCCCGCCCCGGCGTGCCCCGGATGGCCAGCAGCATCTGATGCCGGTGGGGCGTCAGCCCCGCCGCCCTGGCCCGGGACTCGCTGAAATGCGATATAATATGCGCTCCGGCCAACCAGAAAGGACCGCCCTGTGGCAGTAGCAGCATGATCGATGGCGACCCGGCATCCTTTCTAACCATTTAGGCCTAGCGAAAAGAGTGCTTTTCCGCCATTCGGGCGTCTTCAGACGCTGGCTTATACTGAAGCCAGGTTCACCCCGACGCACCAGGTGGTGTTTTTGTCATGCCCCGCAAGCTCAGCATTCAGTTCATGGCCGGAATCACACTCACGCTGCTGCTGATGTTGAGCGCAAACCTCGTGCTGGTCTGGCGGCAGCAGCAACAGGACCTCGTGACCGAGATGCACACCAAGGCCCAGGTCATGACCGACGAACTGATCGCCACCCGCCTGTTCATTGCCCGGAGCCAGGACAAAATCAATAGCGACCAGGCCGGCCACTTTGAGTTCAAGGGCCTGAACCCGGCAGCCGTCGGCCGGGGCGTCGGGGAGATTTTCGGTGAGATGACCGGCATGCGCCTGAAGCAGACCCGCTTTCAGGTCCGGCGACCGGAGAACGCACCCGACGGTTTTGACTGGGAAGCCATGATGAAGTTCACCGACGACCCGAAACTGGTGGAGTTCTACAAGCAGATTGTCGAGAACGGCAAGCCGGTCTTCCGGTTCGCCGTGCCCCTGCGCATCGAAAAGGAATGCCTGGCTTGCCACGGCGGACCCGCCGGCGAGCTGGACATCGCCGGCTACCCCAAGGAAGGCTACACGGAGGGCCAGTTGGGCGGCGCCATCACCGTCACGCTGCCCATGGACGATGCCATCGCCCGCATCCGGCATAACGCCGTCGCCCAGATCTGGATGATCGTCGCGATCACGCTGGTCTCCCTGCTCGTGATCTACGGCCTCTCCCGCGTGCTGGTCACTCACCCGCTGGAGCGGCTGGCAGCGGTGGCCATCCGCATCGGCAAGGGGAACCTGGACATCCGGCCGGGCGAGCTAAAGGCGCTGAAGGGCAGCCGGGAGCTGGACGTGGTGGCCGGAGAGATCGAACTCATGGCCAGGTCGCTCCGGGAGCTGTACAACGACCTGGAAGCCAAGGTGGCCGAGCGGACCCGCGAGCTGGAGCAGGCCAACCAGCTCCAGGGCCAGTTCCTGGCGACCGTCAGCCACGAACTGCGGACCCCGCTCACCTCGATCATCGCCTTTACCGAACTGCTGTTGAAACAGGCCGAAGGGCAGCAGCAGGAGTACCTGGAGGACGTGCTCGACTCCAGCCGCCGCCTGCTCGCCATGGTCAACGACCTGCTCGACCTCTCCCGCCTGGAGGCCGGCCGGGTTCAGCTCTTCACGGATGTCGCGGACGTGCCCGAACTGCTCGTGGGCATCGAATCCGCCCTGCGGCTGCTGGCCGGTCAGAAGCAGATCGCACTGAACGTCGAGCGGCTGGACGGACTACCCCTGGTCATGGTGGACCCGCTGCGAGTCAAGCAAGTGTTCATGAACCTGGTGGGGAACGCCATCAAGTTCACCCCCGCCGGCGGCAGCGTCACGGTAAGCGCCCGGTCGGTCCCCGGTTGGGTGGAAGTCTCCGTGCGCGACACCGGCCCCGGCGTCCCGGCGGAGCATCGCGACGCTATCTTTGAAGCGTTCCGCCGGATCGAGATTCCTGGCCGCCAGCACCCCGGCTCCGGCCTCGGTCTGGCCCTGTCCCGGAACCTCGTGGAACTGCATGGCGGCCGGCTCTGGGTGGACGACGCCCCGGGCGGCGGCAGTACCTTCACGTTTACGCTGCCCGTCGCCTCGCTGGGATCGACGGAAGAGGAGGAGTCCCCCCATGCCGGTGACCAAAAAGATCCTGGTGGTCGATGATGACCCCAAGATTGTGAAGGCCGTGGGCGAAGCGCTGCGCCAGGAGGGCTTCGGCGTCTTCACGGCCGCCGACGGCCCCGCCGCCCTGGACCACTGCCGCAAGCACACGCCCGACCTGGTGGTGCTGGACGTCATGCTGCCCGGCCTGGACGGCTTCGACGTCTGCAGCCGCCTGCGCGCCGGCGGGGCGCAGGTGCCGATTCTGATGCTGTCGGCCCGGTGCGACGAGACCGACAAGGTCGTCGGCTTCCGCCTGGGCGCCGACGACTACCTGACCAAGCCGTTCTCGATCAACGAACTGCTGCTGCGGGTCAAGGCGATTCTCCGCCGGGCCGGCAGCAACACCCAGGCGGCGCCTTCCGACCGCCTCACCGCCGGCCCCCTGGAAATGGACCGATCCTCGCACCGCGTAAGCGTGAACGACCGGGTGCTGGAGTTGACGCCCCGGGAGTTCTACATGCTCTGGCTGCTGGCCGCCCACCCCGGACAGGTTTTCAGCCGGGAGCAGTTGCTGGAACGGGTCTGGCAGAGCGATTTCGACGGCGACCAGTCCACGGTCACCGTCTATATTCGCCGGCTGCGGGAGAAGATTGAGCAGAACCCCGGCGACCCGCAGCACATCAAGACGGTCTGGGGCATCGGCTATAAGTTTGAGTTATAGTAGCCGTCAAAATGTATTCGATTCATACATGGTTTATTAATATCCGGTAAAGGCCGTAGAAACGATTGGCTGGTACGCTTGCCCTGGACGTAAATGTCCGGGGCTTTTTTCATACTTAGGAATTTTAATCCGCCGGAGGGATTCAGCATGCGCAAGTCTGTGGTGATCGGTCTGGTCATCGGCGTCATCGTCGTGGCCGCAGGGGTATTTGGCCCCGGGGCACTGACGGCGTCGGGGGCGGAGCCCAACTTCTGCGCCTCGTGCCACGTCATGGACAAGAACGTCCATTCCTACCAGACGACGGCGTCGGCTCACAAGGATCAGGTTTCCTGCAGTGACTGCCACTTGCCCACCGGCGCCACCGGCTGGGCCGCCCACTATACCACCGGCGCCCGCCACATCTGGACGACGGCGACCGGCCGGACCCCGGCGGCGTTGGAACTGACTGCCGCCGACCAGAAGCTGGTGGTCGCGAACTGCGTCCGGTGCCACGCCGAAGAGGACCACATCAAGCAGAACGGCAAGACCGCCTGTCTCACTTGCCACGCCAACGACCCACACGGGGAGAAAGGTGTGAACCGGTAATGGTCATCGCCGGCGTTGTCATCGATGTGAAAACGGACCAGGCGGTCGCCGCCATGGCCGCCCTGGAAGGGATGCCGGGCATCTCCCGGCTGGAAGGGCCGGTGACGCCCGGCCGGCTGGCCGCCGTCCTGGAAGCGGAAAACGAAGCGGAGGTCACCGACCTCTGCACCCGCATGCTCACCGCCCCCGGGGTCGTCAACGTCAACCCCGCTTTCATTCACTTTGATGTTGAGGAGGAGTCACGGGTATGATCGAGCTCAAGCGGCGCGACTTTATCACCGCCGTTGCCATGGCCTCCGCTATGGCCGCTGCGGGTTGTTCTACGGAGTCCAAGAAGCCCAAGAATGCGCCCAAGCCGGAACTGGAGGGCGCCACGTGGACCAAGGGAGTCTGCCGATACTGCGGCGTGGGCTGCGGCGTCATGGCCGGCACGAAGGATGGCAAGCTCGTGGGCGTCAAGGGCGACGAGCAGAACCCGGTCAACAAGGGGCTGCTCTGTGTCAAGGCGTTCTTCCTGCACAAGTACATGTACGGCCAGGACCGGCTGACCACCCCGCTGATCCGCAAGGACGACAAGCTGGTGCCGGCCACCTGGGACGAGGCGCTGGACCTGGTCGCCAAGACCTTCAAGGAGATCGCCGCCAAGGACGGCCCGGACGCCCTCGCTTTCTACGGCTCCGGCCAGACGGTGGCCGAGGAGTCCTACCTCGCGAACAAGCTGTACAAGGGCTGCATCGGCACGAACAACGTCGAGGGCAATCCCCGGACCTGTATGGCCTCTGCCGTGGCGGGCTACACCCAGACCTTCGGCAAGGACGAGCCCATGGGCACCTACGACGACCTCGACAAGGCCGACTACTACTTCGTCATCGGCGCCAACATGGCCGAGTGCCACCCGGTGCTCTTCTCCCGCATTACCGACCGGAAGAACGCCAACCCCGGCGTCAAGTTGATCGTCGCCGACCCGCGGCGCCATCGGATGCATGACACGGCCGACATCTCCTTGCCGTTCAAGCCCGGCACCGACAGCGCCATTTTGAACGCCATGGCCAACGTGATCGTGAACGAAAACCTGGTGGACGCCGACTTTGTCAGCAAGCACTGTAACTATAGCGACGGCACCAACCCCATGTCGTTCGAGGACTTCCGCAAATTCCTGGCGCCCATGACGCCGGAGTGGGCGGAAGGGATCACCGGCGTGAAGGCCGATGTCATCAAACAGGTCGCCCGGATGTTCGGCGAAAAAGGCAAGAACATCGTCTCCATGTGGACCATGGGCATCAATCAGCGGGTCATCGGCACCGCGCTGAACACCCAGATTCACAACCTGCACCTGCTCACCGGCAAAATCTGCAAGCCTGGCTCCACGCCGTTCTCGCTGACCGGCCAGCCGTCCGCCTGCGGCTCCGTCCGGGAGGTAGGCGCCCTGTCCCACCTGCTGCCGGCCCACCGGGTCATCGCCAACGCCGACCACCGGGCCCAGGTCGCCAAGGTCTGGGGCGTCGATGCCAAGAACATCAAGCCCACCAACGGCCTGCCGCTCATGAAAATGTTCCAGGCCACGGTCGACGGGACCATCAAGGGCATGCTCGTCATGTGCACAAACCCCGGCCACTCGCTGCCCAACGTCAACAAGTACCGGGAAGGCATGAAGAAGACGTTCCTGGTCGTCACCGAAATCTACCCGACCCGTACGACCGAACTGGCCGACGTGGTGCTCCCGGCCGCGACGTGGGTGGAGAAGGAAGGCATTTTCGGCAACGCCGAGCGCCGGACCCAGCATATCGCCAAGGCGATCGACCCGCCCGGCCAGGCCAAACCCGATGTCTGGATTCTCCTGGAGATCGCAAAGCGCATGGGCTACGGCCAGTACTTTGAGAAGTACAAGACCAACGCCGACATCTGGAACGAGTACCGCGAGCTGACCCTGGGCACCGGCATGGACATGGCCACCTACGACAAGTACGTGGCGGCCCGCGGCCTGCGCTGGCCGGTCACCGACAAGACCCCCGACGGCACCTCCATGCGGTACGTCGCCCCGAGCGACCCGAAGGTGACCGCGGAAGAGGGCATCAAGTTCTACGGCAAGCCCGACGGCAAGGCGGTCATTTTCGCCCGGCAGTACAAGGGCCCGGCCGAAGAAGTATCGCCCGACTACCCGTTCTACCTCTCGACCGGTCGGGTCCTCGAGCACTGGCACACGATCACCATGACCGGCCGGGTGCCCGAGTTGAAGAAGCAGGTCGAGGAGTTCTACGTCGAGGTCAACAAGCAGGACGCCCAGAAAATGGGCATCAAGTCCGGCGACAAGGTGCGCATCACGTCCAGGCGCGGCGCCATCGTCATTCCGGCCCGAGTCGGCGGACGCGGCGAACCGCAGCCCGGCATGCTGTTCTCGCTCTGGCACGAGGACGCGGTGGATAAGCTCCACAACATCGTGACCAACGACGCCGTTGACCCGATTTCGGCCCAGCCGGAATACAAACTGGCAGCCGTCAAGATTGAGAAGGTATAGACTGTTTGTGTAACGAATAGCTACAATGGAGATAGCGCTTATGTGGCATCGCCTGCGGCGTCTCGTCCAATTGATTGCAGCGGCCTTGCTCCTCTCGCCGCTGGCCGGATTCACGTTCTTCCTCGGCACCTACTCCGCGTCGTTGCTGTTCGGGCGGCTGCATCTGGCCGATCCGTACGCAGCGCTTCAGGTCGGGGTCCTGCCGTTGGCGGTGGCGGCACTGCCCGTGGTGCTGCTGAATCTGCTCCTCGGGCGGGTCTTCTGCGGGTGGATCTGCCCGCTCGGGCTTTTGCTGGAGGGCGTCGACGCCCTCCGGCGGACCTTGCGGCTCAAGGACCGGCGGGTGCCGGACTGGCTCGGCTGGGCGCTGGCCGGCGGGCTCCTCGCCGGTGGCCTCCTGGCCGGCCAGCCGCTCTTCGAACGGTTCAGTCCCCAGGGTAACCTGGCGAGGCTGCTGCTTTTCGGCCTTGCCTGGGAGGCGCTGATCCTTCCGGTAGTGGCCCTGGCTGACCTACTGGTAGCCAGGCGCTTCTGGTGCCGGACGCTCTGCCCGGCGGGCGTTACGTTCGGCCTGCTCTCCCGGCTGGGCGCCCTGCGCGTTGCGCTCGACGCCGAACACTGCGGGCGTTGCGGCCACTGCCTCACCGCCTGCCCCCAGTCCAAGTTCGTGCTCCAGGACGCGGTCAGCGGGAAGGGAGTCCCCATCGCCGACCCGTCGGCCTGTATCGCCTGCGGGGAATGTATCGACGTATGTCCATCGGACGCACTGGCATTCCGATTCGACCCGAGCCCGGACCCCGGGCGCCGTCAGGCCCTGGTGATGCTTGGTGCCGCAGCCCTGGTAACGGCTTTCGGCCGATCTGCCCGGGCCGCCATGACCCAACGGCCCCGGCCGGCTCTCCGCCCGCCGGGAGCCCAGACGGAAACTCTGTTCCAGGCCCTCTGCATCCGGTGCGGCAAGTGCGCGCAGGTTTGTCCCCGCAAGGCCATCCGCCTGGATAACGGCTCGCCCTACATCGAACCCCGCCGGGAGGGGTGCGACCTCTGTAACAAGTGCGTCGACATCTGCCCGTCCGGAGCGCTCTCATTGCGCCCAGGTGAAAAGATTCACATGGGCGTCGCCGAAATCGACCACAGCCGGTGCCTGCCGAGTAACGGGGTGCTCTGCCGGTCCTGCTTCGTCGTATGCCCTCTGCAAGGGAAAGCACTGAAGCTGGACGAGTCCAGGAGTCCCTGGACCCCGATGGTGGATCCCCGGGAATGCGTCGGTTGCGGGCTTTGCGAACACGTTTGTCCTGTGGACCCTGCCGCCATTATTGTGCGGTTTGACCCATGAATCCACTTGCCTCAAGACCACTTGCCTCAAGACCAATCGCTTCAAGACCGCATCGCCTCAAGACCATATCGCAAGAATGAGGGGGTGAATCCATTTGCGCAAATGGGGCCAGCGCATCCTGATTACCGTAGGCGTTCTGTTTGGCCTTTTCCTGGTTCTCGCAGTCAGTCTGCAGTCCCACGGCGCCGCCAAAGTGATTGCGAATCCCACCACGTGTGGCGTATGCCACTACATGGAGTCTGAGGTTGCTTCCTATATGAAGTCGGATCACAAGGAAGTCGGCTGTCTGGCGTGTCACAGCTCCGGCGGCTTCTTCCAGCGTCCCGTCGATGAACTTCAGGTCGCGACCAGGCACGTCATGGTCACCCTGAACAAGACTGAACCCGAAGTCCTGCACCTGCCCGCGGCGGATCAAACTGCCATGCAGGTCAACTGCTACGGGTGCCACAAGGAAGTGGTGCAGAATCTGCACCAGGACAAGCTGGGCAATTGCACCAGCTGCCACCGGCTTTCGCCGCACCAGCGCCCTGCCCGGGGCCAGTGACAGGAGGTAAGAGAAAAGCATGAAGCGTCCTTGGCTTATTATTGGCGGGGTGGTGGCCGCAGTCATCCTGGTGGCCGGAGTTCTGTTCTCCGCCGTCTCGTCCCGGGAAATTCCCACCGAGAAGAAGATCACCACAAACCTGGATAAGAACACCACGGATCCGGCAGCGTTTGAGAAGTTGTTCCCGGAAGTCTACGCGTCCTACCTGAAGAACAAGGAGAACAACCCGCCGGCCCTCAAGTACAACTCCTCGGAAGTGAAGAAGTCCAAGCTGGACCAGTATCCGTACATGCGGACGCTCTGGAACGGCAACGCCTTCGCCAAGGAGTACAACGAGGCCCGCGGCCATCTCTACGTCCTCTCCGACACCATCGGCGAGACCAAGACGGCCCGTATCGGCCCCACCACCAACCTGACCTGCATGTACTGCAAGTCGGCGGAAGTCCCCGGGCTCGTCGCGAAAATGGGCAACGCCTTCTTCAACACCAAGTTGCTGGAAGGCAATAACAAGGATCTGTTCGTGCACCCGATCTCCTGCTCCGACTGCCATGACCCGGCCACCATGGAGCTGCGGGTCACCCGACCGGCTTTCACCGAGGCCATGGCGCGGCGCGGGACCCCGGTGGAGAAGTTCACCAACGAGCAGATGCGCTCCGCCGTGTGCGGCCAGTGCCACGTGGAATATTACTTCAATCCGAAGGATAACAACAAGGTCTACTTCCCGTGGGACAAGGGCTTCGAGTGGAAAGACATGTACGCCTACTACCAGGAGCAGGGCTTCAGCGACTTTACCCACACCCAGACCGGCGGCGGCATGCTGAAAGCGCAGCATCCGGAATATGAGATGTTCCAGGGCAGCGTCCATGAGAAGGCCGGCCTCTCCTGCGCCGACTGCCATATGCCGTTCGTCAAGCAGGGCGAGTCCAAGATCACGTCCCACTGGTGGACGTCCCCGATGCGCACCTTCAAGCAGTCCTGCACGCAGTGCCATAAGGAATCCGAGGACGTCATGAAGGCCAACATCCTGAACATTCAGGACCGCATGAAGTCTTCGCTCGACCGGGCCGGCGAAGCCAACAAGTCCGCCATCCTGGCGATCGAAAAGGCCAAGGCCGTCCCCGGCGTCGACGCCAAGAAGCTCGACGAGGCCCGGCAGCTGCACCGGCAGGCCCAGTTCTACTGGGACCTGAACTCCGCCGAGAACTCCATGGGCTTCCACAACCCGCCCAAGGCCCTGCAGGGTCTGGCCGACGCCATCGACCTGGCCCGCCAGGCCGAACTGAAGGCCAACGAGGCCGCCGCGAATGCGGTGAAGTAGATCTGGTTGATGAGGCATGAATGAGGTCGTATAGGTATGCAGGACCAGGGCGTGGATTGCCCTGGTCCTGTTCCCATCTGCGCCATGTGCGAAATCTGCGGCCAAGAATGGTTCCGGAACCCCCGCATCACGAAGGCGGGTGCCCCGGTCTTGCCCGGAACACCCGCCTCAGGCGATACGCGACCCGCCAACCCGACCGCTACTGCTCCTCGGCCTTCACTTCGGCCTTCTCCTCGCCCTTCTTGGGCAAGACCTTCTCGAGCACGCCGGGGAGAGCCTCCATGATCTTATCCATGGGCCCGCCCTTGGTAATCGGCAGCACGCTGACCTTGCCCTCGCTGATCACCAGAATCGCCTTCGGCGCCAGCTTGGCCGCACCACCGCCGCCGCCGCCGGTGCCACTCTCGCTATCCTTGCTGCGGCCCTCACCCATCCCGCCGCCAAAGCCGAAGCTGAGATCCATCACCGGCACCATCGTCACGCCGCCGATCACAAGCGTCTCACCGAAGACCTGCTTGGTGGAAAGGTTCTTTTCCAGGGTCTGGACAATCGTCTGAAGAGCATCCGTCATGTCAATGACCTCCTGAATTTGGTTTTTCGACCGAACAGTTTAGCTCTGAAGCCTGAAACAAGATGGCGGCGCAGCACAGGATTCTTGAGCGCTGCCAGCAGCGCCGCCAGGAACTCCACGCCAAAGATGCGTCCACGGAACTGAAGCCAACCTTCCAGGCGGGGGTCCAGCCAGTCCGGCGTCACCCGCACGGCCGCCGGGCGGCCGGCCGTCCAGAGGAGCGCCTCACACCACCCGACGAGGGCCGGGTCGTCGAGGCCGTAGGCAACTTCGCCTTCCACCTGCAAGCCCAGGTCCCGCCAGACTCGGTCCAACAGGCGCAGCCCCTCCTGGATCAGGGCTTTGGTCAGGTCCGGCGTCATCCGGCGGCGCTTGGCCGGCGCTGGTTTCTCCGTCTTCGCCTTCACCGGCTGCGGGCGCTTCCGGGAACGCAGGCGAATGCCCATCAGCCGCACTTCAGCCTGCTCCACGGTCAGCCACCGGCCCGCCAGTCCGACCAGGAAGAGTCCCCAGCCCCACCGGAGCCGCAACTGCCACCGAACCGCCCCTTCCAGCTCCTCGCCCCATTCGTCGGCATGCAGGTCGGAATCCGTACGGCCGGAGAGATCCAGGGGCAGAAAAAGCAGGGCCATGACCAGTAGCAGAACGAGCGCCAGGATCCAGCCCACGAGTATCAGGAGCCACTTCAGGGCGATGAGGACCCCTGGCATCACGGTCACCATTCCGAGCGAGATGCTAACAGTGCTTCACCCCCTGCCCGGCAGCCGTTCATCATCGGACCTCGTACCTTACGATAACGCATGGATCACCAGCGGCCATCGGACGCAAGACAGACCGCACCCTCGTCCTTTGGGCCGATGCGGCTTCCCACGCCGTCGAATTGGTTACCGGGCCGGCCCCCGCAGACCCAGCTCGGGCAGCAGCATGCAGAAGGCCCGCTGGCCCTGCTCGAAATTGCTCAGCCGGATAAACTCATCGGGCGCGTGAATCTGCTCGTCGTCCATGCCGAAGCCGAACGAGACCGTGTCGACACCCAGCAACTTCAGGAACAGGGCCGTGACCGGCACAGTGGCGCCCATCCGCATGTGGAAGGGCGCCTTTCCGTACAGGGTGGCCAGGGTGTGACCGGCCGCCGCCATACCCCAGTGGTCGGGTGAAACCATGTACGACTCCGCATGGCCGCACATGGGCGAAACCGACACCGCCACCTCCGCCGGCGAATGGGCCGCGATGTGCGCCTTGAGGCACTCCAGAATCCGCTCGGGATGCTGGTTCGGTACCAGCCGGCAGGTAATTTTGGCGTGCGCTTCGCAGGGGATAATCGTCTTGGAGCCTTCCCCCTGGAAGCCGCCCCACATGCCGTTTACATCCAGCGTTGGGCGCACCCAGTTGCGCTCAAGCGGCGTGAAACCCGGCTCCCCGCAGACCGCCCGGATGCCGGTCTGCCGCTTGATCGCCGCCGTGTCGTCGGGCAGGCGGGCCAGCGCCTCCCGCTCCGCCTGGCTGAGGGGGAGAACGTCGTCGTAGAACCCTTTGACCAGAATCCGCCCGTCGGGACTGCGCAGGGAGTCGATGATCCGCACCAGCGCGTGCACGGCGTTGGGGGCGATGCCGCCCATGACCCCGGAATGCAGGTCGGTGGCGGCGCTGCGCACGCCGATCTGCACGCCGCAGAGACCCCGCAGTCCGACCCAGAGAGCCGGCTGCTCCTCGTTGTACTGTGCGGAGTCGGCGCTGACAGCCACGTCGCAGGCCAGCAACTCGCGGTGGTCGGTAATAAAGGGGGCCAGCGACGGACTGCCGATCTCTTCTTCCCCTTCGAACAGGAACTTTACGTTTACGGGCAGGGCGCCTTCTGTTTGCAGCCACGCCTCACAGGCGAGGATCGGCAGGACCAGGTTACCTTTCATATCGCTGGCGCCCCGAGCGTAGACCCGTCCGTCGCGGACCAGCGGCTCAAACGGCGGCGAGGTCCACAACTGCAGCGGATCGGCGGGCTGCACGTCGAAGTGCCCGTAAATCAGCACCGTCGGCTTGCCGGGTGCATGCAGCCACTCACCGTAAACCACGGGATGGCCGCCGGTCTCCATGACCCGCACGCCCTCGATCCCGGCCTGGTGCATGCGGTCAGCCGTCCAGCGGGCGGCGCCCCGGACTTCAGCCTGGTACGCCGGGTCCGTTGACACGCTCTTGATGCGCAGCAGGCCAAGTAACTCGCCGAGAAACCGGTCCTTATGTGTGTTCAGATACCCAGACCAACGATCCACCAGGAGAGCCCCCTTGAAGTCGAATGCAATGAGTTACCAATTATTTCCATATAGACCCTGAGAAATCCTCGTTTGAAATCGGTGATCTTGGCCGTTCCCCAGGCGAATTTCCCCCGGTTTCGCTCCGGAAATACGGCGAGTCCGGTATCCACAGGGGATACCGGACTCGTAGTTCGGGCGTGTGGCCGTTACGGCTTGATCCGGCGGAGCGGTACCCGCTGCTTGCCTTCCAGCACTTGACCGGTGCCCATGGCCACCGTCTCCATGGGCGAGTCGGCCACCCGGACCGGCAGGGAGGTCACCTGGGAGAGCCGCAGATCAAGCCCTCGCAGCAGCGCTCCGCCGCCCGTGAGCGTGATGCCGCTCGAACTGATGTCAGCCAGCAGTTCTGGCGGCGTCCGCTCCAGCAGGTTCAGGACCAGGCTGTCCACCTGGGCCAGCGAGTCGTTCAGCGCTTCGAAGACTTCCCCGGCCTTGATCAGCACCGCCGCCGGCATGCCCGTGGTTACCAGCCGGCCGGCTACGGTCGCCGACCCGGACACGCCCGGCACGGCAGAACCCAGGCGCAATTTCAGCCGTTCGGCGGTAGGCTGGCCGATCAGCAGGCTATGCTCCCGCTTCACATAGCGGATAATCGCTTCATCCAGCGTGTCGCCGGCCATGCCCGAAGAGTTGGAGACCACCACGCCCCCCAGCGAGATGACCGATGCGCAAATGGTGCCCGAGCCCACGTCCACCAGAAGCGAACCGGTCGCCTGGGCCACCGGCAGCCCCGCGCCGAGGGCGGCGGCCACGGTTTGCTCCATCAGGTATACTTCGCCGGCCCCCGCCTGCACGGCGGCCTCCGCCAGTGTCCGCCGGTCCACTTCGGACGCGGAGGACTGCATGGTCAGAATCACCCGCGGGCGCAGCCAGCGGCTGGAGGAGACACCGTGAATCAAGTATTTGAGCAGCGTGGTGCTATAGTTCAAATCAGAGATTACGCCGGCCTGGACCGGCCGGATCGACATGATCGAATCCGGCGTCCGGCCGATCATCTGGCGGGCTTCAGCGCCCACGGCCACGATGGACTTCGTCTTGCGGTCCACGGCGACCACCGACGGTTCTGTCGCCACGATGCCCTTGCGTCGCGCCACGACCACGGTGTTGGCTGTCCCGAGATCAATCCCGAGTTCCTGCGTAAACATTCGGCTCCTCCTTATGTCACCAGACCTATACTGACACATAGCCTTACATACATCACGATAGAGTATCGCAGGTCTGTCCACAACGGGAACTTGATGGTTAAATTGGACGTTATACACCAGCGCTTCCGGAACTCACCATGGAGTTGCCCGTGACGGTGGCGCCTGCTATAATACCAATATCTGGCAAACACGGGGGGCGGTCAGTTTTGAATGAACCCCGCTGGTACGACAGTGCCGAGGAATACCGGACCATTCAGGGTCTGGTGCGGCAGGGCCGGCACCGGGAGGCGATGGAACGGGCGCAGTACGCTCTCCGTTCCGGGCGCCTGAGCCGAAGGCAGGCCGCCCGGCTGCACAGCCTCATCTGCTGGGTCTATACGGAGGAGCTCCACCAGATTAGCCCGGCGGCGGTCCTGCACGGCGAAGAGGCGGTTCGCCTGGCCAACCTGCTGGGGGATGCCTGGATCAAGTGTGAAGCGCTCGCCAGACTCACCCACGCTTACTGCCGCATGAACGACATCCGGCGGGCCCGGGCGGCGGTCGAGACGATCGACGCGGAGGTCTCTCAGAACGAAGGTGCCTTGACCGGCGGCACGGCAGCACTCTTTGTGCTCCGGGCCACGGTGGCCTCGGCCGAAAGCAACGCAACGGAGTGCCTCCGGTTCCTTGAGGAGGCTGAAGCGGCTTCCGACTCGGTTTCCCTGGAGCTAAAAGCGCGCATCTGCCAGCAAAAAGTCGGCGTCCTTCTGGAGCACGAGCGGTACGACGAAGCGCGGCAGGTGTTGGCGGCCCAGGCGCTTCGGGACGACGGCCCGTCCCCCGGCCTGGAATGGGAAATGGCCAGAGCCTGGCTGGCCCTGGCTGAAGCGCCCGAAAACGGCGTCGAAGCCAGGCGCATGGCCAACCAAGCCCTCCAGCGCACGTTCGCCGCCGGTCGTCTGGACCTGGCCCGCCGCTTTCGCCGACGTCTGGGCCATCTCCTCTAATTGCACGGGTTCAGAGAATACCATACGCACCGGTGCGCCCAAAAGCGGGGGTCATCCGCGCAAGAGCAGCATGAGTCCCGGCACCAGAAAAGTTGCCGCAGCCAGAAGAAACAAGCCCACGGCCCCCCGCACATGGCCCCGCCGCAGGGCCCAGCGCCCGTAGTTTACCGTGTAGACAGTGACGAGCGCCAGCACCAGCAGCGTCGCAATCCGACCGATCAACTCCACCCGAACCGCTCCCTCTCACAGGCTACCGTGCCGCCTTGGGCGGGCTTAACTGCACGCCGAACCGCCGGAGCGTCATCCGGACTTCGACGCGAACGTTTGCGTCCTGGTAGTGTTCGGGCCACTTAAACGACTCCCAGGCTGCCACCGTCGGAAACTGCCGGACGACATGGGACCCAAACCCGATCACGTCGGTGTTCCACTCCTGCGTTTTCTGGACCAGCCCCCGCATGCCCCGCCGGATTTCGGCGGCGGCCGCCGCCTCCAGCCGGGGCTGAAACTCCGGCTCCGTATAGTCGATCCCCGGCTGCATGGCCAGGATCTCACCTTCCAGCGACACCACAATGTCCAGCCGTGGCCGGTCCCCCGTCAGGTCCACTGCAATGGTCATCGGCCGCCCCCGCCGCACGTCCAGGGAGACATACTTGCCCGGGGCCCGGGGGTCGGCAATGTTGAAGTAGCCCCGCTGAAATTGATCCTGCAGGAGAAGGACGTACCGGACCTCCTCGCCGGTCAGCACGCCTACCATGCGGTCACGCCTGAAGGCAGCCGCACCGAACAGTTCCAGGTTCGGCCCGCCTTTACGGGGCAGGTCGCCGGCGGCAAAATCGCCGGCCGCCACTTGCTCTGGCTTGGGCACCGCTGCCTGGGCCTCGCCCTCGTCCTTGATCGCCGCATAGTACGTGATCGGCTGCGTGTAGCCGGTGTTCACCGACGTGACAAACTGCTGAATCTGGCTCGCGGCGGGAATCATGGCCGTGGCCCGGGAATTGTAGGTCATCTGCTCGATGAATCGCTGCGGGTCCTTCTCCTGCTGTACGTCCATCTTCTTGAGGAAGGCGGCCGCCTTGCCTTTTGTCACGATGTAAAAAATCGTCCGCCGCGCCTGCCGGAAGCGGACGAATTCATCCATGGTGTTCAGACCGCTTTCCCGGGCCAAATCCTCTGCCATGAAGAGCGCCTTGGTGTGCAGGAGCGACACGCGCCGGTCCAGGTAGCTGTCGATCAGTGAAATCGCACCGGCGATCGTGGGCGCCTCCACCGTCGTTTGCAGAACCGGCTTATCCTTGCCCCCGCCACCGCCGCCTTTGCCGCCGCCGGCCATTTTCGCCGGAATAGCAATCATGGCGGTAATGGCATACCGGCTCTGTTCGCCTTTGTCCACGCCCAGAGCCAGCACGAAGCCCGTCTCTTCCAGCTCCCGCCGGTCCCAGCAGCCGGTCGCGACAAACAGCGTGACCAGCGCCAGTAAGAGGCACGCCGCCCGCTTAAGCTGCATGGGTTTCGCCTCCCTTGCGCCGTACCGCGGCCAGCACCAGCAGCACCACGGGAATGGCTACCAGCGCCAGCCCCAGCGGACGCAGCCAGTCCCGGTCAATGCGGATCACCGTGACGAAGTCCTTGGGCAGCAACGACAGCGACATGGCCAGGACCGCCATCGGGTAGACCAGCGGCCGGTACCAGGGGAGGCGCAGCGCCTCCGTCAGCAACACGACGCCGGCGTAAAAGAGCGCCGAGAGCCGCACGGCCACCGCAAAGATCCAGAACATGACCATAAACGCCTCAGTCCGCTGGAGGAACCGGCCCAGGTAGACCAGCCGGGCCAGGTTGAACATGGGAAAGGACTGCTGGGCAGCGTCCGGCGCCCCGAAAATCATCACCAGAATCGATACCGTCGCCGCGGCGGTCAGGCCGAACAGCAGGATCCCGTATAGCCCGCTGCGGTGCAGGCTCTCCGGGTCTTCAAAGGCATGCCCCACCACCAGCAGCACCATCGCTTCTGCCGCGATGCCGCTGTAGAAAAGGCCCCCGGAAATTGTGGGCGAAGGCCCGAAGCCAAGGAACGGGTACAGCCGGCTGGCATCGGCCCGGGGCAGGCTGAAGAGCAGCACCAGAAAGATCCCGGCGGCAATTACCGGAAAGAGCATCTGGGTTGCCCGGCTGAGCGGCTCAATGCCGCGGTGCGCAGCGTAGATTACGCACAGCAGAATCACGATGGCGAGCACACTGGGCGGCGTCGTGGGCAGAATCGCCATGATAAACGTCTCGGTAAAGGCCCGGAGCCCGATCACCACCGTCGCAAACAGCCACGCCGCCACCGTCAGGGAAAGCAGCGGCCCGGCGTACGGCCCCGCCACCGTTTCGCTGATTTTCCCCAGACCCTGCCCCGGGAATCGTCTCGCCAGGGCGGACATGGGCAAAAAGAGCACCAACCCGGCCCCCGTCATGATCAGGGCGACCTGCCACGCCGCCGGGCCGCCCACATTGATCAGAAACGACGGGTACTGAATGAACAGCTTGGCCGCCAGGATCGCGTAGACCAGGATGACGCCCTGAGTAAGCCCGATCTGTCCCGCCCGGCTTTTCATGAGTTGCCTCCTTTTTCGGCCGCCGGCCCGGCCTTCGGGTCCCAGGTCCGGATGATCTCACCCTGCCGCCGCCGGTCCAGCGGGTGGGTGTAACCCGGGCGCATCTCCATCCGGAAGAGCGGACCCCGCCCCAGCACGTCGGAAAGGCCGCCCCGGGACGGTGCCACCGGGGAGAGGAACGGGACGCCGAACGACTGCATGGCCGCGAGGTGCACCGTCATGATAAACAGCGCCGCCGCCACCCCGTAGAACCCCAGCACGGTGGCCGCACCCACCAACATGAACCTGAGCGACCGCACGCCGAAGCTGGTCATGTAGTTCGGAATGGCGAACGAGGCCAGCCCGGTCAGCGCCACAATCAAGATCAGCAGCGGGCTCACGATCTTCGCTTCAACCGCCGCCTGCCCGAGAATCAGGGAGGCCACCAGACCGATCGTCGACCCGATTACAGACGGAATCCGGGTCCCCGCCTCCCGGATCAGCTCGAAGGCCAGGTCCATCAGAACGAGTTCCACCACCGCCGGCAGCGGCACGTTCTCCCGGGTTGAGGCGACAAAGAGCATCAGCTCTGTCGGAATCATCTCCGGGTGATAATTGACCACGGCGATGTAAAGCGCCGGCACCAGGAGGGCGACCAGCAGCGCCGCCATCCGGACAAATCGCAGAATCGACCCGAAGGGGAAGCGCAGGTAGTAGTCTTCCGCCGTCTGCAGCAAGGACCAGAAGGTAATCGGGCAGATCAGTGCCTGCGGGCTGTTGTCCACAAAGACCGCCACATGCCCTTCGGACAGATAGGCTGCCACCCGGTCCGGCCGCTCGGTGGTAAGCATCCCCGGCAGGAGCGACGAGGGGTTGTCCTCTATGTACTGCTCCAGGATTCCTGCCCCGCCCACGATATCGACGTTTACCGCCTCAATGCGCCGCTTCACTTCAGCTACCAGTTTTGGTGTGGCGATGCCGTCAATCCACAGGACGGCCACGTACGTTTTGCTAATCTGGCCCACGGTCAGCACTTTCGTAATCACCCGGGGGTCCTTCAGGCGCCGGCGCACCAGGGAGACGTTGACGCGGAATGCCTCCACAAAGGCGTCGTGGGGGCCCTGAATCACTTTCTCGGTTTTGGGTTCGCCCACGGACCGCATCGGAAATCCTTTGGTCTCCACGGCCAGTGCTGTGCTGGACCCCTCGAAAAAAAGCACCGAGTCGCCCGACAACAGCGAATCCGTAATCGCCTCCAGGTCATGCTTCTCGGTGACCTGGTGCCCCGGCAAAAGCCGTTTGACCACGGTACTGATCGTGAACGTCGTCGGTCCGGCATCGCCCTCGCCGTCCTGGTGGTGGTCCAGGTGCGAGAGCAGCATGAGCGGACCCAGAATGTCCCGGTTGAGGTTGGTTTTATCTGCCAGACCCTCCATGAAAAAGACCGCCGCCGGCGTCGGCGGCTGCGTGGCCACCGTGATCTCCCGGACGATCAGATCCATGTTTTCCGGCATCCGGAAAGTCGCCTTCATGCGCTCCGTGTTCTCCTTGAGGGAAACGGAGAGGTCGCCCGCCTGTTCCAGCCCTTTCTTGCCGGTGCCCTGCGCCTCCAGCAGGTTGTCGATGTGGGTCATGATCCCCTCGGCCCGCAGCTGGGCGTCCGCCATCAGGCGGGACGCTCCCTCCTGTTCAGCCGCCGGCGCCCCATCGTCATCGCCCAGGCTGAAAGGCTCGTCTTCCCGCCCGGACGCCGGGTCCAGCAACTGCATCAGCGACTGCCAGAGTGACACGGCTCTCCCTCCAGGTCTCAGTTGGCCACGCGGAAGCGAAGCGGGTACCTGCGCTGCGACGATTTCCGGCGCAAACTGCCGGGCAGCAAACAGGTGCCCCGGAGCGTCACCTGGCGGGCGTCATGGTTCCCGACAGCGCCGCCAGTTCCCCCAGGTACGGCAGAATCGTCCGCTGCGTCCGGATGCGACTGCCGATCTCGTCCAGCCGTCGGGCCACCGTCGGGTCGGCGCTGACCCGCACTTCGGCGATGTGCGGGAACGATGTATGAATCTGTTCTGCGACTTTCCGGTGGACGGCCCGGTCACCGGTGTTGAGGCCCACCAGGGCGACGTTGCCGAGCACCACCGCGAAAGCCCGGCCCGCCCCGGGCACGGCCGATGCAATTGTTGAGACGCCGGTGGACGTATCGTCGTATGACGAGCCAGCTCGGGGCGACGGGTAAGCCAGCATGCCTTCCTGCCGGAGCCCGTCCCCGGTGTTCGTGGAACCGCCGTTGCCGGCCCCCTGGCCGCCGGTGCCCGGCATTGGCGCGGCCGGCGAAGGAGCCGGTCCCGGTCCCGGCGCCGGGCGGCGCATGGCGCCAGGTGCGCAGCCACATGCGGCGATGATGAGCGCCACGGCCAGCATCCCCAGAATCGATTTCTTGGCGTGCAAAGCGATGCCCCCTCATGATGCCTGTGGGCTGTAGCATTCGCCACCGGTTGGCCGCAGTATGCGACCGGGTCGTCGGGGCATGATAACGACCACAGGACAGATTTGAGAGGGGGACCTCTAAGTGTTTCAGCGCCTGGGAATTCGCCTGGCGGCGGCCGCACTTTGCATCAGCTTCATGGTCGGAGCCGCAGCCTGCACCGGCCCGCAAAAACGTGGCGGCGAGCAGCCGCCGGAGAAGACCGAGAAGAAAGACAAGGACACTGATAAGAAAGACAAGGACACTGATAAGAAAGAGAAGGACACCGATAAGAAAGAGAAGGACACCGATAAAGATAAGGGCGGCGGTGGCGACAAGGGCGGCGGCGGCAGCAAGGGCAGCGAGTAGGAGAGGCAGGGAGAGCCATGGCTCTCCTTCTTTTTTCGTCCGCGCATAAACCTGAACGGTGAGCGGCTGTTTCGCCGTTCGAGAGGAAAGGTTGCCTGAAAAGGTGAACTACTAAGGAAGGTTCCGCAGAACCGGATCAGAAAGGTTGGGTGGAGAGCCATGAAAGGTCTGACCCCTCCTGCTCTGCACGAAGTCTCCGGCGTCATTCACTGCCACAGCACGTACTCTGACGGAGCGGAGTCGGTGCCGGTCATTGCTGACGCCGCCAACCGCGCCGGCCTCGACTACCTGATCATGACGGACCACGACACTCTGGCCCCCCTGTACGAAATCGGGGAGCAGTGGCATCAGAACACGCTGCTGCTCATGGGCTGCGAAATCACCCCCCGCAACAACCATTACCTGGCCCTGGGCATCACGCAGGCCATCAGCCCGCACCTGCCGCCGGCGGAGTATGTCGCCGCGGTAGCGGCGCAGGGGGGCATTGGCTTCATGGCGCATCCCTTCGAGCACGGCAGCCCGGTCTTGGGGCAGAATAGCTATTCATGGGAAGACTGGTCCGTCGTCCATGACCCGTCCATCACCGGGATGGAGGTCTGGAACTACTTCTCCGAGTGGATCGGCCACTGCCAGACCGTCCCCGCGACGGTGCGCGCCATCGCCGACTGGAAGCGGGCGACCCACGCCCCCGACCCCCGGACCCTGGACAGGTGGGATGAACTGGGCCGGACCCGGCGGGTGGCGGGCATCGGCGGCGTGGACGCCCACGGCGTCAAGCGCCGGGTCATGGGCCGGGAATTCGTCATTCACCCCTACCTCAAGTCGTTTCGCACCATCCGAACACACCTCTTGCTGGCGGAGCCCTTCAGCCACAGAATGAGTGAAGACCGGCGCCTGGTGATGGACGCCTTGCGCCAGGGTCGCTGCTTCCTGGCCAACCACGAGGAGGGCGACCCCGCGGGCTTTACGTTCCTGGCCCGGACCCGGGGCGAGTGGGCGTTCATGGGTCAGGAAATCCAGGTGGCCGGCGCCGGCGGGGTGCACTTTTCGACCCGCACGCCACGTGGATACGGCGGCGCCCCCCGCCTGCGGATTCTCAAGGACGGACAACCGATCGCCCAAACGCTTGATTGCGACCTGCAGGTCACGGACCAGGGACCGGGCGTCTACCGGGTGGAGGCGTGGCTGAACGGCCGTGGGTGGATCTTCTCCAATCCGATCTATTTACGGGAAGGACAGGTACAATGAAGCTGGTGATCATCGGCGGGGCGAGCGCCTACACGCCGGACATCATCGACGGGCTGCTGAAGGAGCGGCAGGTGTTCGCCGGCTGGGAACTGGCGCTGCACGACATTGACGCGCCCAACCTCGATGTGATCGCAAAGCTGGCACGGGGCATGGTGCGGGCTGTCGGGGCCGACCTGACCGTCACCGCGACCACCGAACGGGCCAAAGCCATTACCGGTGCCCGGTTCATTCTGACCCAGCCCCGGGCGGGTGGCTTCAAAGCCCGGGCGCTGGACGAGCGGATTCCGCTCAAGTACGGCGTCATCGGGCAGGAGACCCTGGGACCCGGCGGCCTCGCGTTTGCCTGGCGCACCATTCCGCTCATGCTGGACATCGTGGCCGAGGTCCGGCGCCTGGCCCCGGAAGCCTGGATCATCAACTATGCCAACCCAGCGGGCATGGTGACCGAGGCCGTCTTCCGGCAGTTTCCGGACGCCCGGTTTATCGGCCTCTGTGACATGCCCACAGGCGTGCAGTGGGCCATCGGCAAGTTGCTCCGGGTTGATTTCCACCGCATCGGCCTCTGCTACGCCGGCATCAACCACGGCGGCTGGTCGCCGCAGGTGCAGTTGGATGACCAGGAGATCATCGACCGCCTCAAGCGGTGGGTGAGCGTGCTGGGGCCGGTGGCGAACGTCCTGCCGCTTACCGAGGAGACCGGTACCGTCCGGCTGTTCCACCGGTACGGCATGGTTCCCGATCCGTACCTGCGCTACTACTACTATAAAGACCGGATGCTCGCCAAGCTGAAGGCGGGCCGGCAGACCCGGGCCGAATTGCTGATGGAGCGGCTGCCAGCCCTGTACGCCCATTACGCCAAGGTTGCCGCTGCCGACCGACCGGTGCTTACCGAGCACCGAGGCCACCAGTCTCACGCCGACCTTGCCGCCCAGGTCATTGCCGCCATGGCTGCGGACCGGCGGACCCGGTTCGTCATTCAGCAGAAGAACGGCGGGACCATCCCGAACTTGCCGGCGGACGGGTCAGCCCAGTTCCCGGCCTGGGTGGACGGCAAGGGCTGGGAACCCATTCCCCAGCCGCCCATCGCCGAGGCGGTTGCGCCGTTAATCCAGCAGATCAAAACGTCCGAGACCCTGAACGTGACGGCATCGATCACGGGCGACGCCGGACTTGCGGTGGAGGCGGCAGCCGCCAATCCCCTGGTGCCGAGGCGCCAGGTGGCAGAAGTGATCGTGGCGGAATTGATGAAAGCCCACAGGCCATACTTGCCGCAGTTCCGAAGCTGAGGAGGGGGGAACGGTGCCCCGGTACTTGATCATCAATGCCGATGACTTCGGCCTTTCTGAGGCGGTCAGCCGCGGGATCATCAAGGCCCATCGCGAGGGAATTCTTACGTCCACCAGCTTCATGGTCAACTTCCCCTGGGCGTCCGAACTGGCGCCCATGCTGAAGGAGGCGCCGGAACTGGGCGTGGGGATTCATCTCAACCTGACTGCCGGCAACCCCGTGCTGCCCAAGGAGCAGGTGGCGTCGCTGGTAACCGGTGAAGGTCAGTTCTCCAAGGCGATTCTCCACCTGCGCTTTAGGGTCGACATGGCCGAAGCCAAGCGGGAATGGGCCGCACAGGTGGAGCGGGGCATCGCCCTTCTGGGCCGGACGCCAACCCACCTGGACACGCACCGGTATCTTCAGGGATTCCCCGGTTTCGCCGCGGTGATGGTGGACCTGGCCCGGGAATACGGTATACCGGCGGTCCGGCACATCTATCCCGACATGGTGCCCCCGGGCACGTTCTCGCACGCCAACCCGGTGGGGCTGCTCTTGAACCGCTATCTGCGCAAGGCCGCGGCGATCGTGGCCGGCAGCGGCCTCCGCCACCCGGACGCCACCCTGGCCGGTGATTTTGACCTGACGGGGCTGCTCCGGCAGCTGGATTTCGTGACCGACGGCGTGACCGAGCTGATCAGCCACCCCGGCGAGGTGGATGACCGGCTGCGCTCCCTGTCCAGCATGCGGGAGCACCGGGAGGTTGAACTGGCCGCCCTGACGTCGCCGGAAGCGAAAGCGAAAATCGCCGCCCTGGGCATCCGGCAGGTGTCGTTCAGCCACCTGGGGTAAAGGAGGGACCGCACGCGTGCGATCGAAACAGGCGTTTTTCCAGAAGGTCGCCGCCAGCCTGATCGTCCCGATCACCTTCCTGCCGCTGGCCGCCGTACTCCTGGCGCTCGGCACACAGCTAAACATCGGCCCGATCGAAGCCGGCGGCCTGGCGCTGATCCGATCCTGGCTTCCGCTCTTCTACGGCATCGGGATCAGCATCGGTTTCACCGACAGCGATGCTATGGGCGCGCTGTCGGTGGCGGCCGGTTTCGCGGTCATGGTCTCGGTGGCCGAAGCCGTCTCCGGCGATGCCACCATCAACCTGGGCGTACTGGGCGGCGTCGTGGCCGGCGCCATCTGCACCTGGCTCTACAACCGGGTAAAGCACGTGGTGCTGCCCGAGTTCCTGGCGCTCTTCAGCGGCAAGCGGATGGGTCCCATTGTGGCAGCGCTGGCCGGCGTCGTGCTGGGCTACGGTTTCGGCTTCCTCTGGCCGCCCATCCACGAGGGGACCGTGGCCCTGGGCAGTTGGATTTACCGGTCCGGCGGCACCGGGGCCTTCGTCTACGGCGGCGTGCTGCGGCTATTGATCCCCACCGGGCTGCACCACATTCTCATGCAGTTGGTCGACAACCAGCTGGGCGGCTGGGTGGACCCGGCCTCCGGCAAGCTGGTGGCCGGTGAGGCGCTCCGGTTCATGAGCGGCGACCCCGCTGCGGGCCGGCTGCTCAGCGGCTTCTTCCTGACGTTGGGCTTCGGCCCCATCGGCGCCGCCCTGGCGATCACGCATGAGGCCCGGCCCGAGCAGCGCCGCAAGGTGGCCGGCCTCATGACCACCGCGGCGCTGACGGCCGCCTGCCTCGGCGTCACCGAACCCGTGGAATTCGCCTACATATTCGCCTCTCCCGTGCTGCTGGTGCTGCACGTGCTGTATTCCGGGTTGGCCTCCCTGCTCGCTTACGTTTTGAACATTCATCTGGGTGGCTATGCGCTACCCATGATTCTCATTAACTGGCACCTTCAGCAAAATGGCTGGCTAATTCTGCCCCTTGGCCTCGCCTGGATTGCGCTGTACTATGTAACTTTCCGGGCGGTTATTCGTTGGCAGCGTCCGCCGATTCTCGGACAGGTGCCCGAGACGGAACCGGAAGTCGAGGCTGCCGGAGCACCGGCGGCAACGGAGGAAGGGGCGGCGTATCTGCAGGCTTTGGGTGGGGCGTCTAATATTACAGGTCTTGAGGCCTGTATGACCAGGCTCCGCCTGGAACTGCACGACCCGGCCAACCTGGACGAAGCCCGGCTCGCACGGTTGGGCGCCGTGCGCGTCCTCCGGGGCAGCACCGGCGATGTCCAGGTGGTGGTGGGCGTCCGCGCCGGGGAGATTGCCGCCAAAGTCCGGGCGGCCATGAGCCTGAGCCGGACCGGTGCGGCAGTTCAGGCAGAGGCTCCGACCGTAGCTTCGACTGCGGTTCCGACCGCTGTTCCGACCGCTGTTCCGGTTGGCGGGACAGTCACGCTTCTGAGTCCGCTGACCGGCCGGGTAATTCCGCTTGAGCAGGTTCCCGACCCGGTCTTCGCAGGGCGGATGGCCGGCGACGGCATCGCCATCGAGGCGACGGACGGCGTGCTGCTCTCCCCCGTGGCGGGCACGGTCCTGCACGTCTTCCCGGGCGGCCACGCCCTGGGTCTGGTCACGCCCGAAGGGCTGGAGATCCTCATCCACATCGGCCTTGACACCGTGAAGCTACGAGGCGAGCCGTTCCAGATTGCGGTGTGCGACGGCACCGCCGTCTCTCCCGGCACAGCCCTCGGCCGGTTTGACCCCGACCTCATCATCCGGCGGGGCAAGTCGCTGATTTCACCGGTCGTGGTCACGAACTCCGAGCGCATCGCCACTCTGACAGTCCTTGCTCCCGGTGCGGTAACAGCTGGCGCGCCGCTGCTCAAACTTGTGTTGAAATCCTGACGGAGAACACGCAAGAACCGCCGGGTACATACACCCGGCGGTTCGTTGCTTTGAGTCACCTACTATACGGTTTCGAAGCCCGCTACGGCCGCATATGTGGTGCATAGTTCAACCAGTTCGTCGGGTTCCAGTTCTCGTCGTCCCCATGCGTCCAGGGCCACTCTGGCGAAATCGGTTGCCCCGGCTTCCAGTAACCTCGAAAGTAGAAGAGGCAATTGGTCCTGGGCTGCGGTAGCCCTGCGGACGTCGTTTGAGATACGCCGCGACTCAAGGCTTATAACCAGACCCACGGGGTGCACCTCGCTTTTCGATTATTTGTTTTAAGCTACTGGGAAAAGTATACCAAATACGGCCACCAAATTCAACAACATTTGTAAATGAATAGGAGAAGTCATACGACCGCGTCGAAGTAGTGCGTGTGAGATCAGTGGCCGGCCACCCGCCGAAAACCTGGACGTTGACCGGCTGCTGGCGTAGAATTGGAATGTATGCGCCGAAGTGGAGGGAGAGGTCGTGTTGACCGAAGGTCCTGAGAAGCCCGAGAGCGAACTGCCTCCGGAATCTGGTGAACTCGAACCGGTGAACCCGGCTCCGGACCAGGCGGGCACGCCTGAACCGCCTGCGCAGGCGGAAGCAAAGGCCAAGCCTCCCGGCAAGAGCGCGGCGCGTGAGTGGTTGGAGACCATCGTCATCGCCCTGCTGGTGGCCCTGGTCATCCGCACGTTCATCGTTCAGGTTTACGTCGTGGACGGCGAGTCCATGGAGCCGACGCTGCACACCGGCGAACGCTTCCTGGTCAACAAATTCGTCTTCCGGTTCCGGTCGCCCAACCCGGGCGAAGTCGTGGTCCTGAAAGACCCTGGCAAGCCGACTCGCGAACTGATCAAGCGGGTAGTCGCCGTCGCGGGCGAAACTGTGGAGGTCAAGGGCGGCGTGACCTATGTCGACAATAAGGCTCTGAAAGAGCCGTACGTCAACCGGTTGTTCCCGATTCAGGACTCAGCGCCTACAAAGGTGCCGCCCGGGACAATCTATGTCATGGGCGACAACCGCGGCCGCAGCTTTGACTCGCGGGCCATTGGGCCCATCATATTGAACAAGGTGGAAGGCAAGGCGTTCTTCATGCTCTGGCCGTTCGACCGGTTCGCCGCTGGCCCGCTGGAACAGCCCCGGGTACCAGAATCAGCCACCAAGTAAAAGGAAAGGGGTCGGGGATGGCCGAAATCACTTTTCAGGACGTCAAGGCGGATTCCGAAGTCAAAACGTACATCACCGGTGCCCAGGAGATGCTGAAGGCCATCGGGTACACGGAACACGGCCTTCGGCACGTCGGCCTCGTCGCTCACCGGGCTATGAAAGTCATGGAGAGCCTCGGCCTTCCGGATCGCCGGCGTGAACTGGCCGGTATCGCCGCTCTGTTGCACGACACCGGCAATATCGTCAACCGGCACAACCATGGGCAGACGAGCGCCATGATTGCTCACCACATCCTGACCCGGCTGGGGATGGCCCCGGACGACGTCGTCGTGGTCATGGCCGCCATCGGCAACCACGAGGAAGAGGTCGGCAACCCCATCAGCGATGTGGCCGCCGCTCTCATTCTGGCCGACAAGTCCGACGTGCATCGGAGCCGGGTGTACAACCGGGATTTCGCCACCTTCGACATCCACGATCGGGTCAACTATGCCGCCATCCATAGCGACCTCGTCGCCTTGCCGGAGGAGAAAGTGGTCCGGTTGACGCTGGAAGTGGACACCGAAATCATCGCAATCATGGAGTATTTCGAGATTTTCCTCACCCGGATGATCATGTGCCGCAGGGCGGCACAGCATTTCGGCTACCGGTTTGAACTGGTGATCAATGACACGCGACTACTTTAGCTGTAAGTCCACCCAGCCGTCCTACGTTGACAAGCTACTTGGTGTCCCGTAGAATGGCAAGGGAACATCGGAGGCGTCGCCTCCTTTTTCTTCTGGCTAGTATTTCACGATTAGACTATTAAAGGAGGATGGGCCATGAAGGCCGCTTCGATCCTGCTGGCGATCCTGCTGGCGATAGCCGCTGTCGGCACTTATTTCACCGTGAAAGACCCAATCCAGAACCACCTGAAGCTGGGCTTGGACCTCAAGGGCGGTGTCCACATGGTCCTTCAGGGTGTTGACTCCGAGATTGGCCCTGCCACTCCGGAAGCGATTGCCCAGGCTACTAAGGTTATCGAAAACCGCATCAATAAGCTCGGTCTGTCTGAACCGCTCGTTCAGATCGACAGCAAGAACCGCATCGTCGTCGAACTTGCCGGCGAACAGGACACCGAGAAGGCCAAGGCGACCATTGGCACCACGGCCGTCCTGAAGTTCACCGGTCCGGACGGGGTTACCGTCCTCGACGGCAAGGATATTGATAAGGCGGGCGTCTCCAACAACAGCCAGAAGGGCGGCTATGTGGTCACCCTGAAGCTGAAGGGCGATGGCCCGAAGAAGTTCGCAGACGCCACCACCAAGTTCGTGGGCCAGCAGATCGCCATTACGCTGGACGACGCGATGATCTCCAACCCCGTGGTTAACACGGCGATTACCAACGGCGAAGCGATCATCGAGGGCGGCTTCACCGCCCAGAGCGCGAAGCAACTGGCCGACCTGATTAACGGCGGCGCACTGCCGGTCAAGTTGAACCTGGTCGAGAACCGGGTCGTCACGACGACGCTCGGCGCCGACTCCATCGCCAAGTCCGCCAAGGCCGGCATCATCGGCATGGTCGCCATCCTGGTCTTCATGCTGCTGGTCTACCGGATTCCCGGCATCCTGGCCAACATGGCCCTCATCGTTTACACCATGCTGACCGTCGGCCTGCTGATCGCTCTCAACGCAACGTTCACGCTGCCGGGCATGGCCGGCCTGCTGCTCTCCATCGGCATGGCCGTTGACGGCAACATCATCATCTTCGAACGCATCAAGGAAGAGCTGCGGAACGGCAAGGGCCTGCGCTCCGGCATCGATGCCGGCTTCCACCGGGCGTTTGCCGCCATCTTCGACGGCCAGATCACGACGGCTATCGCCGGCGCCGTCCTCTGGTTCTTCGGCACCGGCCCCATTCAGGGCTTCGCGATCACCCTGGTGGTCGGCGTGCTGCTCTCCATTTTCACCTCGGTTACTCTCAGCCGCTGGCTGATCACCCTGACCGTTTCCACCGGGTGGTTTGACAAGCGACTCTTCGGCATCAAGGAGGTGGCTCAGTAATGAACTTCCTTCATAAGATCAACTATATGAAGTCGGCCAAGGCCTGGATCACGATGTCGATCGTCCTGACCCTTCTAGGCGTCGGCGCCATCTTTGCCCGGGGTTTCAACAAGGGCATCGACTTCACCGGCGGCCTGTTCTACGACATCCGCTTTGACCAGGCGATCACCAGTGCGCAGATCACCGACGCCGCCAAGAAGTCTCTGAACGCTGAAGTGGTGGTTCAGAAGGCCGAAGTGAAGGGTACCGCGAACGGGACCGCTATCGAGTACTTCCTCCGCACGCCCGAGCTGAAAGAGGATCAACAGCTCAAGTTGAAGGCGGACCTGAAGCAGCTGGGCAACTACACGATCATCTCCGAAGACCAGGTCTCCGGCTCTGTTTCCACCGAGCTGCGCGACCAGGCCATTCTGGCCATTCTGATCGCCGCCGTCCTGCAGATTCTGTATCTCAGCGTCCGGTTCCAGTTCAAGTTCGGCGTGACCGCCGTCGTGGCGCTGCTGCATGACGTGATCATCACCGCCGGCGCCGTGGCGCTCTTCGGGATTCAGATTAACTCCCCGTTCGTGGCGGCGATCCTGACCATTTTGGGTTACTCCATCAACGACACGGTTATCGTGTTCGACCGCATCCGTGAGAACCTGGCCCGGCGCAAGAAGGGCGAGGACCTTGAGGCCCTTACCACCCGGTCCATGCAGGAAGTCATCACCCGGTCGATCTATACCGTCCTGACGGTGCTCTTTACGCTCGCCTGCATGCTGGTCTGGGGCGGCGACAGCATCTGGGATTTCGCCCTGACGCTCTTCATCGGCATCACCTCCGGCATGTACTCCTCCATCTTCATCGCTGCAGCCCTCTGGCTGTACTGGCAGAAGTGGGAGGACGCCAACCGGCGGGCGGCGGCGATCAAGAAGATCAAGCCGGCCAAGGCCTAAATCGATATGGCTGGACTGGCGCCTCACGCGAGGCGCCAGTCTTTTCGCGATTGACTCGGTCAATCGCGGGACGGGTGATGGAGGAAATTGAAGTAACATTGTAATATACGTACGTAGTACAATGCCCGCGGAGTGGGGGGAAGATCATGGCCGCACAGATGCTGACCGAAGCCGGGGCAGGGGTTCTGGCCGGGGTCTACGCAGAGATTCGGCAGCGGCTGGGGCTGGCGATGGTCCCTAACGTCTTCAGTGCCATGGCGGCGGTGAGTGCGGACGTGCTGGTCCAGAACTGGGTGGTGTTTAAGCGCACCGTGCTGGAAGGGGACCTGCCCCGTACCCTCAAGGAGATGATTGGACTGGTGGTGGCCCGGGAGAGCGGCTGCCGGTATTCCCTGGCCCTCTTCACCGAAGGGCTGGCCCGGCTGAGGGTTCCGGAGCAGGTGGTGCGCCATTTGGCGGAGTCCGGCGATTCGGAGGAATTGCCGGCCGCCGCCCGCTCGGTGCTCCGCTTTGCCCTGGCTTACAGCCGCGATCCCGAGTCCACCGACGCCGCCCCGCTAGAGGCGGCCGGCCTTACCGAGGACGAGGTGCAGGAAGTCATCGACACAGTGCTGGTCGCTGCGGGGATTAACCAGTTCGCAGCGGAGAGCGGGCTGCCGGTCGATACGTTTTAAAAATCATACGTTTTTGAATTAACCACCAAACAAAAAAGCCGGCTATTCGCCGGCTTTTTTGCGTTTCCCGCGGCCCGCCAGCCATTCCATGCCCCGCCCGATGCGGCTGGTCCCCAGGCTGAAGACCACGCCGGCGCCGAGAATCAGCAGTACCCAGAACATGCCCGATGAACTCATTCCCAGGGCTGCCCACGGCGAGACCCCAAACATAGTCCGCATCCGGGCCAGCGCCACCCCCGCTGCGACCAGACCCAGGACCAGTGCCGCCATCCCCATGTTCCGATGGACCCGGGCCTCCAGGGACTTCTTCGCTGTTGTCAGCCGCTCTTCGTCCAGCGGTTCCCCATTCCCCTCATCCGCCACGATCGAACCTCCCACCGGCATAGAGAGAGGGGGCAGTTGCCCCCTCCGTTGCATCTGACTATCAGAACCGCACGGTCAGACCAATCCGATCAGACCGCTTCAACCGCCTTCACTTCCGGGACCTGCTGCCGAATGGCCCGTTCGATGCCCATTTTCAAGGTCATGGTGCTCATGGGGCAACCACCGCAGGCACCCACCATGCGAACTTTGGCGATGCCGCCTTCCACGTCAACCAGTTCCACATCGCCGCCGTCCATCCGGATCGCCGGACGAATCTGATCCAGCGCACTGTCGACTCGCTGAAAGAGTGTTTCTTCAGCCACACTGATCACCCCCGATCGTAGTTGCAAATGGCCACAAATAGTATTGCCGGGCTCGGTACGAGACCGTCTCCGCGCCCAGTGTACCATATGGCTGGTTTTCCTGAAAAGGTGGAACTACCAACAGGGAAGTACGGTAGCGTTGATCTTGACACAAATGGAATACTATGGTATTTATTGGTAAGAGTGGTTTACTTCCCAGTGGCCTGCGAGATGGCGAATCCGGGCCATGATGGTGTCGAAGCCGGCTTCGTTGAAAGCGCCTTCGGGAATGATGACGTCCGCGTACCGCTTGGTGGGCTCCACAAACGCCTCGTGCATGGGCTTCACCGTGTTGAGATACTGGCTGATGACGGAACCGAGACTGCGACCCCGCTCTCCCATGTCCCGCGTAATCCGGCGCAGAATCCGGGCGTCGGCGTCGGTGTCCACGAAGATCTTCAGATCGAAAAGCTGCCGGAGCATCGGGTTCTCCAGGATCAGAATCCCCTCGACCAGAACGATCTCCAGCGGCTCTAACCGGATCGTGTAGTCTTCCCGCAAATGGGTGCTGAAGTTGTAAACCGGCCGCTCAATGGTCTGGCCGGACTTCAAACCCCGGACGTGCTCGATGAAAAGATCCGTATCGAAGGAGTCCGGGTGGTCGTAGTTCAACTGGCAGCGCTGTTCAAAAGACAGATGGCGGTTGTTGCGGTAGTAGTTGTCGTGCGTTAGCAGCGTGACGTGACGGGGTAACTGCTCGACGATCTTGTTTGCGAACGTGGTCTTGCCGGAGCCGGTGCCGCCTGCAATGGCGATAACCGCCTTCGGAACTGGCATGTGTGCAACCTCCTTGGGACCCCGACCGAAGTTACCGATTTGCTTCTCTGATTATCGCTCAGGGAGAATCTTCGTGCAAGGCAAAGGTGGTGTCAGTCGTGGTGATTCAGGCATTGGAGTTTGATGAAGCCGCGGTGCTGTTTCTTTCTGGCGATCTCGACGACGTTCGCTCCGCCCGGGTCCGCGAGATGGTTCACGCGCTCATCAGCCAGGGCCGGCATGCGGTGGTGCTGGACCTGTCGGGGGTAGAGCGGGTCTACGTCTCAGGTCTGGCGGCCCTGCTGGATATGAAGCGGATGGCAGCATGCACCGGTGGCCGGCTCTTCTGCTGCGGCGCGCGTCCGTTCATTCGGGAACTGCTCCGGCTGACCGCGCGGGAAGAGGACCTGCACCTGATGGCCGACCTGGAAAGCGCACTGGACGCAGCCGCATCGGCCTTGTAGGCTGCATAGTGCGCCGGCGAATCCCTCATGCTATCCCGTGAGGTTGTTGCGTATCATGGTTCCCCGGAGACTACCGGGTCATGCCAAGAAAAGTTCGGGCATGGTGAGAAGTTAATGTGGCAGCAACAGAACTTTTTGCACATAGTAGTTGAATTTATGCCTGAACACTGGTAGTCTTGAAGTGGAGAGGGAATAACAGCCGAATGGGGTCCGGAACAACAGGAGGGATTGTCTCATGGCGTATCAGTTGCCGCCGCTTCCGTATGCGTATAATGCGCTGGAGCCGTACATCGATGAATTGACCATGCAGATCCACCACGATAAGCATCATGCCGCTTACGTGAATAACTTGAACGCGGCGTTGGAGACCAACGCCAGCTTGCAGGCCCTCAGTGTTGAGGATCTCCTGCGCCGCATCGAAGAGGTCCCCGAATCCATCCGGACCGCTGTCCGCAACAACGGTGGCGGTCATGCCAACCACACGCTCTTCTGGGAGATCATGACGCCCGGCGGCAGCAAGGAGCCTACCGGCGGGCTGGCGAAGGACATCGACGCTACCTTCGGCAGCTTTAGCACCTTCAAGGAGCAGTTCAGCAAGGCCGGCGCTACCCGCTTCGGGAGCGGCTGGGCGTGGCTGGTGGTCGACAAGACCGGCAAGCTGGCGGCATACAGCACGGCCAACCAGGACAGCCCGTTGATGCAGGGCGAAACCCCGATTCTGGGCATGGACGTCTGGGAGCATGCGTACTACCTCAAGTACCAGAACCGGCGGCCTGACTACATGGCCGCTTTCTACAACGTGATCAACTGGGACGAGGTCGCCAGGCGGTACGCCGCAGTCAAGAACGGTTAATTCCTCCCCCTGGACATACGAAAAACGACCGCCTGCGGGGGCGGTCATTTTTCGCGGTGCGCCTCGCAGTCATGCAAGTCAGGAGGTTCAAGTCCTCCCAAGGCCGTTTATCCTGTTCGGTCTTGTAACTGAAAGACAAACAAGTGGAAATCCCACTTGGGCAGTGCGCCCCGGTGACGGGGCGTGCG
>DASXVX010000029.1:0-40744 GCA_036504075.1 Symbiobacteriaceae bacterium | reverse complement strand
CCTGCCCTCTTTGGCGCCTTCGTCTGGCTCGGGCGGGCGCTGGGCAAGGTGGAGGTGGAGTTCAAAAAGCTCTTCACCAACCTGTCCTACGGTCTGGTGCCCATCGGCCTCATGGCCTGGATCGCCTTCAGCTTCGCCATCCTGTTCCCCAACGGCTCGTACACCGTCAAGGTGATCTCCGACCCGTTCGGCTGGGGCTGGAACCTGTTCGGGACGGCCAACTTCCCGTGGACGCCCTTCGGCCTCCGGCTGATGCCGTACCTGCAGGTGGCAACGCTGCTGTTCGGGTTCGTCTACAGCGCCGATGTGATCTACAAGCTGGCCCGTCAGACCTACGGGAGCCGGAAGCCGGCTGCTCTGGCCGCCATTCCCCCCGTGATCTTCCTGGCCGGTGTGACGAGCCTGTTTACATGGTTGTTCGTTGGCTAGGAGGGGATCGACGATGCGCTGGCAAGAAGTGACCGCCGGCCTGATCGCAGCGGCGGTGGTGGTGGGCATCCCGGTGGCGGCGATCGCCTATGAGAGCGCCCACGCCGAGAAAGTAATTCCCGTGGAACTCAGACAGTGGCAGGTCACCCCGGAGATTCACCTCAAGGCGGGGACCCAGGTCCACCTGTTGTTGACCGCCATGGACGTGACCCACGGCTTTCAGATCGGGAACCTGATCAATATCCCGGAGATCGTCCCCGGACACCCCCGGGAGGTCATCGTCACCGCTGTTGACCCGGGCACCTACGAGATCAACTGTAGCAATACCTGCGGCGTCGATCACGCCACCATGCGGGGCAAGATCGTCGTCGAGCGTTAGGAACGGCAGGGCCGGCAGTCAGCCGGCCCTGCCAAGAGGAGGCGAACCGCCTTGCAGAAGGTGCGGGAGTCCAATCCCTGGATTCGAGCGGGCCTGATCGTACTGGTCTCCGCCGCCCTGTCGCTGGCCTGGCTGGCGGTGGCTGGCCTGGTGGGGAAGCCGGGAGTGTCGAGCGCCGTCTCGGCTTCGACGAATCGGGGGGCGGCGGTTTCCGAGGCCGTCATCCGCCGGATCGACTCCACCCCGTCCGGGACATCAGGCCAGGTGACCTACGTGACGCCCGAGTACCTGTCGTTGACCGGCGGAGATCCGAACCAGGTTGCCGGCGCCACCATGTTTGTTTTTTACGAAGAGAACCACTACCGGGGCCTGCCGGAGACCGATCAGGTGGTGCCGCCGGTGTTGCGGGTAGACGGCCAGACGATTGTGGCGCCCGTGGAGTTTAAGCCCCTGACCGACTCCGGCCATCACCGGACGTGGACGATCCGCTTTCCGGAGACCAAAGCCCGGCACAGTCTGGAGCTAATGCTGCCGGGAACGCCCGGCGCTGCCACCGTGGAGTGGGACCTGCCGATCAACTATCCGCAGACGGGATCAAACGCCGTTTCGATCGCCACGTTCCTGACCCTGGCTGCCGGCATGGTGGCCGCACTTTCGCCCTGCCTGCTTCAACTGACGCTGTACTATCTTTCCACGCTGGCCGGCGTCAGCCTGACCCGGCCGACCACCCGGCAGATCATGACTACCGCCGCCTGGTTCGTGGCCGGCATGACGGTGGCTTACACCACCGGCGGTGCCCTGGCGGGGCTGGCGGGCCAGCGGCTCCAGGACTTCGGGGCGCTGGGGAGCTGGGGGCGGGGTATCGCCATCACGGCCGGGATTGGCATCGTCGGCATGGGCATCTGGACCGGGGCGAGCGCCGGGGCGCCGATGCTCTGCAAGCTGCCGATCCCGGCGCTCACGAAGATGAGCCGGCGGGCGGGCGCACTGGGCGCCATGGCCATGGGTTTCGTCTTCTCCCTGGGCTGCCTTTCGTGCTTTGGCGGAGCGATTTTCGCCAGCGTCATTCTCTACGCCGGGAGTCTGGGCTCACCCCTGCAGGGCGCTCTGCTGCTGGGCCTGTTCTCCCTCGGGATCGGCGTGCCGTTCCTGGCTGCCGCTGCCGCCTGGTCCCGCATTGGTCCCCTGCTGGACAAACTCCAGCGCTACACGCCGGTCATTGCGCTTGGCACCAGCGTGGTCATGGTCAGCTTCGGCTTTCTGATGATCGCCGACAAGTTCCACTGGCTGAGCAGCCTCCTGATTCGGTGGTTGCCATTCCTGAACGTCTGATGGCTTACGCTCCTGTTCTCTATACATCACACGGGATCCGCGTGGGCGGAAGGAGGGGCAAGCGCTTGAGCCCTGCCCGGCTCGCGGAAGCCGTGGACCTGGATCCCGGTTGAACCGATTCCCCCGTTTCCCGGCATCATTCGATCCTATAAAGAGGAGGGTCTACCTGTGCGAAAGATTCTGATTGCGTTGGTTGTCGCGCTCGCACTGCTCGTGACGGCCTGCTCCAGTTCGAAGACGGTAGTCAAACCGCAAGGCACGCCGGTCACCGGCAACACCACGGCGGGAGCCCCGATCGTGGTCAACCCGGTCGGAAAGACCCCCATCGCCATGATTCCGACCGACAAGCGGACGCCGGAACAGTGGATGGAGCACCTGGGCATCCGGCTGGTGGAAACCCGTGACTCCAGCGGTCCGGCCGCCTGGAATCCGGTGGACGGGGGCCTCTATTTCATGACGAACGAGTCGACCACGTGGGGCTCCACCAACACCAAGAACGGCGTCGTGATCTTCGACGCCAAGAGCCGGAAGGTCGTTGGTCAGTCCAACCTGCCGGGCGAGTACTCCGACCTGTTCGCCAGCCACAGCGCCGGCATGTCCGCCGACGGCAAGTGGATCTACCTGCCGTCCCACAAGGGCCCCGGCCAGAACTTCCTGCTGATTCTGGATGCCCGGACCCTGAAGATCAACAAGGTCTACCAGTCGCTCGGCAACCCGCACCATGTCAATAACCTGACCCTGCCCGACGGCCGTGAGGTCATTGCGGTCATCGACTTCAACTGGAACTTTACCGGCTCGGGCATGTGGATCATCGATCCGAACCAGGACAACCAGATCATCGCCGGCATGAGCCGCGAGGACTTCGAAGGCAACCCGTATATCATGGGCGGTGAAAACGGCGAGTTCGTCTACGTCGCCGTGCCGCCCGCACAGGCCAAGTACCGGGAGCGCGGGGGCTTCCTGGCCAAGGTCAGCATGAAGACCTGGAAGGTCGTGGACCAAGCACCGATGGATGACCCGATCTGGCCGGAAGTCAGCCACGACGGCAAGTGGGCCTGGGTCACCTCCGGCGGCACCAGCAAGGTCTTCAAAGTGGACCTCACGACCATGAAGACCGTGAGCGAACAACTGACCGGCCCCGGCCCGTGGGGCGCCCGCCTGAACTACGACGAGTCCAAGCTCTACACCGCCGACAAGGGCGAAGGCCCCGGACTGGGCCAGCAGGGCCGGACCATGTCCGTTATCGACGTGGAGAACAGCATCGTCACCAACGTGGTGCCCATCGGCCTGACTACCGACCACGTCATCTTGTCACCCGATGGCAAGGAGCTGTGGATCACCTCCAACGCCGAGCACAAGATCGTCATTTACGACGCCGACAAGGAAGAGAAAATCACGGAGATCGCCATGCCCAACGACGGCGACACCCACGGCTCCACCTTTGTCCAGTACGCCAAGAACGCCAAGGGCGAACTCGTCGGCGAAGTGGTCTCCAGCTTCACCGGCCTGCGGGGCAGCGCCCATAAGAAGCAGCTCGAGTTCCTGAACGGCCCGCGGCCCATCGGTGTCAAGATCAACGGCATGAATAAGTTCTTCGGTACCCCGGGCAACTTCGCCCCGGCCACCATCACCGTGAAGCCCGGCGCCACCTTCAAGGTCACATTTGTGAACAACGGCGGCACCAGCAACGGTACCGTCTCCGCCGTGAGCGAAGCGCTCAAGATCGACCGGATCGATCTGAAGCCCGGCCAGCGGAAGACCGTTGACATCACCGCCCCCAAGGAAGCCGGCAAGTATGAATTCAAGAACCCGGCCGACCCGAACGGCAAGCCGCTCACCCTCGTGGTTGACCCGAACGCTCCTGACCCGAACGCTGCTCCTGCGGCAAGCGCTGCCCCGGCTCCGGCGGCAGGCGCCAAGGTGGTCAAGATCGAGTCCCACGACAAGAAGATGAGCTTGGACAAGCTGTCGGTCAAGGCCGGCGAAACGATCCACGTCGTCTACAACAACGGGGATGACGAGAAGCACAACCTGTTCGTCATGGATGCCGGCATCACCTCGCCGGACGTCAATGCGGGCAAGACGGGCGAGTTCGACCTGACGATGCCCGCCAAGGAAGGCAAGTACAAGGTGATCTGCACCTACCATCCGTCCATGATCCTGGACCTGACCGTCGAGAAGTAACCCGGCCTGACTAACCCCGCACCCCCGGAGGACCATGGGCCCCCCGGGGGTGCAGTTCTTAAAGGAGAGGACGGACGATGAACCTGCGCCGGTGGCTGACGCTTTCGTTGATCCTGGCCGTCCTGGTGGTGGGCCTGGGGCTCCGCCTGCTGGTGAACCGTCCGCCCGGCGCCGTGCTGACCATTTACTACCCGGACCGGGAGGGTCGCCGGCTGGTGGGCGTCGCCCGGGCCGTGAAGGCGGCGACGGCGGAGACCGCCGTGGCGGAACTGCTGGCCGGCCCGGCGCCGGGCGGTCCGTTGGCGGCAGCTCTGCCGGCCTCCAGCCGGGTGGTGCTGTCTGGACCGGCCACCGATCTCGTGGTTGCCGTGACGCCCTCTGCCGCCCCCCCGGGGGAGGAGGCGCTGGCCCGCACCCTGCTCGGCCTCACCGGTATGCAGTCCGTCACCGTGTCCGGGCGCCGGTGGACCGCCGCCGACGTGGCGCCAGGGACGGGCCAGACGCTGGTCTACTATCCATACCGCGGGGTGCCGGTGCCGGTGATTCGGAGCCTGCCCGCGACGCAGGGGGTCCAGGGCATGCAGGCCGCCGTGGCCGACTTCCTCACGGACGCACCGCCGCAGGGGCTCTACGGGCCGCCGCCGGGCATCTCCCTGGTGGACCTGACCGTGAAGGGCGACGCGGCTCACGTCCGGTTCGCACTGGCGCCGGACCTGGCCCGAACGCTGGCCGCGGGCGGCTGGAACTTCTCTCCTTACTACATGTCGGTCATCTACACCCTGACCGAGTTCCCCGGCATCCACCGGGTTCAGTTCGAATTCACCGGCCTGTCGGCCGCTGCGCTGCAGCAGTGCCGAACGCCTTTATCGATACCGCTTTCCAGACCTGAACCGGAAAAGGGGCGTTCGTAAATGGACCGGGAGATCATTTACCTGGACAATGCCGCCTCTTCGTGGCCGAAGCCTGGGACTGTACGGGATGCCGTCCTGTACGCCATGGACGCCGGGGGCGGGAACCCGGGCCGGTCGGGCCACCGGCTGGCCGTCGCCGCCGCCCGGCGGGTGGGCGCCGCCCGGGAGGCGCTGGCCCGGCTGCTGGGTGCCCCCGACCCGACCTGCATCAGCTTTACCCCGAACGTCACGGAGGCGATCAACGTGGCCATGCTGGGGCTGTTGCAGCCCGGCGACCACGTGGTGACCACCGCCGTGGAGCACAACGCGGTGATGCGGCCCCTGCGGTATCTCGAGACTCGGGGTGTCCGGCTGACGGTGGTGGAGTGCGGCCCGGACGGACTGGTGGACCCGGACGACGTCCGCCGGGCGCTGGCAGGCGGCGCCCGCCTGCTGGTGGCAACCCACGCTTCCAACGTGCTGGGGACCATCCAGCCGGTGAAGGAACTGGCCCGGACGGCCCATGCGGCCGGCGCACTCCTGCTGGCTGACGCCGCCCAGACCGCCGGCGCTCTGCCCATCGACGTGCAGGCGCTGGGCGTGGATTTGCTGGGCTTCACCGGCCACAAGGGGCTCCTGGGCCCCCAGGGCACCGGCGGGCTCTACGTGCGGCCCGGCCTCGACTTGCCGCCGCTGCTCAGGGGCGGGACGGGGAGTGCGTCGGAATCCGAGGTGCAGCCCGACTTTCTCCCGGACCGGTACGAGGCCGGGACGCCTAACGTGCCCGGGCTTTCCGGGCTGGCCGCAGGCGCCGAGTACCTGCTCGCCCGGGGCATCGAGCGGGTCCGGGCGCACGAGCGGGTGCTGGTGGACCGCTTCCTGGGTGGTCTGGCCACCATCCCGGGGGTGCAGGTCTATGGCCCGTTGCACCCGGCCGGCCGGGTGGGGCTGGTCTCACTCAACCTGCGCGGGGTCTCGCCGTCCGCGCTGGGGCAGGCCCTGGAGGACGGCTACGGCATCCTGACCCGGGTGGGCCTGCACTGTGCGCCGGCCGCACACCGGACCGCAGGCACTTACCCGGAGGGCAGCGTTCGGTTCAGTTTCAGCGGTCTGACCCCGCTTGAGCACGTGGACGCCGCCCTGGCGGCGCTGGAGGAGTTGGCAGCCAATGCGTGAGCTTGACGGCATCATCACGTTCCACAACGCTCACCATGCGGTGCGGGCGGAGCGGCTCCTGCAGGTCAAGGGCATCCCCAACCGGACGGTGCCATGCCCCCGTGACCTGAGCTCCAGTTGCGGGGTCGCGCTGCGGTTTCCCGCGGGCGAGGCCCAACAGGTCACGGATCTGTTGGCACACGCCGGCGTCCAGGTCGAGTCGATCCGCACCTATCCCGAGGCACAGGCGGTGCCTTCGGGCTGGAACGCCCTTCTGCTGCGCCGTCGGCATGCCGACAACGGGAAGGGGTGAACCGCGTGAAACCATGGGTCGCGGGCAGCACCATCGCACTGGTGGCCGTGGTGGCCAGTGCGTATTTCATCACCAGTCCGCCGGTGTACGGGTTCTGTGTCGCGTGCCACACGCGGGACCTGGTGACCGGGACGGCGCCGCTTTTCACCGGGGTCGGGCTGCTCATTGGCGCATTCTTCGGTGCTCGCCGGCATGGCGAATTTCGCTTCCGCAAGCCGGTGCGGCTGCTCAGCCGCTTCGTCCTGGGGATGACGGCGATGGTGGCCAGTCTGGTGGCCTTGGGCTGTACGGTCCGGCTCCTGCTGCGTGCGGCCTACGGGGAGTCGACTGCCTGGTGGGCCGTCGGCGGGGTTGCCCTGGGCATTGCCCTCGCCACCTATGCCTTGAGACTCTATGCACGGAGGGGACTGGAATGACGACGGTACTCGCCAGCCTGGCTGTGGGCATCGCCGTTGGGTACCTGGCTCAGCGCAGCCGCCTCTGCTTCATGGGTGGACTGCGGGATTGGCTGTTGTTCCGGGAGACATCCCTGCTGGCCGCGGTGGGCGCGTTCTTTCTGACCGCGTGGGTGGCCTGGCCGCTGACTGCACTGGCCGGCGGCGCCGACCGGACGCTGCCTTCTGGCTCGACGCCGCTCGCCTACGCACTATGGGCGGCGGGGGCCGGCCTCGTCCTGGGGTTCGCCTCCGTGCTGGCTAACGGCTGCCCGCTGCGGCAGCACGTCCTGGCGGCCCAGGGCGAGGCCGACGCCTGGGGGTATCTGGCGGGATTTGCCGCCGGGGCGTGGGTTTACCAGATGGTGCTGCTGCCCCTGCTCCTTCGGTAGCCGGGGTAAACCCACCCGGCCACTGGGCAACGCCTTCGCCGGCGGGTGGAATCGTGCGGTTCAGCACGGGCCGGTGGACAACCGTGACGGAGGTTGACGTGGCTGCGGAACTGCTGGTAACGGCGGCCCGGAAGCGGTTTGGCTGATCGAAGGAACGGGGTGGCTCCGCCTGTGGAGCCACCCCTTCTTGCGATTTCTGCATGGATCCGGGCAAATGATGCATTTCTCAGACAACAGTTTCGGCAGTTTCTGCACGGCGATCCGGTGGGGGCGTCCTATCTCTTTGGGTCGATGCCGATGAGATCTTCCTCGGCAACCGGGAGGAGGCGCACGCCGCCCGCCTGGGCGCCGGCACGCATGTGCCGGCGGTCACCGTTCCCCAGCTTTCGAGTCTCGTCCGTTGCTGATTTCCAAGACTTACGACTCGCCTACCGATCAATCTACCCATAAAACTCGTAATACCTAAAGTAGGTTAACGATTCCGGCCGGTGGGTAGGGAGGCGGTAGTCTTTGAATGTGCAGGCAGTGATCCAGGGGCGCATTCTGGTGGTCGACGATGAGCCGCAAAACGTGAGACTGCTTGAGAAGCGACTTCGGGCAGCCGGTCATCAGGTATTGACCGCCCCAGACGGTCACAGCGCGGTCAACCTGGCACAGCAACACCTGCCAGATCTGATCTTGCTGGATCTCATGATGCCCGACATCGACGGGCTCGGCGTACTGGCCCAGTTGCAGGAGGCAGAGGAGACGGCCCAGATTCCGGTCATCTTCGTCTCAGCCAGCAATGACACCGACCAGCGAATCCGCGCACTCGGGCTGGGCGGGCACGACTACATTACGAAGCCGTTTCATCCGGAGGAACTCCTGGCCCGAGTCCGGGCCGCCCTGCGCATGAAGGCCAGGCACGACGACCTCCGGCGCCGGCAGGCGGCGCTGGGCGAAATCGCCCGGCGCGATCCGCTGACGCAGCTGTACAACCGGCGATACCTGGACGAGGCGCTGGCCCGGGCCCTCGCCGAGTGTGCTGCCGCAGGCAGCGCGCTGTCCGTGCAGATGATTGACCTTGATCATTTCAAGACCATTAACGACACGTTCGGCCACCTCAGCGGCGATGCGGTGCTGCAGGAGCTGGCGGCGCTGCTCACCGCCCACGTGCGCCTGTGTGACATTCTCGGCCGCTACGGCGGGGATGAACTGCTCCTGGTTCTCCCGCACACCGGTCTCCCCGATGCGTTCGGGCTGGCCGAGCGGCTGCTGCAGACCACGGCGGCACACCCGTTTGCTGCGTGTCCGGGGCACCAGGTAACGTTGAGCATTGGCGTGGCCGCCACCGGCGATGGCGTCTCCGACCTGCCGGACCTGATCGAACTTGCCGACCGGCGGCTGTACGACGCGAAACGCCTGGGGCGCAACCAGGCGCTGGCTGGGGCCGCCGATGAGGGGGGCAGGGTATGACCGGTCGCCGGATTACCGGCTTCACCGTGACCGCACTCGTCATTTTGAACGCGCTGCTGCTGGGCCTGGTTCTGTTCGGCACCGCGAACCAGATGCTGATCGCCCTGGTCGAGATCGGCATCAGCGTGACAGCCGGTAGCACGGCACTGGCAGTCGGCCTGCGGATGCAGGGACCGCGCCGAATTTACTGGGCGCTGTGGGGGATCGCGGGGTCCTTGTGGGCAGTGGGCGACATCATCGTGAACATCTATGCGAACCTGCCGGGCGTGGCGGTCCCGTTCCCGAGTCCGGCGGATGGTATCTACATCATGCTCTACCTGGTCGTGCTGACCGCGACCATCCTCCTGTTCCCCCGAGGCAGCCGTTCTTTCGACCGGCTGCGCATGATCGGGGACGCCCTGATGGTGGCGCTGGGCGCGCTGGCGCTCATGTGGCACCCCTTGATCCAGCCGGTTCTGGCCAAGGGCGAACTGACCCTGCTCGGGCTGGGGCCGGCGATCGGGTATCCGGTGGGCGATCTGATGCTGCTGGTTACGGTCGCACTGCCGGTTCCCGTCCCGGCCCGGTCGCGGCGATGGCAGGTGGCGGGCGTTCTGCTGCTTGCAGTGTCCGACATCGTCTTTGCCGCCCTGACCAACCAGGGCATCTACGCGGTGGGCAGGCTGTGCGATCCCGGCTGGCACTTTGCGGTGCTATTCCTGCTGATCGCGGCCCTCGTCGATGACGGGCAGACCGTCGTGCCAGTTCGACTGGACAGCCGCAAGCACGCCCTTGCGGTCATGGGACCGTTCCTGGCCCTTACGGCCGCCGGTATGATCGGCATCACGATATCCCTGAAAAATGTTGACCAGAACGACCTCCTGCTGATCAGCTTCGGCGCGGCCTTTGCCGTCATTTCCGCCATTCGCCAATGGGCGTACCTGGGTGAGAACGCCGCGTTGTTGGCACAGGCCCGGGAACTCTCCCAGCACCTGGAGGAGCGGGTGGGAGAGCGCACCGCGGAACTGGAAGCCCGCACTCAGGAGTTAGTCGCCGCCAACCGGCTGAAAAGCGAGTTTCTCGCGACCATGAGCCACGAACTGCGGACGCCCATGAACGGGATCATCGGTTACACCCAGGTCCTCCTGGACGGCCTGGACGGGCCGCTTACCGCCGAGCAGACCGAAGACCTGGAGCAGATCAACAGCAGCGCCGAACGGCTGCTGGCACTGATTAACGACATTCTCGACCTCTCCAAAATCGAGGCGGGGCGCATTGTGCTCCAGCGGGAGAAGACCGATTTGCGGGCGGTGGTCACGGAGGTGCTCGCGTCGGTGGCGCCCCTGGTGGTCGCGAAGAATCTGGACGTGGCGTTCGACGCACCGGAGTTGCCGGCGCTTTACGCCGACGGTCAGCGGCTTCGCCAGATTCTCATCAACCTGGTCTCGAATGCGATCAAGTTCTCGGACGCAGGCGGCGTGCGGGTGAGCGCGTCAGAAACCGAAGGCGGCGTGGCGATTGCCGTGTCGGATACCGGCATCGGCATTCCGGCCGAGGCGCACCAATCTATCTTCGACGAGTTCCGGCAGGTGGACGGCTCCAGCTCCCGCCGCCACGGCGGAACCGGCCTGGGCCTGTCCATCGTCAAGCGGCTGGTGGAGCTGCACGGCGGCAGTATTTCCGTGGCGAGCGAAGTGGGCCGGGGGTCGACCTTTACGTTCACCATGCCGGTGTACGCCACCTGTGCGCCCGGTTTGCCCCGGCTGGAACTGCCCAGGCGCGACACCACGCCCGAGGTGCTCTGTGTCGACGACGACCAGGGAACGCTGGACCTCCTGCAACGGTTCATGGCGCCCTATCCGTTCCAGGTGCATACGGCGCAGACCGCCAGGCAAGGGATTGCGCTGGCGCTGGAGCGGGGGCCGGACCTGATCTTGTTGGATATCCAACTGCCGGACGCCTCCGGGTGGTTCGTCCTGGATGAAATCCGGAGCGCCTTCGGGCAGTCGGTGGCGGTGGTGGTGGTGTCGGTGATGGACGAGAAGCTGCGGGGTTTCAGCAAGGGTGCCGATGCCTATCTGGTCAAGCCGCTGCGCCGGGAAGACCTCGCGAAGATCCTGAACCTGTTGCTGGGCCACCGCTTCCCGGCGGTCAAGCAACTGGAGGTCGCGGCGTCGGCGGCGGCGGGGATGGGTGCACCATGGGCGAGGTGATTCTCGTTGCGGACGACGAGCCGCTGAATCAGGGCCTGGCCTGCAAAGTGCTGCGGGCAAACGGCTTCACCTGCGTTGTGGCGGCGGACGGGGAACAGGCGCTGGCCGAGGCCCGGGCACACCGGCCGGCCCTGATTCTCATGGACCTGGCGATGCCCCGGATGGATGGCTGGACCGCAACCCGCCTGCTGCGGGCCGATGCGGAACTGGTGGGAATCCCGGTGCTGGCCGTGACCGCCCATGCGATGGTGGGCGACCGGGAGCGGGCGCTGGCGGCCGGGTGCGACGCATACCTCGCCAAGCCCTATCGCCCGGCCGAACTGATGGCGCAGGTGAACGCCCTGCTAAGGGCGACATAGCGCAGCGCACAAGGCGGGCATTCAGCCCGCCTTGTGCGCTGCGCTGCTCTACCAGGCGGTGGCCCCGCCATCGACCGGCAGGACCTGGCCGGTCATGTACGAACTGGCCCGGCCGGCGAGGAAGACCACCACGCCTTTCAGCTCGCCGGGTTGGCCAATGCGACCCAGCGGGCTTCCGGTGCGTACGGATTCAGCGGACTTTTCCAGGATCGGGCGGGACAGTTTCGTGAGAAAGAACCCGGGGCAGATCGCGTTCACCAGAATGTTGTGCGGCGCCATGTGAACAGCGAGGGTCTGGGTCAGGCCGATGATGCCGGCCTTGCTGGCGCTGTAGCCGATGGCCGGCAGGACGGAGGGCAGGCTTCCCCGCAGTCCCGCCAGCGACGAGATGTTGATAATGCGCCCACCCTGCCCTTGTTGAATCATGACCCGACAGGCCGCCTGTGACAGGAGCCAGGTACCGGTCAAGTTCGTGTCGATCACGTACTGCCAGCGATCGAGGGGCATCTCCGCCGTCGGGGCGCCCCAACTGACCCCCGCGTTGTTGACCAGGATATCCAGCCGGCCAAACCGGCCGATGGCGGCGCCAATCAGCGCCTCCACCGCAGCAGGGTCGGACACGGACCCCGGCACGGCCAGTACCTCCATGCCCATCTCCAGCAAATGCTGCTCCGCCTCCCGCAGTTCGGGTTCCCGGCGTGCCGTGATCACGATCTTCGCGCCCGCCTCACCCAGGCCCTCGGCCATCTCCAGGCCCAGCCCACGGGAGCCGCCGGTGACAAGCGCAACCTGGCCGGACAGATCAAACAGCGAGCTAAGTTTCGGAAGCTCCAAGCCGGCTCTCTCCCTTCGCTCCTCCAGGAACGTGGTCTGGTTACGCGGGCGAAACCCAGACATCCCCTTCGCCCGTGGTCACTTTTTCGCCCCGCTGGTTCTCCGCCCAAATCTCCAGCGTCAGCAGCGTCCGTCCATCTGCCAGGGGCGTGCGCGCCTTCACGATGCCGCGGCAGGTCAACACGTCGCCCAGCCGCACCATGGCCTGGAATTTCACCCCCAGGCGGCGGACGTTTTCCGGGCCGGCCAGTTCCGTCAGGTACCGGCCCAGAAAGCCCATGGAGAGCATACCGTGGGCGATTACGTCGCCGAGGCCCGCCGCCCTTGCGGTTTCAGCGTCGGTATGAATCAGGTTGAAGTCGCCGGAGGCGCCGGCGTACTTGACCAGCTGCACCTTGTGGACCGGGGCCATTTCCAGGGACGGCGTCGCCTCGCCGGGTTCCAGACCGATGATCTGCATGGCTACTCTCCCTCCCCGTGAACAATCACGGTGGACTTGCCCGCGAAGACCAGGGCACCGTCGGGGTCGTGCCCTTCGATGATCGAGATGACGAAGACCATGCGGCCCAGCCGGCCCTCCTTGACAAAGAGTTCCGCGATCCGGCGCCGGCAGGTGAGCACATCGCCGGCCCGGATGGGCCGCTGGTAGGTATACTCCTCGTTGCCATGAATGAAGCGTGCCGGGTCGATATCCGCCAGGCCGGGAACCGCCACCCGGAACGTGGTCGGGAACGTGGGCGGCGCCACGTCGCCCCGCCGGTAGACCGGGTTGGGGTCACCGATGGCGTCGGCGAACCTGGCAATGGCACCCTGCTCCACAACAAACGCCGTGGCCCCGGAGGTGGCGCCGATCAGGGAATGGTCCAGCGGCACAGGGAATTCCTCCTTTCGGATTCAGCCGATCTATCATCCAGAGAAGCAAGACTGATGCCAACCGATCGCAACGTACGATCTTCACTCAAGTTTAAATTCACGTACGCAAAAAGAAAAGGAAGACCGGCGCGTAAGGAGAAATAATCGTTACGATTCGCGGTTGTGATCGGGGGGAATCGCATTGCGCGTGGGCATTATTTCACCGTATCCTGAGTTCACACGCCTGGCACTGGAGACGGCGGCCAAACTCGGCGTGGAACCACTGGTCGACGAAGGTGAGCTGGAGCGGGGGGTCGCGGTCGCCCGGCGCTGGGAAAGCGAACAGGCCGTCGATGTGGTCATGGCGCGCGGCCTGACCGGAATCATGGTCAAGAACGCGCTCTCCCTGCCGGTCACGATCATCAAGATTACCGGCTTTGACATGCTGGACGCGCTGCACCGCGCCCGGCTCGTGGGCGGCCGGATCGCCCTGCTTCACTATGCCCAGCAGGACTGGGACTACGACTTTGCGCACCTGAGCCGCATCGCCGGGGTGGCGTTCGAGCCGCTGACCTACCGGACCCCCGCCGAAATGGAGCAGTGCCTGGATGCAGCGGTGCGCGCTGGATTTACCACCATTGTCGGGACGGAGACCGGCATGGTGGAGCCGGCCCGCCGGCACCATTTGACCGGGGTGCAGGTGCACACGGGGCGGGAGGCGCTGCAGGACGCGTTCAGTTACGCGGCATCGCAGTGCCGCCGTGCCCAGCGGGAGAAAGTGCGGTCCTGGCGCAACCAGACGGTGCTGGATGCCGCTTCCGACGGCATCGTCCTGGTGGATGAGGACGGCAGCGTGATCGTCTTCAACCGGTCCGCCGAGCGGCTGCTGTCCATTCAGGCACGGGATGTGCTGGGCCGCCGGGTGTCGGACCTGGGTGACCATCCGCTCCTCGGGCCGCTGCTGGCTGATTCCCAGCCCATGCGCGCCGAACTGCTGCAGGTGCGGGACCTGCAACTGGTGGTCAACCGGGCCACGCTGCAGGCCGGCCATCTCGTCGTCTCCTTTCAGGCGGCCGCCCAGATCCAGGTGCTGGAGGCAAAAATCCGCAAACAGCTGCACGCCAAGGGTTTGGTGGCACGCTACAACTTCGGCTCACTGGTCGGAACCTGTCCCGCCTTCCAACAAACGGTCGAGCGGGCCCGGCTGTTCGCCGCCACCGAGCTATCGGTCTTGCTCACCGGCAAGAGCGGCACCGGCAAGGAACTCCTCGCCCACGCGATCCATTCGGCGAGCCGGCGCGCCAACGGGCCGTTCGTGGCCGTAAACTGCGCCGCCCTGCCGGAAAGCCTGCTGGAGAGCGAGTTGTTCGGGTACGAGGAGGGGGCGTTCACCGGGGCCCGCAAGGGTGGCAAGCCCGGGCTGTTCGAGCTGGCGCACGGCGGGACCATTTTTCTCGATGAAGTCGGCGAGGTGAGCCTGGGGCCGCAGTCCCGCCTGCTGCGGGTGTTGCAGAATCGCGAGGTCATGCGGGTCGGCGGCGACCGGCTGACTCCGGTCGACGTGCGGGTGGTGGCTGCCACCAACCGGGACCTGGCCGAGGCGGTGGCGACGGGCAGGTTTCGGGAGGACCTGTACTACCGGCTGAACGTGCTGCATGTCCACATGCCCTCGCTGCGGGAGCGCCGCGAAGATGTGCCCACCCTCGCCCGGCACATTCTGACCACCTTTCAACAGCGGACCGGCCTGCGGGTCGCGTTGCCCGATGCGGCGCTGCCGCTGCTTCAGGAATACGACTGGCCCGGAAACGTGCGGGAGCTGGAGAACTTCCTCCAGCGGTACGCGGTCCTGAGCCTCAACGCGGCTGACCAGACCGCGGTGGTGCAGGCCCTCATGCACGACCTGCAGGGCAGCAGGCAGCCCTTTTCGGCCCGGGTGCCGCCGAACCACCTGCTGGTGGAGCTGGGGACCCTGGACGAGATCGAAATGCAGGTCCTGCGCCAACTGGACCGCCAAACGGGCTACGACCGCACCGCGCTGGCGCGCATGCTGGGCATCAGCCGGTCGACGCTCTGGCGGAAACTGAAGAGCGCTCCTGGCATGGAGCATTAATGAACGGCCCTGTTTCAAATTGCAACGCGCAAGCGGCCCCGGCAGAACGCCGGGGCCGCTTGCGCGTGGGCAAATTGCGAGTTGGCACCCTTCTTGCATAATACATCTCATAAGCAGAATCGATGCAAGAAGACCCACGCGGTCCGAAAAGGAGGAAAGTGCGTTGGCGGAAAGGGCCTTGAATGAGACGATCCCGGTCCGGCCCGACGAGCGACTCGACACGGAGCGCCTGCTCCGCTACATGCGGGCCCACCTGGAACTGCCGGCGGGTGATTTGGCGGTGGAGCAGTTCCCGTCCGGTCACTCCAACCTGACCTACCTGCTGCGCATCGGCGCCTGGGAGGCGGTGCTGCGCCGGCCCCCACTCGGCCCGGTGGCGCCCAAGGCGCATGACATGGAGCGGGAGTGTCGCCTTCTGAGCGCGTTGCACCCGGTCTTCCCCCGGGCGCCCAAACCGTACGTCTTCTGCGCCGACCCCGCTGTGATCGGCAGCACGTTCTACATCATGGAGCGGCTGCACGGGGTGGTGCTGGACGAGCACTGGCCGGCCGAACTGCCGCTGCAGCCCGAAATCTGCCGCCGGATTACCGAGGGCGCCGTCGATACCCTGGTCGAACTGCAAGGCGTGGATTGGCGGGCGGCGGGGCTCGTGGAGATGGGCCATCCCGAAGGCTACCTGAAACGGCAGGTTGAGGGCTGGCTCGGGCGCTACGAGCGGGCCAAGACCGACGAACTCGCCGAAATGGTTCCCCTGGCGCGGTGGCTGACGGACGATTTGCCCGTTTCACCGCCGGCCGTGTTGATCCACAACGATTTCAAGCTGAACAACATGATGCTCGACCCGGGCGACCTCGGCCACGTGGTAGGCGTGGTGGACTGGGAGATGAGCACGCTGGGCGACCCGCTGGCCGATGTGGCGCTGATGCTGGCGTACTGGACGGAGCCGGCAGATGCGGCGGAACTCGACTTGAAGTCGGTGACGATGCTCCCCGAGTTCCCGGGGCGCCGCGACGTGCTGGAACTGTATGCACGGCGGAGCGGGCGTGACGTATCACAGATCAACTGGTACCTCGGCTTCTCCTTCTTCAAGATCGCCGTGATTTGCCAGCAGATCTACTTCCGCTGGAAGACCGGCCAGACCAAGGATCCGCGCTTCCAGGGGTTGGGTCCAGTCGCCATCAGCTTCATTCGGCGAGCGAACGGACTGTCGCACAGCAACGCTTTTTAGCACAACGGAGGTAGTCAGCGTGATCAGTTTTGCCCTTTCCGAAGAACAGAAGATGCTCCAGGACCTGGCCCGTCAATTCGCCCGGGAAGTCATCCGACCGGCTGCGGCCCACTTCGACGAGGTGGAGGAGACCCCCTGGGAGATCATGCGGGAGGCCCACAAGTTGGGGCTCGACAGCTATTCGTATCCCGAGGAATTCGGCGGTGGCGGGGTGCACGACGCGGTCACCGGCATGCTGGTGACGGAGGAGCTTTCGTGGGGCTGCGCCGGCATCGCCACCGCGATCAACGGCACGCACCTGACGGCGACGGCCATTGAGACCTGCGGCACCCCGGAACAGCGGGAGCGCTATCTCCGCATGTTTGCCGACCCCGACCGGTACTACCTGGGGGCCATGTGCCTGACCGAACCCGGGGCCGGTTCGGACGCTGCCAACATTGCCACCACCGCCGAACTCGTGGGCGACGAGTGGGTGCTGAACGGCACCAAGCAGTTTATCACCAACGGGGGCATCGCCGATATCCACGTGGTGTTTGCCACCACCGACCGGAAATTAGGCTGGAAAGGCATTCAGTGCTTCGTGGTGGAGAAGGGCACCAGGGGCATGACCATGGGTAAGAAAGAGAAGAAAATGGGCGTCCGGGCATCCCATACCGCCCAGGTCATCTTTGACAACTGCCGGATTCCCAGGGCGAACTTCATGCCCGGCCCGGGCGGCTCCGGCGGGCTCGGCGCCCTCAAGATGCTGGAGCGGACCCGTCCCGGCGTAGGTGCGGCTGCCGTGGGCATCGCCCGCGCCGCACTGGAGTTCGCCGTAGAGTATGCCCAGCAGCGGGTTACCATGGGCAAGCAGATTATTGACCACCAGATGATCGGCGCCAAGCTGGCAGACATGGCCACCAGCGTGGACGCTGCCCGCATGCTGGTCTGGCGGGCCGCCTGGATGGCGGATCAGGGGCTGAAGAACACGAAGGAAGCTTCGATGGCCAAGCTGTTCGCCGGGGACACCGCCATGCAGGTGACCATCGACGCCATTCAGGTTCTGGGCGGCTACGGCTATATCCGGGAGTACCCGGTGGAGAAGTTCGCCCGCGACGCGAAGATCTATCAAATCTGGGAAGGGACGGCCGAGATCCAGCGTTACGTGATTTCCAAGGCGCTGCAGGGGAAGTTGGGCTAGCACCATTCAGAAGGAGGGCGAATGAGTTGACGACGAGACCATGGCTCAGTCACTATCCGGAGGGCGTCCGGTCGAGTGGGTTGGACTACCAGAACGTGTCGCTGTTCAGCGTGCTGGACCGCACCGCGGCGGCGTACGGGGAAAAGAACGCCATCTACTTCTACGGCCGGCGGCTCACCTACCGGCAACTGGCCGGGGCCGTCAACAAGTTCGCCAATGCCCTCATTGCCGTCGGGCTGAAGAAAGGCGATCGGGTGGTGCTCATGTCCCCGAACACGCCCCAGTACGTGATCGCGTTCTTCGGCATTATGAAGGCCGGCGGGATTGTGGTTCAGGCCAACCCGCTGTATGTGGAGGACGAAATCGAATACCTGTGCAACAACTCCGGCGCCATGGCCCTGGTGGTGCCAGACCTGCTCTACCCCCGGGTGGCCAATGTGCGGGCGAAAACCCCGCTCCGGCACGTGTTCGTGTTCAAGCTCAAGGGCGACCCGGTGGATGCGGCAGCCAGCTCATTCGAGGCGGCCATGGAGGCGGCACCGCATACCGACCCCGGCGTGGCGGTCACCGGTGACGACGTGGCGGTTCTCCAGTACACGGGCGGTACCACCGGCGTCTCCAAGGGCGCCATGCTGACCCACAAAAACCTGGTCGCCAACGCCCTCCAGGTGACGGAGTGGTTCCTCCCGCTTGGCACACCGGCCGGCGAGGAGCGCATTCTCACGGTCTTGCCGCTCTTCCACGTCTACGGCATGACCTGCTGCATGACCAACGCCATCTTCAATGCCAGCGAAATGATCCTGCTGCCCAAGTTCGATCTGCCTGAGGTGATGCAGACGATCAAGGCCACCCAGCCCACGGCCTTCCCGGGCGTGCCCACCATGTATGTGGCGGTCAATGCGTACCCGGGCGCCGAGGAGTATGGCGTCGGCAGCATCCGCACCTGCTTCAGCGGCGGCGCCGCCATGCCGGTGGAGGTCATGAAGCAGTTCGAGAAGCGGTTTGGCGCCGTGATCGTGGAGGGCTACGGCCTGTCCGAGGCCTCTCCGGTCACCCACTGCAATCCGCTGGTGGGCCTGCGGAAGCCCGGGTCGATCGGCGTGAGCTACCCCGATACCGACTGCCGCATCGTCGACGTGGAGACCGGCACCCTGGAAGTGGCGGTTGGCGAGCCCGGCGAGCTGATCATTCGCGGCCCGCAGGTCATGCAGGGTTACTGGAATATGCCGGAGGAGACCAAAGTGGCCCTACGGGAGTTCCGGGGGGAGAACTGGCTTTACACCGGCGATATCGCCCGCATGGACGAAGACGGCTACTTTTACATTACCGACCGCAAGAAGGACATGATCATCGTCTCCGGCTTCAACGTCTACCCGCGGGACGTCGAAGAGGCGCTCTACCGGCATCCGGCGGTGCAGGAAGCCGTGGTGGCCGGTGTTCCGGACGAGTACCGGATCGAAACGGTCAAGGCGTACGTGGTGGTAAAGGCCGGGCAGTCCGTGACGGCCGAGGAGCTGGACGCACACTGCCGTCAGCACCTGGCCGCATTCAAGGTGCCGCGCCTCTATGAGTTCCGGGCGCTACTGCCCAAGAGCGCGGTCGGCAAGGTGCTCCGCCGGGTGCTCGTGGCGGAAGAGAAGCAGAAGCGTTAAGGAGGGCCCCGTATGTTCGACTTCAGCCCCACGCCTGAACAGCAGGCCGTGGTGGAAAAGGTCCGCCGGCTCATGGACGAGTTGGTCTATCCCAATGAAAAGTACGTGGTGCCACACCACGGCCTGCCCCCAGAGGTGATCAAGCCGCTCCAGCGGCGGGTGCGTGAAGCGGGCCTCTGGGCGCCACACATGCCCAGGGCCGCCGGCGGGCTGGGCATGGGGTACGTGACCCTCGGGCTGATCAACGAGATTCTCGGCCGGAGCGCCATCGCACCCCGCATCTTCAACACCAACGCGCCCGACACCGGCAACGCCGAACTGCTCTGGGTGGCCGGCACCGAGGAGCAGAAGGCCCGTTTCCTCAAGCCCTTGATGGAGGCCGAAGTCCGGTCCTGCTTCGCGATGACCGAACCGGAGCTTTCGGGTTCGGACCCCACGGCGCTGGGGACCACCGCCGTGCTGGACGGCGACGAGTGGGTCATCAACGGCCACAAGTGGTTTGCCACCGGCGCCCACGGCGCGGCGTTCGCCATCGTCATGGCGGTAACCGACCCCGACGCCCCCCCGCATGCCCGGGCCTCCATGATCCTGGTGGATGCCGGCACGCCCGGGTTCAATCTGGTGCGCGACGTGCCGGTCATGGGCGACCTCTCTGAGGGCGGCCATGGCGAGTTCATGATTACGAATTGCCGGGTGCCGCGGGAAAACCTCCTGGGCAAGCGAGGCGAAGGGTTCAAGCTGGCGCAGCTCCGGCTGGGGCCGGGCCGGATCACGCACTGCATGCGCTGGCTGGGTCAGGCGGGTCGGGCGTTCGACCTCATGGTGGCGCGGGCGCTGCAGCGCGAGACCCGCGGCAAGCGGCTGGCAGAGTTTGGCTCGATTCAGAACTTCGTCGCCGATTCGGTGGTGGAGATGGAGGCCGCCCGGCTGATGACGCTAAAGGCGGCCTGGAAGATGGACCAGGGCGACGAGGCGCGGGAGGAGATCGCCCTGATCAAGTTCTTCGGCGCCAAGGTGATGATCGACGTGATCGACCGGGCCATTCAGGTTTACGGGGGCATGGGCATTTCCGCCGATACGCCGCTGGAGGCGATGTGGCGTGAAGCGCGGGCGGCCCGCATTTACGACGGTCCGGATGAGGTTCACAAGTACGTGGTCGCCCGTCGGGTCTTCAAGAGCTACGGCGCCGCCCTGCGGGCCCGGGCGCAAGCCGACTGATCTGGTGACCGGCTCGCCGCGAACAGGTGGCCGCAAGGCCACTTTTTCGCGTCTTTGCCCGGATCGGTCGCGAACGGCCGGTGCGCTGGTAGATCACGACTCTCGACGATTTGTCGATCGAAGTGTTGCGAATTAATTTCGATTCTCGATCTTGTCGGCGGCCGACGACCGGAGTATATTAGTTCTGTGCAGAACGTTCTCTAGTGGACGAGGTGAACGAGTGATGCCTGAACTACGGGCAGAGATTGGCGAACTGTGGCGCTCGGTGCACCGGGAGATGCACGAGCGCTTCAAGCATGCGTTCCGGGGGCAGGAAATGCCCGGGGCGTTGATGTTCCTCCGGCACATCGACCTCGAGCCGGGTGCGACTGTAAGCGAACTGGCCCGGCGGTCGGGCATGGTGAAGAGCCACGTTTCGAACATGCTGGAACAGCTGTTCCGCATGGGCTACATCGAAAAGCGGTCCGACCCGGCCGACCAGCGCCTGCTCCGGATTTATCCGACACCGGCTGTGGCCGAAATCAAGGCCGCGATGGAGGCCCGGTTCAAGGAAGTCTGGGCGGTGGTCATGGATGAGATCCCGGAAGGGCAATTGGCTGATGTGGCCCGCGGCTTCCAAATTCTGCTGGCGGCCCTGGAGAAAGCCAACGGGAAGGTGAACAAGGACGAAAGCAGAGGCTGACCCGGTTCCAGCTAGATCAGGAATTTCCCACGAATTAAACTGACGGAGATGACGACCTATGATCAAGTTGGCGAGGTACTTAAAGCCATTCTCCCTCGCGGTGGCCGGGATTCTGGTGCTCGTGTTCTTCCAGTCCATCGCTGATTTATATCTGCCGACCTTGATGTCGGATATTGTGAACATCGGCATCGTCAAAGGCGACACCAATTACATCTGGCACGTCGGCGGGCAGATGCTGCTGGTGGCGGGCGTCAGCGCCGTCTGCGCCGTGATCGCCAGCTGGCTGTCTGCCACCACCGCCACCGGCTTCGGCCGGAATCTGCGCAGCAAGGTCTTCGCGCGGGTGGAGAGCTTCTCGCTCCACGAGTTTGACAAGATCGGCACGGCCACGCTGATCACCCGCACGACCAACGACATTACCCAGGTGCAAACGGTCTGGCTGATCATTCTGCGCATGATGGTCAGTGCCCCGATGATGATGATCGGCGGCGTGATCATGGCAGTGCGGAAGGACGGACCGCTGACCTGGATTCTGGTCGTGGCGCTTCCGTTTATCGCCGGCTTGATCACGTTCATGGCCACCAAGGGGATTCCGCTGTTCAAATCCATGCAGATCAAGCTCGATAAGCTGAACCTCGTGCTGCGTGAGAATCTCACCGGCATTCGCGTGATCCGGGCGTTCAACCGCATCGATCACGAGCAGGAGCGTTTTACAGCAGCCAACCGCGACCTGACCAATACGGCGATCAAGGTCAACCAGATCATGGCGGCCATGTTTCCGATCATGATGCTGGTGCTGAACCTGATCTCCGTGGCCATCGTCTGGTTCGGGGCGATCCGCGTGAATCGTGGCGCGATGAACGTCGGCGATATGATGGCGTTCATTCAATACGCCATGCAGATCATGTTCTCGCTGATCATGGTCACGATCATGTTTGTCATGATTCCCCGGGCGGCCGCCTCCGCCGTCCGCATCAACGAAGTGCTCGACACCCATCCGGAGATCAAGGACGCCGACCAGGCCAAGACCGCGGACAAGCAGCACGGTTATGTCGAATTCCAGGATGTGACCTTCAGCTACCCCGGCGCCGAACAGCCCGCGATCAGCCACATTTCGTTCAGCGCCAAACCCGGCGAGGTCACGGCCATCATCGGCGGCACCGGTTCGGGCAAGTCGACGCTCATCAACCTGATTCCCCGGTTCTACGACATCGACAGCGGCAGCGTTCTGGTCGACGGCGTCGATGTCCGGGACATGACCCAGGAAAGCCTCCGGGCCAAAATCGGGTTTGTGCCGCAGCAGGCGGTGCTGTTTACCGGGACCGTGGCCGGCAATATCCGCTACGGCAAGGAAACGGCCACCGATGAAGATGTCCGGCGGGCGGCGGAAACCGCGCAGGCCACCGAATTCATCACCGGCATGAAAGACGGCTTCGATTCCGTCATCGCCCAGGGTGGCACCAACGTCTCGGGCGGCCAGAAGCAGCGGCTTTCCATCGCCCGGGCCCTGGTGCGAAAACCCGAAATCTACATTTTCGACGACAGCTTCTCGGCACTGGACTTCAAGACCGATGCCCGGCTCCGGGCGGCGCTCCGGAAGGAGACCATGGACGCCACCGTGCTCATCGTGGCCCAGCGGGTCGGCACCGTTATGGACGCCGACCGGATCATCGTGCTGGACGACGGCCAGATCAACGGCATCGGGACCCATAAAGAGCTCTTAAACAGCTGCGAGGTCTATCGCGAGATCGTATCCTCACAGCTTTCCGAGGAGGAGTTAGCATGAGCGCAGACAACAAAGGGTCCGGATTCGGTCCGGGTGCAGGCCGGAGTCCCGCGGGCGGCGGACCCGGTGGCGGCGGACCCGGTTTCGGCCCTGGCGGCGGCCGGGGTCCCATGGGCGGCGGCCCGATGGGCGGCTTCGGCATGCCGGTCCAGAAAGCCAAAGACTTCAAAGGCACGCTGAAAAGGCTGCTGCAGTATCTGCTGCCGCACAAGGTCCGGCTGGTAGCCGTACTCTTGACGGCAATCCTCAGCACGGTTTTCGGCATCGTCAGCCCGAAAATCCTCGGCAAGGCTACTACCAAACTGTTTGAAGGCATCATGAAGAAAATGATGCATGTCCCGGGGGCCAAGGTGGACTTCGACTATATCGGGCAGATCATTCTGTTGCTGATCGGGCTCTATCTCGTCAGCGCGGCGTTCAGCTATATCCAGCAGTTCATCATGGCGGGTGTGGCCCAGCGCACCGTGTTTGACATGCGTACCGATGTAAACCTCAAGCTGGCCCGGCTGCCCCTGAAATTCTTCGATTCCCGCACCCACGGCGAAATCCTGAGCCGGGTCACCAACGACGTGGACACCATCAGCACCACGTTGCAGCAGAGCCTGACCCAGCTGATCACGTCGATCTGCACGCTGGTCGGCATCTTGATTATGATGCTGACGATTAGCCCGACCATGACGTTGATCGCCCTGGTGACGCTGCCGGCGTCGTTCGTGGTGACCATGCTGATCGCCAAGCGTTCGCAGAAGCACTTCGCCGCCCAGCAGAAGGCGCTCGGTGAACTGAACGGCCACGTTGAAGAGATGTATACCGGCCACAAGATCGTGAAGGCCTTCGGACACGAGGAGAATTCCATCGCCGAGTTCAATTCGGTGAACGACCGGCTCTACGATGCCGGCTGGAAAGCGCAGTTCATTTCCGGCCTGATCATGCCGCTCATGAGCTTCATCAGCAACATCGGCTACGTGCTGGTCTGCGTCGTCGGCGGCATTTTCGTGACGAAAAGGACCCTGGCGCTGGGCGACATTCAGGCGTTCATTCAGTACTCACGGTCGTTTATGCAGCCGATCATGCAAACGGCGAACATTGCCAACATCATCCAGTCCACGGTTGCCTCCGCCGAGCGGGTGTTTGAAATTCTGGACGAAACCGAACAGCTTCCGGACAGCGAGCAGGCGACGTCCATTCCGGCGCCGAAGGGCGAGGTCAAGTTCGAAAACGTCCACTTTGGCTATAAGGAAGGCGTCACGGTTATCGAGAACATGAACATCGACGTGCAGCAGGGCGAGACCATCGCCATCGTCGGCCCGACCGGCGCCGGCAAGACCACCCTGGTCAACTTGCTGATGCGGTTCTACGAAATCGGCGACGGCAAGATTACGGTGGACGGCGTCGACATCCGGGACGTGAAGCGGGGCGAACTGCGCAGCCTGTTCGGCATGGTGCTGCAGGACACCTGGCTCTTTAACGGCACGATCCGGGACAACATCGCCTACGGCCGTGCGGGCGCCACGGAGGAGGAGATCGTGCGGGCCGCCAGGGCGGCGCACGCCGACCACTTCATCCGGACGCTGCCGGAGGGGTACAACACGATCCTGAACGAGGAAGCGTCGAACATTTCGCAGGGCCAGAAGCAGTTGCTGACGATCGCCCGGGCGCTGCTGCACGATCCGGCGATTCTGATTCTGGACGAGGCGACGAGCAGCGTCGACACCCGCACGGAGGTGCAGATTCAGAAGGCGATGGTCACGCTGATGAAGGGCCGGACCTCCTTCGTGATCGCCCACCGGCTCTCGACCATTCGGGACGCGGACCTGATTCTGGTCATGAACAACGGGGCCGTGATTGAGCAGGGCAACCACCAGGAACTGCTGGCGGCAGACGGCTTCTACGCCGACTTGTACAACAGCCAGTTCACGGGGGCGAACCTGGAGAGCGAAGCGGTATAAGCATGAGCGGCGCCTTCCTTTTTGGGGGGCGCCGCTTGTGTCGATGTCGCCTCTCGCTGGCTTCTGTGGTATGCTTGTGACAAGGAAGGAGGGTGCGTGATGGGCATCATTAACCCTAACCCTGAAGAAGCGTCAGTCATCAAGCGGATGATCGGGGATCGTGCGTTCGCTGTGGTGAACCTGGGAGATCGGCAGGCGCTGATTGAGATCGTGGATTCGCATCAAGCTCAGGAACTGTTGGATGCAGCCCATTCTGATCCCGCGCAGGCCGCCCTGACGAGAGAGAGCATCCGCCAGCGGAAGGCCGGTGAAGGTATCACCCTCGCAGCGGTCAAGAAGACTCATTTGAATGGATAAGGTGGCAAGATGAACTGGAAGTGAACAAGACCTTGGCAGCGAACATGTCCGCTGTCTTTATTTTTGCCATCCAATAGAGTATTCCCTGGAATACGACTGGGCGCCCTCCGATCAGGAAGGCGCCTTGTTAATTTGCCGAAATTGTCTTGCTAATCACGGAAGGTATGGGGCGGGCGGCTTTGGCGCCCTCGCAATGGGCGGGCAAGTGAGCGCCGCATGTAAGACGCATGTAAAGCGCATGTAAGACGGACGTAACGCGCACGTAAAGCGGACGTAAGACGCAGGTAACGCGTGCCGATGGCTCGTGAAACGGTCCCGTATTGCTCATGTACAGGTCCCGGACGCCTGCCGATGCCTACCGGATGCCCGGACCCAGGCGAGTGGGAGACGCCCGCACCGGGGGCCGATGCCTCACCGCTTCCTAACCGCACGGTCGGTCCGCGTGCGGCGATGGTGACCGGAAGCGTGGCCTACCGGGTCTGGGTTCCCTGCCGAACGGGCAGCCAACATGCCCACATGGGTCCCGTAATGCGGGGCCACTCTCCTGGTTTAGCGTGACGATCAGACCCCGCACGCGTGTGGGTGGACACCCGATCGCACACCCCATCAACTGAGTTTGTCATCGTCGGACACCAAGATCTTTGGCGAGTCCTAAGTTTGTTCAGGTCCATCGTCTCCGTCGGATGTCGCCAGGTCTCCCTGGTCCTTCAGGACGGCAGCCACGGTGTCTGTGCCGGGGTAGAAGCCTTCGGCTTTCTCGGGAAGGACCAGGTTTCTTGCCATTCTGTCCAGATTTACATGAACGAGCCGTGCCAAAGGCTGCAAGAACGGACTGGAGGGGTGAAAAAACCCGATTTTGGTGCAGTGTTGGTCCAAAACCCCGGTGTATTGACCATTCCCGTCCGTTTCTGCACGCCGAGGATGGCGATACCCTGCAAAAATTGACACACAGGGCTTCGCCTGGTATTTGGCCCGGTATCTTGCTCGGTAAAGGGCGTACCGCGCTAGTTGGTACCCTTGTGTGGCCATTGCGTAATGATATGGCCGAGGAGAGTCACCCTGGTTTCCACCGTCCTGGGCATGCCGGTCACGTTCATGTTCGTGGCCGGGTCTCCTCGAACTCAGTCGTCCGTACCATACCGTAAGTAGGCGATTCAGGACGCTGGTCCTGCATCCCCGCCGACCATGACTTGGTGCAACCGACCTCAATTGCCAAGATCGGCGTTGGAGCGAAAAGTAAGGAACACAGAAATGCGACTGCCGACAGAAGGGCTGTCATCCGCCTACGACCAGATCTTCGGATCATGGCTAGTACCCCTTCTTCTTCTCAGACACGAACGTACGTTGCGTAATCAGCCACCGCCCGTTGGACAGTTTCAGGTGCAGCCGAAATAGGTGGACCTGCTCCCATATGATCCCGCTCGGGAAGTACCGCGTGAGATCCATCCGGACTTCCACTTCAGCATAGCGATCCAGGACCTTCTGAGGCGTTACAGAGACGACCGAGACATTGCGGAAGTCCAGGCCTCGACCGCCCCACAGGACCAGATCGTTCAGTACGGTATACCCCATGGCACTCCAAACGAGTGGCCCGCCACCCAGATTGTAGGGAAGGAACTCACTCCGGACGTCCTTAACCAGGCTCAGCATCCCGGGACTGAAGTACGGCTCTAACGCCAACCGAATGGAGGCGGCGTTCTGCTCTACGTACCGATTTGCGAACTGCTCCGGTGGCTTGTGGTAAGCCCCAACCACCTTTCCCTGCTCCAAGTAGGCCGTTAGCCCCGATCGGACAGCAGCCTCCAGCGTGTCCATGGAAGGTGCACTGCGGTTGAACCTGTTCAGTGCCCGCATGACCATTGCTGTCGCCTCGACTCGCTTTGCAGTCCCAGCGGGGTACAGGTACGTGATCCCATCCTCGGTGGCACCCTTGATGATTCCGAGGCCGACGCTTTGGGCCAACTCGGAGCGAAACTGGGTAGGAACCGCCGATGCGTCTGCAAAGAGCGAGAGATCCTGTTCTGGGGCGGTAACCCCGTATGCAACGGTCGCCCGTTCGGCCCAAAGCGCCATGTCCAGACGCGTGATCGGCTGATTCGGCTCGAACGAACTGCTGCCTCGATCACTGGCCCTAATGACACCATGCTCATGGAGGGTGCTGACATACGGAGCATACCAGTCGCCGCCCTTAACATCATCGAAGGGAACATTTTCAGTTCTGCCATCCGAGAGACCTGTGGAGACGGCGAGGATCTTCGCAAACTCCGCACGGGTGATCGGCTTTTCCGGCGCAAAGGTCATCGACGTGGTGTAAACACCATCAACCTTTCCGGGATAGCCGTCGATGATCTCCCAGGCGGTGGCCTCTGCAATCTCGGGCAGCGCCCACGAGAACGCACCCGATGGAGTCAGATCCTTCGGGCTGGCCACCCACTGATGGGAATCCTGGAACAGCACATGTGGCAGGGCCATCGCCGGCGAACTCAGGCCGAACAGCAACATGAACACGGACATAATCGTGATAGCCAGCTTCCTCAAAATTCTCTGCCTCGCCTTCTGGGTGATGTACCGCTGCCTGGTGCCTCTGGAAATCAGCGATGTTCAACCCGTCCAGTCGATAGGCCGGGCTGTGATTGGCGCGGGCGCCGTCCTCGCGGCGTTCGAGCATTTCCATCGCAGAAACCTTCCGAAAGGCCCCTTTACTGCTCAACTTGCTCCCGGAGACCTTCCAGCCCGAGTAGGTCTTCCGTTCAAGAACCGACAACTCCTCAACCTTACCATGATCGCGGCCCCGCCAGGAAGTTCCAACGAAAATGGCCCGATCTACCTCGGGTAACTCAAATATCGCACCAGATTTCCTGCCGGGGTTTGGCCCCGAACCATCCGCACTGAACCACCCGGTGCGAGCGATGAGGGTAATGCGCCCGGTTTCGTCGGCCACAACCCACTCAGGCTCTCCAGGGTCCCCGTTGTGTGGTGCCCAGCCCTCCAGAGTGGCCCGGATGCGGGTGACCAAATCGCCACTGCTTTTTTCCGCGGTTTTGGGATCAGGCACCGGCATGGGGGCCGCGGGTGCAGGTGCAGTTGGACCCGGTGAGGAGACGGCCGGACTTGACGGCTCGACCGAGCCGGCAGGAACATCCATGCATCCTGCCACAGCAAGCACCGTCACAGCATGCAGGAAGCGTGGGGCGGTGTGATCAGCCGCATCAAGACATCGACCAACGTCGAAACCGGTGAAGTGACCATCTTCAAGGCGACCGAAGGCGAAAAGGGCGCGTGCCGAACGCCTGCCGATGCCTACCGGATGCCCAGGCCCAGGCGAGCGGGAGACGCCCGCACAGGGGGCCGGTGCCTCAACGCTTCCGAACCTCACGGTCGGTCCGCGTGTGGCGATGGTGACCGCAAGCGTGGCCGGCCGGGTCTGGATTCCCTGCCGAACGGGTAGCCAACGTGCCCCCATGGGTCCCGCAACGCGGGGCCACCCTCCTGGTTTGGCATGACGATCAGATCCTACACGCGTGGGTTTCAAGCTTGCTCAGGTCCATCATCATCCATCGGATGTCGCCAGGTCCCCCTGGTCCTTCAGGACGCTAGCCAGATTGCTAAGGCGTTTGGCCACCCTGGGGTGGTGGGGGCCGAATACCGCCTCATCGATCGCCAGTGCGCGCTCGAGGTGCGCCCGGGCCGTCGCCAGGTCCCCCAGGTCTCTCAGGACGAGAGCCAGGTTGTTGAGGCGGGTGGCCACCCTGGGGTGGTGGGGGCCGTATGCCGCCTCATCGATCGCCAGTGCGTGCTCGAAATGCGCCCGGGCCGTCGCCAGGTCTCCCTGGTCCTGCAAGACGCTGGCCAGGTTGTTGAGGTCGGTGGCTACCTTGGGGTGGTGGGGGCCGTATACCGCCTCATCGATTGCCAGTGCGCGCTCGAAATGCGCCCGGGCCATCGCCAGGTCCCCCAGGTCCTTCAGCACAATGCCCAGGTTGTTGAGGTCGGTGGCCACCGTGGGGTGGTGGGGGCCGTATGCCGCCTCATCGATCGCCAGTGCGCGTTCGAAGTGCGCCCGGGCCGTCGCCAGGTCCCCCAAATCCTGCAAGACGCTAGCCAGGTTGTTGAGGAGGGTGGCCACCGTGGGGTGGTGGGGGCCGCATATCGCCTCATCGATCGCCAGTGAGCGCTCGTAGTTCGCCCGAGCCGTCGCCAGGTCCCCAAGGGCCCGCAGGACGCCAGCCAGGTTGTTGAGGTCAGCGGCCACATCCGTATGCTCGGTTCCGTAGGCCGCCTCATCAATCGCCAGTGCGCGCTCGTAGTGCGCCCGGGCCGTCGCCAGGTCCCCCAGGTCCTTCAGGACGCCAGCCAGGTTGTTAAGGTCGGTGGCCACCGTGGGATGGTGGGGGCCGTATGCCGCCTCATCGATCGCCAGCGCGCGCGAGAGCGCCTGTCTCGCCGCCGCGAATTCGGCACGCCCGCGCAGATACACGCCAACCTGATTCAACAGCCATGACACGGACTCTGGGGCCATATGGCCTTGTTCCGCGTGACCCACTACGGCCATAGCATGCGGCAGCAGCCTTTCACACTGTGGCCATAATCGCACGTCATCACTCTCGACGGGGAACTGGCTGTTGACCAATTCCAGCGCAACCTCGGCCCAATTCCGCCAAACCTTTGCGGGTAGCTGGTCGCGGATTACCGCCTGAACCAACCGGTGAACGGCCAACGCATCGCCACGGCGCTCGATCAGTGAATACCGACGGAGGACCGAAATGGCTTCGTCGAATGCGATGGAATCGGCAACGGCGCCGGCCAATACCCTCGGCAATTCCTGGACTCCCGCCCGGAGAGCATCCAGGGGAAAGTCTTCCGGCGCCAGGAAGGCGACCAGGTGCATCAAGGCGATTGCCCCGGGCGAGGCCTTTTTTACTGCCTGCAGGGATATCTCCCACGTGGTGGCGATGGTGGCGTGGTAGTCCTTTGGTGGCTTCGCCCCCCGCATCGATCGCCGCTGGTGTTTCCGGAACAAGTCCAGGTAACTGGCGATGGATCCGTTATTCTGATCGAAATAGGCGCCCGCATGTTCCAGGGCGAGAGGCAGGTCTCCCAGCGCATCGGCGAGGGCGTTAGCCGCCGCGTCAACTTTCCCCGTCCGCCGCTGCAGGAACGCAATGGACTCGTCCCGGCTCCATACGTCCACCGGAAATGGCCGGGCTGTGTCTCGCCAGATCGCGTTACGCGATGTGATAATCACATGCCCGGTCGTACCGCGGGGGATATAGGGACTCACCGCTTCGGGATCGCCGGCATTGTCGAAGATGAGCAACCAGCCGGGATGCTGTTCCAGCCACCCTAGGACGGCCTCGGCGGCGGCAGAGAGGTTGTTCGGGTCTTCCAACCGCAAGCCCAGGTTCTGAGCGAGGCGTGCGTAATCGGCCGCAAGGGTGGCTGGCTCCTCCGCTCGCACCCACCACCCGAGTGCGTACTCATGGGCGTGCCGATAGGCGTATTCGCTGGCCACCTGCGTCTTGCCGACCCCGCCCAGGCCGGTAATGGCCTGAATCACGGCGGCCGGCTGCCCGGAGAGCAGCGCATCCCGCAATCCGGCCAGTAGGCTGTCCCGGCCCGTAAAGTTGGGGTTGCGAGCCGGGAGATTCCAAATGGCGGGCAGGCTGCCGGGAAAGCTGGGCTTCTGGATGTTTGCGTGTGACGGAAGGCCAGGAAAGTGAGGGGCGACCGGCGGCTTGTCACGATCATTTTTCAGCCCCGCCAGTAGCGTCTCCGTGGCAGCCGTCTCACTCCGACCAACCAGGTCGATTGGTTCGATGGATTCCAGCAGACCGAGCAAAGGTTGTGGCAGGGGCTGCACTAACACCGGTACAACGGTCCGCTCCTCACCGGCGAGAGTGCCGGCCCAAAATGCCGCCCAGTCCGTCTGTGCGTCCGGGGAGGCGAAAAACGCCGGCGACAGCACGACAATCAGCCGGTCGGCCTCTTGGAGCGCCCGATTCCGCTTCAGCACCTGGTTGTCGCCCGGTCGTAGATCCCAACTCTTCACGTGTGCGCTAAGGCCGGCCGCTTCCAGCTGCCAACCGATCCACTCGGCCCACCGCTGGTCTGCTTTGTTGTAGCTGATGAAGAAGTCTTTCATGGTCACACCTCGCGATCGCCCTGAATGGACCTCGTTCTTTACCCAGCACCAATCCTGGTGCCTGCCCGAACAATTATCGCAAAGAGCATTCTGGTTAGGAATGCGATTCCCTCTACGGGTGACCAACTGGCTGAGTGCGTGCTTGAGTGTCTGCGAGTCGCCGGCGACGTGGGCCGCCTACCGCCGCCGCTGTCCGGCGGGATCTTGCGGCGGTGGCTCCGCCGAGTTCGGGGAACGATTTGCAGGATGAACCACTGGTCTATCGAATAGCTCTCGTACACCACGCCGCTCGTCTCTGCCGATTTGTTGGGCATAGCGAGCAAAAAGACCCCTCCTGGAACTGCAACGCCAAGAGGGGGGCGGCGAGTCTTTAGAACTGAGCTCTGAAGAACCGTTAGCATTTGGCGACGACGAACGGAGCGGCGCCGATGGCATCGACCAATTAAGACACTACAGGGGGTCCAGTATATGCTTTGCGTGAACAACTTCACTCAAAAATATATCGACGAATGCCGTTCAAGAGTCGCTGCACAAGTCTCCGCTTACCAGGCATTAGTGGCAGCAGCGAGGAATCAGACCGCGACTGATGAACCGCTATTCAACGCTGCAATTGAAGCCTTTCAACCTCTTTTCTTTAACAACATGGTTCTAGCTTTAGATAGCTATTTCGTTCATAGAGCCAGGGCCACAGAAATGAAGGATGGTAATCCGCTGAATGAAGTGAGGATGTTGTGTAATTCCATCATGAATAACAACAACATGCTGTGTGCGGATAAGGCGATCAAGTTTGATCCAGCTACGTCCGTGTTGAAATACCGAGTCGGAGATGAAATCAAATTGAATGAAGCAGATTTCATACGCCTTTCCACCGCCTTCTTGGCTGAAATTGAAAGCAAATATTTGTAAACTGCGGCGGGTGATCGTCCGAGTCCACGGAGCGTGGCCCGCGATGTGATCACTACCAGGAAGCACTGAAGAGGCTGGGCTGACCCATGGCGTCGCTTAGAACCATCCTTTTGTGGATGGGAACAAGCGAACAGCGATGGTTCTCGGAGTGACGTTTCTTCTGATGAACGGCTATTGGGTCGACGTCAGCCAGGACGAGTTCGAGCGAGTTGGATTGGCCACAGCCGAAGGATCCATGGGTGTCGCTGAACCCGCCAAGTGGTTTGAACTGAACAGCCGTCCAGATCCAGCAGATGCCAGAGGTTGACCTTCTGGCATCTGTTTTTTGCCCGCGGCTATCGTGCCGGTCCAAGCATCAAAAGTTATCGGGATTTTCCCAGGCTTCGTGTGTGCCTGTTGGCTATCGCTTGTACGTAGCCCATCGCAGTTCCGTACCCAGGAGCTTTTCAAGCTCCTCGACAACCGTTATGGCCGGATTGGCCAACTCCTATTCCCAATCTGCAATGGGACACCGAGGACCGCGGCGAACTCCTTTCCCCCAAGGAAGGCCACCTGCGTGACAACCTTTTGTACATCACCGCACCCCTCTGGTCGGACATGCAGGAAGCGTGGGGCGGCGTGATCAGCCACATCAAGACCTCGACCAACGTTGAGACCGGCGAAGTGAGCATCTTCAAGACGACCGAAGGCGAAAAGGGCGCCGTGCTCGTCCGGCTCTACGGGGCGCTCAACAGCGCCGAGTTCAGCCTCTTTCGTCCGCTGCGCAAGTTGAACCTGAAGGAAGAGACCGCCACGCAGGCCGACCAGAAGGCCGCAGCGGGCGACCAGCACCAGGCTGTAGCAAAGCCGGACGGACAGGCCTGGCGCCGGCGGACGCTCCACCATCGAAAAACCGAAACGCTCCGGAGGCACGACGGCCTCCGGAGCGTTTTTTGCCGATGTCAGGCGCTCGTCGCCGCGACGGCGCTCCGGTGATCTGGCGGAGCTTTCCCGGATACAGCAGAACCGCTCGAAATTTGTCGAGCGGTTCTTTGTCACGCACACGCGTTCGTTTGGTATAATTTGGGTGAGCGCGGGGAGACTCGGCCTCCGAAATGAGGTGAGTCTCCATGCTGCCAAAGTGGGTTCGCAGGACCATCCTGGCTGTCATCTTGTCCGAACTTATCAGGTTCACCTTGCAGCTTCTTTTCAGATAGAACCACCCCATACGTTCCAGGTCCCTGGTACGTAGCGGCTCCCCTCGCTCACCCTTATTAGGGTGCCCAGAGCGTGTGTTTTTAACGGCAGCATACGGATTGGAAACCGGCGGCGGCCCTGGATCGAAGCGCCAGCGGTCACTCCCCCACCGAAAAACCGAAACGCCCCGGAAGCACGACAGCCTCGAAGCGTTTTTTTGCAGATGCCGCCGCCCAGGGCGCCCCCCCCCCGCATGTACTCGGCCAGGTTGGCCGGCCCCTCGCCGCCCGGGCCTGCGGGATTTCCGCGGGCGCCAGGGCGCCGCAGCAAACAGCCACGTCTTGCGCGACGGCCAGGTCGCAGTCCGCCGGCACCACGCCGGCGAGTCCAGGGCGTCGGGGGTGGAGAGCGCCACTTTCAGATGGCCGCCTCCACAACCGGTGCCCGCCTGGTTATCCCTCCAGCGCGATCTTCTCGATGCGACCGGTGGCCGCCAGCGTCACGAACAGACTGGAATCGGACACGCAGCAGTTGGTCGGGTGTTCGTCCTGTACGGGGAGCTTCCGCTCCACCCGCCCGTTCGGGGTGACCACGGCCACGCAGGCTTCCCGGTACAGCGCGACGTAGAGCCGTCCGTCCGACCCCAGCGCGATGCCGTCCGGACCCTGGCCCACTGCGCAGAACTCCGTCACGGCGTTCGACGCCAGGTCAATCCGAATCAGCCGGTTGCGCAGCGTCTCCGCGACGATCAGGGACTCCCCAACCAGAGCGAGGCCGTTGGGGAACGCGAGACCGCCGGCAAGCTCTTCCACCTGCCCGTTCTTGGCCCGTCGGTAGACGCAACCGATCGGATTATCCAACGTGGAGCCCAGCGGGTCAGTAAAGTAAAGCGTGCCGTCCGGGGCGAAAACCAGGTCGTTCGGTCCCAGCAGTTCCACGCGCGTCACGGCTACCGGGGCGCCGAACCCTTCGACGGTCAGGGGAACGCGCAAAATGGCTCGGGCGCCGGAGTCGGCGATCCAGAGGGCGCCGTTTTGCGGGTGGATGGCGAGCCCGTTAGGGCGGGGACATTCCGCCACCCGATGGCCCATGCCATCCCCTTCGATGCGAACCACGTTGCCGCCGTTCACATTGCAGCAATAGAGCCGGCCATCAGTCCCAAAGGCCGGCCCCTTGGGAAACTGAAGTCCCGTAGCAATGATCATAATTGTTACCCCATTCGTTCGTAGATGCGAGCCGCACCGACGGCTGACGACAGCTCGGCCGTGGTCCCGTCGATTAAGTATACATGTTCCCAGCCCGCAGCGGTGAGATACGCGTGGAGAATGGGTGGAAAATGGCCTTTGCCGTACAGCAGCGGCGCGGCTCCGGACCAGCCAGTGCATCCGGGCCGCCTCCTTCAGGCGCAAGTCGGCGTACAGGAGCCATACTATGAGCGGGGTGACAAGACTGCCTCCGCAGCATAGCCAGATTTTACAGGCCGATTTGCGTGTTGGCAATATATGGTTGCTGCCATAGCTGGGGGCGAAAACGGATCAACCGGTCGGAAGGAAGCGAGGGGCTCAATCGGGAAGAACCTCTTTTGGAAAACCGGCGAGACTCTTTTCCGATCAGGAGGAACTCAACCATTATGAACGCCCCCAACCGTGAAACGCTCTTGACTGAAGGCGTGGTTTCCAAGCTGCTCCGCTATGTCCAGGTCGACTCACCCTCTGGCGATGGCCCCGGGGTGCCGTCCACGCCCGAGCAGTGGCAGATGGCACACCTGCTGGAGGCCGAACTGCAGGCCCTGGGCCTGCGGGACATCCACGTGGACGCGCACGCCATTGTCACCGCCACCCTGCCCGGCAACGTGGCGGACCGGCCCGCCATCGGGCTGCTGGCCCACTTCGATACATACCCCGGCACGCCGGGCCACGGCGTCAAGCCCCTGGTGCACAAGGCGTACGCCGGCGGCGACATCGCCTTGCCGGCCGGGCCGGTGATCGGCCCCGCCAGCCAGCCGGCCCTGCTCCGGTGCGTGGGGCACGACATTATCACGTCAGACGGCTCCACGCTGCTGGGCGCCGACGACAAGGCCGGCGTCGCCGAGGTCATGGAGATCATCTGCCGGCTGCTCCGCAATCGCGAACTGCCCCACGGCGACCTGCGGGTCGGCTTTACCCCGGACGAGGAGACGGGGAAGGGCGTCATCCACATGGACGTGGCCGCCTTTAACGCCACCGCAGCCTACACCTTCGACGGGAGCGCCCTGGGTGAGGTGGAGAGCGAGAACTTTAACGCACAGAATCTTGCGGTTACGATTACCGGCAAGAGCGCTCACACGGGCACCGCCAAGGGCGCCATGATCAACGCCCTGCACCTGGCCGCCGAATGGATCGGGGCGATCCCGGCGCACATGCGGCCGGAGACTACAACCGGCTACGAAGGCTTCATCCACCCGGATGCGATTTCCGGCAACGTGGAGGAAGTGACCGTCAAGGTCCTGCTGCGGGACTTCACGGCGGAAGGCATCGCCCAGAAGCAGGCGATCGTGGAAGGGCTGCTGGCCGGCCTGGAGCAGCGGTACCCGGGTTGCCGGACCAAGCTGGCGGTCACCGGGGGCTACCGGAACATGAAGACGGCGGTCGACCAGGACCCGCGGGTGATGCGGCTGGCCCTGCAGGCCGTGCGGGAGATCGGGGTCGAGCCGGTGGTGCGGGCCATTCGGGGCGGCACGGACGGCGCCCGGCTCTCGGAGATGGGGCTGCCGACGCCGAACCTCTTCACCGGCGGCATGAGCTACCACAGCCGGACGGAATGGGCCTCGGCCCAGTGGATGGAGCAGGCGGTGGCGATGGGGGTCAGGCTGGTGGGGCTCTGGGCGGAGGAGAAGTAGGCGCGACACGCAAAGAGGGCCGGCTATGAGGCCGGCCCCCTTTCATGGGCGCCCAGGACCGGAAAGTCTTCACTTACAGAAACAGTCAACCAGCGTTTCGGCGTGGGCGGAGGGCGGCAGCTTCCCGGTCAGTCGGACAAAGAGCGCGCCGCGCGGCCCCGCTTCCGGGTTAAAAGTGACCACCCGTCCCTCGACGGAGGCGTGAAGCCGGGCTAACGTTTCAGCGTAGAAAGCCGGGACATATCCCAGCTTGTGTCCCTGTGTAGTCATGACAGAGAATGCGTGGGGGTCGTGCGGGTTGCTTACCTCTGGTGCGATATTGAGTCGGGCGCTTTCGGCGTACTCCTGTGGATCAACATGTGCGCCGTGGTATTGCCATCCAGCGACGTAGAAGTCGAAAGCGATTTGGTCGTCATTTCGTTGCAGCGGGATCGCGAACTCGAATGTGTCGGTGGCCAGGCGACCGCCAGATACCTTCAGCAGGTCCCATGAACTCACCGGCGGCTTCAGACCAAAGGCACTCAGGAATTTCCCAAAGTCTGTTCTGGATGAATCCGGCAGCCTGCGTGCAAAAGCAGGAAAGAGCTCCTGGGATTCGTAAACTCGGGTGATGTCCGGGAAAGCCGGAAAGGCCCAGAATTTCGTCCCCGCCGTGCTTGGCAGGCTCTTGGCGTAGCGAAACGTGTATCGGGCCGGCCACTTCTGCAGGCACCCCACCACATTCCGGCGCCGGTTCGCAGGGTCCGTCCAGATGAAAAGAAGATCCTCGCAGGCCTGAGCAGTCATTCTAATCACCTGTGTTTCAGTCTCAGAAGACCGTCTCTCCGGTCCTCGAGTAATTTCGTTAGAAACCGGATCCGTGATTCGGAAAGGATCTGGCCAAGTGGAGCTAGAATGCCACGAATGGTCAAGCTATTGAGCAGTTCCAGTTTCTCCGAAATGCTTTCAAAACGCTCCGGATGGTTTTCGGCAATGTATGCGGCAATCTCAACATGCTTGGCCCCCTTGTTACCAGCCACGATTCGAATGAGGGTGCGTGGCCGGCCGAACACGAAGGCCTGGTAAGCATTCGGGTCCTTCAACAGGAGTTCAATTCGCTCCTCCTGGACCTCCGCTCCCAGACAAGCAGAGTTGTCGTAGACCGGAGCCAACCGGTAGGCCCCTGTTTCGACAGTCTGTATCACGCCCCAGTTACCGGGATGTCGGTCGACATGACCGACCAGGGCATCAAAGAGTGGAATGGCCAGGAATTCAGACGCCAGTCCCATGGGCGTGAGCATGTGGCGTATCCGGTTAAGCGTATAGGCGTCGAGGTGTCTGGCCGCAGAGCTATGTCCCCCCACCTCCAGCAAGTCGACACCTTCAAAGAACTGCTCCGGGCCCGTGTTCACAAACTTCTTAACGAGAGATCCGACACTTCCCTGGTAGGAAGCCATTTTGACTTCTGGAGCCGGTAGGCCGAGTACTTCAAGCAGCTTGGACGCCAGATATTCGGCCCAGTGCTCACCTGTGTTTTCACGGGTGAATTTGAACAGCCAATGCGTTCCCTGCTCATCGATCACCCAGAACTTCTCTCTGGCACCGGTAGTCGGAATATCGGTGACAGTCCAGTTTGAGATGTCGTCAAACAGGGGATGGTTGGGTTTGGAGATAACCGATCGCCCCCATGTCTGTTCCCCAAATAACCCGGTACAACCCTGCACTGATGCTTCCCCTCAGTTGTACCACATAAGAAGACGCAGAAGAACTGGTCATGAGATCAACTCGGGTTTCCACTCCCGGAACCACTGTCACAGGTCTCTGGTTAATAGAGTCGTTTCGGGTGGCCCTGACTCCTCGCGCGGGGGCTGGGGTTTAATGAAAGCAGGTCCCGGCAGGACGCGGTCGGCACGGACGGGACCACACGACAGGAGACGAGGAGATGCAGCCGACCCCCTACCCCGAGGTCAATGAATTTGTCACCATGGTGTGGGAGCAGCAGCACCACGTGCTTGGCGAAAGCCTTGTGGGGGTCTACCTCGGGGGTTCACTTGCCCTGGGCGATTTCGCCCCCAACGCCAGCGACATCGACTTGCTGGCAGTCACGGCGGAACCCGTGTCCGGATCCCGGTTGCGGCAACTGGAAGCACTGCACGCCCGAGTCAGCGCCTCCGGCCACCCGTGGGCAGCCCGGCTGGAAGCGTCCTACATCCCGCGGGAAGCCATTCGCCGGCACGACCCGAACGACTGCCACCATCCATCCATCGGTGAGACCTGGGCTTTCGGCATCTGCCATCACGATGAAGCCTGGGTGGTTCAGCGGTGGATCATTCGGGAGCAGGGCGTCACCGTCTGGGGCCCGCCGCCGGCGACCCTGATTGACCCGGTAACGCCGCCGGAGTTGCGGAACGCGGTTGCCACCCTGCTGCGGGAGGACTGGCGCGCCCGGCTTGACAATCCGGAATGGTTCCGCCAGCGCAACTTTCAGGCGTACGGCATTCTCACGATGTGCCGGTGCCAGTACACCCTCGCGGCCGGCGCCATTGCCACCAAGCCGGCGGCGGCGTCCTGGGCCAAGGCTGCGATGCCGCAGTGGGCGCACCTGATCGACCGGGCGCTTGTCTGGCGCCATGACACCCAGCCCGACGACCTGGCCGAAACGCTGGCGTTCATTCGCGAGGTCGTGGAACGCAACGACTGAGATCATGAGACAGACCGGGTCCGGGGGATAAGCCCCCGGACCCGGTCGATCTTTATGCGGCGGCCCGCCGAGCCCCATCGGCCGGCTGCGCCTTCATTCCAAAGAGGAAGCGTGAGATGCGGAACGGTCGGATCAGGCCGGCGTAAATCGTGAGAATGACCACCAGGGCCGTGAGGGCGATGAAGCCGAACTTCGCCCCCGCCGGCCAAGACCACTGGACCACGAAGTAACCGATGATCAAGAGGACCGGCTGATGCAGCATGTAGAACGGGAGCACCGCCTCGCCGGCCACGTCCAGGAACCGGTTGCGGAAGTTGAGGAACCGCAGCCCAACACCCATCAAGGCGAGCAGCCACGACATGGCGTTGAGGTTCCGCAGACCGGTCATCAGCACGAAGCGCAGCGACGGGTAGGGCGAACTCGTGTCCAGGCCGCTGACAACCACGAACGCCGGAATCAGCACGGCCAACAGCGCCGCCACCGGCCACAGGCGGGCCACCGCCTGCGGAAGCCGGTCGTCGGCCAGCAGGACAAAGCCGTAGAGGTAGAACAGGACGTACATCAGCGGACTCCAGCCGCCCATCTGCTGGGTAGCCAGGAGGGCGTTGGGGTTGAGTAGGCTCTCGACCAACACCAGGGGGACGACGAGCAGAAAGATCATGCCCGGGCGGGCCAGGAACGCCGCCAGACTGCGGGCCGCCCCTTTCCTGAGCCACAGGCAGAGCGGCAGCGTGACCAGCGACCAGGTCAGGAGGACGAGCAGGTACCAGAGGTGCAGCCCCATCCAGGCGAAGTTGCCGCCGAAGGCGTAGAAGCCGTCGAAGTAGTGCGGGAGCCAGGCGAAGAGACTGCCGGCGAACTGGTGGTGCGTCAGCCGCTCCAGGTACACCTGCGGCGGCGAGAGCACGAGGATGCCGAAGAGCAAGGGAATGAGCAGCCGGGGCACCTTGCCGGCGGCAAACTTGCCGGCGGACTGGCGTTCCAGGGCGAGCCAGGCGCCTGCGCCGGAGAGGATGAAGAAGAGCGGCATGAGCCATTGAATGAGGATGGTCGCGAAGAGATCGAGGCCGTAGTCCGGGAGCGGGTTCTTGACATGCCAGTCGCCGTTGTCGAAGAAGCGGGCGGAGTGGAAGAGGAGAACCGCGATGGTTCCCCCGACGCGGAGCCAATCGAGTGCATAATTTCGTGCCGCCTTATTCAAGGTGTGCCTCCTCGTGGGGCATGATGAATAGTGGTCGAAATCATTATACACGAAAAGATTTGACTGTATAGAAGAATGCAACCCGGTCACTCACCGCAATAGTCTGTCTAAACGGGGAGGCCACTCTGGGTGAGGTGTGCAGGGTTCACGTTTGGGCGCGGGCCGTGAAGAGGGGCACATTGGGGACACATTGGGGACACATTGGGTCCGTATCGGGGGCATATGGGGGGCTTAAGCCGGGCACATGCGGGGAGTATGGTGTTGGCGCTCACCCTTTCTGGTCACCAGAGGGCGTGGGCGCTCAGTTTATCTAAACCTACATGGCAGGCCATATTTGCATGAATGAAGGGCCATCCGGGACGGTGGTGGAAGTTGGTGGGTAGGAGACCCACCCAATGG
>DASXVX010000028.1:0-1507 GCA_036504075.1 Symbiobacteriaceae bacterium | reverse complement strand
CGGTCTGCTCCACCGCCGCCGCCGGTGTGACTTGAGCCTGTTCCAACTGGGGTTGATCTTGTTAGACTACCTTTTGACCGAGGAAAGACCTATCCCCGTCTCCTTTCAGATGCGGGAGACCAATTGTGTCCGGTAGCAAAGCTTCCGGTTAGGTTGACATCAGCAGAAAGGGTTAAGACCAGGATTAATCGTTTGCACTCTTGACGATCTCGGGGGAGTCTTGCTATAACTCAGTTGGATCCCTCTTCCTTTTACCATCCAAATAGAACGATTGGGTTCATGAGGAATTCCCGTTGCCAAACCCCGTCCCGTGGAGGACAACATGAAATACATCGGTCAATCCGTACCGCGCGTGGACGCGCTAGCCAAGGTCAAAGGCGAAGCTGTGTATGCTTCCGACATGAGCATGCCCGGGCAAGCGTACCTGAAAGTGCTCATGGCGCACCGGCCGCACGCCATCGTCAAACAGGTAGATACCACCCTGGCCGAGGCGCTGCCGGGAGTGCTCGCCGTGCTGACTTCGCGAGACGTTCCGGCGAATGAGTTCGGTTATTACACCTACGACCAGCCCGTGCTGTGCGGCCCGTGCGCCAAGCCGTACGCTGACCGGGTACGCTACGTGGGTGACCGCGTGGCGGCGGTGGTGGCTGAAACCGAAGCGATCGCCAAAGAGGCGCTGAAGCTGATTGCAGTGGCGTACGAGGATTTACCGGTGGTATGCGACGTGGAAGAAGCCATGCAGCCCGGCGCGCCCATCCTGCACCCGGACGTGGCTAGCAACGTATTCGGCCACCACATTCTGCGCAACGGCAACCTGGAGGAAGGTTTTCGCCAGGCTGAGGTAGTCGTCGAAGCCGTCTACAACACCCCCGCCCAAGAGCAAGCCTACTTGCAAACCGAGGCAGGCCTGGCGTATCTCGACGAAGACGGGCGGATCGCGGTGGTCACCACCGGGCAGTGGGGCGTCAAGGATCGTAAACAGATGGCGCATGCCCTGGGGTTGCCCGAGGACCGTGTCCGGGTCATCTACCCCATGACCGGGGGTGCCTTCGGCGGCCGCGAGGACATCTCCGTGCAGATCATCGTGGCCCTGGCGGCGCTCAAGCTGCACGAACGCGGCACGCCGCGGCCGGTGAAAATCGTCTGGTCGCGCGAGGAGTCGATCCTGGCGCACTGCAAGCGCCACCCCTTCCGTGTGTTTACCAAATGGGGCGCCACCCGGGACGGCAAAATCACCGCCGCCGAGGTCCGCATGCTGGCGGACGGCGGCGCCTATAAGTTCACCACCAGCATCGTCACCAGCAACGCCGTGATCAACTCGCTCGGCCCCTACGAGATCGCCAACGTGCAGGTAGATGCGTATGACGTGTATACCAACAACGTGCCGCGGGGGGCATTCCGCGGGTTTGGCGGACCACAGGCAGCCTACATCGCCGAGCAGCAGGTCAACAAGCTGGCCGAAGCGCTGGGCATCGACCCGGTCGAAATGCGCATGCGCAACCTGGTC
>DASXVX010000027.1:0-45441 GCA_036504075.1 Symbiobacteriaceae bacterium | reverse complement strand
CCCCGTAAAACCCCCTGCGTCACAATTCTAACAAGGATTTGCGCGGGATTAATCTAAACTCGCCACATATCAGTGTGAAAAGACTGAACTTTACCGATTCGTATATCGGATGATATTCTGAGGTTGGCTTAAGGAGGCGGACGTGTGGACCAGAGATTGCGGGCAATCCGACGGTCCTCTTGAACCGAGACGAGCCCTCGACGCTGGCCGAACTGGCTGGGCGGGTGAAAGTCTCCCGGCGCACCGTGCAGGAAGTCACGACCATGCAACAGCTGGCTGACCGGCTGTTCTTCAGCCGGGCCACCATCCAGAAAGACCTGGACGGCGTGGCTCGCTGGTTCTCTGCCCGAGGACTCACCATCAGGCGGCGCCTGTCCCGCAGGGCTTTCGCACACCTACATGGCCGCCGCGGCGCTCGAGCGGGCCGGCAAGAAGCTCGGCCATGAAATCAAGGTGGAGACGCAGGGCTCCATGGGCATGCGGAACGAGCTGACCCCGCAGGAGATCGCGGATGCGGACATTGTAGTCTTTGCCAGCGATATGGCGGTCAGCGTGGAACGGTTCAAGGCCAAGTCCATTCACACGGTCGGCGTGGCCCAGGCCGTCCGGGACTCCGTGAAGGTGCTCCAGGAAGCGCTTGTCGCCGCTGGTAAGTAGACTCGATCTGTAGAAGAACGGAGGGGTTTGACCACTCAGGTCAGGCCCCTTTGTGGCGCGCCTTACGGCAGGGCTTTCCGCTCCCGGAAGTCGACGCCCGGGTGGTACATGGCTGCCACCACCAGGTTAGGCCCTGTGCAGCCCGCCTCGGCACAGTAGCAGTTATACGGGGCGAAACCGGCATGTTGCTGCCAGCGATCAAATGCTACGGTCAGCGAGTCGGCGTGGAGGTTGCCCAGCGGCGGCAGGCTGGCAAAGTCGGTCACAAAAACCTCGCCGGTAAACGCGTTGACGTTCAGCCGGTTCCGACCGTCCGGGCAGTTTCGCACAGTCACGTGCGGGGTCTGCCGAACTTTCCGGAGCAGTGCCCGGTCTTCCGGTCGGGGACTGCACGGCAGGAATGGGAACGTTCCCAGCAGCAACCACAGGTCCGGGTCCCGTTCGTCCAGGAACCGGTCGGCGGCGACGCGGAACTCGTCCAGCGTCAACATGAGGCCCGTCAGTTCCACCGCCCAATCGGCGGGGTACATGGGATGCACCTCGTGGCGGCGGCAACCCAATTCGGCGATAAACCGGTTCATGGCAGCCAGGTGCGGAGCCGTTTCCCGGTTGACCATGGACTCTGCGGAGAGGAAGCAGCCCGCGCTTGCCAGTGCCCGGGCGTTCTCGATAATCCGGGTGAAGAGCTTTTCCGACCCTGTGGGCGACACTTGCTCCCGCCCGTGGCCCCAGGCAATCCGGTGGAAGTCCGCCACCGAAACGTAGTTCCAGGAAATGTGCAGCACGTCGGTCAGCGGCGCCAGCAATTCGTACCGGGCCAGGTCGAACGTCAGATTGGTGTTCACCTGGGTATGCAAGCCCCGCACCTTGGCGTACCTGAGCAGCGGCAATACATATTCAGTGAGGGTCCCGAGGTTCTCGCTGGGCTCGCCGCCGGTGATGCTGAGCGTACGGAGTCCGGGGACTTCGTCGAGCCGGCGCAGTAGCAGGTCCAGCGGAATACGCGGCGCGTCGGCCATGACCAGGGTCTCGCCTACGGCACAGTGGCGGCAGCGCATGTTGCAGCGGTTGGTGACGGTCACTTCGATGCTGGTGAGTTGGTGTGCGCCGCCACGGCGCGTCAGTTCTGGTTCCCATAGGTCGGTCCGGAACCCCGGCAGGGCCGTTTCTGTCGTAGCCAAAGGTATCATCCCTCACAATCATAGACGGAACCTTCGTGAACCGGACAATGATAAGCGGAGGGGTTCTGCGACCCCTCCGCCAAATATATGTGCCTGTCCGTCTCGGCAGGAACAGAAATCTCGAGCGGCTACCGCCCTGTCCTGACGCCGATGCCGCCTATGTTGCCAGACTCCATGATGCCAACCGAGCGAGTGCCAATACCGCCAATGTTGCCGTGCTCGGCCGAAGCCACGCCGGCCACTGTCATCGTCGCTATTACCAGCAGAACCGCAACCGCCAACTTCTTCATCCATTCTTCCTCCCCTGACTCCTGTTTTCTCTCCCAGCGAAAATTGTTCCGGGAAAAGCGGAGCTAAGCTCCCGCTTGCCCCGTCGCCTGACGCAGCACAATTTGCCGGCGCAGAGCGCTGGCGTCGTTGATGAGCCGGGCGTCCCGGGCCTCGGCGGCGCTATTCAGAGCAATTCCGGCGAGCGTAAAAGCGTTGTCGCCATTCCCCTGGGCCAGAGCCGCCGTAGCCGCCAACCACGACGTTTGGGAGCGTTGCTCGGGGGTCAGCCCGCCCTCTTCGGCCCGAAGCATGACGGATTCACAGAGTGCAACAGCCAGGCCGTTTTCACCTTCGATCAGGGCCAGGAACGCCTCGCCCATGGTCTGGTGGATTTCGTCCTCGGGGGTTTCCACCCCGGCACCGGCTTCTTTCAGGCACCCCCGAGCTTCGTCGGGATTCTTCAGGAGGCAGAGGACCCAGGCAAGGTTTTGCTGGCCTTTGCAGACCAAATGGGTATGGCCGTTTTGCCGGAAACAATCGATCGCTTTACGATACGCTTGCACCGCTTCATGTAGGTCATCCCGCTGGCGCAACGTTAGCGCCAAATAGAAGTAAGCTTTCCCTTCGGCATCGGCCAGGTCCGGGTACTTTACCGGCAGCTCGGAGAGGAAAAGGCTAAACTCCTGGAAAGCGGCCGTGGTGTCGCCCAGTTCGCGGGCCACCATAGCCAGGTGGAACCGAATCTGCCCCAGCAACCGTCCCGGATGGGATTCGCTCCAGGCTTCCACAGCCGTAACCGCCAGGTAGCGGGCCTCGGCCAGGTCCCGGAGGCGAAAGGCGGCGTGGGAACCCATTAGCAGCAGGCGAGGGTTCTTTGGCCCCTCTTGCCGGAGCCGTTGAAACTCCGTCCACGCTTCGGCCCACCGACCGGCTTCAAGGAATCCGTAAAGTGCATCCATGGTTTTCCCCCTCAGGTGTTTCTTGGAGGCGCTTTGCACGTTTCCCATTATCCGGTATTTTCCGTGGCAAGGCAATCGAAAGCGTTCGACGAAAGTAGACACGCCTACCGGATAATTGTCACAGCGGTTTGGGTGTAAATTGATGCTCTGCTGGCAATATCCCCCTCACCCTGTTCCGACTTTTCGTGTGGGGCTATAATTGATTCGAGGCACGGTGTGGTAAAGGAGTAGTTCTCGAATGCGTAAGGGACTGGGAGGCGTGCGGCTGACGGACCTGCCTTTGGTCGGGCTGGTGATCCTGGTCGCACTGGTGGGCGTTATTTCCGCCTTTGCCGTCCGCCTGTTTGAAGGCGGCGTAGACCTCCTGCTAAACCTGGGGTACAGGGATTTGCCCGTGCTCCTGGACAGGTTTGGGTTGCCCGGGTGGACTGCCTTCCTGGCCTTTCCGCTGATCCTGGGTCTGGTGGTGGCCGGCGTCAAACTCCTGGTACCCCGGTCGGACCGCCATCACTCCGTGCCGCTGGTCATCGTTTCCATGCATAAGCACGACGGGCGCATTCAGCCGGTCACCACTTTTTTGAAGACCTTGGGCTCGCTGCTCACGCTGGGCGCCGGCGGGTCACTGGGTCGGGAAGGCCCGGTGGTCCTCCTGGGCGGCGGCCTGGGTTCGGCCGTGGGGCAGGTGTTCAGGCTCGCACCGGAATGGACGAACACCCTGGTGGTAGCCGGAGCGGGTGCGGCAATCGCCACCGCCTTTCACGCCCCCATCACCGGCGCCTTCTTCGTCATGGAAATTGTACTGATCCAATTCTCGGCCAGTTCGTTCGCCCTGGTGGCGCTCGCCTGCGTGGCGGCCACGCAGGCCTCCCGGCTGCTGGAGGGGGCGCCGCCGTTCCCAATCCCGGCGTACGAGATGAAAAGTGCCTGGGAGATCGTCCTGTTTCTCATTTTGGGTCTGCTGATGGCGCCGCTGGCCCGTGCCTACATCAAGGTGCTCTATGGCTCGGAGTCCCTGGCCGCACGGCTGAAACCGGTGCCGGACTGGCTGAAGCCGGCGCTGGGCGGCATACTCTTCGGGGCCGTGGCGCTCTTGCTGCCTCAGACGCTGGGCGGCGGTTATGACACCATCACCGCGGCACTGGCGGGCAAGCTGACACTCGGATTCCTGTTCGTGCTCCTGGTCGGTAAATTTCTGACGATTGGGCTTACCAGCGGCAGCGGGTGGCCGGGCGGCGTCTTCACGCCGGCACTCTTCCTGGGCGCCATGGCGGGCGGCGCCTTCGGGCTGATCGCCGCAGACCTGTTCCCGGGTGTGGTCACACAGCCGGGCCTGTACGCCGTGGTCGGCATGGCCGCGATGATCGCCGGAGCCGCCCACGCCCCCCTGACAGCCATGACGTTGATTTTTGAAATCACCCAGGACTACCGGGTCGCTCTGCCGGCCATGGTCGCCTGCGGCGTGGCCGCCGTCTTCAGCCAACGGCTGAACCCATACTCAGTTGATACGGTCCATCTGTCGGAGCACGGGGTACTGCTGCCCTGGCAGGTCCACGACCTGCGGGGGGTCAAAGTGGCCGACGCCATGGCCCGGGACGTCCACGCCGTTTTTGCGGACATGCAGTTGAAAGATGTGATCGCCGTCATGCAGTTCTATCGGCACGGCGGCTACCCGGTGCTGGACCAGCACGGGCGGCTGGTGGGGCTGGTGACGCTGCGAGACGTGCGGGAAGTGCCCCTGAATCAGCGGCTGACCACACCGGTGACGGCGGTCATGTCGAAAGACCTGGTGCTGACGACACCGGACCAGACGCTGGCCGCAGTCGCCCTGCTCATGGCCCGGCATGGCATCGGCCGGGTGCCGGTGGTCGACCCGGAAGATCACACCAAGCTTCTGGGCATGGTCAGCCGCAGCGATATCCTCAAAGCCTACCCGGGCGAAGAGGAGCCGCACGGCGAGGCGTTCCTGGAACGGTGACCCGCATAACAAAAGCCATCCCACACAAGGGATGGCTTTTTTGTCCACGATGGACCCGGTCGGGTCCTGCTAAACTCGGGCCAGCACGGTCACGTGGTAGGCCATTTGCAGCATGAAGCCATCGGTGTCCCGGACGGCCATTTGCGCTTGCAGCATGATCTGGTGCGAGTGTGCGTCCAGGTGCGCTGTTACGTTGTCCACTGCCCACCCTGCCCCGCCGTGGGGAATGCCCGCAAGGCTGGCCGTGGCCACCATGTTCACTACCTGCTGCGGAACCAGCGTGGTATTCCCGACGGAAAAGCTGACGGAGTCCTTGCGCCAGTCGCTGCTGTGGCCGCGGACCTGAAAGGCCGCCATTCCGGCCAGCACAAACAGCCGGTTGGCATTGCCCGGTCCGGCCACCGCCATTTCCACGCGACGGGTGTTCGCAACGCTGTCCAGCTGAACCGACATGGGCGCTCACTCCCTGGAACCCGGCTCCCCACTGCCGTCACGCCGCCCAGCAGCGGCGCGAGTTTTCCTAAATATTCTGCCCACCCGCGGCAATGACCTTCCGGGATTTGAGGAATCAATCGCGGTTTTCCGCTCTCGGATTTATTCCGTGAATTTACAGGAAACTTTGGCAATCTTGGACAAATCTATATCCCATCCCTGATACAAAGGAAGTGGTAGCTGTGTCACGCAGGCTTCGGGCTTTCCTACGCCTCGGCGCGCCTTTGCAGGCCGTCTTGTTCCTGCTTAGCGTGTTCTTCCTCAGCCTCCCGGTTGGTGTTGCGGATGCAGGGAATCCCTCGAACTTTGCCAACCTCTACTGGGCCAACGGCGTCGCGGCCACCAAAGACCGGGTCCTCGTTACCCTGTACTGCGGCAACCCCCGCACCATTTACTCCATCGACAGCTCCGGAAACGCCACTCCCTTTGCCAACCTGCCGAACTGGCCGGACGGCGGCTGTCATGAGGACTACCTGGCGGTCTCGCCGGGCATGGGCGGCTTCCCGGCCAACTACGTCTACGTCGCCCAGGGGCCCCGCATCTACCAGGTAAGCGCCGACGGTTCCTCCGTCAGCCTATTCCTCACGCTACCCCTGCCCAACACCCACAACGCCATCGCCTTCGACGAAGTCGGCACCTTCGGCAACGACATGATCGTCACCGGCTCCAACGGTGCAATCTACAAGGTCACCAGCGCCGGTGTGGCAACTCTCGTCGCCAACATCGGCACCATGATCGAAGGCCCGGTCGTCGCCCCGCCCAGCTTCGCTCCGTACGGCGGCCAGATCATCGTGGCGGCTGAGGGCGTCAGCCGTGTTTACGCCGTCTCCAACACGGGCGTGGTCACGCACATCGCCGACTGGCCCGCTGCCGAGGCCGTTCACGTGATTCCGCAGACCGTCTGCAGCTTCGGCAACTCCGGCGGCGCCCTCTTCGCCACGGACTTCCCGAACGGCGTGGAGAAGTACCCGGTCTCCGATTTTACCGGGCTGGCCGGACGCCTGCTGGTGACCGGTGAGAACGGCGGCATCGGCCTCATGACCAGCAACGGCGCTTCCATCGTCATGACCACGTTCAACACCGACGGCACGCACTACGAAGGGTCAGCATTCGTGGACTGCGCCGTGCCGCTGATCAACTGCTCGATCAACGACCCGTCCCTGCAGTGGGAAGCCCCGCTGGACAACAATGTCGTCGACATTCTGCCCAACGAGCAGACCCTCCCCATCCGGTTCTACTACGGCACCTGCACGAATTTCAACCACGACGAGTCGGTGGTCGTCCAGGTCGTGAACCGGAACAATCCCAACATTGTCTACTCGGCGGACGTCTACCAGTGGTTTGTAGACATTGCAGACGCCGCCAAGCAGTACAAGCTCGACTGGGACTCCAGCTTGTACGGCCTCCCGAACGGTACCCAGTTGATGGTTCAGGTCTTCATCGGCGGTGAGCTGGTGGGCCAGGCCCCGGTCGACATCCAGTAAGCAGGAGGTGGATTCGATGCGTGCCAAGCTCTGGATTGCCCTCGGCGCCCTCGTGGTCATGGCCCTTGGCATCACCGCCGGCACCATGGCCCTGTTCAGCGCTCAGACCGCCAACTCCGACGCCTCATTCATGGCAGGGACCCTGAACCTCGACAGCTACCGCGACCAGGGTGATTCGATCCCCGGCCCCATGTTCTATACCACCCCGCTCGAAGGCCAGACGCCCGGAGGCGTTCCCGGAAACCGGCCCACCGGCCTCTGGGCTCCCGGCGACACCAACATGCGGGTGCTCATGATCCGCAACACCGGCTCCCTGGACGCCTTGCTGACCGGCGTGCGGGCCAGCATGCATGTGGGCTCCAGCCGTGCCCTGGCGGACAAGCTGGAGGTGCGGGTGACCACCGCAGCGCCGGCCGGGCAGGATCCCTTCGCCAACCCCGGTGCGTTTACGGTGCTGGCTTCGGGGACGATGGGGGCTTTCATCGACAACGACCAGATGTTCCCCACCAAGCAGCTGCTCGTGCACGGCCCGGCGCCCAAGCCGCTGTACTTCTGGGTCCGCCTGCCGCTGGACGCCGACAACAGCTATCAGAACACCTCCCTGTACGTCGACTTCACGGTCTACGGCGAGCAGAAACGGAACAACCCGTAGCCGCCTGACAGCAAGGCACGCCAAAGCGGACCGCTCCCTTCGGGGGGCGGTCCGCTTTGCGTGTGAATATGGCGCTAGTCCCAGTTCCAGTATGTCGCCGTGTCAGGGTTATGGCCTTCCGGCGTAAAAGCGCCGGTGTGCGCATCCAGCCGGTACGTGCCTTTGAATTCCCCCCGGGCGATGACCAGAAGCATTTCCACCAGGCGATCCACATCCGCGGGGGTGCTGTACAGGCCGAAGCTGGCGCGGACGAACCCGGGGATATCGGACCGGTCCCCGCGCATGATCGCCGCCTGGTACCGGGCCGACTCGGCCGCGGAAAGCCGCAGTAACCGCAAGACGTACGGATGAGCACAGAAACAGCCGCTCCGGACCCCAATGCCGCCTTCGTAGCCCAAAATGGCCGCGACCAGCCCGTGCGGCAGGCCGTTCATGGCGAAGGGGATGACGCCCACCCGGTCCCGGACCCGGGTCGGGTCCGTTTCGCCGAAGAGTGTGAGGCCCGGTATTTCCGGCAGGCGACGGAGGGCATAGGCCGTCAGTTCCGCCTCGTGGCGGGCCACCGCAGCCATGCCAATACGGTCCAGCACCAGCAGGGCCCTGGCCATGGCAACCGCCCCCGGCACGTTGGGCGAGCCGGCCTCCTCCTTGTCGGGCAGGCCGGTCCACACGACCTGATCATGGGTGACCAGCTCCACCACCCCGCCGCCCACCAGGTCCGGATCACCCTGCAAAAACGTCGCCGCCGGCCCGATCAGCGCCCCCGTGCCGAACGGGGCGTACATTTTATGACCGGAAACCGTCAGGTAGTCAATGTGACCCGGGTCGTCGTCCGGTCGCATGTCGATCGCCCGGTGCGGCGCCAACTGCGCGCCATCCACCATCACCTGTGCGCCCCAACGGTGGGCCAGCCGGGCGATGTCGTGGATGAGGTTCACGCAGCCCGTCACGTTGGACGCCCCGGTGACGGTCACCAGCCGGACTTTGCCGTCCCGCCGGCGCAATTTCCGCTCCAGGTCATCCAGTTCCAGAGCGCCCCGGTCGTTGACCGCGATGTAGTCTACCTTCGCTCGGCGACGCCAGGGCAGGTCGTTGGAATGGTGCTCCTGGAAGCTGCTGAGCACCACGTCGTCCGGTCCGAACGGAAACCGGTTCGCCAGCCGGTTTACAGCCTCGGTGGTGTTCCGCACGAAAATCACCGTGTTGGTAGCCGGGTTGGCCTTGAAGAACCGGCCGGTAATGGCGTGCGCCTCGTCGTAAGCCTGCGTCGAGAGCCGGGACTTGAAGCCGGTGCCACGGTGGACGCTGGCGTACCAGCCCATGAAGTCGTTCAGGGTCTCCAGCACTTCCCGCAGGGCCGGAGTGCTGGCGGCGTTGTCCAGGTTCACGTAGGGCACCTGCTGCCCATCCAGGACCGGCACCAGTGTGCCGGCGCCGGCGACCAGTTCGCGGGCGTCCTCTATGCGGTTGAGACGGTACTGCTCGCTCATCGGTTAATACCCCCCAATCCCCTTAACTACAAATACCGTGCCAACGGAAAAACGGCCCCTGGGCAGGGCCGTTACTCTCAAAATGAGACTTGTGTGACTGGATCTGGCTCGTTAGGGCGCACTCTCAATGTGAGATGTCACTCTCAAATTGAGATGCCCCTCAGATTGAAATGCCCTCAGTTTGAAATACCCTCAGCCTGAGAGGGCAGCAGTCCGTACTTGCGCAGCTTGCGGTAGACGGTGGCACGCCCGATGCCCAGGGCGGCGGCCAGCCGCTTCTTCCCGGCCTCCGACGGGCCGTAGACCGCCAACCCCTGCCGGAGCATGTCCCGCTCCATCTCCTCCAGCGACCGCAGGGCGGGCTCGCCGGGCTTGCGGCTGCTCTCCAGGAGCCGGCGAGGCAGACAGTCGGCCGGAATCGGCACGGCGGTGGCCATGTTAACGGCGTACTCCACGGCATTCTTCAACTCCCGAACATTGCCTGGCCAATCGTAGGCCATGAGCAGCTCCATCGCCCCGGGGGTAAATTCCACGGACTCCACTTCGGCGTTCGCCGCGTAACGGCGGCAGAAGCACGCAATCAGCAGCGGCAGGTCGTCTTTCCGCTGCCGCAGCGGCGGCACTTCCAGGGGGATCACGTTGAGCCGGTAGAACAGGTCCGCCCGGAACTCGCCCTTGCGCATCATCGACTCCAGGTCGCTGTGCGTCGCGGCGATGATGCGCACGTCCAGCCGCCGCGTCGTCGTGCCGCCGACCCGGCCCACTTCGCCTTCCTGAAGCAGGCGCAGCAGTTTGGCCTGCAGCCGGAGCGACATGTCGCCGATTTCGTCCAGAAAGAGCGTGCCATGGTCGGCAAGCTCGGCCTTTCCGGGCTTGCCGCCCTTGCGGGCGCCCGTGAAGGCGCCGTCGGCGTACCCAAACAGCTCACTCTCCAGCAGTTCTTCGGGGATGGCCGCGCAGTTGATGGCGATGAACGGCTGCCGCCGCCGGGATCCGGCGGCGTGAATGCCGCGGGCGAACAGTTCCTTGCCCGTGCCGCTCTCCCCGACGATCAGCACGGTGGCACTGCCCCGGGCAGCCTGGCGGGCCTGGTTCAGTGCGGCCTCCAGAGCGGGGCTGCGCCCGATAATGGAATCCAGCGTCACTTCCGCCTCCGCTCCGGCCAGGCGGTAGACCAGTTCGTGCACGTCTCGCATGTCCTGCAAGGTCGCCACGGCGCCGATCGAAATTCCCCGGGAGCGAATGGGGGTAGCCGTGGTCATGAGATGGACGTGGCCGGCGGCGGTCGTGTACTGCCGCTCCTGGTTGGTGAAGCCCTCACCGGAGCGGAGCGCCTCGGTCAGCAGTTGCATCAGCTCGGCGGGAAGCGGCGCCCCATCTCCCGACGGCCGGCCCAGGAACTCGCCCGACGCAGCGGGCACCAGACCCAGCAGCCGCCAGGCGGCCGGGTTGACCAGGCTGACCGCGCCAGCCCCGTTCACGGCCACAATGCCCTCCCGGACGGCCCCGAGCACGGCGTCCAGGTTGCCCTTGGCTAAGAGCGTCTCGGCGATCATCCGCTCTTCGGCCAGCTTGCTGCCCAGCAGTTCGGACATGCGGGCGATAAACTCGGCGTGCGCCGCGTGCTGGCCGATGAGCCAGTCCTTCTGCGCCTGGTCGAATGCGATCAGGCCGATTACCCCCAGCGTCCCGCCGTGCCCCAGAATCGGCGCCGCGATATGCGCCGCCTCCCGGCAGTCCTGCCGGACCCCACAGTGGGCGCAAATAGGGTCGTTCAACGGCTGAACGATGGTGACGGTCTGCCCGGTGCGCAGGGCCAGGCCGAAGGCCGAGTCCGGGTGGAGCGTCATGCCCACCAGGTTCCGGTACGGACCGGTACCGGCCACCCGCCGGAGGCCGGCATCCACCACCGTCACGTCCAGGCGCAGCACGGTGGCGATGGCCTCTGCGGCGTTCTGGACGGGGCTCTGGAGCAGGCTGTGCATGTTCATGGATCCACCTTCCACGTAAGCACTCTTACAGATGGAAGTTATGCAGGGTTCGCCAAACTCCTCCCCCAATTCGGCCGGTCGGCCAGAACTCTGAGTCTCAAACCGCCTTGCAGGCGTTCGGCGCGACCAATCGGTCTACCGTCGCCGCATCCGGGAACGGAATCGGGCCCACGGACTGGCCGTTAAACTGGTTGGGCATGAGGAACGGCAAGAAGCTCGCAGCGATCTGGTCAAAATTCAGGGTCGGCACCGCTTCAATGCAGCGGTCGTCCGGCGGGTTCTTGTCGTTCACCACCCGGGCCAGTACCCGGTGCTCGGCCTCCACCCCCAGAATCCGGGCCGCCAGCAGGGCCAGGTCCGGCCGCATCAGGTCGCTCGCAAAACGGAAGATGGCGGCCGAATAGGCGCCGATGCCGTTGGTCTCCAGTTGCTCGATCAGGTTCAGGAACATGGTGCGATTGGTGAAGATGCCGGGCGGAAAGAAGAAGTTGTTCACCGGCATGCTGGCGCCCAGCGCTTCCAGCAGCCTCGCGTGCACAAACTCCTCACTGGTGGCAGCCTGGAAGTAAGTCAGGTCGTCGGCCGAAATGCCGGCGAGCACGCCCGACTGCAGCCCCGCAGCGTACAGGGCCGTTTCGACTTTCTCGGCGGTCAGGAGCACGTTCAGAATCCGCAGCGCTTCCCCGGTTACTGGATCAGCCATTGTGTACCTCCTGGTCTCAAAAGCGGAGTGCTCCAGGCTATGCCCGACCGGCGCCGGGGTGACTGTCCGCGGCCTGTTGGTGATTTGTTCTCGCCCTGTTCACGGGCCGTTAAAGAAGTCGTTCTAGTTCGTTTAAATATGCCCTCTACAATCAGAACTGTGGCCGGACCCGAGAAACACATACGAAGGAGAGAGCAAACGATGACAGGAATGGCACGGAAGCTGACCGGTATGCTGCTGGCGACGATGATGGTGATGGGGATCGGTATGACGGCGTTTGCGGCGGAGACTCCCGCCACCCCCGCCCCGGCGGCGGCGAAAGAGAAGAAGGTAAAGCCCGAGTTGACCCCCGAGCAGCAGGCAGCGCGTGAAACCCTGAAGAGCGTGCGAGGCACGGCAAAGGACCTTCACGACCGGATCGTCGCCCAGCGGGAAGAACTGAAGGGCAAGCTGGCGACCATCAAGCAGCTGTTCCAGTCGCTGAAGGCCGACCCCAAGGTCAACAAGGAGCAGATCGTGAAGGCCAGGGCCGCCATGAATGAACTGAAGGCCATCCGCGGCGACATCAAGGGCGTCAACGAGCAGCTCAAGGCGAAGCACGACGAGCTGAAGGCTGCAATCCAGGCCAAGAACCTCGACGCCGCCATCGCGGCGCTCCGGCAGATCATCACGCTGCAGCAGACCAAGTTGGACCTCTTCCGGACCGCCAACGGTGCTGCCGACCAGGTGATCGTGCACCTCAAGGCCGCCGCCGAAGGCAAGGCCGACTAATCGACAAATCCCCGGCAAAAATCCCCGGCTCGTGGCGAGCCGGGGATTTTCTGTATGTGCTGCTCAACGACGGGCTTCGAATTCAGCACGCAAGATGCTGTAAGTTGCGATATCCTCGAACTGCCCCCCCTTCAAAATATCCTGGCGGTGGGTGCCCTCGTAGGTCATGCCCGCCTTCTGCATCACTTTGCCGGAAGCCGGATTTCGGGTGAAATGCGCAGCCGAAATCTTGTTCAGGTCCAGCCGCTCGAAGCCGAACTGCACCATGCGGCGGGCCGCTTCCGAGGCGTAGCCCTGGCGCCAGTAGGGGCGCCCGATCCAGTAATTCAGCTCCGCCCGCCGGTGGACGGAGTTTGTGCCGACAAGCCCGATGCAGCCGACCAGGATGCCGTCGGATTTGCGGACGACCGCGTACGTGTAGCCGAACCCGCCCGCCGCCGCCTCGCGCGTAAAGGCCACGAACTGCTCGCCGGCCCCTTCCGGATAGGGATGGGGAATGTTCACCGTCGTGGCAGCAACCTCCCGGTCGCCCGCCAATTGTCGCACGGTCCCGGCATCGGTAATTTCGAACGGGCGCAGAATCAGACGCTCGGTCTCCAACGGCTGCAACAAGCCAATCATGGCGGTACCTCCTCGCCAGGGTCGAACCGGCGCCGGGCCAGATCATATCCTACTGAAAATTCTCGCTCACACCCGCCCGGCCCTGCCCCACATCCGGCCGGGAATACAAAAGCCCCGGCTCAAGAAGAGCCAGGGCATTTTCTGACGGCCCGAAGCATGACCTACCCCTTCCGGCCCCCCAGGTAGGCCGCCGCCACCCGTGCGTCGGCCGCGAGTTCGGCCGCCGAACCGGCGAGCACCACCTTGCCGGTCTCCAGCACGTAGGCCCGGTGGGCGATCTTGAGCGCCTGCCGGGCGTTCTGCTCCACCAACAGCACCGTCGTGCCCTGCTGGTTGATCTCCCGGACCAGCTTCAGCACTTCGGCCACCACCAGGGGCGCCAGGCCCATGGACGGCTCGTCCAGCAGCAACAGGCGCGGGCGGGCCATGAGCGCCCGGCCCATCACCAGCATCTGCTGCTCGCCGCCCGACAAGGTGCCCGCCAGCTGGTGCTTTCGCTCGGCCAGGCGGGGAAAACGGGCCAGCACCTTCTCCAGGTCGGCAGCCACTTCGCTATCGGCCCGGCAGTAGGCGCCCATTTGCAGATTCTCCACCACCGTCATCCGGGCCAGCACCGCCCGGCCTTCCGGCACCTGCGAGAGCCCCATGTCGGTGATCTTGTCGGCACGCGTCCCGGCGATGTTGACGCCTTCGAACAGAATCGACCCAAGGCTGGGCTTCACCAGGCCGGAAATCGCCCGCAGAATGGACGACTTGCCCGCCCCGTTGGCGCCGATCAGCGCCACGACCTCGCCGCTGTTCACCTGGAGATCGACGCCGCGCACGGCGGCCACCGCCCCGTAGGAAACGGACAGCCCCTTAACCTGCAGCATCTTCGTCCCTCCCCAGGTAGGCCTCGATCACGTCCGGGTCAGCCTGAATTTCCGCCGGCGTACCGTCGGCGATTTTCTTGCCGAAGTTGAGCACCGCTACCCGGTCGCACAGGTTCATGACCACGTGCATGTCGTGCTCGATGATCAGCACTGTAATCCCCCGGTCCCGGATGCGCCGGACCAGGTCCATGAGTTCGGCAGACTCGGTCTCGTTCATGCCGGCCGCGGGCTCATCCAGGCAGAGCAGCTTTGGCTCCGTTGCAAGCGCCCGGGCAATCTCCAGCCGCCGCTGCTGACCGTAAGGCAGCCCCTTGGCCGGGAGATCGGCCACGTCGGCGAGCCCGACGAACGCCAGCAACTCAGCGGCCTTCGCCCCGGATTCCCGCTCCTCCGCCCTGGCCGGCCCGAGCCCCAGGACGCCGGCTACGACCCCGGTCTTCGTCCGGGCGTGCCGCCCGACCATAATGTTCTCCCGGGCGGTCATCTCGCCGAAGAGCCGGATGTTCTGGAACGTCCGGGCCAGGCCCAGCGCCGTGATCTGGTGCGGCTTCAGGCGGCTCACCTGCCGGCCGGAAAACGCGACCGTGCCTTCCGTTGGCTCCAGGAGACCGGTAATCAGGTTGAAACAGGTGGTTTTGCCGGCGCCGTTGGGTCCGATCAGCCCGACGATCTGGCCCGCTTCCACCGTGAGGTTCACTTCGCTGACGGCCACCAGGCCGCCGAACCGCACGGTCAGTTTCCGGACTTCAAGAATGGCGCTCATGAGGGCACCCCCTTCCTTCTGACCCGCCGTTCCTTTCTCACGCCGGCCTGCTCATCCGACGGAACGGCGGGTCCCCGGAACTTGAAGAGACCCGGCGTAAGGATGCCCTGAGGCCGGATGACCATGATCACCATCATGAGCACACCGTAAATGATCAGCCGGTAGTCGGACATGCGCTCGCCCAGGATCCGGAGGTCCCGCAGGGACTCCGACATGAAGATCAGCGCCGTCGCACCCAACACCGGGCCAAAGGCCACGCCGGAGCCGCCCACGACCACGTAGGTCAGCATCTCCACGGCCTTGTTGAAGGCGAAGTCGGCCGGGGCGATGGCAAAAGTCGTGTGAGCGGTCAGCCCGCCGGCAACCCCTGCCAGAAAGGCCCCCTGGGCAAAGGCCAGCACCTTGTAGTGCACAACGTCGACGCCCATGGCCCCCGCAGCCACTTCATCGGTCCGAATGGCGGTGTAAGCCCGCCCCACCCGGCTCTTCCCCTGCCGGATGATGAAGAGCAGCGTCAGCGTTACCACCAGCCAGACCCCTAGCATGACCGTCAGGTTGGCTAACTGGGAGAAGGAGAGGCCCAGCGGCGCCTCGTCGAACTGAGTCTGAATGAACCGCTGGAACAGCTTGTTAATGTTCGGGATGTTCCGAATGCCCAGCGACCCACCGGTGTACGGGAGGTTCACCCACAATACCCGGATGGTCTCCGTGAAGCCCAGGGTGGCAATCGCGAGATAAATGCCCCGCAGCCGCAGCGTGGCGAAGCCCAGCCCGACGGCGACGACTGCCGCCGCGAGGCCGCCGAGGGGGATGTTGATCCACCAGGGCCATCCCGCCTTCGTCGCGAGGAGCGCCGTCGTGAAGGCGCCCAGCGACAGGAAACCGGCGTTGCCCAGCGTGAGTTGGCCGGTGGAAAGCACCAGGTAGACCGACAGCGACAAAAGTGCGTTGATCCCGATGAACGTGAAGATCTGCAGGTAATAGTTATTCAGCAGTTCGGCCACGTTACGACCTCCTCGTGGCAGCGGAACTCTGGCCGAAGAGGCCCTGCGGCCGCAGCACCAGGATCAGAAAGAGGAAACCGAAGGCGACGGCATCCTTGTAGGCGGCGCCCGTGGGGCCGCCGTAGGCCACCGTGAGCGCCTCCAAAATACCGATCAGCAGGCCGCCCGCCACGGCGCCCTTGACGTTCCCGAGCCCGCCGAGAATGATTACCGCCAGCCCCTTCAGGCCATACGACAGCCCCATGACCGCCGAAACCGAGACGTACGAGATGCCCACCAGCACACCCGCCGCGCCGCCCAGCCCGGAGGCCAGCATTACGGTGGCAAGGACGACGCCCGAAACGTTCACGCCCAGCAGCGAAGCCGTCTCCGGGTTCTCCGAGACCGCCCGCACCGCCCGGCCCAGCTTCGTCTTCGACAACGTCCACTGGAGTGCCAGCATCAGCACCACCGATATCAGCAGCACCACCGCCTGCGCCGTGGTGATCATGAGCGGACCGAAGTGGAGCATACCGTTGCCCAGCGGCACCCGGAACGAGCGCGGCTCGCCGCCGATCGCCCGGACCATAGTATTTTGCAGCACCAGCGACAGGCCAATGGTACTGATCAGCGGCGCCAGATTCGTGACGCCTTTCCGCCGCAGCGCCCGGAGCGCCGTAAACTCCAGCACGGCCCCGGCGAGGGCCGCGCCGACCATGCCGGCCGCCAGGCCCGGCACCAGACCCCAGCCCAGCTTGGTCACAAAGAAATAGCCCGTCATGGCGCCGATCATGAAAATCTCACCGTGGGCCATGTTGATGATTTCCAGCACGCCGAAAATCAGCGTGTAGCCCAACGCCACCAGGGCGTAGGTTCCACCCTGGGTGATGCCATTGAGCACTTGTTGGAGGAACACTGCTGCCCGCCTCCTTCCTGATACGACAAGGAGCGGGGGGCGAACCGCCCCCCGCAGGCCGAGCCTACTTCAGTTCGGTGTAAGCGCCGCCCTTGATGATGAGGATCGTCGGCGCCATATCCGGGTTACGGTTCGCATCGAAGGAGAACTTGCCGGTCACGCCTTCCAGGTTCTTGATGGCGGCGAGGGCGTCGCGCACCTTGTCCCGGTTGGTGGAGTTGGCGTTCTTGATGGCCGTCGCCATCAGGTACATGCCGTCGAACGCCTGGGCGGCGAACTGGTCGGGCGCCTTGCCCGTCTTGGCGGTGAAATCAGCGACGAACTTCTTGGCCTTCGGGTCGTCACGGCCGGGGAACCACGGCGAGCCGACGATGGCGCCGTCCGCTGCTTCCTTGGCCACTTCCAACAGCGCCGGGGAGTTGAAGCCGTTGCCGCCGATGAACGGGCCCTTGTAGCCCATCTTGCGGGCCTGGACCATCACCAGCGCAGCTTCCTGGTACAGGGCGGAGAGGACGATGCCGTCGGGGTTGGTCGCCAGGACCTTCGTCAGCTGGGCGCCGAACTCGGTGTCCTTCACGTTGAAGGAAGCTTCGGTCGTGATCGCAATGTTGTTCTTGGCGAGTTCCTGCTTGAAGATCGTATAGCCGCCGTTGGAGAAGTCGTCGTTAGATGCCCACATGACGGCGACTTTCTTCAGGCTGTACTTCGCGATGGCCTGCTTGACGGTGTACGGCAGAATGGCCGCTTCCGGCAGGGAGTTGCGGAAGATGTAGTTGCCGATGTCGGTGATGCCGTTGACCGTGTTGGAGATGCCCAGGGCGGGAATGGCGGACTGCTGGGCGACGGGGCCGGCGCCGAACATTTCGGTCGAGAGCGTCGGACCGATGAGCGCCGTGACCTCATCCTTGTCGATCAGCTTCCGGAAGGCGTTAATGGCCAGGTCCTTGTTGCCCTGGCTGTCCTCGAAGATCACCTCGAGCTGGGCGCCGTTGATGCCGCCGGCCTTGTTGATCTCGTCGCGGGCCAGTTCGACGCCGGCCCGCTGGGCGATGCCGTAGCCGGAGTTGCCACCGGAAAGAATAAAGACTGCGCCAACCTTGATCGGCTTCTTGGCTTCTGCCTTGGGCGCTTCAGCCGCGGGCTTGGCGGTTTCCTTGGCGCTGCCACCGCATCCGATCAGGAGACCGGTCAGCACTGTGAGCAACAGGGCCAGAGCGGCAAAACGCGGACGTTTGGACATTTCTCGGAACCCCCTTCTGACTTGATCGCCGGGCGAAAACCCCGCAATGCCCTGGCGATATTAAGCATAACTAGTACTACAGCCGTACAATCTTATCCTTCACATTATTAGTAAATAACATTGGTGGGATAAATCATGTTTATCAATCAAGGGATAGTAGACAGAAAAATGTGTGCGGTTTGGCTTCTTATTGTTTGAATCCGGGCTGTCACCGCTCCCCAGAGTCCTTTTTCCGATGCAAAGTATATGTCCCCACGGCTTTGGCCAGCAGCACGCCCGCCTCGTCGCGGGCCTCACCCTCGCAGACCGAAATGGTAGAGCCCTTGTGCAGCACACGTCCTTCAGCCAGAATCCGCCCTTTCCCGGGTGCGATGAAATTCGTCTTGAGCTCGACCGAAATGGCGCTGCTCAGTTCGGGGTCAGTGGTCCGCAGCGCCGAGCCCAGCGCCACGTCCAGCATGGTCATGGTGATGCCGCCGTGCATGACCTGCCAGCTGTTGAGGTACTCCGGCCGCGGGTCCAGGGCGATGACCACCCGCCCGGTCTCTATGGTGACGATTTCAATGCCCAGGTATTGATTAAAGGGCACGTCGCCGCCTACATTCTCTTTGGTTATCATCCAACCGGTCTCCTTCGTGTGCGAAATGTGCGTTGGCCCCATGCCTTCGACGGCGGGGCGCAAATCTCCTCGCGGCAGGACCCGGACGGCGGCGTCCGGGGTCTGCGTCCAGCCAATGTTCTGTAGCGGCCAATCGGGGAAGCCGTTAACACCCGGTCGTACTGCACTGCCGGAACCCGGCAGCCACTCCCGGATCCTCGACTTTCAGGGGTCTCCCCGATCTCACGCAGATTTTTTACGCGGCATCGTCGTTCCAGCGGAAAAATTTTGAGCCGCAAGACCAGCACCACGCCCACCTACATCGATATCGTGAGTGTCCCGTGACTGACTGAACCGGATAGAGCAGGCAAGAACGGCGCTTCTTCCCGTAAGGGGAGCCGGCGCCGTTCTTTTTTCGGTTAGCCTATCACGTTGAAGGAACTACGCCTGACCACTCTGCTCCCGGTAGTACAAGATCAGGTCCATCTGGGCCGGCGTCACGCCAAGCTGACGCAGCATGGTCGTAAGCTGGCCGCGGTGGTAGGTACCGTGGCTGGAAAGCTGATGCAACACTTCCCACAGTGGATGGCGAAACTCCTTGCCGGCGCTCGTGCGGGCAACAACCACGCGGTCCAGTTCGCCTGCCGCCGCCTTGCGGAAAAGCGGCTCCAGGGCTGCCCAGCGCTCCCGGACAGCGGCGACGTCCGGAATCTGCTGCGGCTCCACCCTGGCCACCGGCTCGTTCAGAATCCGGCCCAGCCAGACGGCCTCCGCGTTCAGCATGTGCGCCAGCGTCAGTTGGATCGAAGGAAAGCTGCTGCCCAGGTCCCGGGTGAACTGCTCCGGAGTGAGACCGTCCATGGCGTTGAGCATCCGGCCGTTCGCCCAGTAGTGGTAGTCGATCAGGCTGTTCATCAGCTTCGCGTCCATTTTGGCACCCCACCTTTCATCTCGATACCTCTAGTATAACGCTTCCGCTAACGACCACCCAGCGCCCGGTGTATCCCCCAAGCGGCGTGTGCATGACTTTGGCGTCACCATTGCTTATTCTTCTGTGCCCGGCAGACGATACTACCCACAGCGCTGTCACCCCGCCCGGTCCTCAGGGCCCCGTCTGACACACTCACAAGGGGGATACATTCGTGGCAATGATGAAGGCAGCAATCGTAGCCGAGTTCGGGAAACCGTTGATTATTGAAGAGGTCAAGAAGCCCGTACCCGGTTTTGGCGAGATTGTGGTCAAAATCGAGACTTCCGGCCTGTGCCATACCGATATCCATGCCGCCCACGGCGACTGGCCGATCAAGCCCAAGCTGCCGCTGATCCCCGGCCATGAAGGCGTGGGCATTGTCGAGAGCATCGGGGCGGGCGTCGCTGAAGTCAAGGAAGGCGACCGGGTCGCCATTCCCTGGCTGGGCTACTCCTGCTGCACCTGCGAGTACTGCGTGTCCGGCTGGGAGACGCTCTGCGAATCCCAGGAAATGACCGGCTACACCCGGGACGGGAGCTACGCCGAGTATGCGAAGGCCTATGCGCGGCACGTCGTGAAGGTTCCCCACGGTGTCGACCCTTTCGCCGCCTCGCCCCTGACCTGCGCAGGCGTTACCACCTACAAGGCCGTCAAGGTCTCGGGCGCCCGCTCCTCGGACCTCGTCGCCATCTACGGCATCGGCGGCCTCGGGCACCTGGCCCTGCAGTACGCCAAGATTGCCGGCGCCGCCGTGGTCGCCGTCGACCTGCAGGACGACAAGCTCCAGATGGCCAAAGAACTGGGCGCCGACTATGTCGTCAACGCCCGGAACGAAGATCCGGTGGCGGCGATCAAGAAGCTGGGCGGCGCCGATGCGGCCATCTCCCTCGCGGTTTCGCCGAAGGCGTTCGGCCAGGCCTACCAGTCCCTGCGCCGGGGCGGCAAGTTCGTCATGGTGGCGCTGCCCGCCGATAACCAGTTCGAACTGCCCATCTTCGAAACCGTGCTCAACGGTATCTCCGTCATCGGCTCCATCGTCGGCACCCGGGTGGACCTGGCCGAGACCTTCGAGTTGCACGCCCTGGGCAAGACCCACGTCAACTACGAAAAGCGGAAGCTCGAACAGGTCAACGAGTGCTTCGAAGAGGTGGAGAAGGGGCACGTCAAGGCCCGCCTCGTCTTCGATATGCAGGCGTAATCGCCCGTAGCCGTGCGGGAATTCATCCGGAGCGCGCTGGCCGAAACGCGCTACAACCGGCACGAAGCGGCCCGACTCCTGGGGATGACGCCCCGCATGATCAAGTACTACCTGAACGAGCGTGGCGACGAGGGGAATTAGGGCATAGGTAGCCCCATGCTGGCTTCCGGGCGGCCAAGCGGCGCAACGGGCTCCGCTAATTCCGTACGCAACCGCACACGACCGCACGCAGCCTCACGCAACCGTCCGCCGCTTCTGCGAACGTCGAGGGCCTCATGGGCAAAAGCGCCCGCCGGCCCAACCGCACCAAGCCTTTCAGCCCCTCCCGCCCCCTGGCGCGGGAGGGGCTTTCCGCTCTCCCCATCTCCCAAAAACAAGCGCATGAACCCCGATTCCCACCTGTGCGGCCGCACGCAAGGTCACGCAATCCCACGCAGGTGTTTACGCTCACCCGCAGCCGGCGAGCCCATCGTGGCCGTCTTCGCCGTCGAAATCGGGATCCTGGGCGCCGTCCGGGTCTTCAGCAACCCGGACCGGCCGGAAGTTGCGTCGAGGCGACGGCGAACGATGTGCCCTACCTGGTGTTGGACCTGAGCCCGACCGTGGTCAAGCCCCGGTTCAACCGCGGCACAGCGCACATGGCGGCGAGCGCCTCCTCCCGGCCGCGATGTCGGAACACAGATGAGTGATGATATTCGAACCTGCACTTGTAAAACGCACCAGAAGGATTGAAGCCCGTCACCGGCAAATTTGTTCATGCAATGGTTGATGGCTGGATGAGCCTGATGGGGAGGGGCACATGGAGACATACTCGCTGCAGCTACTCGGTCCCCCACGTATACAAGGACCGACCGGCCCCGTCCACGTAGTCAACGTGAAGGCGCAGGCCGTGCTCTGGTACCTGGCAGCAGAACCGGAGCGAGTCTTCTCCCGGGCTCATCTGGCAGACTTGCTCTGGGACAGCGAAAACGAGACAGACCGGCGGAACAGCCTCAACACCACGCTCAACCGGCTGCGCCGAGCATTGCCGTTCTGGCCCCTCCGATCGGAGCGGGACACGCTGGCGTGGGATCCGGCGACGCCGGTCGAAGTCGATGCCGTGTTGTTTCGCGGGCTGGTTAGGGGCGACTACTCCCCGGAGCCCGCGGGCGGCCGCACGCTCGTCCTTCGGGAGCGGCTTGCCACCGCAGCCGCCATGTGGCGCGGCCCGCTCCTGGCAGACTTCCACGTGCCCGACGAGACCGGGTATGACCAGTGGCTGGAGCAAGCCCGCCCCATGTATCAGCGACTGATCACGGACGCCTTGTCCCGGCTAGTCCAGATGGACGAGGCCTTCGGGGATTGGACGGCCATGGCCGCCCATGCCAGGCAGGCCCTCACCATCGACCCTCTGCAGGAGCACTTTCATCGCGCCCTCATGACCGCTCACTATCAGGCCAGTGACCGCGCCGCCGCCCTGGCCCAGTATGAAGCGTGCCGGGAGATCCTGGCCCGCGAGTTGAATGTGGATCCGGATCCCGCCACCATGGCAGTACAAAAGGCCATCACGTCGGGTCGTCTCATGCGGACCGCACTCGCGGCGGCAGGGCTGCGGATCGCAAAGGAGGGCGCCGCCCCCGCCCCTGGTAGGATGTGCGATGCCGCCCCACCCCTGGTGGGCCGGGAAAAGGAACTGGATCGCCTGGCGGAAGCCCTTTCGGCCGCCGCCGGGGAGCGGCCGCTGGTGTGGCTCCACGGTGAGGCAGGCGTCGGAAAGACCCGCCTGGTCCAGCACGTGCGTATGCATATCTCCGCGGACAAGACCGGTGGTACCGTGCTGATCGGCCACTGTTACGAAGACTCGCAAAGCCTTCCGTACGCCCCACTGCTCCAAGCTCTGGAGGACGCTCTCGGCCGTGTGGACGTGCAGCGGCTGGCACTTCCAGGCTGGGTCCTGGCCGAGATCGCCCGTCTTGTGCCCGAAGTAGCCCAGCTCTGCCCGAATCTGCCGGTTCCCGCTCTCCTCAGCCAGGGTCAGGAGCGTCGCCGCCTGCAAACGGGAATCGCCCGATTCCTTACCGCCTTGCCTGGTCCGGTCACGCTGATTCTCGAGGACACGCATTGGGCGGACGAAGACACCTTGAGCCTGTTGGCCTACCTGATCCGCCAGCCGACGTTCCGAGGCTTGACCATCCTGGCGACGGCCCGTGCCGGGGACCTCGCCGAACAAACGGAACGCTCCGTCCGGCAACTGCAGCGCGAAGGGCTCGCAACCTGGATCGATCTGGATCCCCTGTCCCCGGATGCCATTCAGGATCTGGTGACCGCGCTCACCGACATCCCTGACCGGGATCTGGGGCGCCGGGTCTACGCCGAAACGCTGGGCATTCCCCTGTTTGCGGTGGAACTCCTGCGCCTGTATCAAGAGACCCGTGACCATCCCGGCAGCGCCGCGGGGCCGAGCCGTGCCATCCCCACGACCGTTCAGGCCGTGGTCCTCGGCCGGCTCGCTCGGCTGGCGCCCGCGGCACGGGAACTGGCAGCCGCGGCCGCCGTTTTTCCGCGCGGCGTTCCGTTTCCGGTTCTGCGACGGGTAGCCGGTCTGTCGGAAGATGACGCCCTGATGGGCGTCGAGACCCTGGTTAAAGCCAGGTTCCTGGCTGAGCAGGACGCTTCAGCCGCCCTGGCTTTCGGGCACGACCTGATCCGCCGAACTGTGCTTGATTCCCTGAGCAGACTCCGGCAGCAGAGCCTGCATCAGCGGGCGTTTCGGTACCTGACGGAATGGCTGGGCCAGGACGTTCCGCCCGTTCAGGCAGAGCAGTTGGCCTATCATGCCGTTGCCGGCGGCTTGTGGCAAGAGGGTCTGGACTGGAGTCAAGCCGCAGCCGATCGTGCACGGCGGCTGTTCGCCCATGCATCGACCGTCCGGCTCCTGGAGCAGGCGCTGGCTTGCCTGGACCACTTGCCCGCGAGTAGCGACCTGCGGCGCCGGGCTATCCAGGTCCGCCTGCAACTCTGCCAGGTCTCCTTCTTCAACGGGCCGGAGCGGCTCCGTGAATGGGCTGAGCCGGCCATCCAGGATGCCGCCGACCTGGGGGACGAAACAGCCCTGGCGCACTTGCGGCTGGTCAAGGCGGAGCTTCTGTGCCACGAAGGCCGTCCCCGGGAAGCCCTGGACTGGCTGGAAGAGGTGGCTGCACACGCACGGTCCGCCGGTGATGAGGCCCTGCTCGCCCGGTGTCTGCGGACACAGGTCCGCACCCACACTCAGGTGGGCGACTTCCGGGTCGCCATCCGTCTCGCCCGGGAAGCCATCCCGCTGCTGGAGCGGCACGGCACGCCCCTGGATGTCGTGTACATGAACGGCATCGTGGGTGTGTGCATGGCAACGCTGGGGGAACTCGATGAGGCCGAAGCCATCATCCGGCCTCTGGTGCGGTACTGCCAGGAGGTGGGCGACCGGGCAGCCCTCGCCGATACGCTCGGCATCCTCGCCATCGCCGCTTACTTGCACGAAAACTGGCAGGAGGCGGCGGCCCTGGGCCGCCAGGGGATCGCGGAGGCGAGGGAAGCGGGTCATCCGGGGGAGGCGCTGATGGCCGGCGTCTTTCTTGGCCCCGCCCTGGCGTACCTGGGCGACCCCGGCGAAGGGGTGCGGGTCCAGGAGGAGACGCTGGCGCTCGCACGCCGCCTGAACACGCACTTTCTGGTGGGATACGCCTACGCCGCACTGGGGGAGGCCCTGCTGGTCGCCGGCGACGCCGAGCGGGCCGTCGAGGCTGCCGAGACGGGCCTGGCCACAGCCGAGGCCGGGGGCGCCGAGATGGAGGCCATCTGTTGCCTGCGGGAGATGGGAAAGGCAAGGGCGGCTGCCGGCCACGAAGCCGACGCCCGGCAGATATTGGCGGATGCCCTCCGGCGGGCGGAGAAGATCGGGAGCCTTCCCGAAATGGCCCGCTGCCACGCCGCCCTGGTAGGCATTACGGATGGCGCCCTGCAGGCGCACCACATACGGGAGGCCAGAGGACTGCTGGGGCGTCTCGGTATGCAGTGGGACCTGGAGCGACTGCCGGCTTCGCCGGCGGAATCCTGAACGGATACAAGTTCGCATGACCCGGCATACCGGGATTGGGGCCACCTGGCCCCAATCCCGGTTTTCCTGTTTTCGGGGGCTGGTTGGGCGTGAGTTAGCGACGGGTTAGAGTCCAGTTAGGATGGCTTGTTAAGCTAGACTCAAAACTGTCGCGCAAACGGTTCTGGTCCGAAACACACATTTCCCATGACGAGGGGGATCACGCATGCGGACTCATTCCAGAGCAATCGCCGTCCTCATTTCTGTGCTTCTGTTGTTGCCTCTGATGCCTCCAGGGCCTTTCCTCTCCGTGGCCCACGCCGCCGCTGCCTTTCCGATCAGCCAGTCGTTCACCGGCGCTAGCGCCTCCGGCTGGCGCCTGGGCGGCACCGCCTCGCTCGGCACGGGCTGGCTCCGGCTGACCAGCGCCGCCAACAACGAGGCCGGCTTCGCTCTTTACGGACAGCCGTTTGACTCCAACCTGGGCATTGTGGTTGACTTCGACTATGCCGCCTGGGGTGGAACCGGCGCCGACGGCACCGCCTTCTTCCTGATTGACGGGTCAACTGACCCTAACACCTTCCAGGTGGGTGCGTACGGCGGCAGTCTGGGCTATGCCAACAATGACGTCGCCCCCGGTGCCACCGGCGCCTACGTCGGCATCGGCCTGGACGAGTATGGCAACTTCTCCAACCCCACCGGCGGCCGCACCGGTGGTCCCGGCTTCCAGCCCAATTACGTAGTCATCCGCGGACGGGCGGCGGACAACTACAACTACCTCACGAGTGCCGCGTCCTCCGGCGTCCTCGGTGACCGGAATGCGGGGCGGCATGTCCGGATGTACATCACCCCGGACAAGAAGATTACCGTTCAGATCCAGCAGAGTTCCGGACAGCCCTTCAGCACCGTCATCAACCAGTATCAGCTTGCCGCTGTGCCCCCGGCCACCCTGATGCTTGGCTTTGCCGCCTCAACGGGCGGCTCGACCAACTACCACGAAGTGCGCAACCTGAACATCGCCGTTCCGGCCAGCGTGGACACGACCACCACCAGCCCCCAATCCAACCAGACGGTCTCACCGGGGCAAACGGTCACCTACACCGTTACCGTGAACAACAGCGGTCAGAACGCCGTCAACCCGGCAACGACTACCTTTGTTCCCGGCTCAGGCCTGACTAATCTCACCTGGACCTGCGCGACCGGCGGTGCTAGTGGAACCTGCGCCGCCGCGTCGGGCGACAGCACCAGCCTGACGCCCACCGAAAACCTCCCGGTCGGCGGCTCAGTCGTCTACACGGTCACCGCCAACGTGGGCAACCCCCCGGCCGGTCCCGTGACCTTCAAGGCCTACACCAACATTCCCAACAGCCAGACGAACGTCAGCGCCAACCAGTCCAGCACCGCCAGTTCCAATCTGGCGCCGGTGGCGCAGGACATGAGCGTCAGCTTCAGCGCCGGCACGGCCAAAACCTTTACGCTTTCCGCTTCCGACCCTGACGGCGACACCCTCACCGCCAGCCAGGTGAGCGCTCCGAGCCATGGCGGCGTCGGCTTCAGCGGGCTGTCGGCCACCTACACCCCCAACCCGGGCTACAGCGGTACCGACAGCTTCACGTACCACGTCAGCGACGGTCAAACCACCAGCAACACAGCCACGGTAACCATGTCCAGCCCGACGCTCAGCGGCCTGGCCGTATCCAACGGCACCCTGTCGCCGGGCTTCAGCCCGACCACGAATTCCTACACCGTCTCCGTGTCCTCCACCGTCACCAGCGAGACGGTGACCCCGGCCACCACGAGCGCCGGCGCAACGATCCAGGTGAACGGCAACGCCGTCACCAGCGGCAGCGCCTCGGCGTCCATCCCCCTGAGCGTGGGCAATACCGTCATCCCCGTTACGGTCACCACGACGGATGGAAACACGGGGAATTACACCATCACCGTCAATCGCGCAGCGCCGGCGGTCTCGATTTCCGCCCCATCGAACAATGGCTTCGTGGCGACCAGCCGGCCCGCGATTACCGGCACCGCCGACGTGGGTCTCACCCTGAATCTCCACGTAGACGGCAATCCGAGTATCCCGGTTGCCATTGATGGCACCGGCCACTGGAGCTACACGCCCCCGAGCGCCCTCGCCGATGGCTCGCATACGGTACAGGCAATCGTCACGGCCGGCGACGGCGCCTCCGGCAGCAGTCAGGTTTCGTTCACGGTCGACACCACGGCGCCGGTGGCCGCATTGACTGCCCCCGCCACGGGCACCTGGGTACATCGGACCATCACCATCACCGGCACCGCCAATGATGCCAATCTGACGTCCTGGACGCTGGCGCGTTCCCCTGCCGGGGCAAACACCTGGACGCAGGTCGCTACCGGCGTCGCCAATGTGACGGCCAACACCCTCGGGAGCGTGGATACGACGGCCCTCACCGACGGGGACTACGACCTGCGCCTGACCGTCACCGACAAGGCGGGCAACGTCGCCCGGGCCACCAATACCGTCCACGTCAAGAACACCCCGCCGGCCCTGACCCCGGGCAGCAGCACCAGCGGTCTGACCAACAACCGGAGGCAGACGCTTAGCGGCACCACCGACCCCGGCAGCACCGTGACGATCGTCCTGGACAGCGGTGCGCCGGTGGTAGCTACGGTGGGCGCCAACGGCGCCTGGAGCTACACGCCGGTCGCCGACCTCAGCGACGGCGTCCACACCATCGCCATCACGGCCACGGACCAGGCAGGGAACGCTACGACAGCCCCTGTCCGCAATCTGACGGTGGACGCCACGCCACCCTCCGTTTCTGCGGCTCGCACCCCGGCCAACCAGAACGGCTGGAACAACGGGCCGGTCACCGTCACCTTTAGCTGCTCCGACAGCCTTTCGGGGATGGCCGACTGTTCCGGCCCCATCACCGTCGCCAAGGAAGGCGCCAACAGCGTGAGCGGCGGGGGTTCCGACCGGGCCGGCAACAGCGGGGGCACGACCGTCAGCGGCATCAACATTGACCTCACCCCGCCGACCATTACCGGAAATGGCCCCAGCGGATGGAGCAACGGCCCTGTAACGGTGGCGTTCACCTGCAGCGACGCCCTCTCCGGGGTGGCCGCCTGTGCTCAGCCTGTCCGGCTTGGGAGTGACGGCGCCAACCAGAGCGCGGGGGGCACCGCCACCGACAAGGCGGGCAACACCAGCCAGGCCACCGTGAGCGGCATCAACATCGACAGCGTGCCGCCCGTCATCACCGGCAAGGTCGACCGCCAGCCCGACCAGAACGGCTGGTACACCCGCCCGGTCACCGTGCGGTTCACGTGCTCCGATTCCCTCGCCGGGATAGCCACCTGTCCGGCGCCGGTGACGCTCTCCGGCGACGGGGTCGACCAGAAAGCTACCGGCACCGCGGTCGACAAGGCGGGCAACAAGGCGACGGCTTCGGTGGGCGGCATCAACACTGACACCACGCCGCCCAGCGGGACCATCCAGGTGGGCGACGGTGAGGGCGTCGCCGGCGAGCTGGCGCAATCCCTGATTCTCTCCGCCACCGACAACGGCTCAGGCGTGGCTGCCATGCGCTTTAGCAGCGACGGCACCACCTGGACCGCATGGAAGCCCTATACGACCCTGGCCCAGTTTGTCTTGCCCGACCAGGACGGCACCTATACCATCGCGGTGGAGTACCAGGACCGGGCGGGAAACGTTTCCAGTCCGATCAGCGCCAGTGTGAAGCTGGACAGGCTCAAGCCGCAAGGCACGGTGCACATCATCGGCGTTGACGGCGGGCCGAGCAACCCGCTCCTGAAACTGGCGGTCTCCGTCCAGCCACACCCGAACGCCCGACCCGACAGCAGCCCGCCCCAGGTGCGTTTTGCCGTGGATGGCGGTGCCTGGTCGGAGTGGCAGGACGTGTCCTCACCAATGTGGGTTCCCCTCACTCCTGGCGACGGTTTGAAGATGGTTGGAGTCCAGTTCGGTGGCAAGAGCACCGCCCGTAGCGACATACAGACGCTCCAGTTCCAACTGACCTACCGCAGCGGCGGGGAGACCTGTCTGGTCTGCAACTTCCCGGTTCAGAGCGGCCAGGTCGGCACCTATTACTATGATGCCGGCGTGGACCAGTTGGTGCGGCTGGGCACCATCTACAACCAGGGGACGGGCCGTACTGTGGCAGTTGCCCGCCATTCCTCCCCGGGCTTTTACCTGACGCTGCCGGAACCGGTCGTGAGCTTCCCCGACATCGATGACTCCCTGGCCAAAAACGAAATCCTCGCCCTGGCGCAGATGAACATCGTCCACGGCTACAGTGACGGGACCTTCCGCCCGCACCAGAACATCACCCGCGCCGAAGCGGCCAAGATCATCACTCTGGCGGCTCAGGTAGACGATGTCGGTGCAACCGGATTCCCCGACATCGCTGGACACTGGGCGGAACGGATCATCAAGCGGGCGGCCCAGGCGCGCGTGGTCTCGGGCTATCCGAACGGGCTGTTCATGCCCAACCGGACCGTGACGCGGGCCGAGTTTGTGAAAATGCTGGCGGCGCCCTTCGAACTGCCCCTGCGGCCACAGGGCTCGATCAACGTTTTCACGGACCTCGATGGACACTGGGCTCAGGAGATCGTTGAGAGCGCTGTGGCAGCCAGCGTCCTGACCCCGGGCGGCGACACCTTCCGACCGGACGACCCGATTACCCGGGAGGATGCGGCCAAGATGCTGTTCAAGGCAGTCAATCGCCTGTACGACCAATTGCTGCGCAACTGCGCCGGCCGTTAGGCCTGCTCCATCCGGAAGTATGTGAGGACAGCCCCTGCGAACTGGAACCCAGTTCACAGGGGCTGTTCTCTGCCCGCCGGCGTCCCTCTGACCGCCTCCAGCACCCGCGGGAAGGATGCGGTGCGGATCCCGCTCGGTTACCCGGTGACCGGTTGCGGGAGAAGCGTAAGATTCGCGCCGTTACTGACATTACCGGCTTCCGGCATTACGACCTTGAACCCCGTAGTTATGGTCCATCCGTACACAATTTAGCACCACGCCGAATATCGACCCGTCGAACCCAGACTGTGCTGGTACGCCGCGAGGCGACGGCCAATAATGTACCTGCTGGCGGTCAAGCGGCACAACACCCTTCTCAACTTCCGCACACGACCGCACGCAACCGCACACGACCGCACGCAACCGTCTACAAGCTTCTACGAACGTCGAGCCACTCATGGGTAAGAACGCCCGACGCCCCAACCGCAGCAAGCCTTTCAGCCCCTCCCGCCCTCTGGCGCGGGAGGGGCTTTTCCGCTCTTCCCCACCCCCCCAGGCAAGCGCATGAACTCCGATTCCCACCTGCGCGGCCGCACGCAAGTTCACGCAACCCCACGCAGGCATCTACGCTTGCCCGCAGCCCATGAACCCAGCCCCCACCATTACATACAAATGTTAGGCCGGCCCTGGTGACGAGCGTGGCGACGAGGAGAATCAGGGGCGGATTACTCGCAAAGAAATCGAACGGTCGGAAGGGGAGAAGCCATAACGTCGCCGAATGTTCAACATAACCACATCTTGACTTCGGTCTCTGCAGGAGGCGATGTATCGTGCCCGACGCCATCATCGAGGCAGCACAACAACCGCCAGATGGAGGCCCCTTCGCCGGCGTTTTTGCCAATCTGGCCGATGTGATCCGCACCCGAGCCGAAACGGCACCTGATCAAACGTTCCTGATCACCTACGATGCCGACGGGCAGCGTCAGGCACATACCTTCGCCGCCTTTGCGGCCCGCGTCCGCCGCGTTGCCGGCTGCCTGGCGGGCAAAGGGGTGACACGGGGCGACCGGGTGGCGACCATCCTGCATAACCATCACGAGGCCGTTTTCCTCATGTTTGCCACCTGGTGGCTGGGGGCCGCGCTTGTCCCCATCAATATCGAAGAACCGCCGGCCCGTAAGCGTTTCATTCTGGATAACGCCCGGGCATGCTTGCTGTTCACCCTGCCCGAATACCGGCCGGAAGTGCAGGCACAGGTGGGGGAACTGCCCCTGCTCCGGGAGGTCGTCGTGGTCGATGACCAGCTCGAGTCCGGTATTGATGAGGCACCGCCGGGCGCCCACCTGACCGATGAAGCTTTAATTGTCTACACCTCCGGCACGACCGGCAATCCCAAGGGGGTCGTGCTCAACCAGTACAATCTGCTGGCCGATGCCGACGCCATCGCCCGGTGGTTCCACCTCGCTCCTGGTGAACGGTGGATGTGCGTACTGCCCATCCACCACGTCAATGGCATCGTCGTGACCCTGCTGAGCCCGCTGTATGCCGGGGCAGGCGTGGTCCTCAATCGCCGGTTCTCGACCCGCACGTTCTGGGAGCGGGCGACCGCCGAGGGCGTCGCCGTCTCGAGCCTCGTCCCGACGCTGCTGGAGTTCCTGCTGGAAGCCGGCGAGGAGTTCGGCCGACCGCCGGCCACGATGCGCGGCGTCATTTGCGGGGCCGGGCCGCTGGCGGTGGAGACCGTCATGCGCTTCGAGCAGACTTTCGCCATCCCGGTCTGGCACGGTTACGGCCTTTCCGAAACGACCGCCTACGCCTGCATGACCCCGTTGGATCTGCCGACCGACGTCCGGCGCCGCTGGTACAGCACGCATGGTTTCCCGATGATCGGGGCGGCCATGCCGCATCAGGGGCTGTCCATTCGCGGCAGCGACGGCGCGGAACTGGCGGCCGGGGTCCGGGGGGAGATTTGCCTCCGCGGCAGCACCATCATGCAAGGATACTACCAGCGCCCAGACGCCAACGCCGAGGCGTTCAAGTACCCCGGCTGGTTCCGCTCGGGCGACGAGGGCTTCTGGTTACCGGCAGAGGACGGCCGGCACTTCTTCTTCATCACCGGCCGGCTGAAGGAACTGATCATTCGGGGCGGTGTCAACCTGTCGCCAATGGAGATCGATGCGGTACTGACGCAGCACCCCGCGGTGCGGTTCGGCATGGCCGTGCCGTTTGCGAACCGCATTTACGGGGAGGAAGTCGCCGCTTACGTCGTCCCCCGTGATGGCCATACGCCGTCCGACACGCTGGCCGCCGAAATCCGGGCGTCCTGTGCTGCCCGTCTGCCTTTTCCCATGCAGCCCAAGGTCGTGCTGTTCGGCACCGATGTGCCCTACACGTCCACCGGCAAGCCCAAGCGTCTGGTGTTGAAGGCGCTGCTGGCCGAACAACTCCAGGAGTACCACGATGTCCAGTTTCGGGAGGGAAACCGCCATGCCGGACGCTGAAGCCCAGATTCGGGCGCTGGAGGCGGAAGTGGCAACCCTGCAGGAGATCATCGACAATGCCTACGAGTGCGTCGTCGTGGTAGACCGGGACGGATACATCACCCGCCTGAACCGGCCGTATGAAGAACTGCTGCAGATCCCGTCGGGTTCGGCCCTGGGCAGGCACGTGACCGAGGTCATTGAGAATACCCGGATGCACATCGTGGTCAAGACCGGCGTGCCGGAGATCGGCTGGGCGCAGCGGATCAACGGCCAGGACCGGATTGTCCAGCGGACGCCCATCGTCCGGAACGGCTCCGTGGTGGGTGCAGTCGGGAAGTTCATGTTCAAAGACGTGGAGGAACTCCGGGCGCTCTCGCAACGGATCGGCCTCCTGGAGAGCAAGGTCAAATTCTACGAGCAGGAACTGAAGCAGATTCGCGGCGCCAAGTTCACGTTCGACCAGATCGTCGGCCGGTCCCAGCCGCTGACGCAGGCCAAGCAGTTGGCGCTCAAGGCGGCCCAGAACCAGGCGTCCATCCTGCTCCTGGGCGAAAGCGGCACCGGCAAGGAACTATTTGCCCACGCCATCCACCAGAGCAGCGGGCGGGCGGCAGGACCGTTCGTCAAGATCAACTGTGCCGCCATCCCGGGGGATCTGCTGGAATCCGAACTGTTCGGCTACGAAGAGGGCGCCTTCACCGGTGCGCGCAAGGGCGGTAAGCCGGGAAAGCTGGAACTGGCTCATCGCGGCACGATTTTCCTGGACGAAATCGGCGACATGCCCATGGCCATGCAAGCCAAAATCCTGCGGGCCGTTCAGGAACGGGAGATCGAACGGGTTGGCGGCGTCCTTACGCTGCAGGTCGACGTGCGCATCATCGCCGCCACCAACGCCGACCTGGAACAGCGGGTGGCGGAAGGGCGGTTCCGGGAAGACCTCTATTACCGGCTCAACGTCATCGCCGTCCGGCTGCCACCGCTCCGGGAGCGCAGCGAGGACATCCCGCTGCTGGTCGAGCATGGTCTGGCGCGATTGGCCGAAGAGCAAGGCATGCCGCTCCGACACCTCTCCCCGGTGCTCCTGGAGGAGTTCCGCCGGTACGCCTGGCCCGGCAACGTTCGGGAGTTGCTCAACCTGTTGGAGCGACTGGTTTACATTGCGGACGGGCCGGAGATTCTGCCGTCGGACCTGCCGCCGGCCATGGCCCACCGCCTGCAGGGCGCGCCCCGGGAGGAGCGGGCAGCCGGGACGCTCCCGAACCCCGCGGCAACCGATCTGGACATCAGCATCGCCAGAGCGGAGCGGGCCGCCCTTCAGCAGGCCCTCACTGCTGCCCGCGGCGGCAAAGCGGAAGCCGCCCGCATCCTGGGCATTCATCGCTCGACACTTTACGATAAGCTCCATAAGTATGGTTTCTCCTGAACCTGAACGGTCTGGCACAACGAACCCCCCGGAGGAGACCTTTTTTGTGAACGGATTCTTGGACGCGTTTGACGCAAAGGGCAGTCATTAGAAGGAGATATCATACAGGTGTAGAAAATTTATCAGCTGCTAACTGACGCATAACTACACGCCAGTATTTGTAGTGAGACTATCCGATGAGGAGGGGCAACATGCCGGGAAGGGGCAGCAATCGGGACATTGCTTCGTTAAAAGAGACTGCCAGACAGGTGCGCCGTGACATCGTTGAAATGACTCACGCTGCAGGGTCGGGTCACCCAGGAGGGTCTTTGTCAGCGGTGGAGCTGATGGTTGGCTTGTATTTCTCCGAAATGCGTCATGACCCAGGTAACCCCGAGTCGGAGAGCCGCGATCGGTTTGTCCTATCGAAAGGGCACGCCAATCCGGTTCTCTATTCAGTTTTGGCCAGAACGGGCTATTTTCCCCCGGAGGAACTGCTGACCCTCAGGAAGTTTGGGAGCCGTCTTCAGGGCCATCCACACCGCCTGAAGACCCCTGGCGTCGAGGTTTCGACAGGTTCTTTGGGGCAAGGGCTTTCTATCGCCAACGGGATGGCTATCGGTGCCAGAATGCAGGGGCTTGACTCCAGGTTTTACACCTTGATGGGGGACGGCGAACTGCAGGAGGGTTCGGTCTGGGAAGCGGCGATGAGTGCCGGACATTTCAAGCTCGACACTGTCTGCGCCCTGGTTGACTACAACGACCTGCAAATTGACGGCTCGGTGGAATCTGTGATGGGCATTGCGCCGCTGGCGGACAAATGGGCAGCTTTCCGGTGGCACGTGATCAATATCGACGGACATGACCTGAATCAGGTCATGGATGCCTATCAAGAGGCCCGCCAGACCAAGGGCAAGCCAAGCGTAATCATCGCCAAGACCGTTAAGGGCAAAGGCGTATCATTTATGGAAAACGTGGCCAGCTGGCACGGGACCGCACCGAACAAAGAACAGTTGGACAAGGCCCTCGGTGAACTCCAGGACAACGGATCGAGAGGGGGGGCGGGGAGATGACAAGACAGTTCAAGCTGGCCAGGGACGGCTTCGGCGAAGGGCTCATTGCTCTGGGCGCCTCGAATCCCGATGTGGTGGTGTTTGACGCCGACCTCTCAAAGTCCACGCGCACGAACTGGTTCGCGGATAAGTTCCCCGATCGGTTCTTTGACATGGGTATTGCCGAGCAAGACATGGTTGCCACTGCCGGCGGAATCAGTCTGATGGGCAAAATTCCCTTCGTGGCTACGTATGGGACTTTTATCGCAGGCAGAGCCTGGGATCAAATCCGCACTACCGTTTGCTACAGCAAGCTGAACGTTAAGATTGCGGGCTGTCACGGCGGCATCTCGGTGGGGGCCGACGGCGCTACACACCAGGCCCTGGAGGATGTCGCTTCGATGCGAGTTCTCCCCGGGATGACTGTTGTTGTTCCCTGTGACGCCATCGAAACCCGCAAAGCAACCATTGCCGGCGCGGAGATGAATGGACCGTTTTACTTCCGGTTCGGACGGGAAGCCGTTCCGATCGTGACTTCAGAGGACACGCCATTTGTGATCGGAAAAGCCCTGACTCTGCGCGAGGGTACTGATATCACCGTCATTGCCAACGGTCCAATGGTCGCTGAGGCGCTCGATGCAGCCGAGGAGATGGCCGGAGTTGGCGTCAGTGTTCGAGTGATCAACATGCACACTGTCAAGCCGCTTGATACGGACGCGGTCCTCAAAGCCGCCCGGGAAACCGGTGCGGTGATCACGATGGAAGAGCACAGCGTCATCGGCGGATTAGGCGGTGCCGTTGCGGAGTTCTTAAGCCAAAACTACCCGGTTCCCATGAAAATCATTGGCACCCAGGATCGATTCGGCGAGTCCGGCGAACCTGACGAGCTTTTGAAAGCCTTTGGCCTGACCGCCGCGCACCTGGTTCCGGAGATCAAGAAGCTTCTCGGAAAGCAAGAATCTGTGAGATAGACGTCTTTCGACCCGACGACCAAAGCAGATATAAAGAGAGGGCCATCCCATGGAGAAGAATTGGGATGGCCCCTCTGCGGCCACGACCACAAGCGAGCAAAGAGCCACTGAGGTATGCACTGGTGCATATCTCAGTGGCTCTCTTGCTTGGCTTCACCCCGGATCGTACTCACTTGCGCTTACAGGTACCGGGGGGTTCGCACGTCTCCCAGTGTCGTCGTTTCCCGACACATGTCGGAATCGCCCGACACATTGGTGTCGGGATCACACGACAACCGAGCTGTTTGTGCGGGTTTTGGGGTTGGCATAAATCTTGCTCATATTTCGAGTAACGGTTTCTTATGGACGGGAGGGTGAGACGATGAATGGAAGCGGCCTCCTGGCTGGCCGGTCGGCTGTCGTCACGGGGGCGGGAAGCGGCATTGGCCGTGCCATCGCCGAAGCGCTGGCGGAGGCAGGGGCCTCCGTTCTGGCAGCAGACCTGATGCCGGAACGGGCAGAAGAGACGGCAGCCCTGATCCAGGCGAAAGGCGGCAGCGCCAGGTCTTTTGCCGGGGACATATCGGTGCCGTCAACGGTCCAGGAGATGATCGACAAGGCGGTGGCGCTTTTCGGCTCCATCTCCATCCTGGTGAACAACGCCGGGATACAGCATGTGGCACCCATTGAGGAGTTCCCCCTCGACCGCTGGAACCGCATTATCGCCGTGATGCTGACCGGCCCGTTCCTCTGCACCAAAGCTGCCCTGCCCCACATGCGGCGGGCGGGCTGGGGGCGGGTCATCAACATCTCCTCGATCCACGGCAAGTACGCCTCACCTTACAAGGCCGCCTACGTCTCCGCGAAACATGGCTTGCTCGGCCTCACCCGTGTAACCGCCGTGGAAACCGCCACGGCCGGAATCACCGCCAATGCCATTTGCCCCGGCTTCGTCGACACGCCGTTGGTTCGCAATCAGGTCCCAGACCTGATGCGCTCCTTTGGGGTAAAGACCGAAGCGGAAGCGCTGGAAATCGCGGTTTACAGCAAGACGCCCCAGCGCCGGCTTCTGGATACCGCCGAGATCGGCGCGCTGGCGGTCTACCTGGCTTCGGACGCCGCCAAGGGAATGACTGGCCAGGCGATCAACCTGGACGGCGGCATGGTCATGTACTAACGCATTTGAAGAGGAGGCGGAACAGATGAAAAAGCGTTCCCTGGTTTGGGCTCTGTCCATGTTCCTGCTCGTTGGCGCCGCGCTCACCGGCTGCGGTCCGCAGGTCAAGGAAAGCAACCAACCGGCAGCCGCTCCCGCACCGTCTGGGACTACCACCGCCCCGGCTCCCCAGGAATTCGTCATTGGCATCGCCATCGACATGAGCGCCGGCACGGCCTCGTACGGCGTCGCCGCCCAGCAGGCGACCACCATCGCCATTGAAGAGTTCAACGCCGCCGGCGGATACAACGGCGCCAAAGCCAAGCTGGTGCTCTACGATGACGCGGCGAACCCGCAGAAGTCCCAGGAGCTGATTACGCGCCTGATCTCCCAGGACAAGGCGGTCGCCCTCATCGGCCCGGCCAACTCCGGTAATGCCAACCAGCACATCGAGACCGTCCAGAAGGCCGAGATTCCGGAAGTGATCCCGGTCGCCACGGCGGCGGCGATCACCGAGAAGTACAAGGCCGAACCGAAGAATTACATCTTCCGCATCTCCATGGTGGACTCCGGCCAGGTCCTGACCATGCTGCGCTGGGCCAAGGAGAAGGGCTATAAGAAGGTCGGCGTTCTGCACGACACCACCGGCTATGGCACCTTCGGCGTCGACGAGGTGAAGAAGCAAGCCGCCGGCTTCGGCGTCGAGGTGGTAGCGACCCAGTCGTTCCAGGTCGGCGACACCAACATGGAGCCGCAGCTTAACAAGATGCGGGACGCCAAGCCCGACATGGTGATCATCTACGCCCTGTCCCCCGAAGTTTCCCAGGTGCTCAAGAGCGCCGACAAGATCAACTACGCGCCGGTCTTCATGGGGTCATGGGCCTCGGGCGACCCGCTCCTCAAGCAACTGGTCGGCAACCTGGTCAACAAGGGCAACCTGTTCATGATCCAGTCCTTCACCCCGGACCAGAGCCCGGCCGCCACGGAATTCGACAAGAAAATGCAGGCCCGGTATGGCGATAAGTACATCTTCCCGATCGCTGCCGCCCAGACGTACGACTCGCTGAACATCATCCTGCAGGCCATCAAGAAGGTCGGCCCCGATCCGAAGAAAATCCGGGATGCGATTGAAAGCATGACCGACTTCAAGGCGATTACCGCCGCTCCCGCGCAACCCTTCACCAAGGATAAGCACGACGCGCTGAACGGCGACGTCATGTTCGTGGGCACGTGGAAAGACGGCCGGGTCGTAAAGGCCAAGTAGCAGCCCGCGTGATCGAAAGGGGGAAGCAGGTTGGAGCAATACCTGCAGGCGCTGATCTCTGGCCTGGTGTTGGGCAGCGTCTATGCCCTGATTGCCCAGGGCTATTACGTCACCTATATCACCACCAACACGATGAACTTCGGCCAGGGTGATTTCCTGATGCTCGGTGCCATGACTGGCCTGGGGTTAGTTACGGCCGGCTTCTCCTGGTGGGTGGGCCTTGCCGCCGCGATCGCTGTGGTCGCGGCGGCGGGCATCGCCCTGGAGTATGTCGCCATCAAGCCCCTGCGCCATTTTCTCGCCATCGGCTGGATTCTTTCCACGGTGGCCGTCTCCATGATGGTGCGCAACATTGCCCTCCTGAAGTGGGGGCGCAACCCGATGCGCTTCCCCTCGCCGTTCGGCTCCGAGGTCATCCGCCTGACCGACCGGGTCGGCGTTTTGCCGCATGAGATTTTCGTCGTGGTGGCCTCGGCCGTGACCATGGCGCTGCTCTTCCTGTTCCTGCGGCGGACCATTCTGGGCAAGGCGCTGGCTGCCGTGGCCTGGAACCGGGACGCGGCCAGCCTCATGGGCATCAATCCCCGGACCATGGCGGTCTTCGCGTACATGCTCTCCTCGCTCCTGGCCGGGCTGGGCGGCGTCCTGGTGGGTCCGATTACCCAGACCTCCTTCACCATGGGCCTGACACTAGGGATGCGGGCCTTCTCGGCCGCCATGGTCGGCGGCCTGGAGAACCCGGCGGGCATTCTGGTGGGCGGGCTGCTCATCGGCGTGGTGGAGCAGGTGACGGCCGGAATCCGGTCCGACTGGAAAGATATCACCCCATTCCTGTTGATTCTGGTGGTCCTGGCAGTCTCGCCCGGCGGAATCTTCGGGCGCCGCCTGAAGGAGAAATTCTAATGGGAAAATGGCTGAGCAACAAATGGGTGCTGGTCGCCATCGGCGCAGTGGTAGTCTACCTGCTGCCGTGGCTGAACCCGACGATCTTCTTCATCCACCTGCTGGAGCGGTTTGCCTACCTGCTGATCGTGATCGCCGGCCTGAACCTGCTGGTGGGGTATTCGGGCCAGCTTTCGCTGGGCCACGCCGGGTTCTATGCTCTGGGCGCCTACGGGGCCGCACTCTCAGGCATTCGCATGGGCTTCCCGTTCCCCCTGGCGCTGCTGTTCGGAGCGCTGCTGGCCGCAGCGGCGGGCGCCCTGACGGCCCTGCTTTCGCTCCGGGCCCGCGGGCCGTACCTGGCCATGGTGACCATCGCCTTCGGCGCCGTGATTGAGATCGCCTCGAATCGCTGGATTTCCCTCACCGGCGGCCCGGCCGGTCTGCACGTGCAACGTCCGGCCTGGGCGGCGGGCGGGGTGACCTACTACTATGTGGCCGGCTTCATTACCGTCGCCATGCTCCTGCTCCTGGCGAATCTGGTCTCCACGCGGTTCGGGCGGACGCTCCGGGCGCTGGGGCAAAGCGAAATCGCCGCGGCCGTGCTGGCGGTGGACGTGCGGGGCTGGAAGATGCTCGTCTTCGCGATCAGCGCGTTTTACGCCGGCCTGGGCGGTGCGCTCCTGGCCTACCAGAGCACCTTTCTCAACAGCGACGGCTTCCAGTTTTCGGTCTCGATCAACTTCCTCATCGGCGTCATCGTCGGCGGGGCGGGGACGCTGGCCGGCCCGCTGATCGGCACGGTGGTGGTGGCCCTCCTGCCGCAGCTATTTGAAGGCCTTTATGATTATCACCTGATGATCTTTGGCGCGATCCTGCTGGTGATGCTGCTGGTGATGCCCGAGGGGCTGATGGGCGGCTTCGCCCGGCTCTGGAAGCGGCTCATGGCGCGGCGGCACGCACCGGCCGACCCGGCGGGGCACATCGGTGCCGGCGCCGGGAGAGGACCCCTGCCCGACTGGCTGATCCCGGCGAGCGAACCGGGCGAGGTTCTGATCGAGACGAAGGGACTGCGGATGCAGTTCGCGGGGCTTATCGCCATCTACGACCTCGACCTGACGGTGAAATCCCGGACCGTCCACGGTCTGATCGGCCCCAACGGGTCCGGCAAGTCCACCATGGTCAACCTGCTGTCCGGCGTCTACCGGCCCACCGGCGGCACGATTCGCTGGCGCGGGCAGGACGTCACGGGGCTGCCGCCGCACAAAATCGCGGCGCGGGGCGTCACCCGGACGTTCCAGAACTTGCAGCTTTTTGGTGAGCTAACAGTGCTGGAGAACGTGCTCATGGGCTTCCATCGCCATTTCCGGCGGGGGTTCGGCCACTTTGTGCTGGCCAGCCGGGCGCAGGCCCGGGAAGAAGCCCAGTTTGCCGAGCGGGCCGGGGCGCTCCTGGCCGTGGTCGGACTGGCAGACCAGGCCGGCGTAGTGGCCGGCAGCCTGCCCTACGGCAAGCAGCGACTGGTGGAAATCGCCCGGGCGCTGGCTTTGAAGCCCGGGGTCCTGATTCTGGACGAACCGGCCGCCGGGTGCGGCCCCGGCGAAATCGAGGAGATCATGGCCGTAATCGAGCGGCTGCGCGAACACGGCCTGGCCATACTCGTGGTCGAGCACCACATGGAACTGATCATGGGCCTGTGCGACACGGTCACGGTCATCGACTTCGGCGTGAAAATCGCCGAAGGCACTCCCGCCGAGATCCGGCAGGACCCGAAAGTGGTCGAGGCGTATCTGGGCGGAGAGGAGGTGGCGGCCCTTGTTGGCGGTGTCGGGGCTTAAAGTCAAGTATGGTTCCGCCACGGCTCTGCAAGGCGTGGACCTGCACATCGAACAGGGCGAGATTGTCGCCGTGGTCGGGCGCAACGGCGCCGGCAAGACCACGCTGCTCCGGGCGATTACCGGGCTGGTGCCCGTGGCCGGCGGTGAGGTGAAGTTCCGTGATCAGCGGATTACCGGGCTGCCGGCCCACCAGATCATGCGGCTGGGCATCGCCCATGTGCCCCAGGGCCGGCAGGTCTTCGGCGACCAGACGGTGGAAGACAACCTGATCCTCGGCGGGTTCAGCCAGTACTTCAAGCACCGGGGGGCGGTCCGGGAACGGCTGGAGGCGCAGTATCAGCTGTTCCCGAAGCTGGCGACCCGGCGGCGGCAGCAGGCGGGAACGCTCTCGGGCGGCGAGCAGCAGATGCTGGCCATCGCCCGGGCCCTCATGTCCGAGCCGGACGTCCTGGCGATGGACGAGCCTTCCATGGGCCTGGCGCCGATCTTCGTGAAACAGGTGCTGGATACGGTCCTGGACCTCAAGCAGCGGGGCAAGACGGTGTTGCTGGTGGAGCAAATGGCAACGGCGGCCCTGGCCATTGCCGACCGAGCCTACGTCCTGCAGACGGGCCAGGTCAAGCTGACCGGCCTCGCCCGCGACCTGCTCAAAGACCGGGAAGTCATCCGGACCTATCTTGGCGCCTGACAAAGGGGGTTCCGCGGTGGAGAATCTCATTTGGCACCCGACCGCCGAGCAGGTCGCAAACAGCCGCATCAGCCGCTTCATGCGCGACGTCGGGGTGCGCGATCTGGCTGAGTTGCAGGCAAAGGCGGCGGTCGACCCGGCCTGGTTTTGGGCCGCGGCCGAAAAAGACCTGGGCATCCACTGGTACGAGCCGTACCGGCAGGTGCTGGACACCAGCCAGGGAATCCCCTGGGCGCGCTGGTTTGTCGGCGGGAAAATGAACCTCGCCGCCGATTGTGTGGACAAGCATGTCGCCACCCACCGCGACAAGGTGGCGCTGCTCTGGGAAGGCGAGGAGGGCGCCATCCGGCGGTGGACGTACGGAGACCTCTGGGCGGAGTCAAACCGGCTGGCTCATGGGCTCCGGTCGCTGGGCATCGGCAAGGGGGACCGGGTCGGCCTCTACCTGCCCATGATTCCGGAGACCGTGGCCGCCATCATGGCGGTGGCCAAGGTGGGCGCGATCTTCACGCCGATCTTTTCCGGCTATGCCGCCCCGGCCGTGGCCGCCCGCCTGCAGGATTCGGGCGCCCGCCTGCTGATTACCGCCGACGGCTTTTTCCGCCGCGGCCACCCGGTCGCCATGAAGGCGGCCGCCGATGAAGCCGCGGCGGCTTCGCCGACGGTCGAAAAGGTCCTGGTCGTCCGCCGCCTCGGCGCGCCGGACACACCCTGGAACGGCGACCGGGACGTCTGGTACCACGACCTGGTGGCCGGCCAAAGCGACACGTTCGCCACCGAGCCGATGGAAGCCGAGGACCCGGTCATGATTATCTACACCTCCGGCACCACCGGGCGGCCAAAGGGCGCCGTGCACGTGCACTGCGGCTTTCCGATCAAAGGCGCGCAGGACATGGCCCACCTCTTCGACGTGGGCGAACCGGACGTGATGTTCTGGTTTACCGACATTGGCTGGATGATGGGTCCGTGGGCGATTTTCGGCAGTCTGATGCTGGGCGCCACCTGCGTCCTCTACGACGGTGCGCCGGATTACCCCGCCGTCGACCGCCTCTGGGGGCTGGTGGCGAACCACGGCGTCACGCACCTGGGCGTCTCGCCCACGCTGGTGCGGGCGTTGATGCCGCACGGCGACGAGCCTGCCCGGCGGCACGATCTCTCCAGCCTGCGGATGTTTGGCAGCACCGGCGAACCCTGGAACCCGGACCCCTATCGCTGGCTCTTTACGGCGGTCGGCGGCGGGCGCTGCCCGATTATCAACTACTCGGGCGGCACGGAGATTTCCGGGGGCATTGTGGGCTGCGTGCCGATCCGACCGCTGAAAGTGGCGTCGTTCAACTGTGTCGTGCCGGGCATGGCGGCGGATGTGGTGGATGACGCCGGCAATCCGGTGCGGGGCGAAGTGGGTGAACTGGTGATCCGCCAGCCCTGGGTGGGCATGACCCGTGGGTTTTGGAGGGACCCGGAGCGGTATGCGGAGGCCTACTGGAGCCGGTTTCCGGGCGTCTGGGTCCACGGCGACTGGGCCTCGATCGACGCCGATGGGTTCTGGTACATCCACGGCCGGTCGGACGACACCATCAAGGTGGCGGGCAAGCGTTTGGGTCCGGCGGAGGTGGAATCGGCGCTGGTGGGGTCGGGGAAAGTGGCGGAAGCGGCGGCCATCGGGGTGCCGCACCCGGTCAAGGGCGAGACGGTGGTGGGGTTCGTGGTGCTCAAGCCCGGGGTTGAGGCGTCGGAAGAGTTGCGGGTGGCGCTCGCGGACGGGGTGGCGGCGGAACTGGGGAAGGCGCTCCGCCCGGAGGCGGTCAAGTTTGTGGCGAGCCTGCCGAAGACGCGGAACGCCAAGATCATGCGGCGGGTGGTGAAGGCGGTGTACCTGGGGAAACCGCTGGGCGATCTGACGGCGCTGGAGAACGTCGATGCGGTGGAAGCGGTCGCTCAGGCGACGTAGGCGGCGTTTGTCGCCACGCAATCGCACGCAAGGTCACGCAGCCGCACGCAACCGGGTGGAAGCTTCGGCGTACGTCGGACCTCTCATGGGGACGAACGCTTGCCGCCCCAGCCGCACCAAGGGTTCTAGCCCCTCCCGCCCTCTGGCGCGGGAGGGGCTTTTCCGCTCTGCCCCACCCCTCCGGGCGGGGGCATGAACCCCGATTTTCACCCACGCAGCCTCACGCAGGCATTTTCGCTCGCACGCAGCGGGCGGGCCCATGGGTCATCGTCACATACAAGTGGACCTGTTAGGGAGACTGGCAGTGTTTTCCGTTTGTCTCGGCTTCCGCCTAACGCTCTGGAGGCGATGCCCGCAGCCCCGTGCCCCGCGGGCTGTATCTGTTTCTGAGTCACGATTGCCCATGACGCGCATTGGAGCGTTTAGTCCTTGATGAATCGCTCCTGGAAGGGATTGTTCCCACCCTTGGGGAAATATCGCAAAGCCATACTATTCAGATGGCGAAGATGGAGACCCCATAGCGGGAGCGCTATGGCTTTGAACGGATTTTATGCCGGTCAGCATAAAACCCCCCGTTCAGAGCGGGTAGAGGCGTAGTCCCTGCAGCCACCGGGCTTCGGGAAAGCATCTTCCAGGGCGTTTTATACCGACAACAGGCGTTGGTTCGGCAAGATATACTGACCATTCTACTCAATGTTAGACGGCAGAAGGTGGATATCATGGACGTGAAAAAGGCGAAGGAGCTTTCCCACTTGACGAGTTTTCTAGCGGCCATCGCAATCCAAGGTGTACCTATGCCGATTCCCGACGGAGCTGGCCCAGATTTCGTGGTCGCCGCCGACCAGGGCGAAGTTGGTATCGAAGTCACAGAACTGTTCCGTGAGACACTGAAGCAAGGTATTAGTCGTCGTCAGATGGAGGGTATCCGAGAGCAGGTGCTTGCCGGTGCGAAGAAGTTATGGGAGGAAGCTGGCCAACCTTTCCTTGAAGCACACGTTCACTTTAGCGAGCATCAAACTCCACTCAAAAAGAGTGACATCAGTCGGGTGGCAGCGGAGCTGGTAGCGTTCGTGGGAGCGCACATACCCGCAGTTGGTGAGTACCTCCATTTTAACTGGCACGACCGCCGGGCAGTCGCGTTGCCCAAAGAAGTCCACGCAATCAGCATCATACGTCCTGCATTCCACACGCAGTCATATTGGTTCAATCCCGACTCTGATCGGGGAGCAACACTTTCGGTCGAGCAACTGCAGGCCAGGATTACTGCCAAGAATGGCAAAGCGGTGGCCTATCGTTCAGCGGTCGGCGTCGTTTGGCTGCTACTCATCATGGACGGCCGCCGGCTTTCAGGCTGGTTTGAGCTCCAAGGTGCCGTACTGGAAGCGGTTTATGAATCTATGTTTGATCGCATATTCCTGTTCGACCGATTCCCGCCCACGGTCCGCGAACTTGCCAAACGCAGGCCCACTTCTGGGGCTGCCGTCTAACAAGCGTTTGGAGCGGCCGCCGAAGCGAGGTCGGTGCCAGAATCGAAAGGTTTGCCCGGCGCCGCTCAAACGCCGGACGTTAGGCAGCAGGGAGGTAATCTGCCTGTCTCTGAACCATCAGTTCTACCTTGTGAAACGGGTAGAACACGACTTTGCAGATTATGGGCGTTTCATCAATGCCCCAGGGGCAATAGAACTGCACGACGATCTCCTAAGCTACATGTGGGACACGTTAATGTGGATCCCGACCATCAGCCCGATCCGACCTGAGCAGAAGGACGCAGGGCTTAATCGGTGGGGACCTACCGTCATTACCGTCGAAGGGGCTCCACATGCGCACGCGATCTTTGGGAGTTGGGCGAGGATATTCGCTCTGGGTCCACTACAACTGCAGCTACGTGGAGCCTGGACCTGGGTTCATGGTGCCAAATCGGAGACGGGGCGGTATGAGCGGTTACAGGTTCAACGTGATGACTTGGTAACGGCTTTATGCCAACTGGAGGCAGTCGCTGACCAGGTTGCCCATGCCCAGGGTGAACTCTACATCCTCCACATCGGCATCTAGCTCAAGTATCACGTGAACAAGCGGATATTGGTGCTTCGAGAAAGGGATCTGGGCCAGTGACCACCCGATTGAATGCCACCGTGACCCCGGAAAGCGGTGTACCCCGACTGAATACGAGCTCCACGGTGCCACCGAT
>DASXVX010000026.1:0-27395 GCA_036504075.1 Symbiobacteriaceae bacterium | reverse complement strand
CCATTGGGTGGGTCTCCTACCCACCAACTTCCACCACCGTCCCGGATGGCCCTTCATTCATGCAAATATGGCCTGCCATGTAGGTTTAGATAAACTGAGCGCCCACGCCCTCTGGTGACCAGAAAGGGTGAGCGCCAACAGTCAGGGAGCAACCGTGCTTCGGGCGGATGCAATCACACCAACTCTGGAAGAACCACAAGGCTTCACCGTCGTCTTGTGGATCATGTTGATCCTTGGGGCGATCGTTGTTGTTTGGCTCGGCCTCAAGGCTATCCAAACCGAAAACGTGTCTACTCGCCTGGCGGCAACATTTGCGGGTCTTATCCTATTGGCGCTGAAGATAGGAATCCCACTTGAGTTTGGCCCTCCTGAACAAACGCCAATGGAAAAATGCAAATCCTTAGGTGCTGACCTCGCTTTTGCGTCGATATCGTTCGATATCACGATGTACCTGGGGAATGCTCGAATTGCTGATCTTGGGCCCATCAAGGTCACAAATCCAGGTTGGTTTTACATCGTAGTGGGGGTCATAACACTGCTGGTGTGGCTATTTGGCCTGTATAATTTCACCGGTCGTAAGAGTAAACCCAGCAATCTAGCCATCTCGGTCTCGATGGTCTTCGGTGTGATTTTCTACTTTGGCAAGATACTCTTGTATGTGCTGAGGGGGTGATGGAGTGACTAACGACTGGCTCGTAGTTTTTTTCACCCTAGCCTTGTCGGCTGCCGTAGGAAGTGCACTGGTGCTCTTTATCCGGCAACTGCAAAGGACGTGGAACAGGCAAGCTGAGGAGTTTGCTAAGAGAGACAAGAAGGAGTTTCAGCGCATAATGCGAGAAAATTCTATTCGGTTGCGCCGCCTAGGTGATGCAGTCCAAATTTTGGAGGCCAAATCGGACGAGCTGGAGTACAGGATTGTGATACTTCAGGACCTGGCCGAGGTCTCTTCTTTGTACGCTGAGAGAGCGCCCATGTCTGACATTGATTTTAAGAGGCTCTTAAGCAACGTGGTACTAGCCGCAACCCAATCACTTCTACCTACGCAGCGTGACACCCGAGCAAGGTTCCTGGTCTTTCAGGGTGGCGAACTTGTTGAGTATGCAAATTATGTACCCGAGGGCGTCGAACAGTTTAGCGGCAGTTCATTTAAACCGGGTAAAGGCGCCGTCGGGACTTGTTTCGCTAAAGGCGAGGCCGTGCTGGTTTCCGATACATGGACGGACGCACTGTTTAGGGACAGGCACAAGCCACATTATCGAAGTGTTCTGTGTGTCCCTGTACCTGCGGCTTCCATTAGTCCCATCGGCGTGGTAAACGTTGATGCTCCTGATACCGGATACTTTACCGAGGAGCATGCCCAACTACTCGCAACAGTGGCAAATTTGATGTACCCAATGTGGCGAAATCAATTCCAAAACATTGGAATTCGAGCGGATAGCCGCTATAATAAAGCTGAAGGGAGGCGAGACAATGGCCAAGATGGTGACAGTGCACTCTAGGAGGGCCTCGGGTTTCTTAGCGTCCACAACTCCCCACGACAGGCCCGACTATACGAAGCTTTACAGAGAGTTGCGCAGCCACCCCTCCTCCCCCGAACTCCCGAAGCTGGAAGGGGACTTGGAGAAGGCCGCTAAGGATATGGACGACGCCTATGCACGGCTTAAAACCTACTGAGTCACATGCCCGTTGACGTTAGGTCAGCGGGCTTTCACTTTCGCTACCGTTAAACTTAAACGATTATCAAGACCCCTCCCTCCTGATTTGACATGAAATTATGGTCGTCGACAGCGTTCACCGCCACCCTGGACGCGCCCCTGAACACCTTGGCCGAGTGGGCGCACGATTAAGTTAGTCGTTCGACGGCAGGGCACCGAACACATGGACCTCATGAATGGTCCCCTTGTAGTTCTCCAGCGTTTTGGGCGACACGTTCCTGAAAGCACGGTCATCGAGGATGTCCCCTCACAGCGAACTTCACAAGCATGACAAAAGACCACCTTCCACAGCCGTTGAACAGCCGCAGTAAAGTGGTCTCAGCGTTCCGTATTCGGGTGTTGGTGCGACCCCTTTATCGACAGGGCACCCAAACCCGAACGGTTTTAAGTTGGAGCTGGCGACAGGAATCGAACCTGCAACCCCCTGATTACAAATCAGGAGCTCTGCCAATTGAGCTACGCCAGCGGAAAGCAGAATTTATCATACCACAAAGACCGTGTGTTTTCCAAGAGCCGATAAATGGAATCGAGACCGATGTAGAGAGGGCACAACGCCCTCTGAGAATCGCTAGAGTTGGAAGAACTGTGAGCAGAAGAACGGCGATGCTGAAACCGGCGTGATGACCGGCGGCACGTTGAACTGCTCGAACACCGGCACCTTTACTACGGTCGTAATCGGCACAGATGTCACACACTGGGTGATCACCGGTACGGAGGCCATACACGGTGTGACGAACGGGATGGAGATGGTTTGCTCGATCGGCACGGTGGTTACCGCCGACGTGACCGGGCAGCTGACTACGTTCGTCACCTGGCCACCGGTACTGAACGTGACCGGCCTGCAGTCCACAATCACCTCGCCGATGCGGACCGGGCAGCGGCGGCGGCGGTGATGCTTCTTACCGGAGCAATCGCGATGGTCGCAGTGCTCACGATGGTCATGGTGGTGATGGTGATCATGGTCGTCGCAGCGGTCACGGTGGTTGCCGCTGGAGTCGCCGCTGCCGTCGCAGCACCCGCTGGACCCGGAGCCATCCCGGAGGTCGGAACAGATGTCGCTACGTGAACCATCATCGCAATGCTTGATGCGTCCCATTTGGTATCCCTCCCTCCCCGTCCATACCAGTATATGAGACATCCCTGCTATTTGACATAACACAGGGTGGAAGGAGAAATTAGTTGCCTCCCGCCTTTTGCTCCGCAAAAGTCTGCCGGCCGCTCCGGCGACTGACGAAGTCAGTCGCGAAAAAGGACCGCCCGCCGGCGGCCCCACTTGATCTCTAATTGCGCCCGCTGTCGCCGCCGCCGTTGCGGTGGTCCAGGTAACGTTCCAGCTTGCGCTTCACACGCTGAAGCGCATTGTCGATGGACTTGACATGCCGCTTGAGATCGATGGCGATCTCGTGATACGACTTGCCGTCCAGGTAGCTCATGAGCACCTTCCACTCAAGATCGCTGAGGATCTCGCCCATTTTCTCCTCAATATCGCCGAACTCTTCCCGGCTGATGATCAACTCCTCGGGGTCTGTCACCTTCGAGCCGGAGATGACGTCCAGGAGTGTCCGGTCCGAATCCTCATCATAGATGGGCTTGTTGAGGGAAACGTAAGAGTTCAGCGGGATATGTTTCTGACGGGTGGCCGTTTTGATTGCAGTGATGATTTGCCGGGTAATACAAAGCTCCGCAAACGCCCGGAACGAGCTGAGCTTGTCCGAACGAAAATCGCGGATCGCCTTGTACAGGCCGATCATGCCTTCCTGCATAATATCATCACGGTCAGCGCCAATCAGGAAGTAGGAACGCGCCTTCGCCCGAACGAAATTCTTGTACTTGTTGATCAGGTATTCCAAGGCTGCATTGGAGCCATCGCGGGCGAATTCAACGATATCTTCATCGAGCATCGAGTCATAATCGTTGAAGACATCCCGTTGCGGCGTGGCCGTCATGAATCGTTCCCCTCCCTTTCCCTATAAAGAACTCTCTACGAATGGCGGCCCCCAGCCGTTTTGACTAGTGGGTCCGGCTGTACAGGGTTGAGAGAGGTGCCATTTTAGTCGACATAACGTTTTAACCAGAACGCCAATCTACTGAGGATTATACCTGTTGCTCAGAGATACCGTCAAGGTGACGAAGGCATCGCCACCATCAAAATTCGTGAATTCCGCCCGTCAGTAGAAGGGTTTTGAATAACCGTGTCGAAACGAGTTTATCTTAGACTTTTGGTCGACACAGCACCTACCCCAATATCATACCGCCGCGGATGCTACCGCGCTATGACAAAAACCTCCCGTTTCGGGAGGTTTTTTGCTATTGAATTCCCGGTTTCAGGAGCCGCTCGCTGCCAGGCGCGTTGCCGATGCCGACCCGGACCTTGCCGGGCTTGGCCAGGTAGTGGTCGTGAGAGACCAACTCCCGGCGGACGTTACCACCTACCCGGATGATCCGGTAGATCTTCACTTCGATGCCGGAGCGCCCCTCGTCAATCACTTTCCGGACGTGGGCCGGCAGGGCGGGGTCCATGATCTCCTCTAGGACCGGCGGCTCGTACCGCCGTTCGCCTTCCTCCAGGCGCACGCTGTCCGCCGGCACGGGCCGGGGCGCATGCAGTGTCACCTCGATCTGCGGGGGCGAACCGGGGAGCAGCCTGGCGCCCACCAGCACGGGCACATCGGCGTTATTGCGGAACTGGAAGTCAAGCACGTTCCAGGCGACGGTCGCGTCCCGCCCGGGACTCACGTACTGAAGCGGCCGGTCGTGGTGGTGGCGCATGGTCACCTCCAGCCCCCCGAGCAGCACGGTGTTGTACAGGGTGGACGAAACCTGGCAGATGCCGCCCCCGTAGCCCATGATGAATTCGCCCTGGTAGATCTCGTTGGCTTGCGCCCAGCCGTGCTCGGCGTCCCGGGGACCAACCCGCTCGTTAAACGAGAAGACCTGGCCTGCTTCGATCAGCGCCCCGTTGATCTTGGCGATCCCCACGGAAATGTTCTGCACCCGGCCCGGGTCAGCGGCCAGAATCGGCGTGGCGAAGCGGGCGATCTGGTACCGCATGGGCGCCGCCGCCCGCCGCCTGCGAGCCGGCGGGAGCGGCCCGGTGGGCGCCGGCAAGTCCGGCGGGACGGCAGGCGGGCCGATCGGACCGGCCGGCAGAGCTTCTGGCCGAAGGCCGGGCATGAGCGGTACACGGTGGCCGTGGATCAGGCCGGCCAGAAAGAACCGGGTGCGCTGCCAGACGGTGCCCCGGCGCCCCAGTGTTCCGGCCTGGTGCACCGCCGTGTAGAGATCCGACACGGCGATGCGGCTCCCTGCCCCGGCGCTTACGAGACGATGCCGGGCATCTCTGGTCCTGAGCCCGCCCACCGGGGTGTCCCCCACCACGACTCCCGGCACGATCCGGTCGGTGCCGGTATACCAGTGGACGTAGGCGAAAAGGGCTCCCGCACCCACAACGGTCGCGAGAACCCCTGCAATTACACCGCGAATAATGATCTGGCGTGGCGACAACATGACAGCATCCTTCCCTTCCGGTCTGCTGCCCGTCGCCGCGGGGGTCAACCTCACCCGGGCTTCGTGGCGGCCTTGTCCCGTTGCCTGCGGATTTCGTAGATAAGGATCGCACCGGCTACGGCGGCGTTCAGGGAGCTGACGTGGCCCCGCATGGGCAGCCTGACCATGAAATCACACTTCTCGGCCACAAGCCGGCCAATGCCCTTGCCCTCGCCGCCGATGACCACGGCCAGCGGGCCCGTCAGGTTGGCCTGGTGATACAGGTCCTTGCCATCCTGATGGGTGCCCACGACCCAGAACCCCTTCGCTTTGAGTTCGTCCAGGGTCTTGCCGATATTCGTGACGCGGGCGACGGGCACGTATTCAACGGCACCGGCGGAGACTTTGACCACCGTCTCGGTCAGCGATGCTGCCCGACGCTCGGGGATGATGACCCCATGCACGCCGGCGGCATCGGCGGTCCGCACGAGCGAGCCCAGGTTCTGGGGATCCTCGATCCCGTCCAGCACCAGCAGCAAGGGGTCCTCGCCGGTTTGCACCGCACGTTCGAGGATCTCGTCCACCTCGTAGTAACGATGAGCCGCCACCATGGCGATCACGCCCTGGTGGTTCCGCCCGGGCGCCAGCGCGTCCAGGCGGGCCCGGTCCACTTCCTGCACGATAATGCCGGCATCGGTGGCCTTGCCCAGGATCTCCCGGATGGAGCCCTCCCGGGGCCCTTTGGCCACCAGCAGCTTATTGATCTCCCGCCCGGCCTTCATCGCCTCCAGGACGGGAATGCGTCCTTCGACCTGTTCAGACACCGGCCATTCTCCTTTGCTTGGTCAGTATGCCAGATGCACAGCTTGTCTATGTAAGAGGCGGAGGCGATTTTCGCTCGCCTCCGCCTGCGGCCGTCAGCGCTTTAACGGGTCGTCGATGGCGGGGTCGGTCGCCGCCAGGTAGGACGCCAGCTCCGGATAGGTCTGGCACAGCGCCTGATACATCTGATAGGCGATGGCCCGGTAGGAGAAATGGCCGCCTTCCCGTGACCGTAACTTGATGATGTAGGCCGCCTCCGCCAGGTCCATCCGGAAGAGCGCCCGGCAGCGGAAGCCGAGCGGCAGCAAGTAGTGTGCCTGGAGCGGGTCCCAGGCTTTCAGCGCCTCGACCCGGCGGGCGGCCTCCTGCATATCGGCGAGGTACCGCTGCGCCCCGTCCGTCCCCTGCAGGGGCTCAGGCACTGCGGCGCCGTGCCGGGTGGTGAATGCCTGGCGGACCTGGGAGGCCCGGCGATGCCGGTGGAGGTCCCGGTAGGCCCCGATATCCAGGAGGATGTCGAAGGCCAGCGGCCCGCCCTGGAACTCCCGCAGCCACTCGTCGTGCGGGCCGCGCTTGGCCAGCGCCGTCTCCAGCACCTCCCGCTTGACGGCGGGGCTGAAGCCGGCCACCGCTTCGGCGATTTGATGATACGCCAGGTCGGAGACCCGGTAGAGCAGGGCGGCGATCGCCGCATCCACCGGGTGGCCGGACGTGTTCAGCACCACGGCCGCCCGGTTGTCGGGTGCCACCTTCGGCAGCAGTTCGGCCGCCATCGCCGCCACGTCGGACCAGACGACTTGCTGATACGGCGTGGGCTCGGCGTATTTGATCAGCGTGGGGGCCACCGGCTCCAGCTGAAGCTGGGCCAGCAGTTCGCTCCGGAGCGGCTCGGGCGCCCGCTCCGCCAGCGGCTGCAGCCGCTCGGCCCGCAGGTCGAACGGGGTCTGCTCCACCGCGGCCGCCTTCAAGTCGGCGCCCAGGCCCTGAATTTCCGGCAGCGGGTCGGCCAGCAGCCGCGACACCTGCCGCTCCAGCACCCGGGCCGATGTGATCTGGCCCACCGAGGTATTGACGCCGAGGAACAGATAGTACCGGGCGATATCGAAAGCCCGCGCTTTGAGCGCGGCCTCCCATTCGGGCTGTTTCATGTCATCCGGCCGGGGGTGGCGGTCCTTCAGGTGCTCCGCCCAGTAGGCAACTGCTGATTCATACTGCCCCATGAGCCAGTCAGCGGTCTCGCTGTAGGCCGCCGGCGCACCGGCCGGAATGATATAGCCGGTTTCACGAAACGGCTGGTAGCGGGTGGAGCGTTCCTGACCGTCCCAGAGTTGCTCGTCCAGCAACGTGAGCGCGGCCCAGAGGGAGATTTGCTCGACTCCCAGGGCGATGTGCGCCATGTCGGCGATGGAGGCGTGCCCATACTTGAAGTACATGGTGTTGAGGAACTTGCGGGTGCGGTCGCCGGTCAATTCCCGGGCGCTGTCTTTCAGCGACTCCGCCGACCGGCTGTACTTGGCCATGGCATACGCATGCCGTTCTGAGGCCACCCCCGTTACAGCGTAAACTTTCCGCTGCTGCGTCATGCCTCGTTCCCCTTTCTCGTGCGCGCACTACCTCCCTATTTTGGCGTAACCGGCGGTAAGTCCTGCGTCAGCCACTTCGCCCGGACGACCTTTTCGGTCACGAACCCGGATTTCGCCGTCGCGCCTAGCGATGCGGCGTTCTGCGTGGCGACGACCGCCACCATTCGCTGGACGCCCAACTCCCGACAACAGTCCTCGCCGGCCTGATGCATTCGCTGGTTCAGCCCCCGCCGCCGATAGGCCGGGGCGACCCAGCCGCCCAGCTTCAGCGCCTCCGTCAGGCCGGAGATGTCCGCCTGCCGGATGACCAGGAACTCGAACGCGACTACCACGCCGCCGGCTTCGGCGACCAATACCAGCGCACCCGGCTGTCTCAGCGCCTGCCCGATCAGTTCCCCGGTCCGGCGGGCGACCTCGTCCGGGCTGGTCAAGCGCCGCTCGGCCGGGGTGAGGAGGCCCCACCCCATCTCGGCGGCCCCGGTCAGCACGGCCGGCAGGTCCGCGGGCTGAAACGACCGGATCTGAACATCGTTATGTAGCCCGGGTGTTGCCATGCGGGTCAGACGCCCCAGATAAACGGTACGCCACCCCAGCCGCTGAGCGGCACCGACGGGAACGGGGCGTAGAACGAAGGCGTGAGCCCTAACGGCAGGGGCGCCACAACCGGGATCAGGAGCGGGCTGAACCCGGCGAAGGGAAATCCGAACGCTGCATAAGGCAAGCGGGTCACCTCCTGCCCCCATGTTATTGAACCTGGCGGGCCGTGTGACAGTGAAAGACCGCCCCGGCGGGGCGGTCTTGGCTCACGATTGCTCCAGGTAGCGGGCGGTCAGCGAAAGCACCTCTTCCAGCCGCTCTTCACGCCCAGACAGGTACAGGAACCCCACCAGCGTCTCGAAAGCCGTGGATGCCCCGTACTCAACCGGGTCGCTCCCCTTGGGCGCCTGGTGGCCCTTGGCGTTGCGGCCCCGCCGGGCCACGTCCTGCTCTGCTTCGGAGAGCAGGGGCTGAAGCTCGGCCAGCGCCTGCGCCTGGGCCCGCGCCCGCACGTACCGGACCGCCGTCCGGTGCAGGTCGTTCACCCGGACGTGGCCCAGTTCCAGCAGGCGGTTTCGGACCCAGAGTTCGTATACGGCATCCCCCACGTAGGCCAGCGTCAGCGGCGGCAAGAGCAGCGGATTTTCCATGCGCATCACTTCTGCTTCCACCTCACGCCTTGCGGCGTATCTTCCAGGACGATGCCCATGGCGTTCAGCTGATCCCGAATCCGGTCGGACTCCGCCCAGTTCTTCGCCTTGCGGGCCGCCTGCCGGGCGTCCACCAGCGCCTGGACCTCGTCGTCGAGCGAGCCGGCGGCCTCGTCCTTCACCAGCAGGCCCAGGACGCCCGCCAGCTCCTTCAGCAGGCTGAGAGCGCCTTCAGCCAGTTCGGCGGAAGAGGTCGGGTTCAGCACGTTGTTGATCTCCCGGGATAGGCCAAACAGCTCAGCGATGCCGCCCGCCGTGTTGAAGTCGTCATCCATGGCGGCGATGAACCGCTGGCGGGCCTTGGACAGCTCGCCCAGCACCTCGGCCTCATCGGGCGTCAGGTGTTTGGCGGTCGTCGTCCGGGCGATGTGCTGCAGGTTGGCCACCGTGTTCTTCAGCCGCTCCAGGCCGGCCTTGGTCTGCTCCACCAGCTCCCGCCGGAAGTCCAGTTGGGTCCGGTAATGGGCGCCGAGAAGATAGAGCCGGACTACCTCGCCGTCGTACTCCTTCACGATGTCCCGCCCGGTGAAGAAGTTGCCCAACGACTTGGACATCTTCTCGCCTTCAATGTTCAGGAAGGCGTTGTGGATCCAGTAACGGGCGAAGAGCTTGTCGTTGCAGGCCTCGCTCTGCGCGATCTCGTTTTCGTGGTGCGGGAAGACCAGGTCCTCGCCGCCGGAGTGAATGTCGATGGTCTCACCGAGATAGCGGCGGGCCATGGCCGAGCACTCGATGTGCCAGCCCGGCCGCCCGGCGCCCCAGGGGGCGTCCCAGGCAGGCTCGCCCGGCTTTTGGCCCTTCCAGAGGGCGAAGTCGAACGGATGCTCCTTGCGGTCGTCCGGGTCGACCCGCTCGGAGGCCCCGGCCACCAACCCCTCCAGGTTCTTGTGCGAGAGCTTGCCGTAGTCCAGCTTCTTCGCGACCCGGAAATAAACGTCCCCGCCGGGTACGGCGTAGGCGTAGCCCTTCTCAATCAGCTCGGCGATCATGGCGATTTGCTCCGGAATCAGGTCGGTCGCCCGGGGATGAACATCCGCCTCCATGACATTGAACGCGCTCACGTCCTGCCTGTAGGCGGCGATCATCTCCTCGGACAGCTCCCTGACCGTGATTCCCCGCTCGTTCGCCCGCTTGATCATCCGGTCGTCGATGTCGGTGAAGTTCTGGACAAACGTCACGTCGAAGCCCCGGTAAATGAGGTACCGGCGGATACCGTCCATGACGACAAAGTTCCGGCCGTTGCCAATGTGAAAGTAGTCGTACACCGTGGGGCCGCAGTTGTAGAAGCTTACCTTGCCGGGAACCAGCGGGATAAACTCATCTTTTTGGCGGGTCAGGTCATTGTAGATGCGAATCGCCATGGAAACCATCCTCCTGTAAAGCCTTTCGCAAGGCCTGGTTCTCAGTCTCCAGCGCGCCGACACGACCGGCCAGCTCCTGGAGCGTTTGCTGCAGGGCGTCGAACATGTTGGCGACGGGGTCGGGCATGTGGACCTGGTCCAACGGATCGACCCGGACGCCGTTCATTTTCGTGATGCGGCCGGGGTTGCCCACCACCGTGCAGTTGGGCGGTACCTCCCGCACCACCACCGAGCCGGCACCGATCAGCGAGTTTTCGCCCACCGTAAACGAACCCAGCACGCGGGCGCCGTTGCCGATGACCACGTTGTCGCCGATGGTCGGGTGCCGCTTGCCTTTCTCTTTGCCCGTGCCACCCAGCGTGACTCCCTGGTAGAGCGTCACGTTATTGCCGATTTCCGAAGTCTCGCCGATGACCACGCCGCTCCCGTGGTCGATGAAGAAGCCTTCGCCGATGACGGCCCCGGGGTGGATTTCGATCTGCGTGAAGAACCGGGAGATCTGGGAGATCAAGCGGGCCAGTAGCTTCCAGTTACGGACCCAAAGCCAGTGCGCCAGACGATGCGCCAGAATTGCCTTGAGTCCGGGGTAGCAGAGGAGTACTTCGAGGGTGTTGCGGGCCGCCGGGTCCCGATCAAAGACTACCCCAATGTCCCGCTTCAAACGACCAACCATTATGATACTCCTTTCTGCAATCCGATGGAAATTCCGTGCTACAAAAGAATAACCCGCCTCCGGCAAATGCCAGAGGCGGGTAGAATTCCCGCTGTTCCACTCTGATTGGACGCCAAAAAGGCGTCCCTCTCAACCGGGTGCTAACACACCCTGTGCCTTGTAACGGTGGCCTTCCGTGAGCGCCTCAGCAGCAAATGCTGTTTCGGGCCCCGACTCCCGGGCGCATGTTCCCTGCTTCGATCCGGCCACCGCTTGCAGCCAGAGGCGGTGACTCTCTGAACGGTCTCCCGCAGGTACTTCTCCCATTCATCGCGTTTGGGGATATTGGTATGAATTATATGCGTTCTGGGGAGAAGTGTCAAATGACTTCCAGCAGGGCAACCGCATAGGCCGCCATGCCCAGCCCATCCCCTACGAAGCCGAGGCCCTCGTTGGTGGTCGCCTTGACGCCCACCCGCCGGGGCGCCACGCCCAGCGCACCGCTCAACTTGGACCGCATCGCCTCGACATGCGGCCCGATTTTCGGGCGTTCCGCCAGCAGGGTAATGTCGGCGTTGACCGGGCGATAGCCTTCCGCCGCCAGCAGCGCCACCACCCTGGTCAGGAGCTTCAGGCTGTCGGCGTCCTTGTAGTTCGGGTCGCCGGGCGGGAAGTGATAGCCAATGTCCCGGAGGCCGGCCGCGCCCAGCAGCGCATCCATGAGGGCGTGAATCATGACGTCCGCATCCGAATGGCCGTCCAGCCCTTTGGCGTAGGGGATTGTGACGCCGCCCAGCACCAGCGGGCGGCCTTCCACCAGACGGTGCACGTCGTAGCCGAATCCGACCAGCATGGCTTACCCTCCCGTCTGGCGCCGCTTCAGAATCGCTTCCGCCAGCAGGAAATCCTCCGGCGTCGTCAGCTTCAAGTTCTCATAGCTGCCGGGGTGGATCCGGACCGGAACGCCCAGTCGCTCCACCAGCGAGGAACAGTCGGTGCCCACGAAGCCGTCGGCCCGGGCCTTGTGGTACGCCTGGAGCAGCGTCTCCACCCAGAAGACTTCCGGGGTCTGCATGGCCCAGAGCGCGGACCGGGCGGGGGTCGCCGTCACGAATCCGTCTGCCCCTGCCACTTTGATCGTATCCTTGACCGGCACCCCGACCATTTGCGCCGGACAGCCCGCCGCCGCCCGGAGTACATCCCGGAGCACCTGCTCCGGCAGCAGCGGCCGAACAGCGTCGTGAATGCAGACGACCCGCGGACGGGAGTGCACGACCTGCAGGCCTGCCCAGACGGAGTCCTGTCGTTCGGCGCCGCCCTTGACGATGTACGTGACCTTGGGGAAATTGCCAACCAGCTCCCGGGTTGCCGCCACGTCGCCGGCGGCGATGACGATCTCATCGACCAGGGGGCACTCGCTGAAAAGCCTCACCGTATGTATGAGTACCGGCTCGGCGCCAAGAGGGAGGAACTGCTTGGCAGTCCCTCCCCCCATCCGTTTGCCAGAGCCGGCGGCCGGCAGGATGACGCTGACCGCCACCTCGAGACCACCGATCTGAACACTCACGGCGCCACCCTCTCCATTGCCAGCTTGGGTTTGGCGAAGATCATGCGGCCCGCAGCGGTCTGCAGCACGCTGGTGACGACCACGATGATGGTCTCCCCAATGTACCGCTTGCCGCCATCCACCACAATCATGGTACCGTCATCGAGGTAGGCCACACCCTGACCGACTTCCTTGCCGTCCTTGATGATTGTGACGGTCATTTCCTCACCGGGCAGTACGGCCGGCTTCACGGCGTTGGCCAGCTCGTTGATGTTAAGCACGGGTACCTGCTGCAGTTCGGCCACCTTGTTCAGGTTGTAGTCGTTGGTGACGACTTTGCCGCCGAGCAGTTTCGCGAGCTTGAGCAACTTGGAGTCGACTTCCACGGCGTCGGGAATCTCTTCTTCACAGATGCGGACTTCGGCGGCCAGTTCCTTCTGAATCCGATTCAGAATGTCCAGGCCCCGCCGGCCGCGATTCCGCTTCAGCACGTCGGACGAGTCGGCAATATGCCGCAGTTCCTCCAGCACGAACCCCGGAATGACCAGTGGGCCTTCCAGAAAGCCGGTCTTTACGATGTCGGCGATGCGGCCGTCGATAATGACGGACGTGTCGAGTATTTTCCCGTGGCTGATTCCCTGGTACTCGCCGGGCTCCTTGCCGGCCAATTGCTCGCCCCGGTTGCGCCTGCCGAGGTTCAGCACCGAGGAGACCTCATCGCGCTTGCGAGTGGCCACACTGATACCGAGATAGCCGAAGACCACTGCAGCCAGTACGGTGAACAGGGGTCCCAGGTACGGGAACGAACTCAGGACCATTCCGAGGAGAACCGAAATGATAAGACCTACAATAAGTCCAATCGAACCGAACAGAATGTCGATGAAAGCGGCCTTGGCAAGGCGGTTTTCAACCCATGTGGCTACCGGGAAGACGAAGAACCCGGCCAGTCCGCCGATCAGACTACCCGCAGACAGGATCAGAATGGTCATGGCCCAGTGGCTGGACGCTAACAGAGGAATTCTTTGGATCTCGCCGAGGCTAAAGAATGTGAGACTTAACCCGCTCAGGATGCCGGCACTGGTTAGCATGAGGCGTAATCGTTTCTTCAACCACGCTTCACCTCCTGGAGTAACTTCTATCACATTATTGTATCGGACTGGACGGCCCGCTACAAGCCACCCTGTCCCTATTCATGAGACGAACTGAACCTGGATTCAGGTTCTAAGAATGCCCCGGAAACGAAAAAAATAGCGCCGGATGACCCGGCGCTGCATGAGTAAATGTGCGGCTTACTGGGCAAGGACCTCGTTCAAGAACTGGCTTGCCTGTTCAATTTCGAGGTTCTTGGCCAAAATGATCTCGGAGAGGAGAATTTGCCGGGCGTTCTCCAACATCTTGCGCTCGCCGGTCGAAAGCCCTTTCTCCTGTTCACGGTGAAACAGGTTGCGTACCACTTCGGCCAGTTCGAGGATGTTGCCGCTCTTGATCTTCTCCATGTTCGACCGGTAACGGTGATTCCAGTTCTTGGACATGATGGTCTTGCGGGCCTGGAGGACCTCTAGCAGGTTCTGGAAGCCCTGCTCGGAAATGACCTGCCGGAGACCAGTGTTGTCTGAGTTCTCGCAGGGCACCATCACTTTCATTTCCGTAACCGGGAGCCGCATCACGTAATACCTTTTGCGATGCCCCAATACTTCCTGCTCTTCAATGGCCTCAATGACCCCCGCACCATGCATGGGGTAGACAACCTTATCCCCCACCTGGAACACCGTAATTCCCCCCAACTTCCAGCGCAGAAAGGCCGGCGTGTACAAGTACCGCCGCCTTCCAGCCAGACGTTTCGGCGCTCTAAGGATACCACCCTCGTATTCGATTGTCAATAAAGGGTGTATTATACATTATTTTACTTCATTCCGTCAACTGACGCTGGCTGACGTTGGGACCAAAGCCAGGAATCCACCCCCGGCCTCAAACCAGGCGCTTGACGTCCGGGCATAAACATCCGTACAATGAGAGCGCATTCGGGGCTATAGCTCAGTTGGGAGAGCGCTTGAATCGCACTCAAGAGGTCAGGGGTTCGAATCCCCTTAGCTCCACCAAACCATAAAACCCGCGCCAAGCGCGGGTTTTATGGTTTTCACCGCTGGTCGGGCAGGCGCATCCCACCACCGGGTAACAGAACCCGGTTCTGCCGCCGCTTGGAGCGCCAGTCAAAAGTGGATTCGCCGAAGCCAGTGGGCACTGGTATGCGTGGCCCGGTGGTGGTACAATTTACCTCAGACCACCATTTGTCCTGTCCCCCTGTGTCTGGTAAAATGGGTATCGTCGGGCCTGCACAACCGAGAAGTCTACGAGGCAGGGACTGCAGCAGGAGGCCAACCGGCTCGCCTGTTCTTAACCAGCAGCACGCGAGGTAAGGAGCGGTAACTGAGGGGTGAGTAGGTCGATGAAGGATTTGCTGTGCGACCAGTTCCAGGACGCAGTTGGCGAGTACTTGATTCGCCATCGCAGCATTCTGGACATCATGGCCAAGCTGCAGGAGTCAAACGCCCGTGTAAACCGGGCGATTACGAAATCCGTTACGTCCTGTGGGTGCATCAAAATCCAAGCGGAGAAACAGCAGATCCCTGCGGACATCTCTCTGCAAGAGATGAAAGACCACATGCACAATCACCTGAGCGGTCAGCTCTGTGAGCACTGCCGGGAAATCGTGGAGGCGGAACTGGGTAACTCGCTCTTTTACCTGGCGGCAGTTGCAAACATGTTCGACTTGAACCTCTACGACACCATGCTCAAGGAGCATAAGAAGTTGGCGGCACTAGGTGTCTTCAACTTCGCCGACTAGCGGCAGCGCATAGAAATACCCGAGCCCACGGGGGCTCGGGCTTTTTTCATGTCTTAAAAGCCAGGCGGCACGTAGCGGGCGTTACTGGCGCCCCAGCGAATCACGTAAGCCTTGTCGGGGCCTGCCCAGGAGACGATCATCCCGATGCCCAGCGGTTTGGTCCCGCCACCGGCTGCCGGGTCGATCAGGTAAACGGGTCCCCAGTCCCGCTCGTTGTACAGCAGGCGGGTACCGCCGGGCTCCCAGATGCCCCTGGCGCCGGCATCCCCTTCCAGCGTCCGCACGGCGCCGCTCCGTAACTCCAGCAGCAGGTTGCCCACCTGTAGATACCGCCCGTCGGGGGACCAGGAGAGCGAGGCGGCCCCGGAGGCCACAGGCAGGTTCTGGACAAGTGTGGTGCGCCGGCCGGTGGGCAGGTCCAGGGCGACAACGTCGGCCCCGGCCTTACCGCCCTTATAGCTGATGGCCGCCACCTGACGGCCGTCAGCGGACCAGGCCAGGTACCGGGTGTTGTCGCCGTTTCCGGGCGCGGCCTCCTGGTCCAGAAAGTCCGGGTAGACCTGGCTCCTGCCACCCCGCAGGTCGGTGACGACCAGGTCGACTTTGCCGGACGTCCCGCTCTTTGCCGAGCGCAACCCCGCCACGGTCGTGCCCGGCGGGTTCACGGCCCAACTGGACCAGTCGCCGGGAATCCGGGGCTGAATGTCGTCCACCCGGCCGGACTTGAGGCTCTTGGCCGCCAGGTCCACATACAGGTCGGCCGTCCGCCAGTCCCAGCGGCTGGCGCCGGGCGTCCAGGCGGTGAGGTTTACATATTTGCCGTCCGGGGAGAGGCGGGCGCTAATCACGTCGGGCGGCAGCGGCGCCACGGGCTGATCGACGGCCTCGGCGACATTCACCAGCACCAGGTTGGGCGGACTTCCGACCCGCAGAGACGGAATGCCGCCAGGCAAGGGCAGGCCGTCCTGGTCGTGGGCGCCGTCCAGGAAGAAGTCCAGCCGGGGCGGCAACTGGCCGATTTGCCAAATGAGCGTCTTGTCGTTTTCCCACGTCATGAGTCCCCGAATGGGCATCGGCTGGGCCTCCACGAGCGACTGTTCCACCTCCTGCCGGTGGACAGGCTTGGAGAACAGCAACCGGACCTGGCCGGGGCCGGGCTGGGTGCTGGAGTCCAGAACGGTGACCGGCTTCCAGGACTCGCCGTTGGCCTGGTCCACGGTGACCGTGGCGGGGGCGACCCGCATGACCGACAGGACTGCCGGCGCAACCCCGGCCCGTTCAACGGTGATGGTCACCTTGTCGTCCGGCTTGCCCGGGCCGGCCCGCAGGATATATGACTTGCTGGTGGCAGACCACTGGATTTCTCCGACCAGCGGTGCGCCATCCAGGCGAAGGGTCAGTTTGTCGCCCGGGTTGGCCGGAACCACTTCCAGGTAAGCGGTGGCCGGGCCGATGACGGACTTGCCGGAGGTCAGTTCCCGGACCCGGCCCGGGTCCTTGAAGCCGGAGCTGGCGTCCAACAGGTAAAACTTCGCCTGAACCTGGCGGGAGGTGGATACCGGCGGCGTGCGGTCGTCCTTTTCCGCAGGCGTGGCGCTGGACGGCAGGGGCTTGTCCTCGGCGGCGGGAGTGACCGGTCTGTCGACCGGCCGGGCGCAGGCGGCCAGGAAAACCGCCACGAGCAGCACCGCGCCCGCGGTGCGAATCCGTAACATAAGTGCCCTTCTTCCTCTACATGTGCCGTTCTAACATGGCCTGCTCCCGAAGGCGCCGCAGCCCTTCTTTGATGGCCCGGGCGCGCACTTCGCCGATGCCCTCGACCTCGTCCAACTCTTCGATGGAGGCCCGCAAGATTTTCTGAAGGCCGCCGAAGTGGTTGACCAGGTTCTCGATGACCGGCATGGGGAGCCGATGGATTTTGCGGAGAATGCGATAGCCACGCGGGCTCACAGGGTTCTCCAGCACGCTGGGCGCTGAACCGAGGCCCAGCAGGCGAGTCAAGGAGACCAGGTCCAGCAGGTCCTCGCTGGGCCAGGTGGCCAGCTGTTCCCGGGCATTTTCGGGCGTGCGGCCCTCACCCGGGGCGATGTAGTCCCGCGTGATCAGGTGCCCTTCCTCGGCCACGTTGGCGACCAACTCTTCCAACTGCATGGAGACCAGCCGGCCTTCGGTGCCGAGCTCATAGATATAGCGTTCGATTTCCGTGACGATGCGCTGAACCATTTCCGTGCGCTGGACCACCAGTACCACGTCCATCACCGTGACCAGGTCCTCCAGTTCCAACGCAGAGACGTTGACCAGGGCCTGGTCCAGCACCGACTTGTACTTCTCCAGCGTCTGCAAGGCCTGATTGGCCTTGGTCAGGATCACCGAGATGTCGCGAAGCACGTAGCGCATATTCCCCTTGTACAGGGAGATGATGTTGCGCCGCTGCGAAATGGCAATGACCAGCTCGCCGGTCTGGCGCGCCACCCGTTCAGCGGTGCGATGGCGGATGCCGGTTTCGTACGACGGAATGCCCGGGTTGGGAATGAGCGTCGCGTTGGCATACAGAATCCGCTTGCAGTCGGGCGTGACCACCAGGGCGCCGTCCATCTTGGCGAGTTCATACAGGCTGGCCGGCTGCAACTCCGAGTCAATTCGGAAGCCGCCATCCACCAGGGACATCGCTTCAGGTTTGTCGCTTACCACGATGAGTCCGCCGGTCCGGGCGCGCAGGATTGACTCCAGCCCCTCACGCAGCGGAGTGCCCGGGGCAACCGTTCGCAGCACTTTCCAGAAATCGTCCCGCTCCTCGCCCATCGCACGCCCTCCTGACCCCATCAGGAAGTTTTGGCAGTTCATGCCTTTCAGGTTCTCCAGTGGCTAAGAAAATCCTGCACAAGTCCGGTTCTTCATTCATCACTACGGTCCGTCCGGCAAAGTATGCGTGATGCTGATGCTGCGCAGGCAAGTGAAAGAAGATACTTTTGCCTATCCAATGTTCCTTCATTCTACCCTTATTGTAAAGCAAGGAAACCGTCTGAGAGAAGGGGCGTGGTCAAGCAGTTGTTGGCCCTGCGCTCCATGGGGGTTCTCGTTTCGATCGGACTCCTCCTGCAGTTTGGGCTCACGCTGCTGTTGGAGGATCATTCGCCATAGAGCTGGAGGTCATGGAGCACCTGACAGCCGAGGCCCTGGTGGAGCAGGACGGGGAGCGGGCGGAGAAATGCCGGGTGCTGCATAAGCGGTACCTCAAAGAGCACCTCGGCGCCTGGGGCGTCGACTTCTTCCGCTCGGCCGAAAAGCTGGCCAACCACGAGTTCTACCGTCAGATGGCGAAGCTCGGGCTGGTGTTCCTGGGCAGCGAGGTACAGCAACTCACGGCGTAAACAATCGCCCTCACGACGACAGTCGTGAGGGCATTCGCTTTGGTTCGCAGATAGGTTCGTACCCGGGCGGTACAACCGGTAACGAAATCTAGTCGGCTTTGCGAAGTTCAACCTTGATGGTGACTTCACGGTTAAGGGCATCACGCTGGACCCGTGTGACCACTGGCCTGACGTACGTGTACATTCGCCTTTCTATCCGGACTTGCTGCCCAGGAAGCAAGGAGGTCGAAGCCCACCAGTGCCGGATGTGCAGATGGTATTCGTCAGTCTCTGGTGAGGAGCCAGGCACAACACTGACGCTCCAACTGGTTCCATCAGAGGCTTTGGAGGGCACCTCCACCGTGACGGTGTCGCCAGTGGGCCATACTCGCGAAGCGGGGAATGAGTAATTCCTTCCGTGCCAGATGACAACGGCCACGATGAGAGCAACGATTCCCACTCCTACAGCTACCAGCACCCGACTCAACCCCATCGCGTCCCCCTCACTTTCGCCAAAAGGCATCGAATACCGATCACGTTGGTATTCGATGCCTTCGCCTGTGCTCTTTCTTCTTTCCCGTCTTTTTACGGGTAGATGAAAGCCGAGTCCATGCTAATGGCAGTCACGCCCTTGTACGGCATCGTATTCCAAGGACGGTCCCGAACGTCCCTGGAGTGGTAGCAAAGCTGCGGCGTGCCATCCTGGCTGTAGCTGCAAACCAGCGTGGTGTGATTCCACGGCGCGCTTGCACCCTCTAACTGGAAAATAATGATATCACCACGCACGAGGTTGTCCGGGTTACCGACGGCCGTCCCATGCGGCCCACCGCCTCCGAAGAGAAGGAGACGGCGGAAGTTGATCACCAGTCGCCACGCATCTGACGTGTAGTAACTCGGCTTCCGACCGTTGATGTACCAAGCGTCTCCCCAGCGAACGTAGTAGTTCGGCGCTTTGCCGCCTTGGGAGTCGTGTACGGCTTGAGAGGCAAAGTTGGTGCAGTCAGACGGATAGCCGGGATAGCTGTCATTCCGGCATCCCTCACACGCCCAAGCCCAAGCATAGCTTGCAGCGGACACAAAGTCATACCGCATTGACGTCAACGCCACATTGACTGTGTTGGCTGTGGTTCCTGCACCGGCGATCGTCTTAGCCTCTTCCACTTGCATCTTCTCGGACAGCGACAGCTTGTGGTCGGCAGGCGGAAGGAATGCCTGGTTCGTCACCTTCTGATTGGGTTCGATGACCACTTGCCCACGCTGAAACGGGCCGTCGGGCAGATTGCCATGAAAGAAGTCGTCGTAGTTGTGCTGGGTGATCTTGAGAGTACCCGGGTCAGTGAGTCTCAAGACGAGCGTGTGAACTCCCTCGCCTTCTTCCACGGTTTGACCCGTGGTCCAACCAGGACGGCGATAGTCGTAACGGACTACCGGGGCAACAGTGACCTGGGCACTTCTTCTATCGATGTCGATGTGGAGGTCTTTTAGGTCAAAGTGACAGTCTGTGATGGTGTATCCGTTGGCCTTGTACGGTTCCTGGTAGTACCGCACCAGATACTCTTGGTCGTACTTGACACGGTTTCGGGCATCGGCAACAGCCAGGTCATAGAAGGTGGCCAGTTTGGACGGATTTCCACCCTGGATGACGCTGCATCTAGCTTCAAGATAGGCATTCAGTGAGGATTGGACGGTGGCCGTGCTCACGGGTTCAGTTCCGGCGGCTACGGCTCCGCTTGCAGCGGCCGTTATCGCCCCTGCCAGAAGCACGGCTAGCAGAACAATGCGACCCCTCTTCATCTTCTCACAGCATCCTTCCCATAAACTACCAAGAGGATAGCACACGGAAACGCGTAGCAGGTATAGCTTCATATCGCCCTAAAGCGGAAATTTTTCGAGAGCGTTCAACAGGCAACACCGGGTATCCCACTGAGACCCTCCCCATGACAAACAACGCCCCAGGCATGCCCTGGAGCGCCTTTACGCTACTTCTTGAAAAGACTCCAAGGCTCACCGGTGGCGGTCCCAGAGTGAGGGGATGCAGCGGCAGGCCACCCAGGAAGTGGCGGCGGCACAGAAGGGGGATTCCCGGAAGCAGCCCCGAGATCGCTGGAGACGTCGGAAGATGAGCGAGGGGCGCCCCAAGTTAGGGGAGCGAAAGGACACGATGGGTGAGTGGTCGCCTGAAGTCGCCGGAAACTCGGCTGATGATAGGGATATCCTCGGGAAGCAATCCCATAACTTGGGGATGCGAAAGGATTACGATGGTCCAGTCATGAGCGGGGGATAGGACAGCAGTACCCGAACGTACTGATGCGGTCCTCTGGTGGTAGGACCGGACCCGAAGGGCGACGGAGTGTGTTCCGCCGCCCCTCTTTCATGTCGCCTTACAGGGCCAAGTATCCGGCCTGAAGGTTACGGACCCCCAACGCCTCGGCCAACGCCCTTAGCAATTCGCTGTCCGGGTGGATGAGGCTTCCGCTCGTTTCAATCACGAGCCGACTGACCACGAACACGGGGTTGCACTTGGGCATGAAGTCAGGGTCTGTCTGATCCCATTCGGGGATCGGGTACGCCTGTCCGCATTCGGCACAGTCCAATGCCAGTGTTTCATCAAACCCAATGTCCCTCCATCTGGCGAAGATGGCATATGGATTCTCAGGGGAAGGGTGCCCAGCCGGGCAACGAAACTGAACTCCTTCGCTGCACCCTGCGTCGTACTTGAACTCCGCTCCCGCGTAGAATCGCACGTTGCTGCCAGGATTGGCGGTGATGCCGAGTTCCGCTTCGATCCCTGGTCCGGGTGCCCATTCGATTTGAATGTGGTCATCAATTACTTGCCTGGAGACAGTGCTGGCTACTGCCTTGCTCTGTTCGAGTAGCCGAATGACTTCCCTGGCTTGAAATGGATCGTACCGCCACGTGGCAGGAGCCGCAACAATTGCAGTCGTGTTTCGTAAGCCCATATGAAGCCCCCCCTTTATCGCCCAACAGGGGGCCTCACGACGAGGCCCCCATTTCCTGCACGCTAGTAAACGACGAACCAAAACACCTTGCCGTCGCCGGTGCCCATCAAACGGTACAGATCAGGTCGGTTCGTCGCCAACCACTCCTCCAGGGCGGCCGGGAAGGTGGGTTCGTCAAAAGCCACCTGCACGCGGTCACCGGCGGACTGGGTGGCCCTCACGTACCGCTCAATCTGATCGACAATCTTGAGGACGCCCTTGTCCTTGGTGGTAACGAAACTGGGGTCAATCGCTCCATTCTTCACCATGAACCCATGATAGCCCTTGTTCTCCCGCAGAAGACTGGCTACCTCGTCATAACCGTCCGCCCATACCCCATTGGTGCCCCCCGTGAAGAACTCCTTGGCGATGTACTTGCCAGGCACGATTTCGAGGATTTCGCCGTCCTGCATGGCCTGTGCCCGAGCAGCGGCAGGGCTCATCGAGCGGATCTTCCAGTACCAGCCACGGGCCGAGGCGGCTTCGAATTCCCCGACGACTTCATCCAGGCCGTACTTCTGGAGTGCCAGTGAGCGGACCTCTGACTCGGCCATCTGAACACCGTTGACGAAAGCAGGTTCCCGTTCCAGGAGTTCATCCGCGTTCTCGACCGCCCGAGGTCTTGCTAGGGTCGTGCTCCCCGTTGCCCATTCCGGGAAGTAGTATTCAACGGCTGCGGCGAGAAGGTAGTTTCCCTCAAGGACCATGACGGTAAAGGGAATCCAGAAGGCACCAGAATCCAGCATCTCCTTGGCTCGGTCCTTCATCGTAGGGGTTCGCCCGTCAATCTTCAGGGCGTTGAGGTTCATGTGTCGCCTGATCGTGTCGGCGGCGGCATTCGTCCCACCCCTGTCCGCCTGCCAGCCCAGAATGGCGAACACCTTGTCCTCGCCGTAGGTCCCGTAAGCCGAGGGTAGGAAAGCAGACTTCACGTCACAGTTGCCTTCGCTGTCGAGAAGTTGGTTCATCACGCAGCCCTGAAGGTCACTGGCCACGGTGTGGCGAGGCGGCATCTGAATCTCGATCAGGCCGCTTTCGTGGACGAACATCGTGCCACCGTAGTACGGCACGACCTCATCAAAGCGGACGATCTTCATGCCGTCTCGCTTGTAATACCCGTTGCCAACCCGCCTGCCATTGGCATAGGTGTCGTCCCAGGTTAGCACCACGGCCTGACGGAACTGCCGAGAAAAGAACCACACCTTGTCCTTCTCTTCGGCGTAGCAAGTGTCCGGCAGCCATCCCCAGCGGCTGCAGGGGACCGTCTTCATCGTCTCTGCCAACTGCTTGGGGAAGCCCCCATACTTCCAGTTTTCCAGGCTGACACTGCGATAGCCGGGGTCCAGTTCGTACAAATCAAGTACCTGGGCCATCTCGGCGTGCTCGATACCGGCCCCGCCCCAGAGGTCGCGGTAAATGTGCCTCACCGTAAGCACCTTGCCGTTGATCACGACCTGTGTCTCGGGGTCAGCCCATGAGTAGTCTGAATATTGTGTGGGTTGAGCGGCTCGATGGAGTTGAAGGGTCATGCGAGGGTAATCCAAGTCGGGGCGACTGTAGACGCTCCACGGACTAGCCCCGGCAGAGTTGGGATTGGCGGCGGCACTGAACACAACCGAGTTGAGGACCGCCACAGAAACTACTAAAGCGACAAGGGACCGAACCACGCCACCGTGGGACACAGCGAACAGGACACCAAACCGCCGCTTGATCATCTGTTAGCCCTCCTACGACTGGAAAAGTCGAGGGAAAGCCTGTGATGTTTCTTTTTTCGATGTTGGCTTGTAATACCTGCAATTTTGCTTGGATTCTTGCTGTGGGCTTCCCTCTACCGCCTACGAGTTGCGAAGCCGGTGTCCGTAGTCAGCCGGGTCGATCTCCCCGACCCCCACCTCCTGACTCAGTGAGCTTTTGCCGCCCCTCGTTTTGAGAAGGGGGCTTGCTCTGTTTGGATTCATCTTAGCAGCAGCAGCCGCTCATCTTCCACATTGTGGATGTGAGTTATGAGCGTCATCCTGTGCCAGTCTGTGTCCTTTGACACAGCTTCCGGTTATCCTCAACCGAAAGGGCTGGGAACGCCCTCCCGGCCTACAACGTCGGCCTCCGGCTGCTCGCGTCCGATTTTCCGGCCGCAGTAGTAGCAGCGGCCACCGGACATGTTCCAAACGACGGTTCGCTCAAGACGTGTCATCCGCATCTCCGACGCCACCCCCTGTCTTAGTCCCACCAGTCGATCAGGGGTTCCGGGCCGACTTCCCTCCAGGCATACAGGACCGTATGAAGCCCTGTGCCGCCCGCCAGGAGCACGTACCCGGCTCCCACTAGGCGGGTCTCGACCGTTTCGGCCACCCGACGACCTTCAGGGGTCTCTGACCGATGAACCACAACCCCGTTGTCCACGATGATCACCTGTGCCCCGGTCGGATGCTGGTAGTGCCGCATGCCGAAAGTCGGCCAACCGATCAGATACCAGCCCGTCCTTCCGGCTCGCCGCAGTGACTCGGCTGCGTCCGTCTCACGGCGACGCCCTGACAGGGGCCTGTCCGGCTCAATCGGAAACGTTGCACCGGACTGTGACATCTGCAATCACCTGCCCTGCCTTGGCGTTCTCCAGTTCATCCTTCAGCCGCATGTACTCCAGCGTGAGCCGCTGTCGCTCTTCGCCCTTTGCGTTGAGGAACCGGGCCTGAAGCCGGCAGATCAGCTCTTCGATCTCGGCTGCGTTGGGGGCAGGGCCGCCGCCGTCCGACTTCTGAACGGCGGCAGCACCGGCGAAGCACTGGCGGATCACCGACCGCACCCGTGGTACCAGGTGACCCGCTCCGTCTTGGCCCAGTTCTCCATGTTGCGGTCCTCGATGCCGAAGATTGCCTCCAGCAGCCCCAGCACGATGTGGGCAGCAGCCCTGATCTTCGGAACGATGACAGCGGTATTGGTACCCATGGCCTCCGTCTGCACGAGATGAATCCGGTGCTCGTTCACACTCATCGCAGAGCCCTCCCCCTAGATAAATCCAGTTCCGTCTATTGCTCCTTACCGTGGATAACTGGTAAGATGGCATATGAAAGGTATCACCATCTCACCTGTCCTCGGAGTTTATCTTCGGATAAAGTGGAGTCTGGGATCACCTTACCAGGGGCAATCTTACTTTTCAACCCATTTTTATGGTATAACCTGGGAGAGAAACGGAGGGGTTGCTATGGGCATGACCAGGGGGCAGCGTTTGCAGGCCCTTCGTCGTCAGAAGGGCGTAGACCAACAGGAGGCTGCCGCCGCCATCGGCATCTCCGGTCCATACCTCTCGCTATTGGAACGAGACATGAAAGGCAAGAAAATCGGCCACATGCGGGACACGTTTGAGCGAGCGGCCACGTATTACGGGGTGATCCCCGAGTATCTGTTGGTCGAGACGCCACAGGAATACATGAGGGCGTTCGTAGGTCACCTCGGCTCGGAGGTGCCGGCCACCTTTGGACAGCGGTTGAGTCTCGTGCTCAAGGAGCTGGAACTGAGGTGGGGCGACCCCTTCAGCGAGGAACGAGTGGCCCGTGCTCTCGGCACGACGGTCGAGACGTTGGCAGATTACATGAAGAACGAAGTGCAGATCACCGACCAGGCGGCGGAGCGGCTGAGTCGAATCACCGGCCTGCCGGTTGACTGGCTGGTGCCTCCGGCAATAACCGCCGTAGATAAGACTCCCGAGGTCCAGCGAGTAGTGGAGTACGCCATCGATAACGGCCTGGAGGCTCAGGAATTGAAACTGGTTATTGATGCGTGGCTGATCGCCAGAAACAGCAAGAAGCCCTCGGGGTAATCACTCCCCGAGGGCCTTTCCTATGTAACAGGTGCAGCGTTGTTGGGATTACGCTCCCAGCGAACAACGACCCGTCAAGAACGGTCGGACCCATTTCGGCCCGAGCGAATCAGAACGCAGGGACGGGGCCTATCGCCCCGACATAGAACTCATGGTAAGGGTCGGGCCAGGGCCGGCCACGCCAGCACTTGCCGATGAGGTGATCGCACACACCGCCAGAACCACCAAGGCTAAAATCACCATTCTTCGCACTTTAATTCCCCCACTTTCCGTTGATTTCAGCAAGCCACGCAGTCGCCCTATCGCAGAGAGTCCGGTTCCAGTGCCGCTCGGCCAGCATGGCAGCCTGAAAACCGGTAGCTGCCGCACGAATGAGGTCGCCCAATTCCCACATACAGCGAGCCTTCCAGTAACGCAGTTCTGCGAGAGGACTGCCCCAAGCATCATCTGAGCCCCGAACAAGCTCCTCTGCTTTCTTGGTCGTGGCCATGCCGTTGGCATACCGAGCCAGTGCGAAATCGACGATCACTGCCGTGACGTAGTAGTGGAACAGCGGCAAACCCGACAGATCAGTCAGATCAATGCGTGAGAGAATAGCGTCGGCGTCAGCGGCGTTACCTCCCATAGCCAGGGAGTAGGCAAGGTCGCACATTGCGTTCGACCGCCCAATCGAGTTGGTGTACATCTCCGCGGCCAGCCCGTTGTGCTGAGCAGCCTCCGAATACTGCTCAAGTCGGTCATAGGCAAAGCCCATGGCATGGTGAGCATTCGCTGCCCACTTTCGTGCCAACTCTGGCAGTGAGTCGATTTGGTCCAGGAACTCGGTCGCGGCTTGAACAGCGTCGCGGTAGAAGCCCACGCGGGAACACGCCACAGCCCGGTTCACGAGGATCTCCGCTCGCACCAGGGTGTCGGGTTCAGCGGTGTGGAGTCCGTTGAACAGGAGGATCGCAGCGTCCATCCAGTAGCCGAGTCGCAGAGCCGCCTTCCCGCCGCTCAGAAGGTATGTCCCCTTGGGCGACCCGTACTCACCCAGTTCGAAAAGCTGACCAGCCGCTGACATGATTGCCTCATCGGAACCAGACTGAATGTCGGCCAGCAGCCGGTTACGGAGGTCGATCTGCATCACCGTCCATCCCCCCTACACTAGCATCATACCCTTTCCTGGATAGATATTCCAGTCCGAACATGACTCGAACTGTCTGTTGAAAAGGATTCCTCGTGGAGCGAATATTCTGTTGCGTATCGGATAATTCACAAATGGTGCAAGAGACTGGAACAGGCAGCCCCCGACTCCCGTGAGGGGAAGGCCGGGGGCTGCCTCTGCAAAGGGCGGTGCAATCTAAAACCCCGGGGACGGGCCACAGTGTGCATCGAGATACAATAGTCGCCGTTCCTTCACGGCGGCTGCTCTGTTACTATCAACCGGGCCCCTTCCTCTCCGCCTTGACAAGCCTGGTTCTATAATGCACGCCGACTGTAGCAGTATCTAAGCAATACAATCATTCGTCTATAGATATATTTACGCGCCATATGCTAAAATGGAGAACAGTCGAACAAATGGACGCGGTGGCATAACGCCAAGCCCCAGTATATGGGCAGCATTTTCAAAACAGGAGGCAGGCAAATGAACAATCCTGAGAGCAAGCATGAAGGCCACGGAGACTCCAAGGAGTACACGATCATCGTTAACGCCCGCCCGAAGGTGGTTACCACGAAAGAACTGTCATTCGCTGACGTCGTCATCCTGGCTTATGTGTTGGCGCTCGGACTGTCTGACCCAAACCGACTCAGTTTGAGCGAACCCATCGGGATGGAGCAAAACCGGGGACAAGGCCCCGGTTTCGTCATTCAGCGAGTGCTAGCTCGACAGTCTCTTCGTCCACAAGTTGTTGCTGGCGACAGTACGCCAGTTCCAAGACTCGAAGCACAAGCCGGTTGACGCTACGGGGAATCCCGTGGCTGTGCTGAAACA
>DASXVX010000025.1:0-45644 GCA_036504075.1 Symbiobacteriaceae bacterium | reverse complement strand
TGGCCCGCCCCATGAAGAACCGCCCCCTACCAAACTAGCAACAAAGCCAGTTTACAGGGGGCGGAACAGGAAGTCGATGTTCCGTAAATACCTTCTGGGCTCAATCCGGGTCATCTGGGTTGATACAGGTTTCATCACATTCGTCCCCAGGAACTCGGCGAAAAAACTTTCGAAGGCAGTCCGTGGATTTCCCGGCGGCGTGCCGAACGGTTCCAGGCGGTGATGCTCGAACAGGGTCGAGGCCCGGTCTCCCGCTTGTCGGACCCGAATCTCACGGCGTCCGCCCAGGTGCTGTGGCTCACAATCCGCGTCGACTCCGAATCGGTCACGCCCACCATACTCGCCGCCTCGGGGCTGACCATTTCCATGATTTGCAAGTGCGCTGCCCGCCGGGAGGCTGTCAGATCGTACACCAGGGCGATCGAACGCTCTCCCACCGCTACCCGAGTCTCCGTCCCGGCCAGTCTACTGCCCGAGCTGCGGGCCCGGCCCCAGGTTGTGGGGCGCAACGATCAAGGGCGATCCCGCCATCATGGTGAGATCGCCCTTTTTCGATTCAGCGGTGCTGATACATCAACCCAGCCGCCAACAGGCTCCAGTCCCATGTGTTGGCGTTGCCTCCTACAGGTACGGACGCCGGGACCTTCCTGCCTGTAGTCGTCCCCGCCTCCGGCGGCGGCCGACCGCTAGATGATCGTCCGGGGCAAAAACGACATGAACCGGTCATCGCGCTTGAAGGGGGACTCGCCCAGCTTGCGGACCCGGGCCTTGCCTAGCTTCCATGGGTAACGCTCCGTCACCATATCCGGCACGGCGTGGGTCAGGGCGTTGGCCGGGGAAGCCGACCAGAGGAAGTTGGTGAACATGACGCCCTTCTTCACCCCGTCGGTGACGATGGCCACCGCTTCCACCCGGCCGCTGGCCACCCGGATGTAGCCCCGCTTCATCTTCTCGGTGAAAGTCCACTCGGTGTCGTCGGTGAGGATGAAGCCGTCGTCCTGGACCAGCACGTCGTCGCTGTAGAGTTCTACAAGGTCGCCGCTCTCGACGCCCCGGGCCGCCGCATCCTCGGGATGAATCTCGACGAAGCTGTCGGGCCACCGCTGCATGATGTAGGCCTTGCGGATGTCGTCAAACGAGGACTGCCAGAGCTCGTTGACCCGGCCCAGGGTCAGCCAAAGCTCGTCGCCCTTGGGCGTGATGCGGGTGTAGAAGTCGGACCACATGTCCCACGGCGACTTCTGGATCAGCGCCTTGCCGGTCTGGGTGTTGAAGGCGGTGAGCCACTGGGCGTGGACCGTCGGGCCGTCCGGGCTGCCCAACTGGGCCTGCGGGTCATGCAGCCGCTTGGTGCCCACCAGCTTGCCGTCCACATAGCGAATCGGGGTCTGGATGCCGGTGGTGCCCAACTCCCGGAGCGCCTCGTGCCCCTTCTTCCCCTGCTGCTTGGCCAGCCAGACCAGCGGGTAGTAGTCCAGCACGCCGCCCCGGCTGACCCGGGCCGCCTCGTCAAAAACGTCGGCGGACGTCTTCCAGTCGTAGCCCTCGAAGCCCATCGCCTTGGCAAACTTGGCGATGGCCCACCAGTCGGGCTGCGCCTCGCCCGGCGGGTCCATAAACTTGGAGTAGAGCCGCAGCCGCCGCTCGCCGTTGGCCCGGGCGAAGTCGACTTCGCCCCAGGTGGCCGCCGGCAGCACGATGTCGGCAAACTCGGCGCCCATGGGCTTGATCAGGTAGATGTCGCTGTCGGCGATCACCATGCCGCCCTGCTCGATCCGGTCGATCAGTTGCTTGATGGCGGTCTCCCGGTCCTTCGACGTCACCTGGACCGGATGCTCGCTGGTCTGGCGGCGGAACGCCTTCTCCAGGTCCTGCGAGGCCGCCATGGCGCCGGTCCAGGTGGTGCCCATGACCCAGGCGAACTTAGCCTTGCCCTGCCGGACCCACTTGTCCAGGTTGAGCCAGGCCCGCCGCCGGCCCGGCAGCTTGTCCGGGCTCTTGGAGGCCGGGTAGGACGTGGCCTGCAGCCAGCCCCGCTGGTGGCCGCCCAGGCGGGCGATCATCTGCCCTTCCCGGTTGCCCGCCCCGCAGACGAAGCCCAGGGCCGCCAGGGAGAGCGTGTTCAGGTAGTTGTTGGAGAAGTACAGGCCCTTCTCGAAGGCGAAGGAGGCCTTGACCCGGGTGCCGTCGGCCTTGGGCTTCGCGAGCATCTCTGCGGCCTTCAGGATCTTCTCCCTGGCGACGCCGGTGATCTTCACCGCGGTGTCCAAGTCGGACTCCTTCTGGCTGAGCAGCCACTTCTTGTAGCCCTCCCAGTCGGTCTGGACCTTGCCCCAGGTGGTCCGCCACTGCCAGGGGGTCTCCCGCCAGCCCCGGCCGAAGCCGCTGTCCGACTCCCAGACGTTGCCGATCCATTTGGCGAGAAACTCCTTGTCCTCCCAGCCGTTCTCGATGATCAGCCGGGCGATGGCCATGTGCAGCACGGTGTCGGAGCCGGGAATCACGTCCAGCCAGAGGCCGCCGTTCGCCTCGCCGTAGGCGACGCCGGTGGACTTGCGCGGGTTGGCGAAGATCAGCTTCGGACCGTTCATCATCCAGGTGGTGAAGAGCGTCGACTTGGTCTCGTAGGGATCGGAGCCGGAGATGAAGATCACGTCGGCCTTCTTCCAGTCCTCGTAGGAGACGCAGAAGGTGATGATGCCCGAGTCGTCCATGCCGGGGGTGTCGTCGCCCTCGGAGGGCTTGTCGTGCTGGCAGGCCGCCGGGGTCTCGATGGACTCGTACGCCAGCTTGGAGATGGCATACGTGTTCTCCCAGTACTGATACGAGTAGTGCTTCATGGCCCAGGCGCTGGCGCCGTACTTGGCGATGACGTGCTTCGAGACCGCCGCCATGATGGCGATGGCGTCGTCCCAGGAGATGGGTTCCAGCTTGCCGTTCACCCGCAGCAGCGGATGCTGGAGCCGGTCGGCGGTGGGAGCGTTCGGGCTGTAGCACTTCTTGGCCAGCAGTCCGCCCCGCACCGAGTGGTTCCCGCCCAGATTGACCGCTTCGGCGTCCTTGTCGGGCAGGACCAGCACATTGTTCATCTGGCCGTTCACGGGGACCACGGCGTGCTGGTTCGGGCTGATCCAGACGCCGCCAAAGCCCTTGGGCGCCGGGTAGTCGACGCCCAGGGCGTTAGAGCCCTTGCGGGGCCCGCCCTCCCTGCCTTCCGGCCAGACGTAGACCTTGTAGCCGCAGGCGACGATACAGTGGTCGCAGGCGGTGGTGTAGACCTTGGCGTCAGGCGGCGGCAGCGGCACCTTGTCCACCGGCGTATACTTGGGGATTTCAGACATACCGTTCACCCCTCTACTGCTTGACTGGGTACTTCATCAGGTTGTTGGCGGTGCCGAACAGGAGGCCCATCACGCCGGTGGCGTAGATCTCGTCGCCGTCCACTTCCAGGACGATCTGGGGCAGCGACTCCGTGGCCTGCCCGGCGGCCACGATGCCGTGCCGGGTCAGGTCGAAGGTGGTCAGGTGCAGCGGGCAGGCGCCCAGCACCTTGTACTTCGGCTTGTAGGACTTGGCCAGGTTGCCGCCGGCGTGGGTGCAGAGCGTGGAGAAGGCGACAATGTCGCCGCGGGGTCCGACGCCGCCCCCCGCCTCCTTGCCCAGCTTGATGAGCACGGCGCTGGAATAGTCATCGTCGTGTGGGTATTGAACGAAGACGGGCTCGTCCTGTCTCAGGCCCGAGACGGTGCCGACCTTCTTGCGGGGGTATGTCTTCAGCAGCACGGCCTGGTCCTCGGCCAGTGCCTTGCGCTGGAACAGGCCGCCCAGGGAGAGCACGGCTGCCGTGGCGCCCGTGGTCAGGAGGAAATCCCGGCGGCTCAGGCACCAGCCTTTGCTTTCATTGGACTTGGTTTCATTGGGCTTGTCGCGCATCGGGGCACCTCCTTACTTGACGGGCGCCTGGGGAATCCCCGGCGCGTACTCCGGCAGCTTGGGCGCATCCACCTTGACCGGGTCGCCGCTCAGGGAGAGCAGGAACGCCACCAGCGCCTTCTGTTCGCTGGAACTCAGGTTCAGCGGCTTGAGCCGCGGGTCCTTATTGGGAACGTCGCCGCCGCCCTTGTTATAGAAGTCCACCACCTGGTCCAGCGTGGTAAAGACGCCGTTGTGCATGTACGGGCCGGTGTACGTCAGGTCCCGGAGCGACGGCACCCGGAACTTGTACTTGTCCTGGTCCCGCTTGGTGAAGTAGTAGAGCCCCAGGTCGTCGTCGGCCTTGCGGTACTCCGCTTCGGGCACGCCCCGGGAGTAGAACTGGAACCGCAGCGCAATCTGCCGCTGCACGTCGGTGTCGAACTCCTTGTTCCTGGGCACGCCGATGGCAGCGAAGGACTGATTGGTGAAAAGGGCGCCGCTGTGGCACTGGATGCAGTTCGCCTTGCCGGCGAAGAGCGCCAGCCCCTCCTTGGCCGTGCTGGAGATGGCGTTCTTATCGCCCTGCACGTACTTGTCGAAGGGCACATTCGTGGAGACGATGGTCCGCTCGAAGGCGGCGATGGCCTTGAGGGCCGTGTCCCAGGTAGGAGCCGTGCCGAAGACCTTCTGCCAGCGCTGCACGTACTCCGGAATCTGGCGGAGCCGCTCTTCGGCCAGCTGCGGGTCCAGGTTGCCGGCCAGATTGCCGGTGGCGGCAGAATCGGCCTGCTTTTCCAGGCTGGTCACTTCGCCGGCCCAGAAGAGCTTGGTGTAGTAGGCGGAGTTGAGGACGGTCTGGCTGTTGCGCCAGTGCTTGGTGCCCGGATAGCCCCGGGAGAGGGCGTTGCCGTCGCCCCAGCCCTTGTCCGGGATGTGGCAGGCGGCGCACGGGGTCGATGTATCGCCGGAAAGCCGCCCGTCGAAGAAGAGCATTTTGCCCAGGTCCACCTTGTCCGGCGTCATGGGGTTATCGGCGGGGTTGGAGACCGGCGGCAACGGCCCCAACTTCGCCGCGCCTTCGCCCAGGAACGGCTCGGAGTTGTTGCAGGCGGAGAGCAGCATCGTCAGCGCCGCCGCCGTGGCCGTCAGGGCCAGGAAGCGCCTGCTTGCATGTGTGAGCTTCATCTACGCTTCCTCCTCTCAATTCTTGCCGAGCGGCCGCAACTGGTAGTCCAGTTCGGGCGGCGGGGTGAGGGCAGGGTCCTTGCCGGAAAGGGCCTTCAGGAACGCCACCAGGTCCTTCTGCTCGTCAGCGTTCAGGTTCAGGGGCTTCAAGAGGCTGGACTTGTTCTTGGCCGTGCCGCCGCCGTTGTTATAGAAGGAGACCACGTCGTCCAGGGTGGTAAGCATGCCGTTGTGCATGTACGGCGCTGTCTTGGCCACTTCCCGGAGCGACGGGGTGCGGAACTTGCCCCAGTCGCCAAACTTCTGCGTGATCGCGTAGAGCCCCGGGTCCTCGGCGATGGTCTCGTAACCCGGCGCACCCATGGTCCGCAGGAACTTGCGCATGGTGATGATCCGCAGCGGGTCCTTGAGGATGTCCGGATTCTCGGGGACGCCCAGGTTGTAGGATTTGCCATCGGTCAGGTTGGGCCCGGCGTGGCACTGGATGCAGTTGGCCTTGCCGATGAAGAGGGCGGCGCCACGGGCGGCGTCCGGCGCCAGCGCGCTTTTGTCGCCCTTCAGATACTGGTCGTACGGGTTCGGCTCGGTCTTCAGGGTCTTGACGAAGGTGCTGAGGGCGGAGAGCGTACGGCTGAAGTTCGGCTCGGCGCCGAAGGCCGCCTTGAAAAACGCCTCATACTCGGGTACCTGCTTGAGCCGTTCGGCCATCAGCCGGCCGTCTACCATGCCAAAGTGCGATTCAGTCAACCGGTCCCGGACCAGCGAGTCCATGTCGCTCACGGTGAAGCGGCCGTCCCAGTCCAGCTTCGTGTAGTCGGTGGCGACGTTCAGGAGCGTGGGCGTGTTTCGGAAGTACTTGGTGCCAGGGTAGCCGTCGGACAAGGGTTTGCCGTCAGCCCAGCCTTTGTCGGGGACGTGGCAGGCGACACAGGAGAGGCCGCGGTCGCCGCTGAGCCGGGTCTCGTAGAACAGTTGCTTGCCCAGAGCGATTTTGGCCTCATTCTGGTCGCTGGGCACAACGACCTTGAGCGGTGCCGGTGCGCCGGAGCCGCCGACCGGCTGGGTCGGTTGGCCCGCCCTGGCGCAGCCCGCCGCCAGGGCGGCGACTGCGCACAGGGCCGCCACGGCTGCCTTGAAGTAGAAGCGTGGCACAGGAATCCCCCCTCGGGAGATGTGTGGATTGGATGCAATACCACCCTACCACCCGGAGTTGAACTCCCCATGCACCGCAGATTAACGGCAGACTAACTCGCCCTTAAGCCTTGGGCCGTTTCCCCACAAGGGACCGGAGGCCGTGATAGAGTGAGGTCGCAATCCACCAAATCCCCACCGGAGGAGAACCACCATGCAGAATACCCGCACCCTTACGCTGATCGCCGGCTCCGCCCTCGCCCTCACCCTGCTCGCCGGCTGCGGCGGCAAGTCCGCCGGTCAGGCCCCGGCCATGGCTTCAGGCACTGCCCCGGCCGGTGCCGCGCCCACCGCCTCCGCACCGGCTGCGACGCCGGGGAAAGCCGCCGTCGAGCTAAACAATATGAAGTTCAACCCGGCGACCCTCGAAGTGACCGCCGGCACCGCCGTCACCTTCACTAACAAGGACAACGCCAGCGACCACTCCGTTTATGAAGGCGACCCCAAGAAGCCCGAAGACGCCAAGTTCCACAGCCAGGATCTAAAGGAAGGCCAGTCCTTCACCCACACCTTCGACAAGCCCGGCACGTACCAGATCTACTGCAAGACCGACAGCCACTTTCTCCAGGGCATGACAGCCAAGGTCGTAGTGAAGTAGCCGGACACCCGGGAGGAGATGACGGAATGTCTAAGCGTTGGCTCGCCCTGCTCACCTGCGGGCTAATCACCGTCGGCGGCCTGGGGCTCTTGCTGTTTTCCGGGCGGGCGTCCGCCGGCGGCAGCCCGAAGATCGTGGAGATCGACATGGAGGCCCGGCAGTGGGAATACGGCCCCGGCATCGTCACCGTGAACCAGGGCGACCTGGTCAAGATCCATATCATGGCCATGGACGCGTCCCACGGCTTCTACCTGGACGGTTATGGCATCAACGAGCACCTCGAACCCGGCAAACCGGACACGATCCAGTTCGTCGCCGACAAGGCGGGCCGCTGGATGTACCGCTGCTCCACCACCTGCGGCACGTTCCATCCGTACATGATTGGTTGGCTCCGGGTCCGGCCCAACTACTATGCGGGCGCCGGCTGGGTGCTGGCCGCCGGCGGCGGGCTCGGCTTCACCGGCCACTTACTGATGCTGGGGGTGAAGAAGCCATGAGTGCACCGGAAAAGTGCGCCGCGTGCGCTGGGGGGCTACGAACGCCGGCTTCGCCGGCAGAACGGGCGGTCCGGGGCCTGAACGGCATTCCGGACGACGCGAAGTTCCTGGGCCTCATGCCCGTGCACTGGCGCTACGACCTGACGGCCCGGTTCCCGTGGCTCCGGAAGGTACTCCGGAGCCGCTGGTCCGCCTTTCTGTTGCAGATGCTCGGCATGCTGCTCTTCGTGCCCGCCTTGTTGGCCGGGTGGATTGGCTCGCCGGTGGGCAACACCAATTTGATCATCGTTCTGGTCTGGATCTTCTGGTGGTCGCTGCTGATGCTGGTGCTGGTGCCCTTCGCCAGCCGCATCTGGTGCGCCATGTGCCCGCTCCCCTCCCTGGGCGAGTGGCTGCAGCGCCGGTCGTTCATCGTCCGTCGGCTGACAGCGCCCCTGGGACTGGGCAAGAAGTGGCCGGCGCCGCTGCGGAACATGTGGCCGGTCAACATCATTTTCCTGTTCCTGGCGCTCTTCAGCGGCATCCTGACGACCCGCCCCTGGGCCACCGCGCTCATGCTGACCGCCATCGTCGTGGCGGCCCTGGCTACGTCGGTCATATTCGAGAAGCGGACCTTCTGCCGGTACCTCTGCCCGGTGGGCGGCTTTCTCGGGCTCTACTCCAACTTTGCGATGATGGAGATCCGGCACAACGACTACGCCACGTGCCGGTCCCACGGGACCAAAGAGTGCGTCACCGACACGGCGGACGCTTACGCCTGCCCCTGGCTGGAGGCGCCGACCACCATGAGCCGCAACACGTACTGCGGCATGTGCTTCGAATGCTTCCGCACCTGCTCGATGGACAACATGTCCTTGCGACTGCGTCCGCCGGGGGTTGACCTGCTGGTGGACAAGCACCGGGGGTTGGACGAATCGTGGAAGGCGTTCATCATGCTGGGCGCCGCTGCCATTTACTCCTCAACGATGATGGGTCCCTGGGGAATCCTCAAGGCCTGGGCCAACGCCCGGACGCTCTCCGGCTACCTGACCTACATCGCCATTTTGCTGACCATCGTCCTGGCAGTGGTGCCGGCGGTCTTCGGCGGGTTCGTCTGGCTCGGGCGGAAGCTCTCGGGGACGGAGACGCCTTTCCGGAAGCTCTTCACGAACCTGAGCTACAGCCTGGTGCCCATGGGCCTGCTCGCCTGGATCGCTTTCAGCTTCGCCATTCTGCTGCCCAACGGGTCCTATATCATCCGGATCATCTCCGACCCCTTCGGCTGGGGCTGGAACCTCTTTGGCACGGCGGCCTTCCCGTGGACGCCGTTCGGCCTCCGCTGGCTGCCTTATCTGCAGGTTGGGGCCCTGCTTTTCGGCCTGGCCTACAGCCTGGACGTGGGCTTCAAGGTGGCCCGGCAAACCGTCGGCGATGCGAAAAGCGCCGCCCTGGCCATGGCCCCGGTCGCCCTGCTGCTCACCGGCGTGGCGGCGGCTTTCACCTGGCTCTTCGTCGGTTAAAGGAGGGGAAGGAATGCGGACTCCCAGACAGGAATGGCTGGCCGGGCTGTGCCTGGCGGCGGTGCTGGTCGGCACCCCCGCCGTGGTCCTGGCCTATCAGATGAACCGGGTCAGCGCCGATGTCATCGTTCAGGTGGACCAGGAACACGGCTTTGCGCCGAACGCCATTTACGTCCACCCCGGCGAGCCGGTCCGGCTTCAGATCCACGCCAAAGACGTGGTCCACGGCTTCCAGTCCCCGAAGCTCGGCGTGCGGGTGGATGAGATCTACCCAGGCAAGCCGGCGCTGGTGGAGTTCACAGCACCGAGAACGCCGGGCGAGTATGTCTTCGCCTGCGCCCGGATGTGCGGCACACACCACGGGGAGATGCTCGGAAAGATCGTAGTCCTTCCGTGACATGCCGGGGGGAAGCTTAACTTGGGCTGGCAACGGATTGTGGCGCCGGTGGCCGGGCTTTACACTGGAGTCACACGGTGGCGCTCAGGGAGGAACGAACCATGGCTGACCGCAAGATCGTGGTCGTCGACGACGATCCCACGGCCCTGGAAGTGGTGGCAGGCTGCCTCCAGGGCGAAGGCTATCAGGTACTCACCTACAACCAGGGCCTGGGCGCCTGCGAACTGATCGCCGCAGAGCGCCCGGGCCTGCTGATTCTGGACGTGGTGCTGCCGTTCGTAGACGGGCTGGAAATCTGCCGGAAAGTGCGAGCAGAGTCCGCCATCCCGATCCTGATGCTTTCCGCTCGCACCGACGAGATCGACAAGGTGCTGGGTCTGGGCATGGGTGCCGACGACTACCTCTGCAAGCCCTTCGGACGACGGGAACTGGTGGCTCGGGTCAAGGCAATTTTCCGGCGCATCGACGAGTTGGAGCGGCGATTCGCCGTCCAGCACGCCCCCGGCGAGGTGGTCCGCGTCGGCGGACTGGAGATTGACAACAGTGCACGGACGCTGAGAGTTGACGGCACCGCCGTGGCGCTGCCGGCGAAAGAGTTCGACCTGCTCTGGTTCCTGGCGTGCCACCAGCGGCAGGTCTTCTCCCACGCCCAGCTATACGAGCGGCTTTGGGGCGGGGGCTACGGCGATGTCGGGACCGTGGCCGTCCATATCAAGCGGTTGCGGGACAAAATCGAGCCCGACCCCGCCCGGCCGTCCTATCTGAAGACGGTCCGCGGCGTAGGCTACAAACTGGAGGCGAACTGAATGTCCGAGCCGCTGAAGCTGGCCCGGGAGTTGGCCCACGACCTGCGGGCCGGTCTGCACGGGCTCTCCATGGCCCTGGAGATGGCCGAGGAGACCATGCCGCCCGAAGCCGGCGCGAAAACCCGGCGGTACTTGAGCCTGGCCGCGGCCGAAGCGGCCCAGCTGGACCGGACCATCGAACAGTTGAGCCTCTGGCTCCGGTTGCAAGGCGGCGACTACCGGCTTCAGCCGGAACGGATTGATCTGCGGGAGGTTCTGGCCGAGCGGCTCGTGCCGGACAGGGACCGCCAGCCGGCCTTTCGGGTGGCGTTGCCCGACGGGCCGTTCCCGGTGGCAGCCGACCCCTGGGTCCTGGCTCCCGCTCTGAGCGGCCTGCGGGACTTCATGCAGGGGTTGGCCGTTGCCGGGGAGCCGGCCACGGTCCGACTGGAACCCGACGGGCGGCTGCTGCTCTCCGGGCCGGCGGTCTGGGACCCGGTCTTTGCCGCCCTGGCCGCCGACAGATTGCCCGACCGGCAGGTGACCAAAGGCCCGGTGAGCCCGCTGATCGGGCCGGCCCTGGCGGTGGCCGTCTGCAGGGCCTGCGGCGGGAGCGTCGGGTGCGCTCCGGCGGGTGGCCGCTCCGGCCTCCTCTTTACCTGGTTTCGGGCCTGACTTCCGGCAACATAAGGAACAGGGGCTGAATCCCGCCGGCAGAGCGGAATTCAGCCCCTTATCGTTGCGTGGCCCGTTAGACCCCCAGCATGGCGGCAATGAGGTCCTTCAACTCCGGTTTCTGGAACGGCTTGCGGAGGAATCCGTCGGCCCCGGCCTCCCGGCCCTGAGCCTCATCCTCAGCCGAACTGAGCGCCGTGAGCAGCACCACCGGGATGTGTCGGGTGTCCAGATTCGCTTTCAGCCGGCGGGTCACCTCGAAGCCGTCCATCTCCGGCATCATCACGTCCAGCAACACCAGGTCCGGCTTTATCCCGGCGATGAGCGCCAACGCCTCGGACCCGGAGGATGCCGGCGTCACGTGCAACCCCATCGCCTCCAGCCGGGCGGTCAGCAACTCTACCGTCATGGCATGGTCGTCAACCACCAGGACGCGCTTCACACCTGCTCCCCCTCGTAACCTGATTTTTGGGCCCTCGGCAACGTAAACCAGAAACAACTGCCCTCGCCGGGCCGGCTGACCAGGCCCATGGTGCCGTTCATTAACTCCACCAGCCGCTTGGACAGCGGCAGCCCCAGGCCGGTCCCCTCCATCCGGCGGGCCAGAGAGCGGTCGGCCTGTTCGAACTCCCGGAAAACCCGGTCATGGTCCTCGGGCGCGATGCCAATGCCCGTGTCCGCCACGGCGACCCGGACCCCACCCTCTTCAGGTCCTGCCAGGACTCGAACCTGCCCGCCGGCCGGGGTGAACTTGACGGCGTTGGACAGCAGGTTGAGTACCACCTGCTTCACCCGCTGCCGGTCGGCCCAGACCACGAGGTCCTCCGGAACGTCGGTGAAAAGTTCAATCCCGCGGCTGCGGGCCAGGCCGGCCATCATTGACGCGGCCTCCGCCACCAGTGGCTGCAAGGGGACTCCTTCCGGGTGGACCGTCATGCGGCCCGCCTCAATCTTGGACAGGTCCAGCAGATCGTTGATCAACCGTAACAGGTGCGTGGCACTGGTCAGGATGTTGTCCACGTACCGCTTCTGGCGAGGCGTAACCGGCCCGGCCGTCTCGTCGTCCAGTTCCTCGGCAAAGCCGATCACCGCTGTCAGCGGGGTCCGCAACTCGTGCGACGTGGTCGCCAGGAACTGCGACTTGAGTCGGTCGGACTCCTGAAGCTTGTGGTGCATCTCCACCAGCGTCCGGGTCCGATGCGCCACTTTCGCCTCCAGTTCCTGATACATCTCCTGGAGTTCGGCGGCCATGCCGTTAACGTCGTCGGCCAGGGCCGCAATCTCGTCTTCGGAACGGACGGCCACCCGGGAGGACAGGTCGCCCGTGCGCAGACGGACCACGCCGGTCCTGAGTTCCTCGATGGGCTCCACGATGTGGCGGGCCAGGGCGATGCCCGCCCAGCGGGAGGCCAGGCCGGCGCCGAGAATCAGCGCCAGGGTCCCCCAGAACATGGGGTTCGCCAGCCTGGCCAGCACGCCGGCCCGCTCGGTCAGCACCAGCACGAGGAAATTGCGGGAGTCGGCGGCAGGTGCGAGTTTCACGAAGGAGACCATCCGGCCGCTCTTGCTATGGGTGATGCCGCCGTCGTTCGTCAGGATTTCCCCGGCGATTTCGGGGTAATCCTTGCTGATGCCCTCGCCGGTGTTCAGGTCGTCCGGCCCGCCGAAGGCCTTGGCCGAGTCCGGGTGCCAGACGTAAGAGCCGTCCGGTTTGACGACGAACAGCTCCGCCCCCTGCTCGTTCCCCACGGGGTCCTGCAAGAACGACCAGGCGGAGATGTTCAGCACGACGATCCCCCGGAGTCGCCCCTCCTCAAAGACCGGCATACCCAGCCGGAGCACCGGGGCGTAGGGAACCTGAATCTTGCCGTATTCCTGATTCAATTCCACCGGGGAGACATAAACCTGTCCGGGGGTCAGTCCGATGGTCTCCCGGAAGTATGTGCGGTCCTTTTTGTCCTGCAGTTGCGCCGGCGGGACGACCACCGGCCCGGCCCGGTAGTCCACTCGCACCTGCTCCTGCCCCTGCTCGTCCAGGAACCGGATTTGTTGATAGACCTGGGATGCATGCGACAGCGCGAGGAGGTCCTGCTCCACCTGCTTGCTGAACACTTGCCGGATTTCCGGCGTTGGCGCGGTCAGCATCAGGTGCAGGGAGGGCAGGTCACAAAGATACTCCAGGGTCTGCCGGTGAGCGCCCAACTTGGCGCTGATTCGGCTGGCACGCACCGCTACCTCTCGCTCCATCCGGCTGCCGGTGTCCTGCTTCAGTTCCCGGTCGGTCAGCAACAGGCCGAACAGGCCCAGCGCCAACAAAGGTACGAGGGCCGTCAGAAAGAAACCCATCCACATCTTCCGGCGAATGGGCATCCGCCGTCCGATCGTGAAAAGGCGGGACTTCAGCCGCTCCAGCACGTGCCTTCCCCCTCCGCCACTTATACCCCATCCATTGTGCCTTTGCCGGCGACCAAAAGGAGAGTCCCCAAAGGATACGGAAAGTGTATCGGTTCCGGGTGCCGTGCTATTCCACCGGGCAACAGACCGTTGGGTAGCCTTCGATCCGACTGCTTCGGCCGATACTTACCGGTTGATGGGTAGACGATCGCAAGGAGCCGCCGCCAGACCGACCATCTCCCAGTGGGAGATCTCTTCGGTGCCGATATCCTCCAGCAGGTCCCGGATTTCCGGGATGTTCGTGTTAAAGCGCTGCGTCAAATAGCAAGCGGGAGGCAGACTTGCGTCTGGCCTCCCGCATGGCGTGCCGAGTCGCCCCGGCGCGCAGATTGGCAGCCGGGTCACCACTCCGTCTGCCGACTGTTGGGTACCGCACTCCTAACCTGTTTACCGCACCGCTACGGCAGCCAGACAGGAGCCCGAGCCGCCCCACCACGAGCGGCTACGAAGCATTATACCATGTTTGAAATAACCGTGCGTTGCCACTTTCAGCCATGGTACGGTTTATTCCTCGTCAATGGTAACGCTTTCAATCCGGATCTCTTCCTTCGGCCGGCTCATTTCGCCCCCCGGCGCCGTGGCGACGGGCACCGAGGCCAGCGCGTCCACCACGTCCATGCCGCTGACGACCCGCCCGAACTGGGTATAGTTTGGGTACCGGTTCAGGCTGACCGCCTGCGACCCACTGCAAATGAAGAACTGACTGCCGTTGGTGTTGGGTCCGGCGTTGGCCATGGCCACCATGCCCGGGTCATAGGAATGCTTCGGCGGCAGTTCGTCGGCAAACTTGTAGCCCGGGCCGCCCGTGCCGGTGCCGAGGGGATCGCCGGTCTGAATCATGAACGGCTTGATCACCCGGTGAAACTTGACGCCGTCGTAGAACCCTTCACGGGCCAGGAAGACGAAGTTGTTGACGGTTTTCGGCGACTCTTCGGCCAGGAGTTCAATCCGGACGTCGCCTTTGGTGGTCTTCAGGTTCGCATGGTACTTCTTCGCGGGATCAATCTGCAGGGCAGGCGGAGCACTCCACTGTTTGGACATTGGGATCCTCCCCGGGTCTGAAATGCCCTTACGGGCTCCTCTTTAGCTTCCCCACCTGAAGGCGTATTTCCTCCGGCGACCCACCGGGATTACCCAGCGCAGAGGAAAAAGCAGCGGGCCGAAGCCCGCTGCCACAGATTACGTTCAGTTCAGGGCGATGGCCCGGCGGCCGGGTTGGATTACGTCGAACGACCGCCCGTCCAGCAGGTCGCTTAACCGGACCAGTTGCCGGCCGTTGGTAGCCGTGTTCCGGTCGAGGTTTCCCACCCAGACCGCCGCCGGCGGACAGGCCTCGGCGCACACGGACAGTTGCCCGGCCAATAGCTTCGAGGAGCACAGCGTGCACTTGGCCACCGTGTTGGGCAGCGCACCGCTGGGTTGGCCGGCGGTATACCCCGGCACGCCCCGGGCGGGCGTGGCCGTGCTGTAAGGATCAACGTAGAGCAAGGCGCCGGATTCACAGGCGTCCACGCAGAAGCGGCACCCGAGGCAGAGTTCCTGGTCGACCACCACCACGCCCTGATCGTTGTGGCTGACGGCGCCCGCCGGGCAGGCTTCTTCGCAGGGCGCCGGTGCGCATTGGGCGCAGGTGCCCATCTGGCGGCGCGCCTCCATGGGCAGGCCATGGGTGACACCACATGCCTCGACGCACGGTTTGATCTCCGCCGTGCTGGGGCAAGCCGCACAGAGCACCTTGTCGGTGACCAGGACCCAGCCCGAATCGGGAAGCCCCCGCAGAGCCCAATCCCGGGCGACCGGTGCCGGTCCTTTCAAGGGTCCGATCGGAACTGAGGAAAACGGCCGGGGACCTACAGACATGCGGTACACCTCCTGCCATGATTTTTGAGCCTTATACTAATCATAGCAGAAGTGTACATACTGTCGCAGGCCCATTTTCCAGCGTGCCCCCTGGGCACATGGTGCCAATCTGGGGTCAGGGCAGGCACCCTAGACCTTAATGCCCGGCCTCTGTGACATGCAAGTACACGTCCCGCTGGGGAAATGCAATGGCGATGCCGCCGGCACGGAACGCGGCCAGAATCCGGCTGTTGACCTCGTCGGTAACCCGGGCCCGGTCCTTGGCCGCTGCGACCCAGCAGCTGAAGACCAGTTCCAGGCTGCTTTCGCCGAACCGGGTGAACCAGACGGAGGGCGCCGGCTCCTTCAGGGCTTCCGGGTGGGCCTGCAGCACGCCGAGCAGCACCTCCCGGGCCTTATTCACGTCGGCTGCGTAGCTCACCCCGACCGTACCGCGGATGGCGCCCCGCTGGTTCGGCTGCGCCACGTTGACGATGCGGGTGTTCGCCAGGTCCCGGTTGGGCGCCACCAGCAGGTTCCCGTCGGCGAGCCGGACCCGGGTGGAGCGCAGGCCGATTTCCAGCACCCCGCCGGACTTGCCGTCGGCGAGTTCGATCACATCGCCAACTTTGAACGGCCGGTCGACCAGGATCACAAAGCCGCCCAGCATGTTGGAGAGCGTCTCCTGAGCCGCCAGCGCCACGGCCAGGGAGGCCACGCCCGCCGTAGTCACCAGAGCGGTAATGTCCTGACCGAAGTTTTTGAGGATGATGGAGACGGCAATGAAGTACAGCAACAGCGAGAGCAGCCGTTTGGCGACAGGCAGCAGGTCTTCGTCCCAGCTCGCCTTGTTGGCGGCGGCCAACTCATGCAGGTACCAGTCCAGCCCGGCCCTCAGCAGGGCGTTCACCATGGCGGTGATCGCAAGCGTCACCAGGGCGCCCAACGCCTTTTCCGTCCAGCCAAACTCCACCGAAGCGGCCAGGTACGGCAACCGGGCGCGCAGGGAGTCCAGGCCAAACCGGAGGCCAATGGTCAGAACCATGAGGCGTACCGGGGTTCCCGCGGCCTTCACCAGCCGCTCGTCCAGCGTCGTGTTGGCCCGCGAGACGAGCCGGACGATGATGCCCTTCATCACCCGGCGGGCCAGCGCGGCCGCAAACCAGGTCACCACCAGGTAGGCCGCGAAGATGACCCATGCCGTTCCGTGTTGCAGCCACTTGTCCACCTGCGTTCCCTCCGATCAGTAACAGGGTCAAGAGCGCCAACCCCGGCGGGCTGGCGCTCTTGTCACCCGTCTATGATATCACGAGAGCGACGGCGAAGAAAAGTCGGGCGGACGGGTCGCCCCCGGGAACCCGGGGGGCGGCAAAGGCATTTTGGGCATGCCGGCAATTTCCGGCGGCATCCCGATGCCGTTGCCGTTCATGCCGCCCCGAATGACCGGCCTGCCACCGGCCGTGAACGAGATCGGCACGCCGTAGGCGGCCATCCGGGACAGCGGCGAGGGTGCGCCGCCCGCGGCCGGCGGGCCGCCGCCGGGGTAGGACCCGTCGCCGGGATAGGGCCCGCCCATGGCCGGGCTACCCATGGCCGGATGGGAAAACCAAAGGCTCATGGCTTCAATCGCCTCCTGCTGCGGTTTCGATGACCACGCCGCCGGATTGCCCCAGCGCCAGGCGCAGGGTGTCCCCGCGCAGGCCCCGGCGCAGCGCCTCCAGCGCCAGCGCTTCTTCCGGCGGAATGTTGCCCAGGTTCACGTCTGGCCCGAAGCGGATGATCAGTTCTTCCTGCTGCACCTTGAGCGGGGCTTCCCACATGAGCACGCCCGGGTCGCCGGCGCCGGCGACAATCCGGTCCAGGGCTGCGTCCGCAATCTTGCCCTGGGCATCGTAGACCCCGGCATTCTTGCCGCTCTCACGCCCCTCGACGATCACCTTGACGGCCCCGGCCTCCAGGTCCGCCCGGATCTGCCGGACCGCTTCGTCCGGGTCGAAAACGCTCCCGGCCGCCTTTTTGCCCACTTCGGTCACCACCTGCAGCCCGAACTCCCGCGCTCGGGCGATGGCCTGCCGCCGGGCCTCGGGCGCCAGCGTAATGGTGCCGTCGCTCACTTCGATACAGGTAAAGCCTAAATCTTTGCAGCGGTGAAGATACGCGTCGACTTTGCCCTGTGTCACGGCGACTTCGAAGAAAGTGCCGCCGGGGTACACGTTGATGCCGTAGGATCGAATCAGGGCAATTTTGGCGCGCAGCAGTGCCTGCGAGTACAGCGCTGCTGTTCCAAAAGTGAACTTGATATAGTCAATGTAGTCTGATGCCATTTCGAGCAAGTCGCCAGTCTGTGACAGACCCAGTCCCTTGTCGATGATCATAGTCTGGCCCTGCCGGCGGGGTTTGGCGCTCCGTCCCGCAAGCGGGCTCGCAATCACGCCGTCGAATGCTCTTCCTTCCACCAAGGCAAGCAAGCCCCCTTTCTATCCAGGCGTGGGACTGTGCCTGCATTGTATGGGGGCCAAGCCTGGTCTGGCGCATGTTTGGGGCGTCAGGCAGGGGTCCACACTTGGAACGGATAATTACGAAGACAATCAGGGCGAGGAGGTGGGCTGTACGACTTACTCATCGGACCTGGAGCGGCGCCTCCAGGAGCTTGAACGCCAGTGCGACAGTCTCCGTCGTGAAAATGCCCATCTCCGTTCACTGCTGGGCTTGTCCACACCCGAAGCAGTGGCATCACAACTGCCGAACGCGGTGCCTCTTCGGCCGTCAAAGGTGAACGGCAAGTCCCCTGCCCGTGAAAAGATCACCCTCTTCCGCAGCCTGTTCCGAGGACGGGATGACGTTTTTGCGAAACGGTGGGCCTGCATCCGCTTTTGACTGACGAGACCTGTTGGTTCCTGCCCGTCGACTTTGACAAGACCTCCTGGGTGGAGGACGTGCGAGCCTTCCTCCTTACCTGTGAAGAACTCGAAGTCCCGGCATACCTGGAGCGTTCCCGTTCCGGTAACGGCGGCCATGTCTGGATCTTTTTCGAGCGTCCCATCGCAGCGTCGCAGGGCCGCAAACTGGGTTCGGCCATCCTGACACGGACCATGGAGCGCCGGCACGAGGTGGGATTGGATTCATACGACCGCCTGTTTCCGAACCAGGACACCATGCCGAAAGGCGGCTTTGGGAACCTGATCGTGGGCGTTTCTCGCCGACGTTCGCCGGATGGGAGATATCGAGGTCAACGCTCTGGTGGATCAGGCTACGCTCACAGACAGTATCATCGGCGTTCGTACGAGCCAAGACGAGGAGGATGCCAACGAAGATCCGTGGACTCTCCCCCCGTCAGGCAATCGCATGGAGCGTCCCACTGCGGGGCCATTCCCGCCGGCAGTGCGGGTCGTCCTGGGCAACCTCCTCTACGTGGAAAAAGACGGCCTGCCGCCGGCGATGCTTAACCGCATCATTCGGCTGGCCGCCTTCCAGAACCCGGAATTCTACCACGCCCAGAAGATGCGGATGTCAACCTACGGCAAACCTCGCGTCATCGGTTGCGCCGAAGACGGAGAAACGGTTCCCCGAGCAGGTGCTGGCATTCTACCGCAAGGGCCTTGGTGACGTGAGCTCTGCGCACCAGCGAAATGAATACGCTCGCAAGGCACAGGTCCTGCTAAAGATGCGCCAGATGTGGGTAGAAATCATGGGTCAGCCCGCCGCGTGGGCGGAGTTCGCCCGGAACGTCAAGGCCGTCAACCGACGGCGTCCGGGCCTGCAGGAGGAGTTTGGGCAAGTGATTCCAGACTGGAAGTCGCTGTGATACAATGGCCCAAAGGTGGTGACGGGAATGGTCGAGAAAGTCGTCCGGTCCCTGCAGGACCTGGAGGATGCCCTCGCCCTTGCGGCAGGTCAGGGAGAGTGTCGCATCAAGGTGGGCAACAGAGTCGCAGTCCTGGTCGCTTCCGAATCCTTGAGCGACCGGCAAGCCGATGAATTCCTGAGTCAACCAGCAGTTGAACAGCGTCTGGACCAAGCTGCCCGTTCACTGCAGGAAGGCCGTGGCATCTCCCTCGCCGATGTGCTGAAACGCTTTGGTCATGGGAAAGCATAGTATTGTCTGGTCGCCCGAGGCGGTTGAAGCGGTCGAAGCAATTCGGAGCCAGAAGCTCCGGGACCGTATCATTCAGCGCAAGAACTGCCTGAGCAGGGTCCAGGATTACACAGGCCAAGACCTACGGCCTCCTGGGGAATTGTCTACCTGCTCACGGAGCGCCCATTCATAATCGTCTGCCGTTACCGTCAGGAGACCTGTGAGATCCTGGATGTCGTGGATGCTACTTTCATGGCTAGCTATGAGATCCGGGATTAGAACCAGGCCCCCGGGGCGCCCGCGAACGGCAGCCGGGGGCCTCTTATATGGACAAGGAGAGAGTGATTCCGGGTGAACCGTGAAGAGATCGCTCGCCGGGTCCCCATTGTCGCAGCCGAGTTGTTGGCAGAGAAAGGGTACATCGCTGCGGTCGACGTGATCATGCGGCTCGGGTGGTTGACACCCGAAGCGCATGAATCATGGCGGTTCGGTCGGGTTCCCTATCTTGAACAGGTTGTCACAGGAAACCTCAGCAGACTTGGTTTTACCATGGGAGAGCTGCGCAACTTTGCTCAACAAGTGGGCCTGAGACCTTCCTGGACAGGCTACGTTACCTGGGGTAAGAAAGGCCGCTCCCCTCTGCGCTTCACTCGCAGTGGCTTGCCCGAACTGGAGCAGGCTTACGCAACGCACTGGTTAAAACCGAAAGCCTGAAGTTAGCTTTCAAGCTCTCCTATCACTTGCCTCCCAGGCAAACAGAGCCAAGCCCAGCACCATCAACAGCCCCCCGGTGATGATTTTCGCTGTGAGCGACTCCGCCAGCAGGATGAGCGCGCCCACGACTCCCCAAAAGACCGATGTCGATGAGATAAGCCCGGTGCGGCCTGCGCCGATGTACCGCATCGCGGTGTGGAACAAGGCCAGGGAGAGACCAAGCGAGATGGCGCCACTTGCCACGATGCCCGGCACGACTCGCAGCGATACTGCCAAAGGTTGCCCAAAGGCCAGTGCGAGAATCGCCATGACGGCGCCGGCCGCCAGCCCTGGACCCCTGAGGTCAACTGTAGGCCAAGGAAATAAAGGCTGGGGCCAAAAACAGACCCGGCGAGGAGCCAGAGAATCAAAATCACCGGCCGCTTGAACTGTAGACCGCCGGCCCGAATCGCCCAGGGGAGCAAAGCGAGCCCGGCTGCACCGTAGGTCCAGGCCCCCGCAGTAAGTGCGGGTACCTGTGCGACTAAAAGCCACTTGTTCAGGACCGTGGGACAGCCCAACAAGTGCGGCCGAAGCCAGGGCTGCGCCATACCCAAACAACCAGCGTCCGCGCATATTGTCGCCTCCGTTCGCACCGATACCTGGCCACGGCCCCCCGGGGGGGTATATGTGCCAAACTGACGTTCCTGCCTCCTCAAGTCAATCCCCGTTCCGGGTAGGAGCCCGCTGTGCTAAAATCATCGGGATGGTTCCGCACGAAATCGCTGCCGTCAAACCGCCGGCAGCGGGGGGAAAAAGCATGTCGCTGTTTGTGCTGCACGGCACCTGGTCCCTGGCCGATCGCCGCTTCTTTCTTTGGGGCGAAGACGCGTACCGCTCCACTCATCCCGGGCGCCGGACTGCGAAGACGTCCGCGCCCAGGCACCCCTACCAGATGCAGCTGGCGGAACTGGACTCCCTGCTCTCGGGCGCGCCGACGTTGGACCGCATCTTCCTGCTCCCGTCGGTCCCGGACCTGGGGCCGATGGAGTCGCCCGACCTGTCCAGGGAGCGGTCAGCCCGGGCGTCCGGCCCCAAAAGCAGCGCCCTGTCCCCCTGGAAGGTGACCGGGCTGGCGATCGACCCGGCCGATGTGCTGGCCCTGCTGGCCTCGCTCCCGCCGGCCTCCGCTGAGTACGCCTACGGGTCGGACTTGCGGCTGTGGAGCCAGGCCGCCCGGTTCACCATGGAACTGCTGGTGCGGGAGCGCTTCGTTCCCGCCCTGGCCACTGAACGCGGCGCAGCGTGCTGGAAGCTGCTGCTGACCGAACCCGCAGACCAGGCGCGCCTTGCGGCCCTGGCCGAAAGCCTGCCACAGGTCTGCCTGTCGCTGGTGGCGCCGCGGACAAGCCCGGCCTGCCACGAGCCGCCGCAGGCATCCGTGTTGGTGACCGACTTTCTGGCGGTCACGGCCGATACCCAGATCCGGTCCTGGCTGGAAAGCGCCCGCACCGAGCCGCCAGCCGGCCGGCCGGCAACCGCATCCGTCGTCGAACGGTGGCTGAACGCCCTGGCCCGGGCGAACCCGGTTATTTCGGCGACGCCGGGGCTTTACGAACTCGGCCGCCAGTTGGAGCGGTGGGCGGCACCGGTGCTCAAGAAAGCCGGCCAGGTCACGACCCCCTTCCGGACCTGCCTGCGCCTGGAACCGCCGGGGGCTGACTCGCCCGACGATGTCTGGACGCTCCGGGTCATGCTCCAGGCAGAAGCGGAAGCCGACCCCAGCCGCCTGGTTCCCGTCCCCGCCGTCTGGGCCAAGTTGGACGACGCCGGCAAGGAGGACCTGCTGGACGACCTGGGTTCGGCTGCCCGCCTGTTTCCGCCCCTGCAGGGACTGCTCGGGATTGGGCTGCCTGAGGCGTGTGCGCTGACGCTGGTGGAGGCGTACCGCTTTCTCACGGAAGCCGCCGCCCTGCTCAGTGCACGCGACATCGGGGTCTTCCTGCCCACCGGAATCGGCAAAGCCGACGCCCGGGTGCGGGCCCATGTCACGTCGCCCCCCGGCGCCGGGGCCTCGATGCTGGGCCTCGCCCAGTTGCTGGACGTCGACTGGGAAATCATGCTCGGCGGCAAACCGGTGAAGCTGTCGGAGCTCAGGCAGCTGGTGAAGCAGAACGCCCCCCTGGTCCGCCTCGACGGCCAGTGGGTGGAACTGGCCCCGGAGCGGCTGGCAGCGCTGGTCAGCCAGCTCGAACAGCGGGCCGGGCACATCACCGTGGGCGACGCCCTCCGGCTGACGGCCGGGGACCTGGAGCCCGTTGGCGGCGCGGAACTGGCCGGCCTGGAGGTCGACAGCGGCGTCCGGGCGGTGCTCGAGCGTCTGACCGGGACCGACCGCCTGGCCGAATTGCCGCCCCCGCGGGGCCTGGCCGGCGTACTCCGCCCGTACCAGGCCCGCGGCTTCGCCTGGCTCGCCTTTCTGCGGACGTACGGCTTCGGCGCCTGCCTGGCCGACGACATGGGCCTCGGCAAGACGATCCAGATGATCGCCCTGCTCCTGCACGAGCGCGCCGCCGGCCTGACCACCGCCCCCACGCTCCTGATTTGCCCCACCTCGCTGGTGAGCAACTGGCAGCGGGAACTGGCGCGGTTCGGCCCGGACCTCCGGCTGCTGGTCCACCACGGGACGGACCGTCGGCGCGGCGAAGAGTTTGCGGACGCGGCCCGGTCCCACGATGTCGTGATCAGCACCTACGCCCTGTCAATCCGCGACCTTGCGGACCTGGCCACGGTCGTTTGGGCCGGCATCGTCCTCGACGAGGCGCAAAATATCAAAAACGCCGATACCCGGCAGAGCCAGAGTCTCCGTTCGCTCCCGGCCGGCTACCGCATCGCCCTGACCGGCACGCCGGTGGAGAACCGGCTGACGGAACTCTGGTCGCTCATGGACTTTCTCAACCCCGGATACCTCGGGTCCGCGAAGGAGTTTCAGACCCGCTTCGTCATTCCGATTGAGCGCCACCGGAACGAGACCGTGGCGGCCCGCCTGCGCAGCATCATGCAGCCGTTCATTTTGCGGCGCGTCAAAACCGACCCGAGCATCATTTCGGATCTGCCCGAGAAGCTGGAGCAACCGGTCTACGTGAACCTGACCGACGAGCAGGCGGGCCTTTATGCCGCGGTGGTGGACGACATGCTCAGGAAAATCGAAAAGGCCGATGGCCTCCAGCGGCGCGGCCTGGTGTTGGCGACGCTCACCCGGCTCAAACAGGTTTGCAACCACCCCGCCCAGTTCCTGGGCGACGAAAGCCGGCTGGATGACCGGTCCGGCAAGCTCAACCGCCTCATGGACATGCTGGAGGAGGTGCTGGCCGAGGGCGACCGGGCGTTGATCTTCACGCAGTATGCCGCCATGGGCCGGCTGCTCCGGCAGCACCTGAGCGCCGTCTGGAACCGCGAAGTGCTCTTCTTGCACGGCGGCGTGCCCGGGCCGGAACGGGCCCGCATGGTCGAACGCTTCCAGTCGCCCGGAGGACCGCCGGTCTTCGTCCTCACGCTGAAAGCCGGCGGCGTGGGACTTAACCTGACGGGCGCCAACCACGTCTTCCATTTCGACCGCTGGTGGAACCCGGCGGTCGAGAACCAGGCCACCGACCGGGCTTTTCGCATCGGCCAGCAGCGAAACGTGCTCGTCCACAAGCTGATCGCCGCCGGCACGGTCGAAGAGAAAATCGACGCCCTCATCGCGGGCAAGCGTCAACTGGTCGACCGGGTCGTCGCCACAGGCGAGGGCGCACTGACCGAACTGACCACGGCGGAGCTGCGGACACTCTTCACCTTGGATCGGGAGTGAGCGACATGGGCGGGCAACCACCGTTCGGGGCTACCTGGGCAGGCAAGCGGTTCCTGGCGTGGCTGGAATCGTTCGGATGGGAGTCACGGCTCGAGCGTGGGCGCACCTACGCCCTGGCGGGCAAGGTGCTTGACCTGAGAGTCGGCCCCGGTGTAGTCGAGGCGAGGGTCCAGGGCTCGCGGCCCAGGCCGTACCGAGTGCAGATTCACGTTGAACCCCTGGAGTCGAAGGACTGGCGCCGGGTGGTCACCGCGCTGGCGAAACGGCCCGACCTGGCGGCGGCCCTGCGCGCCGGGGAGATGCCACCGGACGTGGAGTACCTCTTCAGCGCGGCCCGCGCCCCGCTCTTTCCGGAAGACGACGAGAGTCTGGGCGGCGCCTGCTCGTGCCCGGACCAGGCATTTCCGTGCAAGCACATGGCGGCGGTCGGCTACCGCTTCGCGGCGGAACTGGATGCCGACCCGCAGTTGCTTATCGACCTGCGGGGGCTGGACCGCAACCTGTTGCTGCAAGATCTCCACATGCGGCTGGCGTCCAGAGGCGACGTCGAATATCCCGTTGCCGGCGTGGCTGACCCTGACCGGTTCTGGACCGCCGGACCGGCGGCCGAAACGCTTGCGTTCCGCTTCGACCCACCGGAGCAGTCCGGGGCGGTGGTTGCCCAACTGGGGGCGCTGCCCGGCGCGGCCGGCGGCGTACAGATTGCGGCCGAGCTGACGTTTTACTACCAAATCGCCGGCGCCTGCGCCGGTGCCCTGGCCCGGCAGTGCGGCCTGACCACCGAGAGCCGCGACACGTAGAAAAACGACCTGCCCGGTTGGGCAGGTCGTTTTGCGGTCGGGGACTACTTCGCCACGATCAGCGCCGTCACCATGCCAAACATGCCGTGCTCGCTTTCCGCGTGGCCCAGCACGTGGCAGTGCAGCGCCCAGGCGCCCGGGTTGTTCGCATCCACGATCACGTCGTACCGCTCGCCGGGGCCGATCAGAATCGTGTCGGCCTTGTACGGCTGCGGGAGCGAATAACCGTCCTTCTCCACCACCAACTGCGTCAGCCCATGCAGGTGCATGGTATGGACCAGCTGGCCGGCGTTGATGTAGCGAATGCGGACCTTGTCGCCCCGCTTCGCCGAAATCGGCGACGTGGCCGGGAACTCCTTGCCGTTCAGCGTGAAGCCCAGGTTGCCGTCGCTCAGGAACATGGTGGCATCCACCGTTTCCTTGTACTTGGTCCTCTCGGCCTTCTCCTTCGGGTCGACAATCAGGGCGCCGTAAAGCCCCTTGGTCACCTGAGCCGTGGAGTTGTGATGGCTGTGGTACATCTGGGTGCCGGGATTCACCGCCACCCAGTTATAGGTGTAGGTCGAGCCGGGGGTAATCGGCGGCTGGGTCAGGTACGGGACGCCGTCCTGGTCGTTGCTGACCAGCAGGCCGTGCCAGTGCACCGCCGTGGACTCCGGCAGGTCGTTCTTGACGATCACCCGGACCTTGTCGCCTTCGGTCACGTGAATGGCGGGGCCGGGAACCTGGCCGTTGTACGCATAGGCATCGACTTTCTTGCCGGGGGCGACTTCCCACTGAATCTTGCTCACCGTCAGGTGGAAGACCTTCACGTCGCCGTCCATGTCCGGCTGAAGCGTCTGGTTGCCCTTGCCGGCGGTCTCGGCCGGGAACGCCTTGATGCCCGCCTCATGCATCTTGTCCATGTCCTGCCAGGTGATCGCGCCGGAGGCCGCGGCCGGGGCAGCATTGTGGCCGGTGTCGGTCGCCTTGGTGGCCGTGGAGCAGCCCGAAACGGCGACGGCAAGCAGCGTCAGGGCTGCCACGCTTGCGGGAATCCACTTGTTACGCATAATGGGCCTCCTTCTTGTACGTTGACATTACGATAAATATACATTTAAAAAGTTTATGATGATATCGGGTGAAGCAAGTATATTTCATGCAGTGCTTAAGCACAAATCCGGCACCCGAAGCAATCGGGCGAAGGACCCATTATGACCCGCCGGTCAAGACCACCCCGCGACTGACGGAGTCAGTCGCGAAATAAAGCCCGGCCCCTCGAACAGGGCCGGGCTTCCGTTATCGCTTCAGTTTCGGGTCCAGCGCGTCCCGGAGCCCGTCGCCGACAAAATTGAACGAAATCACCGTGATAAAAATGAAAGCGCCCGGCGCCAGGGCGATCCACGGGGAATCCCGCAGGTAGTCCTTGCCTGAGGAGACCATGGAGCCCCAGCTCGGAAAAGGCGGTGGCACGCCGAAGCCCAGGAAACTGAGCGCCGACTCCGTCAGAATCGCCTGGCCGATCAGCAGCGTGGCGGCGACGATCACCGGGGCGATGGCGTTCGGCAGAATCTGCCGCCAGATGATCCGCGCATCAGTAGCCCCCAGCGCCCGGGACGCCTCCGCAAAATCCCGGGCTTTCAGCTTGAGAAACTCCCCCCGGACGATGCGAACGACCCGCGGCCAGGTGGAGAGCCCGATGATCAGCACGATGTCGAAAACCGAACGGTGCACCACGGCCACGATCGTAATGAGCAAAAAGAACAGCGGAATGGCGATCACCGTCTCCACGGCCCGGCTGACGACCACGTCTACCCAGCCCCCGTAGTAACCGGCCACGGCTCCCACCAGCGTGCCGGCCGACACGGCGAGTGCCGCCGACAGAAAGCCCACGGAAAGCGAGATTCGACTGCCCCACACGATCCGGCTCCAGATATCGCGCCCCAGGTGGTCGGTGCCCAGCGGATACTCGGCCGCGGGCCGGTGGAACCGGTCCTCCGTGTGCATGTCGTCGTAAGGGTGGGTCGCCAGGTGCGGCGCCAGGAGCGCCATGGCGCAGAGGAGCAGCAGCACGGCGAGGCCGGCCATGGCCGGCTTGGATCGCCGGAATCGCCGCCAGACCGCCTTCCCGAGGCTGACCTCCTCCACCAATCTGCGCCCCCCTTAACTGTACTTGATGCGCGGATCGACCACCACGTACAGCACATCCACAACCAGGTACGTCACGATCGTCAGCACGGCGCCCACGGTCAGCGACGCCATGATCACCGGGTAATCCCGCTGCAGAACGGCCCGGAGTGTCATCAACCCGATGCCGGGCCAGCCGAAAACCTGCTCCACCACCACCGATCCGCCCATCATGGCCGGGATCATCTGGCCCACCACGGTGATGATCGGAATGATCGCATTGCGAAGCGCGTGCCGGTAAATGACCACCCGCTCCGGCAGCCCCTTGGCCCGGGCCGTGCGCACGAAGTCCTCCCGGATCACTTCCAGCATGCTGGAGCGGACATACCGGGTCAGCCCCGTCAGCCCGCCGAAGACGACCACCGTCAGCGGCAGCACCAGGTGTCGGGCCCGATCCAACAGCACCGCTGTCAGCCCCGCGTTCCCCAGCCTCACCCCGTAGGTGGCGATCCCCCCCAGCGGAATGGCCCCGTGGGACGGCAGCGCGACGGCGTAAATCAGCACCATGGCCAGCACGAAACTGGGCAGCGCTTCGCTGGCAAACGTAATCGCGGTCACCACAAAGTCAAACCGGGAGTACTGCTTGACCGCGGCGATGATCCCGATCGGAATGGCCAGCAGGAAAATGCAGCACATGCCCAGCACGTTCAGCAACAGCGTGTTGGGCAGCCATTGCAAGTAGATCGCCATCACCGGACGGGCCTCGACGAACGACTCACCAAAGTTGCCCGTCAACAGCCGGCCCAGCCACACCAGGTACTGGATCATGACCGGCCGGTCAAGCCCATACATCACCCGGACCCGGTCCACCAGGGCCGGGTCCACGTCCGGGTTGTCGGCCATTACGGTCATGAAGCCGCCGGGGGCCAGTTTGATGATCACGAAGGAGATCAGCGTCACGCCGAGCACCATGGGGATCACCTGCAGGAGCCGGCCCAGGACGTACCTACGCATGGCCGGTCACGGCTGTTCGCTGTACCAGACTCGGGGCAGCAGCGGCCCGATTGGACCGGAGATCACGCCCTTCACCTGCTTCTTAACGGCGTAGGTATTCTTGGGGCTGTACAGGACCAACCACGGGATATCGTCGGCAATAATCTGCTGGTACCTGGCGTAAATCGCCGCGCGTTTGGCCTTGTCGGGCTCCTTGCGCCCATCTTCCAGCAGCCGGTCCACTTCCGGATTGCTATACGAGGCCCGGTTGTAGCCCACAAACCGGCCCTGGGCGTTTTTCTGGGCTTGTGAGGAGTGGAAGAAGCTGTACTGGTCCGGGTCGATGCCACTGCCAAAGTTGGAGAGGAACAGGTCAAAGTTCCCGGGGTACACGTACTTGTCCAGCATCACCGAGTTCTCAATGAAGTCGGTCTTGATCTCAATGCCGACGTCCTTCAGCTCCTTCTGGATCAGCAGCGCCACCGACTCGTGGGCGGTGTGGCCCGCGTTTGTGATGAGCGTGAAGGAGAGGCGCTTGCCGTCCTTGCTGTAAATGCCGTCGGTCCCCAACACATAGCCGGCCTGCTCCAGAATCGCCATGGACTTCTTCGGGTCGGCGGTGTAGTGCGTGACGCCCTGGGTCGTATAGGCCCAGGAGCCGGGCGCCATGGTCGTGTCCATGACCACCGCCTCACCCTCGAGGATGTCGGTGACCATTTTCTGCCGGTCCACGGCGTAGGCGATGGCATGGCGGACCGCCTTGTCCATCAGGCCCGGCCTGGTCAGGTTAAAGCAGATATACTCAAACGAGGTACCCTCATACTTGTAAAAGCTCAACTTGTCCGCATACGTGCTGGTGATGCGCTTGACGTCTTTGGACGGCACCAGCATGGCGCCGATTTCGCCGGCCTCCAGCTGGGCCACCGAAACGTTGGAATCCGCCACGAACTTCAGCCGCACGTCCGGAATGTACGGGCCTTCGGCGTAGTAGCTGTCGTTGCGGGTCAGGGCGATATACTGCCCGGGCACCCATTCCCCGAACTTCCACGGCCCGGTCCCGACCGGCTTGCGGTTCGCCGGGTTGTCTTTCATCTCCGCCACCGGTTTGGCGTCGTACAGATGCTTCGGCAGAATGCCGAACGTCATGGTGGTGATGAACGGCGCGTACGACTCTTTGAGAATGAATTTGGCCGTGTAGGGATCCACGACTTCGACCCGGTCCAGCCATTTGAAGGCGGCACCGTACGGGCCGGTGTAGGTCTTGTCTTTGATGGTGTTATAGGTAAAGGCTACGTCTTCGGCCGTGAACGGCTGGCCGTCGTGGAACTTGACATCCTTGCGGAGCCGGAACGTCCACTGCAACCCGTCGGGCGACGCGGTCCAATCGATCGCGAGGTCACCTACCGGCTCCAGCTTTACGTTGATGTTCACCAGGCTGGAAAAGACTCGTTCGGCCACCCAGTACGAAGCCGAATCCGTGAGCAGGATCGGGTTAAAGCTAACCGGGTTGTCGCTGGACGCATAGACGAGGTTGCCCTGAACCTGCGGTGCAGCCTTCTCCCCCGCAGGGCCGGCGCTGGTGCCGCCGGTCGTGGGATTGGCGCCGGTACAGGCCGATACGAGCAGCATGACCACCAACGATGCCACAATCAACCAGGAAAAACGTGTGCGCCGCATAAAGAAGCCCCCTTTTCCCTATTGGCGCCAGACCTTGTAGCTCCAAACCACTAGGCCTCGTAGATACTTTTACCCTAAAAGGTTCTATTCTGTTAGTGAGTTTGTTTTTCCTTTGCGATACTGCCTGAACAGCAAAAAGAAAACAGCCGGTGGACGCCATTCTCGTACAGGCTGCCGCAACGAGGCATGGCAAAACAATGACCCCGCGGGGGAACCCGCAGGGTCAGACGGAACGTGGCCAAAGAAAACTAGAACCGCTCCACGAAATAGCGTTCCTCGTAAATCTCCCGGAAGCCCAGTTTCTCGTACAGCGGCCGCCCCATGGCCGTTGGCGTGAGGCCGACGCCCTCGCAACCCAGCCGCGTGGCGTCGTGCAGAGCGGCCGCCAGCACCGCGGTCGCCACGCCCCGGCCCCGGAACTGCGGCAGCGTGCACATGTTATAGATGCCGCCCATGCCCTCCCGGCAAAACAGCATGCCGGCCCCGGCGGGCCGCCCATTCCAGTAGGCAATGTAATTGAGCGCCCCGATGTCGTACGAAATGTCCACCGCCCGGCGCCCCATGGCGATGGTCTCGTGCCCGGCGCCCGGGAAGAAGACCTGGCTGATCAGGTCGAACAGCAGCGGGGATTGGCTGCGATCGGCGTATTCCACCCGGAGTTCCCGGTGTTCCCCCCGAATGGGTGTGCCGCCCCAGAGCATGACCGGATTGGTCTCGCTGGTGAAGCCGAGCCGGTACAGCCGGGCCGGCAGGTCGGCCGGCTCGGTGGCCGGCGTGACCATGAGGCTGCTGAACGGCAGCCGCCGGGCGCGGAAAAAGGCCCGACATTCCGTAATCAGGCCGTCCACCGCTTCTGAAGCCAACCGGATGCGGCTGGCATGATTAAACTTGGGAAAAGGCACGTCGGGCATTAGCACCCAGTGGGCGCCAAACCGGTTGGAGTTGCTGTAGCCCAGGCACTGTTTCAGGTACTCCTGGTTCTCTTCCCACAGGCCTGCGGCCCGGATCAGATCCACCATGTCACCCCGCTCGCGCAGCGTCTGCTTATAATTTCGAGCAGGCCGGCCGGATTCCCTGTCCCGTTACCCGATGGGTTCGTACTGGTCGCTCCGGGTTCCCACCGGCAAGTTGTCCGGCACTTTCCACCCGGGCAGCCGCTTGCCCTTTCCGCCCGCTTCCGGCCCGCCTCCGGCCCCACCCACCAGCCGTTCCGGGTTAATGAAGAAGACGGTGACGGCGAGGGTCAGCCCCAGGAGCCCGGCGGAGAACCAGAACGGCACCGCTTCGCCGTTCTTCATGAGCGCCCCGTATATCGGCGGCCCGAAGGCCACCCCGATAAAGCGGACCGCCCCGTAAATCGATGTGATGCCGGCCCGTTGCCCGGTGCCCACGGACGATGTAATCAGGTTGTTCAGCCCCGGTAGCTGCAGGCCGGTGCCCACGCCGCCGACGATGATGCCCGTAAAGAAGGCCCAGTCCTGGGGGACAAAGGCCACCAGCAGCATCCCGCCGATGGCGATGGCGAGTCCGGTGACCACGGCAGGCTTGAGCAGGTTCGTATAGTTCTGCAGGAAGAGGCCGGAAGCGAACGAGGTGACCGACATGGCGAGGACAGGCCACATGATCAGAAACCCCTTGGGCACTCCGTCGATGTCGTGCACGCTCTCCAGGTGCTCGGAGAGAAAGAAGAGCACGCCAAAGAGGATAAAGAGCGCCACCGTCCCGGCCCAGAAGCAGGCCACCAGCGGCCCGCCTTTTTTCTTGAAGACCTTGACGATGGACCCGAAGTACTCCTTTGCACTCCCGGCCTTCTCCCGCTTGGGCTCCCCGGTCAGAAACCAGACGGCCAGGGCAAAAGGCACAGACAACCCGGCGTAGGCGAAGAAGACCCCCCACCAGACAAAGAGCGCCCCTACCAGGGCGCCCAGGATGGGCGAAACGACCTTGCCCAACCCGTTGGACGCCTCCAGGATGCCCAGAGCCGTCACCCGCTGTCCGCCGCTGAACAGGTCGCCCACGAAAGCCATGGCCACGGGGGCCGTGCCGGCGGCACCCAGTCCCTGGACCACCCGGCCCGCCATGACCAGCCAGAACCCGTTCTCCGCCAGCAGCCAGCCGCCCAGCCCGGAGATAACGCCCCCCAGCCCGTAAAGCAGGAGGCTGGGGACGATCACGACCTTGCGGCCGAACCGGTCGGCCAGAAAGCCGGCCAGGGCGATGCCAACGCCGGCGGCCAGCGAAAAGGCGGTGACTGCGAGTCCCGTCACCGACTTGTCCAGCGACATCTCCCGGCCCATGTCCGGCAGCACCGGAATCAGCATGGAGTTTCCCAGCACCATGATCAGCGGGACGGTGCTGAGCGCGGCAAGCTGCAGCCACTTATTCGGTCCGGCCGTTGCAGTCTGGGCCACGAGTCATCCCTCCGGTTGCAGATCAATGCTGGCCATAGCGTGCCCAACGCCGCGGCGACATCAGTCTTTTCGAAAGGAATTTTTTCGTGGCCAGTCCATAGGCATAGGGACAGGAGGGATGAGCCATGGGCAGCGAGCGCGTGATTCTGCTCACCTTGATGGCGCTTGGCCTGGCAGCCCGGAACGCCCTGATCGCCACATCGGCGGGTGTCGTGCTGATCATGCAGGTGATGCGCCTGAACCGCTTTTTTCCAATCCTGGAGCGGCGCGGCCTGGAAGTCGGCCTGATTTTCCTGCTCATGGCGGTGCTGATCCCGTTTGCGACCGGCGAGGTTGGCTGGCCGGAAATCAAGCAGTCCTTTACCTCGTGGAACGGCCTGGCCGCTATTATCGGCGGCATGGTGGCGGCCGTGCTTTCAGGCTACGGCGTAACGCTCCTGCAGGTGAAACCGGAAGTGATCGTGGGCATGGTGGTGGGCACCGTTCTCGGCGTCGTCCTCTTCAAGGGCATTCCGGTCGGGCCGTTGGCGGCCGCCGGTTTCACGGCCGTTTTGCTGGCCCTGTTGCGCCGGACTTAGCGGCGGGGGGTGCGGCTCCCGGCCGCCCGTGGAGACAGGAGGATTGTGCGTTGGATCTCAAACTAATCTGGGGCATGCGGCTGATGCGGGCACTCTCCGCCACCGTGGAGGTGGCCGCGGCCATCGCCCTCATGCGAATGAACAACACGTCCGCCATGCTGCGGCTTAACAGCTACCTGGGCATGGTGGGGCCGTTCATCTTCATTTCCGTAAGCGCCCTGGGCCTGGCAGACCAACTGGGGAAAATCGAACCCCTGAAGCTGCTGCTCGTGCTCGGCGGCGTGGTGATGGTCGCCCTGGGGACTCGTTAGCGAAGGGCTACGGCTCCACCGACGCCCGGGCGACTTTCACGCCGAAAGCATCGACGGTGTCGGTGCGCAGGACGCGGATTCGGTCCATAATCAGCGGGTCCTGCTCCGGCGTAGCCGGGCCGTAGGCGGTCGTCACGCCCGCCAGGAAGCCTGCCGCCTGTACCATGGCCAGCACCGCGTTGTTATGCTGGCCGGACGGGTAGCAGAAAAACTGGACCGGTATCCCCAGGTGCGCCTCCAGCGCAGCCTTGGAGCCAAAAACCTCCTCGTGCAGCCGCTCCTCGCTGATCATCCGCAAGTCCGGGTGGTGAACCGTGTGCGCGCCGACTTCCATGCCGAGTTTGGGCAGTTGCTCCACCTCGTCCCAGGTCATGAACTCGTGCTTGCCCACTTGGCCGGTGATCACAAAATTCGTGGCACGGAAGTGATGTTGCTGCAGGGTTGGCACCACAATCGTGTAGAATGTGCTGTAACCGTCATCGAACGTGATCGCCACCGGCCGGGGCGGCAGCGGCGCCGCCTGGTGAAAGTGGCGGTAGACTTCGCCCAGGGTGACCCCGTGGTAGCCATGATCCGCCAGCCAGCGCATCTGGGCTTCGAACTCCACCTGGTCGACGTAGTTGTTGTTGGGCTTGTCGCCAATTTCGTGGTACATGAGCACCGGCACCTTCGCCAGGATGTGCTCGGCTCTGGGCGGGACCGGCGGACCGAGTGGCGTAACCGGTTCGGCAACGGCCCGCACGGCGACCAGCGACTTCGGTCCACGTACAGCCGAATCGCCGCCCTTCGGGGGCGCCGCGGCGGCCACCAACAGGAACACCAGGACGATCAGACCCCACCGGGTCACTAAACGCATGCCAGCACGCACCCACGCTTCACTCCTGTAGCCCGTAACTTTTTTCGGTAAACTGCCGGAACCTTTGAAGGGATATGCTCCGGGGCGCCGTCTAATTCCGCGAAAGCGACACGCACGCACTACCGCTCGGGCCTTCTCGCCCAAAAGGAGGATCCTTTCATGACCCCGGTATCACATAGAGTTGGTCGCATCACCGTGGCCGTTGGCCTGATCGGGTTTGGCGTCGCCCTATTGATGGACAACCTGAGCGCCAGTCAATCCGGCCTCAGCCTCCTGTTAAAGCTCTGGCCGTTGATTCTGATCGGTTTCGGGGCGGAATATCTGATCCGGAGCCTGCTGGCGCAGCGGGCCGAGGGGGAAACCAGACTGCGGTTCGACTGGGGCGGCGCCTTCCTGCTGTTCCTGGTCGGCATCCTGGCCGTGGGCATCATGGCTTTCCGCACGTTCGTCTCCGGCGGCATCGACGCCACTAACCTGCCGTTCAACTTCGGCCCGGGCATCAGCCGGAACGAGCAGTGGAACCTCCCGGCGACGGGCGTGAAGGAACTGGTCACCGACATCGACGTGGGCGCCATCAGCATTGAGCAGAGCGCCCGGACCGACGCGCTCCGGGTGGAGGCTACTTACACCGCGAACGGCCTGGTAATCGACCGGGAAGCCCTCCGGCGGGAGATGGATTCCATTAAGATGAACGTGGAGCAGGGGGAAACAGTGCGGTTCCGCCCGCAAATCGCCGGCAACCTGCACGACGTGTCGATCCGTTATGTGATCTACGCGCCGCCCGGCTTGAAGATCAGAGCTTCCACCGGCACCGGCTGGCTGAACGTGACCGGCTATAAGGGCGACCTCGACCTGACCAGCCGGGTCGGCCGCATCTCGGTGCAGGCCAGTTCCGGCACCCTTACCGCCGGGAGCGGCTCGGGCTGGATTCAGATTCGCAACTTCGACGGCCCGGTATCCGCCAAGACGACGGTGGGCGCCCTGGACCTGACTGACATGAACGGCCCCGTCCAGCTGGACTCCGGTACCGGCACCATCAACGTGCAGGAGTTCCGGGGCGGCAAGCTGGTGGCCGAGTCCAAGACCGGCAGCGTCCGGGCCGCCACGCGGGCGGTGCTGGAAGGCGACGTGATCATGCGGACCCAGAACGGTTCCGTCTCGCTGACCGCTCCCCGGGAGTCCAGCATGCGGGTCACCGCCGATACCCGGACCGGCAACATTACGGTACCGTCGTTCATGAACGTGAACCGGAACGGCGCCGGCAGTTCCGCCGTAGGCAGCTCCGGCGACGGAAAGTTCACGGTCACCCTTGAGGCCAACACCGGCACAGTAAACTTCCACACCCCTTAAAAAACTCCGTAAACACAATGATCGGCCCGGCGTCAAGCCGGGCCGATCTGGTTTATCGGCTTACCAGTGCATCATACCATCTGGGTTGGAGTTTGCGAAGCAGTTCTTTGGTACGAATGGCAGGCGCTGCCGTATCCACCAATGTGACCGTCATGGCGCCCGGGTCTCCGCCGGCGACCTTACCCGGTCCCACAGTCACCGATATCCCTTCGGCGTTGGCTACGGCCAGCGCCGTATTGTTTTCCATGGCCCGGACGGACCAGAGCCACCGGTCCCGGTCCCCGCCGGTCATGCCAGGAACAAGGATGAGGTCGGCGCCCAGTTTGGCGAGAATCCGGGCGGACTCGGGCACGGCCAGATCCTGCCCTACTAGCAGGCCGATACGGCCCCATGGTAAATCGAAAACCGGGAAGCCCTCGTCACCGGGAACGGCGCCGTCTTCGGCATGCACCTGCCGGTAGCGCCCCACAAGGCCCTCCGGCCCAAGCAGGTAGGCGGTGTTGCAGCCGTCGGGGTCACGGGCGGCCCAGACGAGGTGGCAGTCCAGGTCCAGGGCCACGGCGAGCAAACCGGCGCCGTCGGGCGCAGCCGCGGCATACGGGAAGACGGCCAGGTCCAGCTTCGCCCAGCCCCGGTCCCGAACCTGCTTATCGGCCCAGCGGGCCAGGTCGGCCATGTGCGCGCCGTCGCAGGCCGGCCCGACGGCTACCACCGCCGGGCGGCCCGCCGGGAGCGTCTGGGCATCGTCAGCCGCCCAGAGATAGCTGCTGAGCAGCAACTCCTGGTACTGGTCCGGCCGGCGGAGCGCCAGCGCCGCCGCCCGGGCGGTCCGGGCCTGGTCCAGATCGATCTCGGCCAGTACGAGGCCGTCACCGGTGGAGAGCAGGTTGAGCGCTTCGCCCCTGGGGTTCAGGATCACGGAATCCCCGGCGAACTTCGACCCCCGCTCCTGGCCCCAGCGGTCGGCAGCGATCAGGTAGACGCCGTTCTCCACCGCCCGGGCCCGCCAGGACAGGGTGCGGCCCAGCCAGTTGGTCGGAAAGGCGATGACGTCGGCGCCGGCCAGTGCGGCCACCCGGGACGGCTCAAAGTAGTCGCCGTCCATGCAAATCTGAATGGCAATCCGGCCCAGGTCCGTCTCGAAGACGGGAATGCCCAGGTCGCCGTCCCGGGCCCAGCGGGTTTCATCTATGTACGAATGGGTTTTCCGGTACTCGCCGATGTACCCGTGCGGCCCGATCAGTGCAGCGGTGTTGTAGTACGCCCCGGTGGACGGCTCCAGTTCGGGCAGCCCCACCACGACGTGAATCCCCAGCCGGGCAGCCAGGGCCGCAAACGTCCGGACGGTGGGGCCGTCCGGCACCTGTTCCACCATGGGCGCGATCTCCCGCCGGTTCAGGAAACAGTAGCCGGTCGTCGCCATCTCCGGCAGCACCACCAGCCGGGCGCCGGCCTGCGCCGCCTCCGTTGTCAGTTCCACCAGGCGGCCGATGTTGTGCTCCTTCTCGCCGAACCGGGGCTCGAACTGGACGGCGGCAGCCATGTAACGCATGACGAAAAGCACCCCCTGGTCCCGTCTGGAGCATTGGCCTCCGGCGGGCGCCGATTGCACAGGGTGCTTTCGTGGTCGCGAGCCCCGGCTCCTGCTAGCGGGGCACGAGGCTGCCTTTCGGACCGATGGTGACGCCCTGGTCCTTCAAACGTTTATGCAAGATCCCCCCCAGCCGTCCGGTCTCAACGGCGGTAAGGTTTCCCCATCCCTCGGCTACGACTTTTTCGGCCAGCCCGAGTTCCGCCACAATCTCCAGCTTCAGCCGGTCCAGCGGCGTCAGCTCTTTCTGCCTGGATCCCCTGGCTGCGCCGACCTTCTTGACTCTCGGCATTTGCGGGTCCCTCCCTCCCCTGTAGCATGACCCGACGTCGCGGGAAAAATCACACCGACCGGAAGGAAACCCTTGGCGGGAGGAAGAATATACATCATTGCATACTCACAAGTGCATACCCAGGAGTGCATAACCAGAAATGTATAACGGGACTCCGGCACAGGGGAGCGAAAAGGGGGACGTACCAGTGGCGGTGCAGGTACTGGGTTTTCCGACGACGCAGGGAATGCCGCGCACAGCGCTGCGGCATGGTCCGGAGGCGCTCCGTGTCGCTGGTTTGGTGGAGCGGCTTACCCGCCGGGGGTTTAACGTGGAGGACCTGGGCGACCTGGTGGTGCCGGAGGGCCGGAGCGCGATTCGGTTCCGGCGCGGTTGGCGGCAGTGGTGGCCGCAGCGCGGGTGCAGTCCGGCCTCTGGCGGGAGGAGCACCGGCCCGAGCACCTGATGCTGACGCTGGGCGGCGACCATACCACCAGCCTGGGCACCATGTGGGCGCTGAAGGAGATGGGCCACCAGTTCGACGTGATCTGGATCGACGCCCATGGCGACTTTAACATTGTCGAAACTTCCCCGTCGGGCAACCCGCACGGCATGGTGCTGTCCCTGGCCTGCGGCCTGATGCCGGCGTATATGCCCCGCCTGGTGGAACCGGCCGACCTCCGGCTCTGGGGCATCCGGGACCTGGACACCGGCGAACGGGATTTGCTGGTGCGCGAGCAGGTGGAAGTGCTGGGTCCGGACCAGGTCCGGCACGAATGGGACCAGGTGCTGCGCCGGCTCAAGCGGGATGTGTTCATCAGCTTCGACATCGACGCTGTGGAGCCCGCTGAGGCGCCTGGCACCATGACGCCGGCCCCGGGCGGTCTGCACCGGTTCGAGGCGCTGGACCTCGTGACCGCCGTTGCCCGGCAGTGCCGCGTGCTGGCCCTCGACATTGTGGAGTACCACCCCGACCGCGACCGGCACGGCCTGACCGCCGGCCTGTCGATTGCGATGGCGGAGGCTGTCCTGTCCGGTCAGGCGATCCGGGCGACGCGGTCCGGTCTCGGTGCCGCCGCCGGCAACTGAGCCGATTCGGTCGGAGCGGCCCCGTGCCAGACACCGTGCCATTGCACGGGTCGGATGCACGGGGCCGCTTTTTGTGGGATAATGACCCCAGACACACGGTGGGGAGGATACCGGCCATGGAACTTGATGCGGCGGTGCGGCCGCTGGTTTATTCCCCGGAGCTGTACGCGGCCCTGTTCGGCGAGGATGACCCGGAAGAGTTGAGTCTGATGCAGGTGCAGGACCAGGAGAAGGCCCGGCAGATCGAAGACGTGCTGCGGGATCTTTATGCCCTGGAAGTGACCCTGTCGGCGCCCGCCGAAATTGAAGGCGAGCAGTTGGAACTCGGCGACAGCACGGAACTGGACGACCTCCGGTCGATCGCCGCCGCCACCCAGGGGCACACCCCTGACGATTACTGGGATGGGAACGTGCCGCCCGGCTTCGTGTTCAACCACCTGATCAACCACTCCGCCACCGACGGCTATTACCTGCCGGTGGATTTCCCCCAGGCCTTTTTCGTAGAGGAGATCTCGATCGGGTCCGCCGTCGTCCTGCTCCAGGAGTTGGAGGCGTTAGGGCCGGTGCTGGCCGAGCACTATCCGGAGGAGATGCAGACGGCCCTGACCACCCCCGACGACGAGGAGCCCGAAGGCCTGACCGGCCCGGTGCGGGTCTGGCAGGCGCTCCGGCGCCTCTGCCACTGGTCGGCGGAACTGGACCTGCCGATCTGCCTGGGTTAGGCCCGGGTCACGTCCGGGTCAGGTCCGGGTGAGGTCAGGTCGACCGGCTCGCGTTTGCGGTTGCCTTCCAACCTGCCCGGGAGTCCGGCCTCGGTCAGGTCCGCCTCCGTCAGCACCCCCCGCCTTTGCGCGACGCGGACGAGCCGGTTGTAGTCGGCCTCTTTCCGGTCCAAATCCTTGCCGTAGTTGAGCGACTGCGGATGGACATGCAGGGGCATCTGTTCAAACAGGTGGTCGCCCCGCTCCCGGGTCCGCTCGGTCTGGTCGTACAACTCTTTCAGTTGATGCAGCACCTCATCACGATGCAGAAGAATCGCCTCCTTCGCCCATAGTCTGCCCCGTCGGCTGGCATTCAGGCGAATAGCAAAGACCAAGGGAGCGGCCCCACCGGGCCACTCCCTTTTTGCGCTCAGTTGGTTTTGCACTGCCCGATCGCCTGCGATTCCCTGGCGCCACAGGGGCCGGCCGTCCCATGGACCGGACGGGGAAAGCCCGAGTCGTCGTTCCGGGCGATTAGGGTGTCCCAGGTCACCAGCCCGGTTCGGTCCATGGTCACCCGCAGCACCCAACTGGTGCGCGACGGCTCTTTCAGGCTCGGACCGACATCGAGAAAGTCGTCGAAGACGAAGTTGCCCAGGCTGTAGACGATCAGCCGGCCTTTGTAGTATTCCGCCGTTTCCGTCACGTGGGGGTGCGATCCCACGACCAGGTCCGCACCGGCATCGATCATCTTGCGGGACAGCGCCCGTTGCCGGTCGGACGGCTGAAAGTGGTACTCAAGACCCCAGTGCGGGTACACGACCAGCAGGTCCACCTTGGCCCGGACGGCGGCGATGTCCGCCATCACCTGGTCGTCGTCACTCCAGGCCACGCCCGGCGTATCGCGGCCGGCTTCGTAAGAACGGAGCTCGACCTCGTCATACCCGAGCAGCCCAATTTTCAGGCCCTTGCGCTCCACGATGAGCGCCGAGTGGGCCTCGGCGGCGTCATGACCACCGCCAAAATACGGGACGCCACCTTTGGTCAGCAGGTCCAGTTCCTCTGCGAAGGCGCCCCGGCCGAAATCGCCGGCGTGGTTGTTGGCCACGGAGACCGCCCCGAAGTACTTCGCCAGCGGCGCCACGCTTCGGGGATGGCAGCGAAAGTTGTACAGCTTGGGCACCCGGCTGCCCACGGTGGCGACTGCACATTCCAGGTTGCCCACCGCCAGGTCGGCCTGCTGAAGCTGCGGGCCGAACGCCGCGAACGGGTCGTCGCCGCGGGCCAGCGCCTGCCCCGGCGTCCGCGCCAGCATGATATCCCCGACGAAAAGCAGTGTTACCGCCGGCGGCACCACGGTGGCCGAGTGGCTTACCAGGACGCCCTCGGTGGGTTTGGCGTCGCCACACCCGGCCAGAATCAGAATCAGCGGGAGTACGATCCCGCCCAAACGCTTCAGCCTGCACATACGCGTGATCCCCCGACAGAGTCTTACTGCTATTCAGAGGTTCGCCGGAATGCGGCTTCCTCCTGCACTCGCAACCTCCGGACAGGGTCGGTAGCGATGGACCGCATGGCACTTTTGTGCTATCATACTGGTCGAATATGCCTTGTATCGTGCGCTTCGCTTGTGGATAGTTTGTGGGAGGGTACTGAGTGGTTCACAATCGATACAGTTCGTCAGAAGGGGGCGGAATGAAGCATGGCCTGGATGACCATCCTCGGTCTGGACTGGAAGGGCGGGAGCCTGTCGCATCCGTTCGATATCGTCGACGTTCCGCAGAAAAGCGGTGTCTTTAAACTCCATGCCCGGGCGGAAAGCGGCGAGTGGGAGGTCATATACGTCGGGCAGGCCGCCAACCTGTACATGACGCTGCTGGCCTACCTCGGCACCATCACCGAAGGCAACGCGGCGACGGGCGGCATCAATCTCTGTGCCAAGCAGCGCTTCGCGACGGCCGCCGAGGCTTCCGTCTCCTGCGCCTTTGTGGAAGACGAGCACGAACGGAGCGGCTGCGTCCGCAGCCTCTACGAGTACTACAAGCCGTCGTGCAACGAACCCGGCCAGGTGCCGGAGATCACCGACGTCGGCTGCAATCCCTACTGAAACCGCTCTTGTCTGGTCGCCCTGACCGGGCACCGCTCGGCGTTGCGGGGCGCTTACCTTTGAAATGATTCTCGCCGTTCATGGCGTACTCGCTCATGGGTAGGCGAAGTATGTCGTCGACGCTGCGCCGCGCATGAACGGCTGCGAATCTTGAACTGTCGCCCCGATACGCCTCGGGCACCCGGTCAGAGCTCCCGTGCCAAGGGGCGGGCTTGCGCCCTCCGGTCCGGGCGCTAAGAGGGCAGCGCCCGCCGGTCAGGGGCTGAGGAGCATCGGGCGTTCGTTCAAGATTCGCAGCCGTCCGGTGCGCACGCAGCGGTAACGGCATACTTCGCCTGCCAGTGAGCGAGTACGCCCGGACGGCGAGAATCATTTCAAGAACAGGCCGCCCGCCGCGACGAGGACCATGGCCGGAGGGCGCCTACCACACAAAGCGCTCAACCCCCGGAGGGCACCCCACCCCGAGAGCGCCTACAGCCCTTCCTGGTAAATACGCGAGATGATCCCCTCGATCTCCGGCTCCTCCACCGTCAGGTCCCGAATGCCGTACCGGGCGGAGACCCGGGCGATCAGTTCGCTCGCGGAGACCTCGTCCCGGTTGAACTTGAGCCAGAACCGGCTCCCCTCGTGCTTCATCTGCTCGGCGCCCGGAATCTCCAGGTGCCCGCCGTGGCCGTTCGACTCCAGGTCCACCACCAGGGTGCGGGATTTGCCGAATCGCTCCTTGATCTGGGCGACAGAGCCGTCGTAGACCATCAGCCCTTTATCGATCAGGATCATCCGCTCGGTGATTTTCTCAATGTCCTGCATGTCGTGAGTGGTCAGAATCACCGTGACGCCCCGCTCCCGGTTGATCTCCTTGATGAACAGCCGGATTTTCTCCTTGGCGACCACATCGAGGCCGATTGTCGGCTCATCGAGGTAGACGATCTCCGGGTCGTGCAGCAAGGCCGCCGCCAGGTCGGCCCGCATGCGCTGGCCCAGCGACAACTGGCGCACCGGCGTCTGCAGAAACTCATCCAGCCCCAGCAAGTCCTTGAAGCGGGCCATGTTCGCCTCATATCGGGCCTTCGGCACCTTGTAAATGTGCTGCAGCAGTTCGAAAGACTCGACCGCCGGCAGGTCCCACCAGAGTTGCGTCCGCTGGCCGAAAACGACGCCGATCTGCCGGGCGTTCTCCACCCGCTTCTCATACGGCACCAGCCCCCGGACGGAAATCCGGCCGGACGTGGGCACAAGGATGCCGGTCAGCATTTTAATCGTCGTAGATTTGCCGGCACCGTTCGGGCCAATATACCCGACCAGCTCGCCGGGCTGAATCGCAAACGAGATGCCGCCCACCGCCAGCTTCGTGGTGTATTCCCGGGAGAACAGCGACCGGAGCGCTCCCAGGGGTCCGTCTTTCCGTTTGGCGATCTGAAAGGTTTTCCGGAGGTCCTGGACTTCGATGATGGCGCCCACGCCCGCACTTCCTTCCCCCGAGCCTCAGCATTTCATTTAGACGACCGCCCGGATCAGGAAGTTCCGGCTGCCTGGACATAAACTCAGGCTCCGCCATCCCAGCGGCAGAGTCCCTGTTCCGCAGCGAATCCTGCCGTCCGGCGCGGCTGACGCGCTGCGCCCGCTTTGGCGACCGCCTCCTGCACCGAGGCGCCGTCATGGGCAGTGCCTATCACTCCGAGATCCGGTTGAACCGTGGGTGCGTCACATCCGAGATTACTCACCCCCATTGCATAACAACGGGCGAGCCTCGCGAAGAGCAAGGCTCGCCGTTCTCGGACTTTTGCAGGACTCTCATGCTTCAGCGGCCATGACCCTTGTTCCACCGCTCGCACTAGATACGAGCAATGCTACTGGAGTTCGAAAACGAATCGTTCGGCCAATCCAAATTGTTCGTCTTGTTCCTTGACCGCCTGCAACACCTCGACGATGCGGCCAAAGCACTCATCTGTCAACTGTCTGCGGGAGATCTCCGAGTCTTTCCAGATGAGCAGGACGGGCCGCTCTACATCAGTGCTAAGACGGTCCCACAACGCATCCAGGTTGTTTCCGTAGTATCGCCCGAAGTCAAGCGCCTTTGCAAGGACTTGGTGGAAGTCTCTCTCCGTCCTGATCATGCGCCCGTCAACCTCTACCAGCTTCACATGTCCCCCTCCGTTCACTTGTACGTTCCCAAATAGTGTGCTGGGGTTTCGTAATGATCGGGCGAAATGTACATATGCCCGTCATTTGAGAAGAGCAAACGCCAACCCGGCTGGTTCCCTCGACTCATCATGTTGCTGAGGCCGACGTCAGCCTCGAACCAGGCGCGGCCGGGAGCGGCAGGTACCACTCCGGTAGAGTTGCGATACACATCCCCTCCAATTTGTGCACCAGGCACAAAATTACCCACAGCCTTACCTGGTGCCCATCCGGCGGCTTGTGCCTGCGCCTTCGTGACGTATCCCGAAGGCAGTTGACCTGTTGCCCTCAGACTGTCCACTGCAGGATTGGCCGCCTCCGAGGCTCTTAGGACCTCCTTGTATTTCATGTAGTTGACAACGTTATGGTCCTCTCCGACAGGAGGGGCTGGCCTGGTTGTCGGCGCGGGCATTCGCGTCGCTTCGAGTATCCCTGCCCCCCCCATATTCGCTGCCAAACTGACGGCTTGGTAGGCATCTTCGCCAGAAGCCGGCCCTAAGACATCCTTGAAACCAGCCTTCACAGCATTCGCATCGCCTGGAGTCCATCCATCAGCCAAGGTCAGAGCCGCCCCTGCGTCCGCCAAGCCTGATGCAACATGAGAACCCCCGTCCACCATCATGAATCCACCAGCCGCAACTGCTGGGACGCAAAGAACAACAGTTGCACAACCCGCATCAACTACGGCTTCGCCGGCGACAGCCTCAAGGGCCCCTAGCGAGGCCTCGACAGCGCCGTTCGCGACCTGCGTCCAGTTGACCTCCGAGACATAGTCCGTAGCCGCTTTCCAGGCGTCCTGTGCGAAGTCTGTGACGGCCTCGACAGCGTTGTCAAGCCAATCGGGCCAGTGCCCCGTCGGGTCCACATACGTCATCGGGTTGTTTTTCACGTACGTGTACAGGTGCAAGCTCAGCGGATCGTCGTACTTCCCGAGGTCCGTATCCTGGCTGATAAACCGGCCTAGCTGCGGGTTGTAGAACCGCGACCGCAGGTAGTACTGCGTCGTGGTGTAGTCGTAGTACTCGCCGGCATACAGGTAGGGGTTGTCGAAGCTACCCGTGCTGGTAGTCAACTTGCCAAAGGCGTCGTAATCATATGCCGCCACCGAAGCGCCGGCGGCATCCAGCATCCCGGTCACGTCGCCATGGCCGTTGTACAGATAATACGCCGTCGGGTTGGCTCCCACCTTGCGGCCCAGGTTCAGACCGCCGCCCCGGAACATCGCCGCCGTGATGGCGCCGCTCCCGTCGCCCTCGTTGATGACCCGCTTGCCGTCCAGGTAGAAGCGGGTGGTGCCGCTGCCGGCCGTCCGGCCTATCAGCATGCCGTCGCCGTCGTACTCATAGGCGACGGTGTCGGTTGCGGTCGTAACCCCCGTCAGCCGGTTCAGGCCGTCGTACTCATACTGGCTCTTCCCGTCACTGACCTGGTTGCCGCTCTTGTCCGAAACGTACGTATCGGTACCGGACGGGCCTGCCACCTGGGTCAACCGACTGGCGCCATTGTAGGTATACGTGGTCGTACCGGTCCCGTCGGTCATCACGGTCCGGTTTCCGGCCGGATCGTAATCGTACTGCGTGGTCCCCGAAGGCTGCGCCACCGTGATCAGCTGATTATCCTTGTCATAGCTGTAGCCGGTCTTGCCTGCAGCGTCGGTCTTGGAGGTCAGATTGTTGGCGGCATCATACTCGTAGCCGTAGCTCTTGAGCGCCGCGCCGCCGCCGTTCTTGCTTACCAGCGATGTCAGCCGGTTGGCAGCATCGTAGTCGTAGCTGGTAGCAACACCACCCGGCAGCGTCAGGGTCTTGCGGTTGCCGGCGGCATCGTAGGTAAAGCCCGCGGTGCTGGTGCCGGCGAACGTCGCCGAATCCACCCGCCCCACCTTGTCATAGGTGTACTGAGTCGAATTGCCGGCATAGTCGGTCACCTTACTCACTTTGCCGAGCGGGTTATACTCGTAGGCGATCGACCTGGTATCCGGCGCCGTCTTGGATAGCAGGTGATTGGCCTTGTCATAGGTGTAGGCGGTTCCACCCGTACCATCCGTCATGCTCGTCCGGTTGCCGGCGGCATCATAGGCCAGTGCGACGTTGACCCCGCCGGCCGCCGTGATGCCGGTCATCCGATTCATGAGGTCATAGGTGTACTCCCGCGGGCCGGTTGAAGGAATTCCCTTCTCAACCTGCAGGTACCTGGCCCACATGGCGCCGTTCATGGTCTCAGACGGCTCCGCACCGTTGGTGCGGAACACGATCCGCAGCCCCATGAACGCGGTCCCGGCGGGCGCAGCCATGGCGGTGTATGCCTGGCGCTTCCACGTGCTGGTTCGGGTGAACGCCGGACCGTAGTCACTGTCCAGCAACGTCCCGTCGGCAGCGTAGTAGTAGGCGATGAACTGGGCGTAATCGCCGCCGGACTGGCGGTAATCCACCGACAGGCTGTAGACATCCCCGGCAGCCGCTGCCCACCGGAGTTTGGCGTCTGTCCGGCCCACCGTGCCGACGTAGTCATAGGCAGCCCCATCGGCGCCGGCGCCGTGATTGCTGACGGTCAGTTTCTGGGCGCCGTCTTCAATCGCCGCAGTGACAGTGCCGGTATCGTCACGGTTGGTCCACTGGGCCACCTGCAGGCCCGTGGCGATCCCGTTACTGTCCGGGTCGTCCCGCAGCGTACTTTCCGTGAAGCTGAGCACGGTACTCAGGTAGGTCGACAGGAGATTGCCCACGGCGTCATACCGATAGTTTAACTGATTGCCGAGGCCATCCGTGGAACTGACCTTCCGGTTCAACTTGTCGTAGGTGTCCTCACGGATCTGACGCCCCATGGGATCGGTCACGTGGGTGACGTTGCCGTAGGCGTCCCGGGTATAGTGCCAGGTTGCATTCAGGGCGTCCGTGGCCGATATCACCCGATTCAGGCTGTCGTACGCCAGGACCAGGGAGTTACCCCGGCCGTCGGTCTTGCGG
>DASXVX010000024.1:0-6957 GCA_036504075.1 Symbiobacteriaceae bacterium | reverse complement strand
GGCGTCACGGCAGCCGCCACGGGGGCCATTGCGGGCTCGGTGGTAGTGCTGGGCCGGCGTTCGATTGTCGACGTCCCGACGGCGCTGCTGGCCGCTGCGACCCTGGGGCTGCTCTGGAAGACGAAGAAGGTGCCGGAACCCCTGATTGTGCTGGGGGCGGCCGTGATCGGGCTGGTGGTCTACCCGTTGATGCACCGGTAACACCGGTAAAGAGGTGAGTTCCGTGCATTCCTGGCTGATGATGCTGTATAAAGTTCCGCCAGAGCCCAGCGCACGGCGTGTCTATGTCTGGCGCAAGTTAAAGCGACTGGGTGCGATCCTGGTGCATGACGCAGCCTGGGTTCTGCCGGACTCGGCCCGGAACCGGGAGCAGTTTCAGTGGCTGGCGGCGGAGATCCTGGAGATGGGCGGCGACGCGGCGGTCTGGGAAACCCGCCTGCTGCTGGCCGGCCAGGACGAAACGCTGACGCAGCAGTTTCTGCAGCAGGCGGCGGTGCCGTACCGGGAAATCCTGGCGGAGCTGGCGGGGGCGGAGCCCGACTTGGCGGCCCTGTCCCGCCGGTTCCAGCAAGCGCAGGCGCAGGACTACTTTGGGTCGCCACTGGGACGGCAGGTGCGCGAGGCATTGTTATCTGCCCGGGGGGGAAGCGAAGCGTGAAGTGGGTTACGTGGGAAAACGTTGGCGTAGACCGGATGGCTTGTGCCTGGCTCATCCGGCGGTTTATCGACCCGGCGGCGGAGTTCCAGTTCGTGCCGGCGGGCGTCAGGCCGCTCCCGGAAGGGGCAGAGCCCTTTGATATTCCCGGCGTGCGGCTGACCCACCGGCGAGGGCACTGCACGTTGCACACCATGTTGAAGGAGTTTCAGATAAAGGATTCGGTGCTGGCTCGGATCGCTCAGATTGTCGATGAGGCGGATACAGTCCAGGAAGTGGCCCTGGAGCCCGTGGCGCCGGGACTGGACCTGATCTGCCGGGGCATCCGAAGCACCAGTCCGGACGACTGGGTTGCGCTGGAACGGAGCGCCATGATCTACGAAGCCTTGTACGCCGAACTGCCGCAGGAGCATCGGACATGATCACCATTGAGAACCTCTCCAAGCGCTATGCCGCCGGCGAGGCCGAAACCCGCGGCACGTGGATCGCCAGCCATGGCCTGGGGCTGTGGCTGCGCAACCTGCGCCGGACCATGACGGCCCAGCCGCAGCGGGAAGTCCAGGCCCTGGACGGCGTGAACCTCCAGGTGCGGCAAGGGGAGATTTTCGGGCTGCTGGGGCGCAACGGTGCCGGCAAGACCACCCTGATCAAGATCCTGGCCGGGCTGATCAGGCCCACCGGCGGGACGGCCGTTGTCGGCGGGGTCTCGCTGACCCGGCCGGATGAGGTGAAGCAGGTGGTCTCCTATGTCTCCACCACGGGCTGGATGGGGCTGGAGTGGCAGCTCTCCGTCCGGGAAAATCTGCTGTTCTATGCCCGGCTATTCGGACTGAGCCCGGCCGAGGGCACCGCTCGGGCCGACCGGGCTCTTGGCGAAGCGGGCCTGACGGAGCACGCCGGCAAGCAAGTCCAGCAACTGTCGCATGGGATGCGGCAGCGGCTGGTCCTGGCGCGTGGGCTGTTGGTGTGCACGCCGCTGGTTTACCTGGATGAGCCTACGGTGGGGCTGGACCCGGTCACTGCGGCGGACATCCGGCGCCTGATCCGGGAGACGATCAACCGGCAGCGCGGGCAAACGGTCCTGCTTACCGGCCACTACATGCCGGAGCTGGAGGAGCTGTGCGACCGCATCGCCATCATCCACCAGGGGCGGGTGCTGGCAATGGGGACGGTGGCGGAACTGAAACAGAAAGTGGCGGACCGTGACGTGACTACCCTGCGGGTTGCCGAGTGGCAGGAAGCGGCCCGTTCGGAGCTGGCCGTGCTGCCGGGCGTCCTGGGCGTGTCGGTGGCGGTTCAGGACCCGGCGGCGGGCACGGCGTTGGTGAGGGTACATCGGCACCGGCCGGCGCCTGGGCTTCAGGATATCCTGGACGCCCTGCGCAGGCTGGGCGTGCGGGTCACTTTCGCTTCCGAGGAAGCGCCGACGCTGGAGGATGCCTTCTTGCATCTGACGGGGGGTGAACTGCGGTGACACGCCTGTGCCGTGAAATCGCCAGCTTCTGGAGCTTTAGCCTGCAGGAGTTCCGCATGTGGCAGTCCTATCGGCCAACCAGGTGATGTGAGAGCAGGAGGTATGGCCATGAGTACAAAGACCCCGAAGACCCTGCTGCAGATCGTACTGGTGTGTGTGCTGGCAGTGAGTATCGGCGTAGCAGCGTACCACTTCATGGTTCCGAAGAACGGCGAACCGCCGGTGGCTGCGGTCTCCCTGGTAGTACCCCAGCCCGACGCCACCAGGATTTTCATCAACTTCGGTGAAACCGATCCTCGGTGGCGATTCGCTGAGGGTGCGTGGGAAGTGCGAAAAAACGGTGAAACGGTTTCACTCGCGCAGGTCGCAGCTGATCGTGAATTCCCGGTGGCGCTGCTGGAGGCAGACCAATACACCGCTGTGGATATCTCCGTCCGCTTCCGACCGATCTCGGGCAAGGGCGATGCCAGCGGAGGTATCATCTTCCGTGCGCGGGACGCCAGGAACTATTACCTGGTCCGAGCCAACGCGCTGGAAGACAACTTCCAGCTGTACCGGGTGGTCAACGGCAACCGAATTGAGATTGCCAGCATCCAGACCTCCCCGCCATCAATCGGCCAGTGGCATTCGCTTCGCGTTGTGGCTGTAGATGATCAGATCCAGGCTTATCTTGATGGTCGGTTGCTGATCGATCACCGGGACGGCACTTACGTGGCGGGCTACATCGGCCTCTGGACCAAGGGGGATTCGGTAACCGATTTCACTGACATGACGCTTTTGGGCATTCGCAAGTAGAGTTCCGGACCGGATGGCAGCCGGTGCGCCTTATCTGTTAGTGACGGCACTGTATGACCGATGCCGACGAGCACTCCACCCGGCCTTCAGCGCTTAGTAGACGGACTTTGGCAGCCGCAGATGCCGTCAAGGGCGCTGTTCCAGCGGCGTAGCTTTACCCTTGACAGCAGAGAGGCTGCTAACACGCTTGTAGAGAGGCGCTGGAGGCCGGCACCTGACACCGAGCGCCAATCGCGAGGCGTCGCCTCGGTGCCAAATAGCTCCGGTCGCGACACTTATCGTGCAGCCACTCGCGTTGTGTGGCTCGCTCTTACGGATGCGTTATTCTGCACCTTAACCTGTCCGTGAGTAGAGACGCTCTTCATTTGCTCGGCGACGGCTGGTCATAATCATGGCGGTTGGCCTCATGCGTTTTCGCTTGGTCCGTGTACCGTTCCACGGACAATGCCGGTGATCAACGAATCAGTCTCCCCAGAGACTGTTATGCGCAACCAGCGGCATGGAACACGGGCGGGGGAAACACTTACGGCTTTGCCTTCCTCCACGGCGAGGACGACCACCTCAAGATTGAACTGGGGACGCCCATCTACGACGCACTCTGCACCTGGTGCCCCAGGCGCAGGTGCAGACGCAAGCAACTGAGTTCCCTAAGGAAGCAACGAGACCACAGGTTTTGACCTGCGGTCTCAGAGGGAATCAGCTTCGCTGGAAACGAAGCTGATTCCTCCTCTTGTTTGGCGGCGCTGAACTACTCTGATATCTCCTTGAGATGCTCCTCCAGTCCGCTCCGGGTGAGGGGCCCGAGGGCAACGTACCGGATGACGCCTCGTGCATCGATGAAGAAACTCGATGGGAGGCCGGTAACCTGGTAAGAATTCAGGGCTGTGCCATCCCGGTCCAGGTAAACGGGCAATGTGTAGTGATGGTCGGTGAGAAACTGCCGTACTACCATCGGTGATCTTTCCGTGGTTGAGGCATCAATCATCGCGAACGCCACCGGTGTGCCCGCGGCAAAGACCGTCTGGAACTCGGGCATCTCTTGCTGGCATGGCGGACACCAGGTGGCCCAAAAGTTAATCACCAGCGGCCTGCCACTGAAGGCGGAGAGTTTGACCGGCTCGTTATTGAGACCAGAGAGCGTCACATTGGGCGCCAATTGTCCCACGTGTGCGCCGACTGCTACGCTCGCAGGGTGGGATGCGGCGATGCTTGCCTGCTCGCCGGTCGTACCGGTCGGATGGACCACCTGAGTGTTTGGGCGCCCGAGGAAGCTCAGAATCACCAAAGTGACCACGGTAGTCGGCAGGACCCATTTCACAGTCCGGTGCATCCGTTCGGCCCCCCGTTCATGTTTGGATTGTCGCGAAGGACTTTATCCGGAGGCCAGGGCGGTCACACGTGCCTGTATGCAGGACACCCCTTTCCCGCTCGGATTCGCGGCTAAATCCGCATAGAGTGCATCAAACACCACGGCTCCCGACTCCAGTGCGGCCAAGTCATCTGGGCAGCACAGGCGAATGCCCCGGCAGATCATGTGGTGCGAAGGACCCAGATCTCATCGTGCAACAGAATGGGCCTAGCCGCTAGCTTGCGCCAGACGTACACTCGGCGTGCCGTTAGAAGGGGTGGAACCTGGGACTCCCATTTGGCGCGTCCCGGAAGGCGACCAGAGCCTGGCTAGGTGGTTGCACACAGGCCGGTCGAACTGCCGCACCGGACACGCCGTTAGTCGAGATCTGCCCGGGAGGCCCCGCCATGTCCTATGGCTCGACGACGATCTTGCCCCGCATTGTGGCGTGATCGATGCCGCAGGTGTTGCTACAGTTGATTTCATAGGTGCCGGGGTCAACGGCGCTCACGGTGATCTCCTGCGGGTGTCCGGGGACGATCTCCGGAATGTTGACCAGGTTCCCGATTTGAAACCCGTGGGTCACGTCCCGGGCGGTCAGCAGCAGGTGAACGTGCGTCCCCGCCTTCATGTGGATCTCGGGCGTGATCTGCCACTGCTGCAGTTCCACGGGGATCACTTTCTCGGCGTAGGCGCGCTCATAGGCGATCGCCGCCACCGGGATGCCCACCACTACCGCCGCCGCGATCAGGCCGGCGGTCACTTCTTGCCAGCGCATGCTCTACCCCCTCCTAGCCAACGAACAACCATGTAAACAGGCTCGTCACACCGGCCAGGAAGATCACGGGGGGAATGGCGGCCAGAGCAGCCGGCTTCCGGCTCCCGTAGGTCTGACGGGCCAGCTTGTAGATCACATCGGCACTGTAGACGAACCCGAACAGCAGCGTTGTCACCTGCAGGTACGGCATCAGCCGGAGGCCGAAGGGCGTCCACGGGAAGTTGGCCGTCCCGAACAGGTTCCAGCCCCAGCCGAACGGATCAGAGATCACTTTCACGGTGTACGAGCCGTTGGGGAACAGAATAGCGAAGCTGAAGGCGATCCAGGCCATGAGGCCGATGGGCACCAGACCGTAGGACAGGTTGGTGAAGAGCTTTTTGAACTCCACCTCCACCTTGCCCAGCGCCCGCCCGAGCCAGACGAAGGCGCCAAAGAGGGCAGGCACGATGCCCAGCACGGTGAGGGCCAGGACCGAGACGTAAGTCAGATAGCCGCCCACGCTCTTCATGTTGGCCCAGTCCTTCAGCGTGCCCCAGGGGCCCATCATCGTCGCCGCGTAAATGGCCGCCGCACCCAGCATGATGAACGCTTTCCAGGATTCGTCCAGACCGCGGTGCTTGTCGGCCAGGAGGTCCGCCCCGGGCGGCCGCAACCGGACGGACATGTTGTCCAGCGAGCAGGTCCGGAAGCATTCCAGGCACATGCCGCAGTAGGTGTTACGGGCCATGGTGGTCGGGGATTCCAGCCACGGGCAGGCGTACGCCCCATCCGTCCCGATGACGCACTCCTTGGTCTTGTGGCCGCGGCAGTCGGAGTACGGGTTGGAGCGGATCTCCAGGGTGGCGAAGTTGCTGTAGAGGCCCAGAAAGCCTCCCACCGGGCAGAGGTAACGGCAGAACGTCCGCTTCTCGAAGAAGATGTTGGTGATCAGCGCCACCACCATGATTCCGCCCAGCATAAGTGCGGTCACCAGCGGCCGGGTGGTGAGGATGCCCGAGAACAGCGCCAGCCCCAGGAAGATGAAGTTCACCGGCCACATGTTCCGAAGCTTGGCGGGCCACTTCTTCTGCAGGCCCAACAGCTTCGGCGACACCTTGATGATGAACCCCTTGCGGGCCAGCCACTCGCTGAAGCTCGGCAGGGGGCAGAGGGCGCACCAGATGCGGGAGGCGAACGGCACCATGATGAGCATGAGTGCGGACCACCAGAAAATCCAAACCAGCACGATAATCAGGTTGGCGTTGCCCACCGGGGTGCCGATGAAGCCGGCCACCAGCGCCGGAATGAACAGGGCAAAACCCAGCATCTGCAGGATGAACGACGTCCAGCGGCTCCGCAGGACTCGGCGGAGCCCCGGGAACCGGGCGGTCAGGTCGTATCGCCAGCCCACCGGCATCAGGCCCAGGAATTTCTCATCCTCAGGAATGGCGCCCAGGCCCCGCACCACCCGCTCCTCAGCCGAAAGCTTCTGCGCTCCGCGCTTGGGTTCAACCTTCTGTCCTGCACTCATGATTTCACCGCCTGATGGGCCAGATAGCCGATAAAGCCGGCTGCAATCACGGCTGTGAGGACCCAGGACGCACCGGCATACCAGTTGGGCTTCACGCGGAGCCAGCCGATCATATAGGGATGGAAGGTGCCGCAGGTCTCGGCGCAGCGGAACATCCACCGCCCGGCCTTATCCGCCGTGAACTCGACGACCACAGGCTCACCGGGTTTGAGGGTCGCCCGCACGCCCTCGTAGCCATCCAGGAAGAAGCCGTGGGTCACATCCTCCGAAGTGATCTTCAGGCGGACCAGGTCGCCCTGGTTCACCTCGATCACCCCGGGTGTGAACGCCCACTGTCGGGCCTTCACGTTGATCTCCACCACCCGCTGCTGCCCGGTGGCCGCCTTGGCCGGGGCTG
>DASXVX010000023.1:0-8032 GCA_036504075.1 Symbiobacteriaceae bacterium | reverse complement strand
GCACGCCCCGTCACCGGGGCGCACTGCCCAAGTGGGATTTCCACTTGTTTGTCTTTCAGTTACAAGACCGAACAGGATAAACGGCCTTGGGAGGACTTGAACCTCCTGACTTGCATGACTGCGAGGCGCACCGCGAAAAAGCAGGAGAGCCTCATGGCTCCCCTGCTCGCGCTGCACCGATCCCTTATTCCAGTTCGTACGCTTTCAGCTTCATATAAAGGCCGGACCGGGAGATTCCCAACAATTCCGCCGCTTTTTTCTTGTTGCCCCCTGCGGTTTCGAGGGCTTTCACAATCGCCAGACGCTCCTGGGTCGCTAATCCCACGACGGCAGGTGTCAGAGTCCCGCCGGCTGAACGCAATTCGGGTGGCAGGTGACTGGGCAGAATGCGTGGCCCGGCCGAAAAGACAAACGTGCGTTCAACGACATTCCGCAATTCGCGCACGTTGCCGGGCCAGTCATACGCCATAAGTCGGTCCAGCGCTTCGCCGCTCATGCTCATATCGGGCCGGTGGTAACGGTTGCACAGTTCCTGGAGGAAGTGTGCAACCAGGACGGGAATATCCTCTCGCCGCTCCCGGATTGGCGGGAGCTGAAGCGTCACAATGTTGAGCCGGAAGAACAGGTCATTCCGGAACGAGCCGTTCGCCGCCATCTCGCGCAGGTCCCGGTTCGTCGCTGCGACGAACCGCACGTCCAGCTGCCGGGTCGCACCCCCAACCACGTCGACCTCCCCCGACTGCAACACCCGCAGCAGTTTGGCTTGCAGCGACGAGGGCAGGTCACCGATTTCGTCCAGAAAGAGCGTGCCGCCGTCGGCCTTCTGAAACTTGCCGACCCGGCCTTCCCGCTGGGCGCCCGTAAATGCGCCGCCCGCATACCCGAAGAGTTCCGCTTCAAGCAGCGTCTCGGGAATGGCGGCGGCGTTCACAATCACAAACGGCTTCCCGGACCTGGCGCTGCGGGCGTGAATTGCGTGGGCGACCAATTCCTTGCCGGTTCCGGTCTCGCCCAGGATCAACACGCTGGAATCCGTCGCGGCAACGGCCACAATCCAGTGCCGAAGTCGCTGCATGGCCAGGGAGTTGCCGATCAGGTCCGACAGCGTGTACTGTGCAGCGCCCTCATGACCTGCCGCCGACGGTTCGTGCCGCCTCAACTCGGGACCCGGTTCCGTCAGAAGTTTGCCCGCCGCCCGCTGCAGGCACTTTTCAATCGCCAGCGGCAGGGCCCGCGGCGCAAACGGTTTAATCAGGACATCAGCGGCGCCGGCGGCAGTGGCCTTTCGGGAGAAGTCAGGGGTCCCGTATCCGGTCATCAATATGACAGGCGTTTCCGGCACCAACGCTTTAAGCCGGTGCAGCAGTTCCAGTCCCGTGAAGCCCGGCATGATCCAGTCGGTCACCACCACGTCAGCGTGCCCGGCCGCAACTGCCTTGAGCGCTTCGTCCCCGCTCGGAGCGGCCCGCACGGTGTAGCCGGCCACGCGCAGGTAGTCGGCGGCCGCCTGCAGCATATCAACGTCGTCATCAACCAGCAATACGGCGGCCTTTTCCCCGGGCATCGGCACCTCGCGGTGTCGCTCGCCGCGCCTGATTTCCCGAATGCGGGTCTTCAACTCGTTCAGGTCAAAGGGTTTGTCAATCTGTCCGGCCACCAGTTCCGAGTAGCGGGACAGATCCACCTGCGTGCCCAGCCCCGACATGACCAGGACCGGCACCACCTGCCCCCGGCGGGTCAGGTCGTTCAGCACGTCGAACCCGGTTCCGCTCGGCAGAATCAAGTCCAGCAGAACAAGGTCGACCCGCTCGGTGGCCAGAATGGCCAGGGCATCCGGAATATCGGCCGCCGTGGTGATGTGATAGCTGTCGGACAGGAAGGCAACGACCGGATTGAGCACCTCTGCGTTGTTCTCTACCACTAATATTCGCTCTCTGACCATAAGGCCCACTCCCACCGGAGTCCTGGAATTGGCACGGGATTTGCAATGATATTTGAGAGTTCAGAGTTTATTGGAAGCAGGTGGAGCAGTGAACAGCGGGCTGTCCCTGAGGACTATCCTCAGTGTAATCGCCGTTATCGCCATGGTCCATTCCGTGACCAAGGCGTTTGAGGCTGTCACGGCACATGAAATATCGAGACAACGGGCGGTGGACTTGGCAGGGGACATTGCACTCTACCTGTCCGTCACGGCGTACCTCGTGCTTAACGAGGCCGCCGCCGGTCGCCGTCGCACGGAGTTACGCGCTGCCGTCAACCAGGTGGCAGACCTGACACTGGTCATCGACCATCATGGCATTATTGTACACGTATCCAAGTCATTGTCTACATACGGTTATGATCCGACTGCTGCGGCGGGGCAAAGATGGCGCGATGTCGTGCCGGCCCAGGCACAGGCCGTCATTGCGAAGGTTCTGAAAGCCGTTTTCCAGGGCGAAAGAGGCGCCGAGGGACCGGTGCCATGTGAATGGCGCCAACCCGATACACCGGTTCAGATTCTGACGGTCACCGGGGTTCGCGACTCATCATTTGGGACTCCGCTCTCCATGCTCCTGTTCCGGGACGTCACCCACGAGCGCCGGGTCCAGGCCAGCCTCAGCCGGGTCGATCATGCCACGGCAGTGGCCCAGCTAACGGCCGGAATCACGCACAACTTCAATAATGTGTTTGGCGGCATCATGCTCCAGGCCGAACTGTTGCACCGGACTGAAGGGCCGGACGCTCAGGCCATTGCCGAGAAAATCGCCAGGGCTGCCGGTCGCGGCGGTGAACTCTGTTCCAGGCTCATGACGTTTGCCTCTGGCAGCGAGCCGTCTCTCTGCGTTGTGCCACTCGAACCCGTGGTAGCGGATGCCGTGACCCTGGTGGAGCCGAATGCCCAGCACCATTGCATTGACCTGTCTCTCCGGTTCGAGCCCGAAATCAATGCATACGCCGACGCCAGCCAGGTCCGCCAGATCCTTGTGAACATACTCCTGAATGCCGTCGAGGCCTGCGGGTACCGCGGGAAAATCAGCATCACCGTCACCCGCAGCGGGGCGGAAGCCCGGATCGACATCGCAAACTCGGGGCCGCCCATTCCCCCTGAACTCACGGAACTGATTTTCCTGCCGTTCTTCAGCACCAAGACCAGCACCGTAACCGGAGTCGGCCTTGGGCTTGCCGTCAGCCGGTCGCTGGCGGAAGGCATGAATGGGACGCTCGAAGTCGCCAGCCCGCCCGGCGGTCCCACCGTTTTTACACTCACCCTGCCAAGTTCATGAGTCTGGAACCCCCTGAATGGATTCCCGGCGAATTGACCCGGTCCGGTACCGAAATGAGACTTGGGGGCACTCTGTCGTGCACGAACGAATTTCTCGCCTACGCGAACTGCCATTTGCGCTGCGGTGCCTGCTGGTGTGCGCGGGCGGACTCCTACCCGTGGCCGGAAACCTCGTTGCTCCTGAGTTCTGGTGGTTGTGGCGCCTGACGTTTTTTGGGGCGTGGGTCTTTGCCAACGTCTTGTTCCCGCTGGTATCGGGCCTGGCCATCTCATTTCTGATTTTCGCCGGAATGTTGGCGGGGGAAATGCCGCTGATTTCCAGCTCCGGTCGCCTGTTCCACGCGGGTGCGACCGGCCTGGAGTCGATCGCCCTGACTGCACTGGCCGTTCTGGGCCACTTGACCTTCGACTACATGGCCGTGGCCAACCCGCTGCTCGGCAGCGTAAAGGAGTTGGCGTATCTGTCGGACCGCCAGGGACACCTGGTCTGGCGGTCGGCCAGGGCGAGGCGCCTGGCGAAATCCCATGGGCGCCCGACCCGTGGCCGGCTTGCCTGGGCGGTCCCCGAGCAGTACCGGGAAGCGGCCAAAAAGTATACGCAGGAAGCGTTCGAACGCGGTCACAGTGGGTCCGAGACTTTTTTCATCAAGGACTTCGGCGACAGCTCCGGCGAAGGATCCGGCGGCCTGTCCCCGATGTTTGCCCGGTCACAAACCATTACCTACCGCGGGCGTCCGCACGTGCTCTCGATACTCTACCCGGTCACCGGGCCGGATTTTTCGGAGCGGCTGTTTGCCACGGCGCTCAACGCCGTAGACACGGCCATCGCCATTCGGGCGCTCGACTACCGGCTCCTCTGGTGCAATACCGCGTTTGCCAAACCGCTCAAACAGATGCCGGATGAGCTGCGCGGCAGTACCACCCCCGCGTACTGCTTCTCAGCGCCGGTTATGAAACGTGCCCTGCACCGGCCGCAGATGGGCGAGCCCTACCAGATCGACCTGGAGGCGCCTGACGGACGGCTGTTGGCGTGGGAGTTCTTTCCCGTTGTGGATGGCAACCACCAGGTCGTCGCCACAATCTCCCTGTCTCGGGATGTCACCGAGCGCCGGGAGAACGACCGGCGCGTTGCACAGGCCCAGCGGCTGGCGCTGATCGGTCAGTTGGCGGCAGGGATTGCCCACAACGTCAACAATATCTTCGGCGCCATTACCGTGAACGCCGAGTTGCTCAAAAGAACCGGTGACGAAGCCACCGCTCTGCGAGCGGCAAACATCACCCGGGCGCTGGACCAGGGTTCCGCAATTCTCGAGCGGTTTTGCCGCTTGAGCACCGCTATACAGGCGACGTTGGAGTCGGTAGACGTGGCTCCGATCCTGGAACGCACCCGACAACTGCTCGAATTGCAGGCGGCCCGGCAAGGGGTTCAAATTGCCGTGGATACAGTCCCCGGGCTTTGCGCCCGGGCCGACGCCACCCACCTGCAGCAGGTCCTGCTAAACCTGGGTCTGAACGGACTGCAAGCCATGCCCGCCGGCGGCACGCTGCGTTTCACCACCCGACTGGATGGTGCGGCCCGCCTGTCTATCTCCGTGCAGGACACCGGTTCCGGAATCCAGCCGGAGAACCTGCCCCAGCTCTTTACCCCCTTCTTCACCACCAGTCAACACAACGGTGGCACAGGGCTCGGCCTGGCCACCAGCCTGGCGATGATGCACGCCATGTCCGGCGACATTCAAGTCGAAAGCACCCCCGGCGCCGGCAGCAGCTTCCGCCTCTCCCTGCCTTGTGCCTGAAGCGACAAGTACCGACATGACACTTGGGGGCAGTTTTTCGTGCATAAACTGATTTCTCACTTACGTCGCCTGCCGCTGGCGCTGCGGTGCGTGGTAGTGGGCAGCGCCGGACTCATAACCGTCGCCGGCTACGTCCTCGCTCCCGCGTTTTGGCTGTGGTGGCACGTAACATTCTTTGGGACCTGGGCACTGGCCAACCTGCTGTTCCCGCTGTTGCCAGGACTGACCGTTTCGTTCCTGATGTTCGCCGCGGTGCTCGTTGCGGAGACGCAGCGGTTTTCCCACCTGACTGCCGGCGTGCATGCGGGTGCGCACCTGGGTATGGAGGCTGTCGTCCTGACCGCTCTGGCCTTGCTGAACCAGTTGGTCTTCGACTACCTGACCCTGGCCAATACGCTGCTCGGAGCCGTGAAGGCGCTGGCGTATCTGGTGGACCAGGGCGGACGCGTGGTCTGGGCGTCGCCCAGCGCCATGCAACTCGCCGAATCCAGAGGGCATCGCGTCCTGGGTGTGTTGGTCTGGGACCTTGTCGACAAGCATCGGGCAAAGGCCAAGGAGCTGATTCTGGCGGCGTTCAAGCACGGCCACAGCGAGTCGGAACTGATCTTTCCCGACGACGGGAGCGGCAGGCCCCCCATGGTGGCCAAGTTACAAGCCATCAAGTACCGTGGGCGCTCCCATGTGCTGGCGATACTCCATCCGCTCACCGGTCCGGACTTTTCGGAGCGGCTCTTTGCCACGGCGCTCAACAACATCGATGTGGCCATCGCCGTTCGGTCGCTGGATCACCGGATCGTCTGGTGCAACGAAGCGTTTGCCAAACCCCTCAAACGGACGCCGGCCGAGTTGCGCGGCGAGGCGGTTACGAATAGCGTCCCGGAGTCGGTCATGAAAGAATTCCTGAACCGGCCGCAGAAAGGCGAAACTCAACGCGCCGAAATGCTGATCAACAATGGACGCCTGGTGGCAGTTGAGGGTTTCCCCGTTCTCGACGAGCACCACCAGGTCGCGGCCACCATCTCCCTGATTCGGGATGTCACCGAGCGTCGGGCCAGCGAGCGGCGTGCCGCCCGGGCCGAGCAGTTGGCGCTGACCGGTCAGGTGGCGGCAGGTGTTGCCCACAACCTAAACAATATCTTCGGTGCCATTGCCATGAACGCCGAAGTGCTGAAAATGACCGGCGACGCCGAGACCGTTACCAGAGCAACGAGCATCACCGCGGCCCTGGATCAAGGTTCGGACATGCTGCAGCGGTTTTACCGTTTGTCCGCCTCCACGCAACTGACGTTGGCGCCGTTGGACGTGGCCACGGTCGTGGAACGCATCCGACGGCTGCTAGAAGTGCAGGCTGCTCAACAGGGCGTCCTGATTGCCGTGGACACATCTTCCGGGCTGTGCGCCCGGGCGGACGCCGGCCAGTTGGAACAGGTGCTGTTGAACCTGGGACTGAACGGTCTGCAAGCCATGCCCGGCGGAGGGGAACTGCGGTTCACAGCCCGCGCGAACGGCGCGAACAGACTTACGATTTCGGTTCAGGACACCGGCTCTGGAATCCGGCCGGAGCACCTGCCCCACTTGTTTACGCCCTTCTTCACCACCAGGGGACTCCAGGGTGGCGCCGGGCTCGGTCTGGCCACCAGCCTGGCAATCATGCAGGCTATGTCCGGGGACATCCAGGTGTGGAGCACCCCCGGTTCCGGTAGCATCTTCCAGGTATCTTTGCCCGGTGCGTAAACGGGGGGCGTCCCTTCACCTGTCCGGGCCGTACGGAACGGCTCCGGCAGGCTCCATGCACCACAGCGTCACCGTTTGCTGCACGGCGTCGGCGCGGACAAAGGTGGCCGGGTAGCGGTCGGCACTGCACCACGAGCCCGAGTTCAGGTAGGTCAGACCGCCCCGCCGAACCACCCCGGGCCGGTGCGTGTGGCCGAAGACCACGTGCCGGTATCCCCCGGTCGCCATGATGGCAAAAGCGGCCCGCTCCCACGGGTCCTCCGCCGCCTCTTGGCGCCCCGCTTCCGCCGCCGTCTTGTAGCCCACCAGCCGTCTGGCAATGTCGATCAGCGCCTCCCGGCGCTGGCCGGCCGGCATCGCCATCAGCGCCCGGCCCAGGCTGCTGGCCTCGTCAATCTCTCTTTGCACCGCCAGGCCGACCGTCGTGAGATGCTCGTCCAGGTGCGGCGAAATGCGCATCAAGTACTTCAGGTAATAAACGAAGGTGCGGGAGAACTCGTACGCCGTCTCTTCACCCGGCATCGGAATCAGGCGGTCGACGTGCGGGTCCTGCAAATGCCCGTGGGCCATGTAGAGTCCCAGCTCAGGGACCACCAGCTCCTGAACCAGCGGCACGGTACCGAAAATGCGTCGAAAGGGCAGGAAGCGATTGACCGGTTCGAAGTCGTGGTTGCCAATGACCCAGGTGAGGCGGCCGTCAGCCGCCAGGGCCAGCATCTGGTCCAACTCGCCGGCGTGAAAGGCCATCACCTGCTCCAGCGAAAACTTCCATAGTTCCATGATATCGCCCAGCAGAATCAGGTGATTGTCAAGGTCGGCCCGGACCGATTGCAGCAAGTCGGCCAACAGCGGCCCGGCGTTGGAAGTCTGAAAGGTATCGGCCGGGGTTCCGTCACCCAGATGGAGGTCACTGATAATGGTGTAACGCTTCGCCAAAGTCAACCCTCCCGCGCACTCGCCTACCTTTATTTTACAGACGAGAGGGGGAGACATTGCCGCACAGCCAAGTTTCCGCCGGACGCGAAACCGGCCGGGGCCGTCACATGACGACCCCGGCCGGTTCATTCGGACAAGTGGCTCACGCTACCATATGATAACGGCGATGATCGTGGCGACCACCAGGCCCGTGACCACAGGGATGAAGGCTTTCCGGGCCAGTTCTTCGGCGGAGACGCCGGCGAAGCCGGCAACGGCGACCAGCGAAGACCAGGCGATGATGGTACCGCCACCGGTCCAGACG
>DASXVX010000022.1:0-238582 GCA_036504075.1 Symbiobacteriaceae bacterium | reverse complement strand
TGGCCCGCCCCATGAAGAACCGCCCCCTACCAAACTAGCAACAAAGCCAGTTTACAGGGGGCGGAACAGGAAGTCGATGTTCCGTAAATACCTTCTGGGCTCAATCCGGGTCATCTGGGTTGATACAGGTTTCATCACATTTGCCCCGAGGAATAGGCGAAAAAACTTTCCATACATCCCGTGGGTCGTGCGGGAACCGGTTCCACGGGGTAATGCCCGGTGCGCAAGGCACGGGTCCAGGCCTCGGGCCCCCGCTCGCTGGATCCGGATCCGACTGCGGGGCGCCGAGGCCGGTTTCAACACCCATGCGTGCGTCTGATACTAGCAGCACCCTGCTGGCTCCCCCGGGTCCTTCCCGGGCTGTGGGGAAGTACGATTGAGGGCGATCCCGCTATTGGCGAGATCGCCCGCTAATTTATCCGGCGGTGACGCATATGGCAACCCAGCCCCCAACAGGCTCCAGCCCAACCTGGTGGCTTTGCCGCCTACAGGTACCCCCCGGCCTTTTTTAGCAGAACCACTCATTCACAAAGCCCGACGCTTCGCGGGTCACATCGGTCGCAAAGCCGAGACCCAGGGGCGCGCCCTTCTCATAAAGGCCCGGCGTCTTCCCGTATGCCCCGGGAACCCGACCGAAAGCGGCAGACAACCGGCCGAGCGCCCCGGCCTGCTTTCCGAAAGCCCCCGGCGCCTGGCCGAAAGCCCCGTAGCCGGGCACGGCTTCCGGTGCAAAGCCGTACGCACCCGGCGAGTACACAAAAGCCTCCGGTGACAACACATATGTCGGATATCCGGCTGCCCCCGCCCCATACGGCGCCGCGCCCGCCACCGGCAAAGCTTCTTCCCACGACAACAGGCCATCCTCCTCCGCGGCAAAGGCACCCGCCTCGCCCGGCTCGGCCAGCCGTTCCAGGCCATCGGACACGACTTCCAGGAGCGCGGCGGCAAAGGGCGCGGCGGCAAAAGGCGCGGCGGCAGCGGCGAACGGGCCCGCGAACGTCTCCGCCGGCTCGACCATCAGATCGTTCGGGCTGAGGGCCGTCTCAAGGGCCTCTCGCTCCAGCTCGGCGGTGTGTATGGGGGCGGCGGCTAGCACCGGGTCCACCTGGTCTACGGCCACGCACGCGGCCTCATTTGTGACGTCGTCATACTTGCCGGCGATGATGACCAGGGCGCCCAGGCTGGTGTCCAACTGCTCCCGCACCGGGCCTGCGGACCTTAGCCAGACCCCCCGACTCTCGGGGGTGCTCAGTTGGTGTGTGATCTGCGCAAATGGCGCCGCCACCGCTTCCATGACAATGCCGGTAAGCGTGACGGGCTGCCCCATATTGATGGGTCCCATGCTCAGTCTCCTTCCCCTCAGTGGCTCCTGACAGATTATGTTCCACCCCCGCTCCCGCACGTTGTCCGCCGGCGGAAAAACTTGCGTGGCGGGGGCACCGGCATGAAAATGGCCCGCCATCCGGAAGCGATGGCGGGCCACGGTTATGGGGCTTTCGCCGGGAACCGCCCGGCGTTGATCTCGGCCTTCCGCTTAAGCGCCGACGCCAGGTCGATGGACTCGGCGTCAGCCAGCCGCAGCAGATACCAGAGCACGTCGGCGCACTCCAGCGCCAGTTCATCCACCTTGTCCGCCGGCAACCGCTCGCCCGTCTTCGTCCACTGGTAGTGCTCCATGACCTCGGCCGCCTCAATGGCGACAGACATGGCGAGGTCCTTTGGCTCCTGGTTCCAGCCCCGGCTCGCCACGAAATCGATGACCAACTGCTGCAGTTCCGCGACGGTGCTCAATCGTAACCCCCCTCGACCAAATCAGCGCTTGAAGACCATGTGCCATTCCTGCCAGGCCGCCAAACCATAGAGCAGCACCGCGGGAATCAGCGGCAGCAGCAGCGCCCAGGCCGGCTGCTGCCGCTCTTCCTCTAGAGGTGAAGGCGCAGGTGAAGGTGTGGGTGAAGGCGTGGGTGAAGGCACAGGTAAAGGTGCCGGCGCCGCCCGGCCTTTCACATCGTCCGGCCCGAAAGACCGGGCCAGCATCCAGGCCAGCAGGCTCAGGGGAATCAGCGAGGTGACCAGCACCAGGACCGTTACCCACGGCGTGTCCATGGGCATCGGGTCCAGGCCTGGCAGCGGCTTGCCCGGCTTGAAAAAGAACGCCAGGCTGAGCAGAATCCCGTTGTTCGTGAAATGCATGATCATCGACGGGAAAATCGACCCCGCCCGCCGGGCCGCCTCCGAGAAGACCAGGCCCAGCACCACCAGCGGCAGCACCCGAATGAACGTGAGATGCATCGCCCCGAACAGCACCCCGGTGAGCAGGACCGCCGCCCGGCCCCCGAGCGGCCCCAAGCTCCACTGCACGTACCCCCGGAAGGCCATTTCCTCGGCGACGGCCGGCAGCAGGCCGCCCACCAGGAGCGCCACCAGGAACGGCGCCTGGCTGAGCAACTCATGCGTTGCCGGAATCCGCCCGCCCGCCCGCTCCACCAGGAAAACCAGCAACGTGCCCAGGACCTGAGCCAGGGCCCACGCCAACACGCCCGCGAAAATGGATCTGATAATGCCATTCAGCGACAACGGTTTCAGCCGGAACAACTCGCGGACCGGGCGCCATTCTACAGCCACTGCGAAGAAGACTGCCAGCCCCAGAAAAAAGGCCAGTTCATATGCCACCACGCCTGCAAGACCGAACGATTGCTGGAGCAGCGAGCCCACGAAGGCCAGCAGCAACAGCGCCGTGGAGTAGAAAAGCATAGCACGCATGGGGGACGGTGACCGTCCTGGTTTCAAGCCTACAACCTCCCAGGAGGAAATCGAAAACTCGCTCGTGAAATTTGCATTTCGGATGAAGGGATTCCTGCAAGCCCACCGTCTAACCCCACAGAACGCCACCTGAGAGGTTGCTGCAATCGATGCCTGTACGGGACGAAACCCTGGCTTTCGAGGCGCAACAAGGGAATATGGAAGCGTTTACGACACTTGTGGAGCGCCACAAGGGGCGTGTTTACCGCACTCTCTATCAGGTGGTGGGCGACGAAGAAGACGCCCAGGATCTCACCCAGGAGGTTTTTCTCAAGGTCTACCGGTCGCTCTCCGGCTATCGCGGCGATGCCGCCTTCACCACCTGGCTGCACCGGCTGACCCTGAATTTATCCTTCGACTGGCTTCGAGCTCGAAAACGCCGACCCCTGCAAGTTCCGCTGGAACCTTCACCTGACCACGAGGAACGACCCCGGCTGGAGCTGGTCAGCCCAGACGAAGGCCCCGAGGAGGAGAGCCTGCGCACCGAGCGGCGGAAACAACTGCAAGCGGCCATTCAGGAATTGCCCCTCGACTACCGGGAAGTCATCATGCTCCACCATTTTCACCACTTGAGCTACCAACAGATCGCACAGCGGCTCGATGCACCGGTCCGGACCGTCGAGACGAGACTATACCGAGCCCGCGGACTCCTCAAGAAAGCGTTGACCGGCACGGAAGGGGGTGACGGCGATGGAATGCAACGAAGTCCGCTTACTGCTGGACGCGTACTTGGATCAGGCGCTCACGGATGATCAGCTTCGCACCGTGGAGGGTCACGTCCATGAGTGCGACGGTTGCTGGCAGGAGTTGATGGTGTTGCAGAACTTGATTGTGGATCTTGACGATCCCAAGCTCAAGGACCTGGTTCTGAACGAGCCGTCACCGTTGCCGGCTGACTTTACCAAGGTCCTGATGGCCCGGGTCCAGGCCGAAAAGCCCGCCGGATTCAACCTGGTCCTCCCCTGGCTCAGGCGCAAATGGTCCAGCCGTCAGTATGCCAGCGTCGCTTATGCCATGGGCGCCACGGCGGTCCTGGCCTCGGCGGGCAACATGCTGTTCCTTTGGAATCAGGCGACCGACCGGATTACGGTCTGGTCAGCTCAGGCCCAGGCATACGGGGACGCCATTTCGGCGAACTTCGGCGGGGTATTGCTCCACCTGGCTGCGTATTGGCATGGGTTTATGATCTTTTTGCATATTGCTTAAGGGAGGATTACTGAAAAATGAACTGTGCTTACCACAACGATCGCGAAGTTCAGGGCGTATGCAGTAGCTGCGGGCGCCCGGTCTGCGAAGAGTGTCTCGTCAACCTGAACGGCCAGGTCCACTGCAAGACCTGCGTGAGCGCCCAGATGCACAAGCCCCGGCGTGATCTCAACGGCGGCCTCCGGTTCCTGCTTTCCTTCTGCCCCGGCCTCGGCCACATGTACCTGGGCCTCTTTAACCGGGGCGTTCAACTGCTGGTTTTCTTCTTCGGCACAATAACGCTCATGAATCTGCTGCGGATTGACACCTTCGGGGGGTTGTTCATCGCCGGCCTGGTCTTCTTCAGCATCTTTGATGCACGGGAGGCGCACCTGCGGATTCAGCAGGGCCTGGAAGCGGAGGACAGGGGCTTCGTCGATGTGAAGACCTGGCGGCTGGAGTTCAGTTCCCGGTACATCGGCTACGGCCTTGTGGCCCTGGGTGTACTGGCGATGTACCGCATTCTCATGGACGACGTGCTGGCCATGATGTTCGGCAACAGCGCCCAGTACTACCACATGGTCAACGTCATTAACGGGGCGGTGCTCGGGGTCCTCGCCATCGGCGGCGGCCTCTGGCTCCTGGGGAAGAACTTCAAGGACTCCTAGACAAAAGTGCTGCTTCAGGCGGGCCGAAATTTGGCCCGCCTCTACTATTCGCCGAAGTGGGTGTTGTGCCATAATGAGGGGTGGTATAGACATCTGTAGGAGGTGGGTCCATGTCAGGGGCGCAACGCCCCGCCCTGGGGATTGACCTGGGCGGGACCGCGATCAAGGCCGGTGTGGTCACGCACGACGGCAGGATCATCGGTCGCGGTGAACGGGCCACAGAGGTCGAAAAAGGCGTGGGCGGCGTGGTGGCTAACCTGGCCCTTGCCGCTCGGGACGCCATGGCGAACGCCGGGATCGCCTCGTCTGAAATAGCTGGGGCGGGCATCGGTGCGCCCGGCATCTGCAATCCGCGGGACGGCGTCGTCGTAAACGCGGTCAATCTTTTCTGGCACGAAGTGCCGGTGGCGTCGCTGCTCAAGGCCGAACTGGGCCTGCGGGTGCTGCTGGACAACGACGCCAACTGTGCCGCCCTGGGCGAGCAGTGGTGCGGTGCAGCCAAGGGCAGCGACCATGCCTTCATGGTGACCCTGGGCACCGGCGTGGGCGGCGGCCTGATTCTGAACGGCAAGATATACGGCGGTTTCTCCGGCTGGGCCGGCGAGTTCGGCCACATACCCGCCGTGGAGAACGGCCCGCACTGCAACTGCGGCCAGCACGGCTGCCTGGAGACGGTCGCCTCGGCGACGGCCATCGCGGCGGCGGCCCGCACGGCGATCGATTCCGGCTGGTCCCCGGCGCTGGCCCGGATGGCCACGGCACAAGAAGGCCGGGTGGATGCCCGGCTGGTGATCACGGCGGCCCGCGCGGGCGACGAGCCGGCCAGGGAAATCTTGGCTGAGGCCGGGCGGCACCTGGGCCGGGTGCTGGCCGGCCTGGTCACCGCCCTGAACCCCGAACTGATCGTCGTCGGCGGTGGCGCCTCTCACGCCGGCGATTTCCTGCTGGAGCCCTGCCGCCAGGTCGTGCGGGAGAAGACCATGCCCGGCCCGGGCGGCGTGGTCCGCATTGTCCGGGCGGCCCTCGGCAACGACGGCGGTCTCATCGGTGCGGCATCGCTGGCCTGGCGGTAATCAGGCGCAACCAAAAACGCCCGGACCCAATCAAGGGTCCGGGCGCTTAATTTGCCCGGGGGAAAGCGCCGGCCTTGTGCCAGGTAGCACAGAACGGGCAGCGCACCTTGGCCGTCGCCGGGAAGTCGCCCATGGCGTGGTCGCAGCAGATAACCCGGAACAGCGGCAGCGGTTCCAACTCTTCGGCTTCTTCCGCCAGCGGCTCCGGCGGCAAAGCAGCCCGGGCCGCTTTCGGTTTGGCAGGCTTGCGCTCCACCTCGTGCTTCCGCTTCAGGCGGATGACATGGTCCAGTTCGCGGATATCCTGTTGAATGAGAGAGAGCAGGTCCACAGTGCTCAACGTGCGCAAATCACGGTCGCGGGTCGGTCGAGCGTCTATGGCGATCCCTCCCTCCGAGGGTCACGGACTCCCGTCGGAGCGGGCGCCCAGGGCCGATACGACAAGTCCGGCGAAAATGAACCCGGCGCCCAGGAAGAAGTACCAGCGCAGCGTTTCGCCCAGCACCAGCGCCCCCAGCACCGCCGCCACGAGCGGCTGGGCGAAGAAGAAGAGCGAGCCGGTGCCGGCGTCGATCAACGCAAACCCCCGCACCCAGAGGTAGAAAGCCACCGCCGTGGAGATGATGCCTACGTAGGCAATCCCCCACCAGACGGAGGCCGGCAGGCTGCTCCAGACGACGGCATGCCGCTCTGTAGCCAGCGCCAGCGGGGTCGTAAAGACCAGGCCGGTGAGCGTCGCGTAAGTCGTAACCGTGAGACTGGAATAGTAACGGCAGGCCAGTTTGCTCAACACGGTATACAGCCCCCAGGTCACCGACGCCCCAATGAGGCACAGGTTTCCGAGCCACACGGTCGAGCCTGCGGCAGCGCTCTGCGTTTCCGGCCCAACTACCGCCAGAACACCCACGGTCGCCAGGCCCAGGGCAACCCACTGGACCCACGATTGCCGCTCCTTGAGCACCCAGACCGCAAACAGGACGATGAACGCCGGCGAAGCGGATGTGATCAGCCCGCCGTTGTGCGCGCTGGAGAGCTTGGTGCCGAAGAACTGCAGGGCCAGGGACGCTGTGAACCCGATTAACCCCAGGGACCAGAGCAGCGGTTGGTGGCGGCGCTCGGCCCGCCACTGGCGTTGATACACGGTAATGGCGCCGAGAATCACGCCGGCGATGAGCAGGCGCACGGTCAGGAGCGTCAGCGGCGGCACGTAATCCAGCACGAACTTGCTGACCACATAGACGCCACCCCAGATGGCGGCGGCGGTGGTCAGGTAGAGGGCTCCCAGCAGGCGCATGTACTCTCTCCCTGGCTTGATCGAAGTGTTTTGAATCAGGAAAGGACTTGGAGGAGAATTTTCCCACAGGAGAAGAAAATCCTGCCGCTGGAGGCGCGCGGAACCAAAAAAAGGTCAAAAGGGGAGGGGCGGGGGATGAAGATCATCGCCGACCTGCATTGCCACACGGGCATTCGGGGCAGGGCCGCGGTGCTGGACTACGTGACGGTGGCCATGTCCAGAGGGCTGGGCGCCGTCGCCATCACCGGCCGGAGCCCCGGCAGCGCCCAGTGGCTGGGCATGAGCCCGAGCGAGGCCGACCGACTCCTGGCTGAAATCGCTGAGGTCGGCCGGCGCTCGGAGGGGCTGCGGGTGTTTTCGGCGGTGGAATGTCGGGTGGTATCGCCCCGAGGCGAACTGAGCCTCCCGGCGGAAATCCGGGGTCAGTTCGAACTGGTGCTGGCCGGCTTTGCCGATGGGCCGCTGCAGTGGGCCACCCACCTGCATCACACCTTGGGCCGGCGCCACCGCATTCGCCGCACAACGGCCCTGGCCGAGGCGGTCCACCGGAACGAAATCGACGTGATCACCAACCCGGGCTGCCAGTCGGCGAGCGAAATCAAGGAACTGGCGCGGGCCTGCGCGGCCAGCGAGACGGCCCTGGAGATCGGCGCCCGCCACCCGGTCATGACCATCGAGCACTGCCGGGTGGCGGCCCGGGAGGGGGTCAAGTTCCTCATCAACTCCGACGCCCATCACCCGAAAGATGTCGGGTTGGTCCCCAGGGGCATCGCGATCGCCAGGGCCGCCGGACTGAAACCCGAGCAAATCCTGAACAGCGAAATGGGCCGGCTCTTTGCCTGGCTGGAGCGGAAGAAAGGGCGCGGGCCGTCGTTCTGGGCCGACTGGGCCGAGCAGCCCGGCCTCATTGCCGATGAGGAGCAGACAGGCGAACCCAGGGGGACTCGGGACAAGAGCTACTGGACCGACTGGTCCACACAGGGGAAGGTGCATTAGGGGAAGGTGCATCAGACGGAGCCCTCCGTCGCACGGAGGAGTATCAAACTAGTCTCCCGGAGGGATGCCAAAATCGGTTTCCCGCACGATGCGCCGCAGCGGCGTTCCGGGTACGATATGACTGTAACCCCTACCCCCCAAGTTTCGTGGAACACCCCATACCCCATGTGAGCACCAGAAGCGCCTTGCGGGAGGCGCTTCTGGTGTTTTCTAAGCGCGTTGGAAGAGCCTGTCCGGGGAACCATGAAAAAAGGAAAGCGCAGGCTCACGCGCACACCCCACCCGTCCCCGCGAAAAAGGAAACTAGCTGCCACCCCCGCCCAACAAGCTAAAGTCTAAACCCGGTAAGGGGGGACCCGCCCCGCACGGGGCCACGAGGAGCATAGGGGCGGCAGTTGAAAGGTTCGCAGCCGAAGTGGCGCGCCTTGCGACGACGACATACTTCGCCTACCAGTGAGCAAGGAAGCCCACGAAGGCGAGAACCATTACCAAGGTAAGCGCCCCGCAGCGACGAGTAGGTCCCCGTGCGGGGCGGAGGATCTACCCCCCTCTAGAGTAGAGGAGAACTATAAGGGAAAAGCGAAGCTGAGGAAGAAGGGGGTGACAGCGTTGAATCAACTCATGAGGTTGGTCATCGTCACCGGTATGTCCGGCGCCGGAAAAAGCCAGGCCACCAAGTACCTCGAGGACCTGGGCTTCTTCTGCGTCGACAATTTGCCGCCCGCACTCATGCCCAAAATGGCCGAACTGTGCATTCAGACGGAAGGCAAGCTGAACCGTCTCGCCCTCGGGATTGACATCCGGGGCGGGCAGTTCTTTGATCATATCGTCCAGGCGCTCGATGAACTCGAACGGCAGGGCTTCAACTACCAGATTTTGTTCATGGACGCCTCCGACGAGACGCTGGTACGACGCTACAAGGAGACCCGCCGGCGCCACCCGCTGGCCAATCAGGGGCGCCTCCTGGAGGGCATCCGCAAGGAGCGCAAGCTCATGCAGGAACTCCGGGGCCGGGCCAGCAAAATCATCGACACCTCTAACCGCAAGGTTTCCGAGCTGCGACGGGACCTCGCCGACTTCTTCTCCCAGGAGAACGAGGGGCTCGGACTGCACGTGAACATGGTCTCCTTCGGCTTCAAGCACGGCATCGTGCTGGACGCCGATCTGGTCTTCGACGTCCGCTTCCTGCCCAACCCGCACTACGTTCAGGACCTGAAGCCGCTCACCGGCGAAGTCCGGGTGGTCCAGGAATACGTCATGAAGTGGTCGGTGACCCAGCAGTTCTTCAAGCGGCTGACCGGGCTGGTGGGCTTCTTACTGCCCCTCTACATCGCCGAAGGCAAGAGCCAGCTGACCATCGCCATCGGCTGTACCGGCGGCCAGCACCGGTCGGTCTGCATCGCCATCAAGCTCATGGAATGGCTGCGGGACCGGGGCTACTCCGTCACCGCCGAACATCGGGACGTTGGAAAGGAACTGCTGGACGAGTCGCCTCGCGAAATAGTTGAGGCGGCTGAGGCCATCGAAGCGGGCGAAACCGCGGATTCGGCAGAAGAGGAGAAGCCAGAATGAGGCAGTATGCACGGTGGCTCATGCCTGGCCTTGGGCTGAAGCGCTGGCTGGCGGTCTCCGTTTTTGGTGTCTTTCTGATCGGGCTGGGCATTTCGCTCGTGGTCCGGGTCAACCTGTACGGCCTGATAGGCGCCTGGTTGTTTGAGCATATCTCCTACAGCGCCGCCATGTTCCTCCGGGGGCCGATGGTGGCGGGCGTGCTGGCGCTGGTGCTGGGCGGTATTCTCGCCATGCTCGGCGTGACCCGGGTGGTCCGTTCGGTGCTCCAGACGCTGGTCGGCCCGGCGGGCAGCTCCGTGGCCGAAACCTATTACCAGCGGCGCCACCTGCTCCGGGGGCCGAAGCTCGTCGCCATCGGTGGGGGCACGGGCCTTCCGGCGCTCCTGCGGGGGATGAAGCAGTACACGTCGAATATGACCGCGGTGGTCACCGTGGCCGACGACGGCGGTTCTTCCGGCCGGCTGCGCACCGAATTTGGCATTTTGCCGCCGGGCGACATTCGCAACTGTCTGGTGGCCCTGGCCGATACGGAACCACTCATGGAGCGGCTCTTTCAGTACCGCTTCAGCCAGGGCAGCGGGCTGGCCGGTCATCCGTTCGGCAACCTGTTCATTCTGGCGATGAACGAGACCACGGGCAACTTCTACGACGCCATCCGGGCTTGCAGCCAGGTTTTGGCCGTGCGCGGCCGGGTGATGCCCTCCACGCTCGACCAGGTGATTCTGCGGGCGCAGCTGGCCAACGGCGAAACCGTGCGGGGTGAATCGTTCATCGGCAAGGGCGGCTCGCCCATTCGCCGGGTTTTCCTGGAGCGGGTGCTCCACGACGAGGAAGCAGGCGGCCGGGATGAGGTTCAGGCGCTTCCCGACGCCCTGCAGGCCATTGCGGATGCCGACGTGATCGTGCTGGGGCCGGGGTCGCTGTACACCAGCATCATCCCGAACCTGCTGGTGCCGGGGGTGGCCGATGCAATCCGCCGGGCGGAAGGACTCAAGGTCTATGTCTGCAATATCATGACGGAACCGGGCGAAACGGATAACTACACCGTTTCACAGCATATCAAAGCGCTGATCGACCACTCGGGTTACGGCATAATCAATACCTGTCTTGTAAACACCGCACCTATTCGTGAAACGCTACTCGCCAGATATCGGGAAAAGCTCGCCGACCCGGTGGCCGTAGATGTGAAGGAGTCACACCGGCTCGGAGTGGACCTGGTCATGGCCGACTTTCTGAACACCGACCAGGGACTCGTGCGCCACGACCCGGACAAGCTGGCCTGGCAAATCGGGCGGCTGTTCCTGGCCCGGCGGGTCCACCTGGAGCGGACCCCGTGGGACTTCTTCCTGCTGCGGCAGCGCTTGCAAGAGCACAAGCAGCGGGAGGGGTAGGCTTCTTGCGGACTGTAATGGGCGAAGGTTGCTGGCCCGGAAAGGCTCAGGGGGTAGTAGTCTGGTGGTCTCCCGTTGCAGACGGCATGGCGGATGACCGGGCGCTGGAGATTCTGGCTTTTCGGGACGGTGTGGTGAGGGCGGCGGCCGGCCTGGAAACCTGGTGCGACCGGCAGGAGACGCTGGCGGAGCGGCTGGTGTTCCAGGGTTACAAGGAAGTGCTGCTGGAGGATGCCTGGAGCCGCCGGGCCTGCGCACTGATCGATACCGAAGGATTCTCGGCGGGAACGGCCGCGGTCAAGGCTGCCGGACAGGTGGCCGGAATCATGTCCCGCAGCGACGACCTGCGGGAGCGGGCCGGGCGGCTGGAATCCGCCGCCCGCTGGCTGGCCGGCCGCCTGGACCGGGCCACCGGGCCGGAGCTTCCGCCCGATGCCATTTTGGCAGCGGCGGACTTGAGTCCCCTCGAACTGCTGGACCTCCAGCGCCCGGCGCTGATCGCCGGACCCGAGCCGTCCGTCCGGAGCGACGGGGTGCTGGTTTGGGGCGTACCCGGCCTCGGGCCGGACTGGCACGGCCGCCGGGTGACCATCGACGGCCCCGCCGTCATGCTGGACCTGCCCGACTCGCGCCGCACTGGCTATCCCTGGGCTTTACTGCCCTGTTCGATCGAAGCTTCACCCGGGGAGGACGCGCCCATGCTTTACGAGGAGGCCCGGAAAGCGGTCTGTGATGCGGCCAAGCGCATGCAGCGGGACGGGCTGGTCAAACTGACATCCGGCAACATCTCCTGCCGCGTTCCCGGCACCGGCTTCTTCGCCATCACCCCCAGCGGGATGGACTACGACACCCTGTTGCCGGGCGACGTCTGCATCCTGGACACGTCCGGCAAGGTGATCAACGGCCACCGGCGGCCCTCGACCGAGACCCCCATGCACCGGGCCTGCTACGAACGGCGGCCTGACGTGGGCGGCATCGTCCACACCCATTCCATTTACGCTTCAGCGTTCGCTTGCCTCGGCAAGGAGATGCCGATTATCTCCACGGAACTGGCGATGCTCGTGGGCGGGACCATCAAGTGCGCCCCGTACGCCAAGTCTGGCACCGAGGAGTTCGCACGGGCGGCCGTTGACACCCTGGGGAGCGAGTCGCTGGCCGTGCTGTTTCAGAACCACGGCGTCATGGCCGTGGGCCGGACGCTGAAAGAGGCTTACTCCGTGGCCGTCGGCCTGGAAGAGGCGGCCATGATTTACCACATTGCCAGACAACTGGGCGACCCCATCATGATTCCGGCGGAAGAGCGGGACCGGATGTTCCGGGAGTACCGCCAGTCTTACGGCCAGCCCAGACCGGGGCAGTCCCGGGAGCCAGGGAGCCGGGCCGCCGGGTCTTAAGTGGGCACCAAGTGGTACCGGGGGGACTGACCGTGGCCGATGCTTTTTATACGCAGGTGAAAGACGAGCTGGCCCACCTCATGCCCGCCGAGCAGTGCTGCCGGCGCACCGAACTGGCGGCCCTGCTGCGGGCCTGCGGCCGCATCTCCATTGGCGGAGCCGGCCGGTTGGGCTGCTCGTTCACCACCGATCATGCCCCAGTGGCGCGTAAGATTCTGCGGATGGTCAAGTCGGAATTTGGCCTGACGACCCGCTTGCTGGTGGCCCGCCGCCGCCGGCTGCGCAAGAACCTGGTCTATCTGGTCCGCGTCCCGCCCCAGCCGGGGCTGGCGGAGTTGCTGCAGGCCTCCGGCGTCACCGACGGCGAGGGCAACCTGAGCGACTGGTCAGACCTCAAGGCGCTGGAGCAGGACCACTGCCGCCGGTCTTACCTGCGAGGTACGTTCCTGGGGACCGGCTGGGTCGCTTCCCCCGAACGGCAGCACCACCTGGAAATGACGACGACGGCCACCGAGGCCGCCGACGAACTGGGACAGCTACTTTTTCGCTACGGCATCCCGGTCCGAATGGCCTACCGCAAAGACGTTATGGTGCTTTACATCAAGGACGGCAACCACATCGCCAAATTCCTCAATGTCGCCGGAGCGCACCAGTCGCTGATGCACTTCGAGGATGTGCGGGCCATGAAGGAGATGAAGAACCTGGTCAACCGGCAGGTCAACGCCGAGACGGCCAACCTGGGCAAAACGGTGGAGGCTTCGGCCCGCCAGGTTGCCGCCCTGGAGCGCCTGCAGGCCGGTGGTGGACTGGAGCGGCTTAACGAGGGGCTCCAGGAGTTGGCCACCTTGCGGCTGAACCACCCCGATGCCAGCCTGAAGGAACTGGGTGAAATGTGCCACCCGCCTTTGGGCAAGTCCGGCGTCAACCACCGCATGCGGCTGCTCATGAACCTGGCCGGCGACCTGAGTGAGTAGTGGCACCATCGGGGCATTCGTTCATGTTTTTGAATGGTTCACACTTGACGCGCGCCGGATAAAATGACAATATGAGACCGTACTAAAGTATCATGACACTGCAATAGTTGACACCCGGTTCAGGAGGTGTCTGGCTTGCGGGAACGTTGGGCTGGCGCCTTGACGGGGTTTCTGGCAGTGGCGTTCACCTATGGGCTGGTTCAACTCGTGTGGTATGGCTGGGCCATGGCTGCCGGGGTTTGCGCCCTGGCTGGTTGGCTGTTCGGCGGGCGCGTCAGGCGCATGCGCCGGCTGGCGGAGTACGACGAACTCACCGGCGTGGCCAACCGGCGGCCATTCGAGCGCATGCTGGCACGGGAGTGGGAGCGATCCCTTCGCCATGGATATCCCCTTAGCGTCCTCTTCCTGGACGTGGACGATTTCGGCATGGTGAATAAGATTTACGGCCACCTGGCGGGCGATGCGGCCCTCAGGCTCATCAGCGGGCGCATCCGCCAGACGCTGCGCGGCACGGACATCGTGTCCCGCTGGGGCGGCGAGGAGTTTGTGGTGCTGCTGCCCGACACGAGCGTCGACGAGGCGGTGATGACGGCCGAGCGCATCCGGTCGGTCATCGAGCAGTCGGTCGTCCGGGACAATGATCGGACCATCGCCGTGACCATCAGCATGGGCGTTTCCGGCTACCCGGGCACGGCCGAATCGTCGGCGGAATTAGTCCGCCAGGCCATCGAAGGCCAGTCCGCCGCCAAGGTCCGCAAGAACGCCGTCGCCGTAGTCTCCTGAACGAATCGCCATACTACCCCGGGGCACCGCCCCGGGGTTTTCTGTTACCCCGGCCCACAATCGGCGGCATCCCGGCCTTTCAGCGGGTGCCGAAGATTACAGAATCGCTCACCCCAGTAGCGTCAGCGCCGCCCGGCCCAGAATCTCCATGCCCTGTGGCAGAGCCGCCTCGTCGACGGTGAACCGGGGGTGATGGTGCTCCCATTCGGCCCCGACCGCCGGGTTCTGGCAGCCCACGAACAGGAAGGCCGCCGGGACTTTGAGGCCGTAGTAGGCGAAGTCTTCGCCGCCCATTTGCTTTGGCACCACAAACACCGCCGGGTCGCCCAGCACCGCCCCGGCCGCCTGCCGCATCACCGCGGTGATGGCGGGGTGGTTGACACAGGCCGGGTAGCCCCACTGGTATTCAAACTCCACCGTGGCGCCATACATTGCACACGTCGTCTCCAGGGTCCGCTGGACCTCGTCGTGCAAGTACTGGCGCAGGTCCGTATGGAACGAACGGACCGTGCCCTTTAGCTCGGCGGAGTCGGCGATGACGTTGAATGTCGTCCCGGCATGAATGGCGCCCACGGTTACAACCGCCGGCCGGGTCGGGTCGACTTTCCGGCTCACAATGCTCTGCAGGTTGACCACCGCATGGCAGGCGACCATGACGGCGTCGACGGTTTTGTGGGGCGATGCGCCGTGGCCGCCCCGACCCTGGATACGGGCCGTAAAGCCGTCCGAGTTGGCCATCATCGGGCCGTCGCAAATGCCGGCCCTGCCCGTGGGTATGTCGGACATGAGATGCAGGCCGATGCAGGCGTCCACGTCATTCAGCACACCCGCGTTGATAAACTGCTGGGCGCCTCCCGGAGGCCGCTCCTCCGCGGGCTGGAACAGCAGCTTCACCCGGCCCGGAAAGTCCCGGTTGCCGGCCAGAAACCGCGACAACCCCAGGAGGATGGCCGTGTGGCCGTCGTGCCCGCAAGCATGCATGGCGCCCGGATTCCGGCTTTTGAAGTCGAACTCGTTGGCCTCGGCAATGGGCAGCGCGTCAATGTCCGCACGAATCGCGACCGTTTTGCCCGGCCGGTTGCCGGTGATTTCGCCGACGAGGCCGGTGGGTGTGGGCCGCGTATAAGAAATGCCCCACTCCTCCATCCTGTTGGCGAGCCATGCTGTCGTCTCGTGTTCGGCAAAGCTGATTTCCGGGTACATGTGCAGATGCCGCCGCCACGTGGTGAGGTCCTGCGCTGCCACCTGCGCCGCCGCCTGGAGCCGCTCGGTCATCGGGCCGTTCGCCTGCATGATTAACCACACTCCTGAATCTTTGCCAACCCTCGTGTTCATGGTACAATAGGTCTGGCGTACTTAAAATGGCGTAATAATGCGGTTCCCACACGCCCCGTTCGGGTTCTTACCCTCGTAAAGCAGGTGATCAGGTGACCTCACAACCACTCGCCGCCCGTGTGAAGACACTCGACATCTTCTCCGCAATCGCCGACGATCTCCGGCTGGTGGAGGGGGCGATCGAGGAAGCACTGGCGACTTCGGACAAGATGCTGAACGAAGTTTCGACTCACCTGCTGCGCGCTGGCGGGAAGCGAATTCGCCCGGCGCTGGTACTGCTCTCCAGTAAGTTTCCCGGTGCGCAACTCCAGCAGGTCACGCCGGTCGCAGTGGCGATAGAGTTGATCCATATGGCGACGCTGGTGCATGACGACGTGGTCGATAAGGCGACGGTCCGGCGTGGATTACCTACCGTTAATGCCCAGTGGTCTAATCAAATTTCGGTGTTAACGGGCGATTACCTCTGGGCAAAGGCCTTTTCGATTTTGGCCAAGACCGGCAACCCCCGTATCGTCCAGATTATGGCCGACGTGGTGCTGGAAATGAGCAGGGGTGAGCTGGCGCAGATCGCATCGTATTTCGACTTAGATCAGACCGAAGAGCAGTATTATGAGCGGATTGCCCAGAAGACCGGTTATTTAATTGCCGAATGCTGCCGGCTTGCCGCGGTGGTGGGCGGGGCCGAGGAGCGTCAAATTCAGGCCCTCTATAACTACGGCATGGGTGTGGGCCTCAGTTTCCAGATCGCCGATGACTTGCTGGACTACCACGGCCAGGCCGCGAAAGTGGGCAAGCCCGTCTGCGGCGACTTGCGAACGGGGATTCTGACCCTGCCGGTTATTCACGCCCTGAAGCACTCACCGCATGCAGATGAACTGCGCACGATTATCGCATCGCACGAGGTTACAGACGTAGACATCAATCGGGTTAAAGAACTGCTTGAAGCGGCCGGCTCCTTTGCCTATGCGCGCCAGAAAGCGGACGAGCACCTGGCACTGGCGGTGGCGGAACTGAACAAGGTCCCGGAACTGACGACTCGTTCCGGGCTGCAAGTGCTGGCCGACTTCGTCATCAACCGGCAGTTCTAGGCATTTCTGTATCGCGGGGTCCGGGGATCAGTTCCCTGACGAGGAGGTGCGGCATGCGGAAACCGAAGATTCCTGAAGCGGCGATTAAGCGGCTCCCAGTTTACTTACGCGTGCTCGAGGAGACGGCTGCGGCGGAGGTTCAGATTATCTCCTCTGCCGAACTGGCCGACAAGACAGGTTTTTCGCCGGAACAGATCCGGAAGGATCTGGCCTACTTCGGTGCTTTCGGCACCCGGGGTGTCGGGTACGACACTGCGCTTCTGAGCCGCCGCATCTCCCGGATTCTGGGGCTGCACCAGGGCGTCAAAGCGGTTCTGGTCGGCGCCGGTCACCTGGGCTACGCCCTGGCCCGGTACAGCATCTCCCGCCACAAGGACGTGCAGATCACGGCCATTTTCGACGCCGACCCGGCCAAGGTCGGCACGGAGATCATGGGCGTGAAAATCGCGCCCATGGATGCGATCGTCGAGATCGTGCGGGAGCAGGGTATCAAGATCGGGATCCTGACGGTTCCGGCCCAGGAGGCCCAGAAGACGGCGGAAAGGCTGGCTGAAGGCGGCGTCGAGGCGATTCTGAACTTCGCACCGGCCAAGCTGCGGCTCGGGCCGAACGTCTTCGTGCAGAACATCGACCTGACGATCGAACTGCAGAGCCTGGCGTATTATACGTCGGCCAGCGAAGAGGCGTCCGCGGAGTAGCCGCTTAAGCGAACAGCGAGCCCGGTCCCGCACGAAGCGGGGTCGGGCTGTTTTCGTTCGCGTGCTTAGTGGGCGTGGATGCCCCCGAACTGAACCGGCCGCCGGGTGGCCGGAATCCGGGCCAAGGCGTAGCTGGTGCCGCCCGCGTAGGGCCAGGTGTTGGCCGAGACCGCAATAGTGCCGTCCGCCTTGTCCATCAGGGTCAGGTCAACCCGGCGGCCCGCCGGGGCCACGGTCACGAGCACATAGGTATACTCCCCGAAGGTTACGCTCTGAGCCGCCCCTGCTTTCGCCCGGGCGTTCACTTCCGCCGGCGCCTCCCGCTTCGGCACGTACCGGAACGGGATGCGCTCCTCGGCGATCGGTTCCGGCCGGCCCTTGAGCGCCGCCGGGTCCCTGGCCGTCTGGGCGGCGGCCGAGTCGGGGTACTCTTTCGCAATCCGGTCGAAGAGCGTCTGGTCGCCCCGGAGGAAGCCCAGACTTAACAGGGCCGCGGGCGCCAGGTCACTTTTTGGGTACTGGTGGACAAACTGTTCCAGGGCGGACTCGCCGTCAACCTGGACCTCCGAAATCGGCCTGTAAAGCGGGACGTCCCAGCCGAAGCGGGTCAGCTGCAGCAGGGCCATGGCCCGGGAATAGGCGGCCTTTTCTGCGACCGGCCCCGGCGCCTTCTGCAGCTGCCCAAAGGCGGCCTGCGCCTGAATCAGGTTGTTGCTCTCGGCCATCCAGCGGGAGTAAACCGGGTCCATATCGCCGTCCAGGGCGTTCTTGGCTTCGAACATGTACGCCTGGCGCCCGCCGCCCCAGAGGTGATTGTAAAACGCGAACTCGTCGTGGTACATGAGCGAAGCGGCCTCGTAGCGGCTCTCCGGGGTGTTTCTGGCCGCCAGTTGCGCCAGCTTGTCCGCCTGGTCTCGCTGCGCCCGCACTCGGTTCCAGAAGGGGTAATCCTGCCAGAAGCCTACCATGACTGGACTCCGGTCCCACTGGCGCAGCACTGCGTCCAGGTCCCGGACAGCCGCTGGGTACTTGCCGCGGCGCAGCTCTTTCAGCGCCGCCGTGTAGGCGACGGCAGGCTGCAAGTCCGCCGGCAGGCTCGCCACGGGCAGGGCCCGGACGGCGTCCTCGCTCATGAGCGCGTCCAGAATCCAGATGATGCGTCCCCGCCCATGCTCCAAGTATTCCTGGTCGCCCATGGTGGTGGCAGCGTAGAGCCACCGCAGCGCCTCGGCATACTGCCCCTTGATTTCGTAGCACCGGCCCAGCCGGTAAGCGGCGTCGTCGGCGCCTTCGTGTTTGGGGAACTCTTTGAGGAAGGCTCCCCAGCCGGGAATCTCCCGGTCGGGGTTGTAGAAGCGGTTGCCGTACTCCCACTCGAAATCGTTGCCGACCTTGCGGTCCCACTCAAAGTAGGGCTGGTTCCGGACGGCTTCGTAAGCGCGGACGCCCCGGGCCAGGAAGCTGTCGGGGAACTCCTCCGCCAGCCGCCGCTCCAACTCCCAGTGGAGATACGGATTGGGGAACATGCCGTCTTGCTCAATCGCGGCCACCAGGCCGGGCAGGTCGCCCATAAGGACCAGCATGGTCTGCCGGACGCCCGGGTCCGGCTCGCGGCCCAGCCAGGACTGCCAGTCCGGCGTGCCGCCGCCCGGCTGGTGCGGCAGCATACTCACAATCGAGCGCCGGGCGTTCGTGCCCAGCTCCGGGTAGACCGCCAGCGCGGCCTGCCACCCATCCGGCCGCCCCAGCACCGCCCGGTCCACGGGCCGGTCCGGCTGGGCCAGCAAGTATCGCTCCAGATAGGGCTCGTCGGCCTTCGCCCCCAGGCCCCGGAGCAAGGTTTCGCGCGCGTAGCCCCGGACGTCCAGCACCAGGTCTTTCAGGCCGGCTTCGGGGAAGGCGGCCGTAATGATCGGCATGAGGTCGTCCCGCCAGACCAGGTCCCCGGATTCCAACGCCTGCTGCAATACGCCCCGGGCTGCCCCCGGGTCAAGCGTCAGCAACAGGTCGAACCAGAAAGCCGTGGCCGGCGGGCCGCCGCCGGTCTGCCTGAGGGCGGCCCCGGCCGCGGCAATCACCTCGGGCCGGTAGGCCAGCAGAGCGGCCTTGCCGGGGTATTCCGCCCGGCCGAAGTCCACCTGCTTGTCCCGATAGCGTGTCTGGAACTCGGCCTGTGCCCGGGCCGCCAGTTCGGCGACCTTGGCCTGCCGACCCGCCTCGCCCCAGCCCAGCCGCCGCTGTGTGTAACGGACAGCCCGGCGGCCCTGGCCGGTATACGGCACGGCGATGGCCCCGGCGACGACTGCAACCAGTGCGAAGGCTGCGACCCACTTCCCCCACGTGTGCATGTCGATCATCTCCGTAAATTCGCACATTTACTCATTATGACGACACGGCGAACCTTTCGGGTGCTGTACGCCGTCTATCAGACAGGCGCTCCCCAAAAACTCGGAGGAGCGCCCGCTGGCAACGTTTTGTCTGCTTTATTTCCCGAAGAAGGAAGGATCGAAGCCGGCCATGCCGGTAAGGCCGGTCATCCCCGGGGTGAGCGCCTGGCCGAAGAGGGCCGGGTTAAAAGTTTTGCCGGCGAGGGCTGGGTTCCAGGCCTGGCCAAGGGCGCCGGCCTGCGGCAGAGCGGCCTGCTTCGCCAACTGCGGTACGGCCTGCTTCGCCAGCTGCGGCAGAGCGGCCTGCTTCGCCAACTGCGGCAGGATGCCCCGCTGCTGGAACTGCGGCATGGACTGCAACTGGCGCAGCATCTGCATCCGGATCATTTCACGACGGATGGCCTCAGCGCGCTCCGACTCCATGCGGGGAGTGGAAAGAACGGTGATATCGATCTCTACAGGCTGCGATACCCAAGGGTGGCGCGGCATGAAAGTCCCTCCTTTGATCGGCTCCAATGCTCATGTTATGTTAAGTACTTTAATTCGTGACAGGAAACTTGGTGGCGCATTCCCGTAGTTGAAGGGGACTGCCCATGGTATCATAAGAAACGGAGTAAGCTCCGGGCATCGCTGCACCGGCTCCTGGACTGGAGGTGACAGGCCGTTTTTTCCTCAACGTTTTGGGCGGATTATGGCATTATCAGTCCCTGGCTGGACATTCCACGGGTTCTGATGGATATCGGCCTGGTTGCTTATATCCTGTATAAACTGCTATCGCTAATTCGTGGCACCCGAGCGGTGCCGCTCATCAACGGTATAATCATTCTGTTTATCGGCTACCTGGTCGCAGAGAACCTGCGACTGTATACGATTCAGTTCTTGCTCCAGTACGTCTCGATTGCCGCTTCGGTGGCCGTCCCGATCATTTTCCAGCCGGAACTGCGACGGGCGCTTGAGCACCTGGGGCGGGGGCGGTTGCTGCCGTCGAACCGAAAGACGGATGACCTCAAAGATGACGAACGGCACCGGCTGGTCGACCAGATCGTCCGGGCGGCGGAGATTCTCGGGCGCACGAAGACCGGCGCCCTCATGGTCGTTGAGCGGGAAACCGGCCTCGGCGAGCACATCGATTCCGGCATTATGGTGGACGGGAACGTCACCTGGGAGTTGCTGACCAACATATTCATTCCCAACACGCCGCTCCACGACGGCGCGGTGATTATTCGCGGCAACAAGGTGGCCGCGGCGGCCTGCTGGCTGCCCCTGGCGGAGGCATCCGTGCTCTCCCACGACCTGGGCACCCGCCACCGGGCCGGCGTGGGCGTCACGGAGCAGTCGGACGCCGTAGTCGTCATCGTCTCCGAGGAGACGGGCACGCTCTCCCTGGCGCAGGGCGGCAAGTTGAACCGGGGCCTGGACGACAAGACGCTGCGTGAGCAGTTGACGGCGTTGCTGCAACCCACTACGCCCCGGACCTCCCGCAGCTTGTGGACCTGGGGAGGCACCTCATCATGATGGAAAAACTCTTCAACCACCCGACCTGGCTGAAAATCTTCTCCCTGCTGCTGGCCGTGTTGCTCTGGCTCTACGTGATGCCCACGTACATGACCGAACAGCCAAAGTCCGTCGACGTCCGCCTGAACGTCATCAAGAACGCCAACCCCAACCTGGTCTGGATGGAAGAGGACAGCCAGCCCAGTACCGTCAAAGTCAGCCTGTACGGCCGGAACTACCTGCTGACCGGCATTACCAAGGACAACTTCACGGCGACGCTCGACCTGAATCAAGTGACCGAGCCGAACAAGCCCGGACCCCTGGAAATCAAGCTGGAGCCGGTGGGCATTTCCAGGACGCAGTATGAGAATCTCTCGCCGACGGTGACGCCCAAGTCCATTTCCGTCACCCTCATGGAAATCAAGACGGCCAGCGTCCCGCTGGTCATTACGAATCGGACTGACCAGGTCTCGGTCGGCGGCGTCGACTGGGCGTATACCGCCAGCACCGACGTCACGAACGTGAACCTGACCGGCCGGAGCGACTACCTGACCGGGGTCACGGGTGTCATCACCCTGGACCGTGCCAGCCTGAGTCCGGACCGAAAAGTCATCAATGCCACTGTCCAACCGGTGGATGCCGGCTTCAAACCGGTGAAGCTGCCCGGGGTCGAAGTGCAGGTGAAGCTGGACTGGCGGCGGCTGCCGCCCGGCAAGACCTTCCGGGTCCAGCCGGCCACCGGCGGCACCCTGGGACCCGGCCTGGTGCTGGGCAACCTGGAACCGGACCCGCCGAACGCCAGACTCCGTGCCGCCTCGCTGGATGGCAAGCTGCCGGGCCAGGATTTTGTGGAGACGGTGCCCATCGACGTAACCGGCCGCACCAAGACCTTTACCGTAGCGGTCAAGCTGGCCCCGCCTCCGGGCACGGTGGTGGATCCCACCGACCTGACCGTCAACGTGAAAGTGAACATCGACGAAATCTCGACGGAAAAGGTGTTCAAGGGCGTGCCGCTTACCAGGCAGGGCGGACCCAAGGGCGCCGACGTGACGCTTGGGGTGACCGATGTGCAGATTCGGTTCCAGGGTCCCTACTCGGTGATCAACAAGATCGATCCGGCCGTTCTCAAAGCGTTTGTGGACCTGGAGGGACTGACTCCCGGCAAACACACACTGCCGGTGAAGGTGGTCTTGCCGGCCGGCGTTACTGCGGTCGTGGCTGATCCCTCCGTGGTTGAAGTCAGTATCGCCGTTCCGTAAGACCGAACCGAAAGGGGCTTACCCACTGTATGCCGAGGATGTTTGGCACTGATGGTGTCCGTGGCGTTGCCAATACCGATGCGCTCTCGCCGGAGCTGGCCTTCGCCCTCGGGCGGGCAGCCGCAGCGCAGGCCGCGCAGAACTCAGGCCGGCGGCCGCTGGCTGTAATCGGCCGTGACACCCGCCGGTCCGGCCCGATGCTGGCGGCGGCCCTCTCGGCCGGCATTTGCTCCGCCGGTGGCGACGTGGTCGACCTCGCGGTGGTCACCACCCCGGCGGTGGCGTACGTTACCCGGCACCTGAACGCCGACTTCGGCGTTATGCTCTCCGCTTCACACAATCCGGCGCCCGACAACGGCATCAAGTTCTTCTCGGCGGATGGCTTCAAGCTCCCGGACGCCGCCGAAGACCGCCTGGAGGCCCTGGTCCGGGAACGCCCAGACACCATGCCCAGGCCCACCGGAGCCCAACTGGGCACCATTCGCACCGATGAATCCTCGATCGAGTCGTATATCCAACACCTCGTCTCTGCCGGCCGGCCCCTCAAGCGGCTGCGGGTCGTGGTGGACTGTGGGCACGGTGCTTCCTATCGGCTTTCGCCCGAAGTCCTCTCCCGCCTGGGGGCGGAAGTAATCGCCCTGAACACGGCGCCCGACGGGATGAACATCAACCGGGGCTGTGGTTCCACCCATGTCGATGAACTGCAGAAAATGGTGGTCGTTCACCAGGCCGACGCCGGCATCGCCCACGACGGCGACGCTGACCGCTGCATCGCCGTCGACGAAAAAGGCGAGGTGGTGGATGGCGATCAGATCATGGCGATTTGCGCCCTGGACGCGCACCTGCGGGGCGACCTGACGAAGGACACGCTGGTCACCACCGTCATGTCGAACATGGGTCTGGACATCCTCATGCGCCGGCACGGCATCCACCTGATCAAGGCGAAAGTCGGCGACCGGTACGTGCTCGAGGAGATGCAGAAGGGCGGCTACGTCCTGGGCGGCGAGCAGTCCGGCCACGTCATTTTCGGCGATTATTCCACCACCGGCGACGGGATTCTCACCGCCGTCCAATTGCTGTCGATCCTGGCCAAGGGTTCCCGTCCGCTCTCGGATCTGGCCGGGCAGATGAAACGTCTGCCGCAGTGGCTGGAGAACGTGAAGGTCGGCCACAAAGAAGGCTGGGAGACCAACACCAACATCGCCGCCGCCGTCCGCCACGCCGAGGAAGCTTTGGGCGACCAGGGCCGGGTGCTGGTGCGGGCGTCCGGCACGGAGCCGCTCATCCGGGTCATGCTCGAAGGCCCGACGCTGACCGACATCAAGGCGATGGCTTTGCAGATCAAGGAGGTAATCGTCTCTGAGCTCTGTTAAAGGCACAACATCAGGCAAGAAGCTACCCCATCTGGCGAGAGTGAAGCGGGCAGGGCACAAGAGCTCCGGCGGCGGCCTCAGGGCCTTTGCAGGCCCGGTGGGGCTGGTCGTGCTGGGCATTGCCGTTGTCTTTGGCATGGGGTACTGGGTCAGCAACCGGAAGACGCCCGAGACACCAGCGGCGGCGCCCAAGGCAGACGGGTCGTCCGCCCAGACCCCGTCCAAACCCGCCCCGTCTCAGCCGGCTCCGTCCCAGCCGGCCCCGTCCCAACCGGCTCCGTCCCAGCCGGAGTCGCAGACGCCGGCTCCTGCGGTCGATGCCAACAAGGCGGCGATTCTGGCGAAGCGCGCGCAGATTGACCGGTCCGGCGGGGCGGCGAAGACCATGCTGGTGACGGTGTATTACGATGACGGCCTGTACAACGGCGACGTGCTCCAGCCCGTAGAAATCAAGGTGCCGCAGGACCCGGCCCTGATCAAGGTGACGGCCCAGCAGGTTATCCAGGCGCCGGGCGATGAGCTGAAGCTGTACAGCAGCTTTCCGAAGGGGACCACCGTTCAGAGCGTAGCGCTGGCGAACGGGGTGCTGCGGGTGGACTTGAGTCCCGAGGCGGCCACCGTTCAGGGCAGCGCCGCCGTAAATGACATCCAGGCCACGTTGGTCTACTCGTTGACACAAATCAAGGGCGTGAACGCCGTCCAGTTGCTGGTGAATGGCCGCCCGGCCATGCTGCACGGCATGGATCTGTCCAAGCCCATTACCCGGGCCGACCTGGAGGGGCGTAACCTTTTCAAGGTCCAGCCCGTTATCCGCTATGCGGGCAAACCGTGAGTCGGCTTGACGCAACCGGAACCGTGCGCGTATAGTGATGAGAGTCTCATAGTTATGTGAAAGGGGGAATGCCGTGGCAGGTGCGGCGGTGGCCGAAAAATTGCATAGGACACGGCATGTACCATCCAGCGCCAGGACTTGCAGCAGGTACGCTGCTGTAAGTTGACGAGGAGGGGGATCTCGAAACACTCGGCGGGTGACCCCCGGTTTCTCACGACCGTGAAACGCCCCACAAAGCCCGGGAGCAATCCCGGGGACAAAAGGGCGGGGTGAGGCAAGGGACGTGGAATTTACGTCCCGAGCATTCTTTATGCCAATGAAGCGGGCAGCGTCAAGGCTGTCCTGATTGACCGTGTCCTGCAGATTCATCTGCCGCCAGAGGTGGGAGAGATTTGCGCGGACCCGGTCTTTTTGTGTTACAGCTAAGACAAACCGAGGAGGACAAAACACTATGTGTGGCATCGTTGGCTATATCGGTCAGAAGCCGGCGCTTCCCATTTTGCTTGAAGGTCTGAAGAAGCTGGAGTACCGCGGGTACGACTCTGCCGGCGTGGCAATTATTGAGGCGGGCGCGGCGACCGTGCACAAGAGCGTGGGTCGCCTCTCCAACCTGGAGCAGAAGATGGACGCGAACGGCAGCCTGAAGGGCGGCGTTATCGGCATCGGGCACACCCGCTGGGCGACCCACGGCCGGCCGTCGGACTTTAACTCGCACCCGCACACCGACTGCACCGGCAAGTTTGTGGTCATCCACAACGGGATCATCGAGAACTATATCCAGCTAAAAGAGGTCTTGCAGCAGCACGGCCACGTCTTCAAGAGCCAGACCGACACGGAAGTCATCCCGCACCTGATCGAGTCGTACTACAAGGGCGACCTGGTGGACGCCGTCCGGCACGTGGCGAAGATGCTCAAGGGCGCTTACGCCCTCGCGGTCATGTGTCAGGACGAACCCGACAAGATCGTGGCGGTCAAGGAAGCCAGCCCGCTGGTCATCGGCCTGGGCGACGGCGAGAACTTCCTCGCCAGCGACATCCCGGCGATCCTGAAGCACACCCGCCGGGTCATCGCCCTGGAAGAAGGGCAAATGGCGGTCCTCACAAAGGACAAGGTCACCCTGACGACCGTTGCGGGCGTGCCGCTGGAGCCCAAGATCATCAATGTGACGTGGGACCCGGGCCAGGCCGAGCGCGGCGGCTACGCCCACTTTATGCTCAAGGAAATCCACGAGCAGCCGAAGGCGATTCGTGACACCCTGTCCGGCCGCATGGCCGAGGACGGCAGCAAAATCGTGCTGCCGGAGCTGGCCGGCTTCAGCACGGACATGGTCAGGAACCTGCACAAGGTGTCGATCGTGGCCTGCGGCACGGCGAGCCACGCCGGCCTGGTCGGCCGTTACCTCATTGAAAAGCTGGCCGGCATCCCGGTGGAATGGGACATCGCCAGCGAGTACCGCTACCGGGACCCGATGGTCGACGAGCACACGCTGTTCGTGGCGGTCAGCCAGTCCGGCGAAACGGCCGACACCCTGGCGGCCATGCGTGAGGCCCGCCGCAAGGGCGCCAGGGTCATGAGCATCACCAACGTGGTCGGCTCCAGCATCGCCCGGGAATCCGACTGGACCGTTTACACCTGGGCCGGCCCGGAGATCGCGGTCGCCTCCACCAAGGCCTACACGACGCAACTGGTGGCCGTAACGCTGCTGGCCATGTGGCTGGGCCAGGAGAACGGGCGTCTGGACCCGGAAGAGGGCCAGGCGATGTTCGCCGGCCTGCGCGACCTGCCGGCCCAAGCGGCCGCGGTCCTGGAGCAGCAGGAGGAGCCGGTCAAGCACATGGCGATGCAGATCGCCCATACGGAAGACGTCTTCTTCATCGGCCGGAACCTGGACTACGCGGTCAGCCTGGAGGGCCAGCTGAAGCTGAAGGAGATCAGCTACATCCATGCCGAGGCGTATGCGGCGGGCGAGCTGAAGCACGGGACGCTCGCGCTGATCACCCGGGGGGTCCCGGTGATCGCCCTGAACACGCAGCCGGACCTGCTGGACAAGACGATCAGCAACATCCAGGAGGTCAAGGCCCGGGATGCGCTGGTGCTCGGCGTGGCGGTGGAGGGCGACAAGGATACGGAGAAGCACTGCGAGCAGGTCTTCTACCTGCCGAAGACGCACAAGTACCTGACGCCGGTCCTGAGCGTGCTGCCGCTGCAGATGCTGGCGTACTATGCGGCGATCGCCCGGGGGGCGGACGTGGATAAGCCCCGCAACTTGGCGAAGAGCGTCACGGTGGAGTAGGGGTCCATTTCCGCACAATATGTCGCGATTTGGCGAATGAAAACAGGAACGCACTTCCGGGCTTACGACAGCCCGAAAGTGCGTTCTGTGCTATCCGGATTTTAGGAGTTGTCGGCGGACCAGCCTCCGCTTCCGAGTCACAAAGCCGCGTGAGGCGATTTCTATTCCGCCAATCCCACCGTCGAATCCGAGATCACCGGGAGGCAACTCGCCTCCCGTATTTGATTTTGCAAAATATTATAGTAAGTGACCAGTCACTTCGAAGGTATCTTGTATACAGCATCGTATCAGTATAGTAACAACGGTGACGACTGAATCAGTATTCATCATGAGACTGCGCTTCACACGGGCGCATCTACCGGGATTCGTCCCTGAATCATGAACCAGTCGTCATATATTCGGGCTTGAATCAGGTCGGGAACCCATAAGCCGGGTTGTACCCAACCATTACAGGGAGTGATCGCCGTGCCTGAGTCCGACTCGCTGCGCCACGGGGAGCCTGATGCCGATCGGAAGGCGGTCCCGATGAAAGATCGGGCGGAGGCGACCCGTCGCCGGCTGCTGGAGGCGGCCGAAGAGGTCATCGCCGAGCAGGGCTTCTTCCGGGCCTCCATTGCGGAAATAACCCGGCGGGCCGGCGTGGCCCAGGGGACATTCTACCTCTACTTCAAGGCCAAGGAGGACATTTTCCGGGAGCTGGTTCTGCAGATGAGCCACGACCTGCGGGCCGAACTGCAACAGGCGGTCGCGCACATCGTGGACCGGCGGGACGCGGAGCGGGTCGGCCTGGAGACGTTCCTGCGGTTCGTGCTCCGGCGCCGGAACCTATATACGGTCATGCGGGAATGTGAGTTCGTCGACCCTGAACTGCACCGGAAGTACTACGAGCGGCTGGCGGAAGGGTATGTGCGGGGCCTCCGGCAGGGGATGGCCCGAGGGCAGATTCGCCAGCTTCACCCGGAAGCGGTCGCCTATGCGCTCATGGGCGCGGTTCAGATGGTTGGCATGCGGTGGACGCTCTGGAACAGCGACCTCCCGCCCAGGGAGGCGGTGGACTCCATCGTCACCTTGATCCTTTACGGGCTCGACCCTTCAGGCGATGCAGGGCGCCGGCCGGACGCAGAGCCTCATGTCGGTCAAGCGGATGCGGGAGACTCCAATTTGCCATGAGAGGTGAAGCGGTTTGTACGACATCAGCTACTGGATCAGATCCCAGGCCTGGATGCGTCCCGAGTCGGTCGCAGTAGTCGGCAGCGAGGTGCGGTGGACTTACCGGGAGTTGGATGACCTGGTCTCGCGCCTCGCCAACGGCCTGCGCACGCAGCTTGGCGTCCGGCAGGGGGACCGGGTGGCCATCTACAGCGTCAACGGCCCCGAGTATCTGCTGGTGCTGCTGGCGGCGGCCCGGAGCGGGACCGTGCTCGTTCCCCTGAACTGGCGGCTCTCGCTGCCGGAGCTGGAGTTCCAGGTTCGGGACTCCGGCGTCCGCCGGATTCTCTGCAGCAGCGAGTACGTCGCAAACGCGCAGGAACTGACCGGGCGCATCGGGCTGGAGCCGCCGGTCCGGATTACCCGGGGCGAACCGGCCTCGGGCCTGCTGGAGCTGGAGCAACTGCTGGCTGCCGGGCCCGGCGACATGGCCGGCGCAGAGCCCCTGTCCTGGGATCTGCCTTTGCTGATCGGCTACACGTCGGGCACCACCGGCAAGCCCAAGGGCGCCGTGCTGACCAGCGCCAACTTCTTCTGGAATGCGATGAACGACCTGCTGACCATCGATCTGCGGTCCGCCGACGTGACCATCACCCTGTTGCCCATGTTCCACATCGGCGGACTTGGCCTCTTCACGATGCCGACGCTGCTGGCCGGCGGGAAAGTGGTCATCCCGAACAAGTTCGACCCGGTCCAGGCGGTGGAACTGATCCAGAGGGAAGGGGTGACCATCGTCTTCGGGGTGCCGGCCGTCAACCTGCGGCTGCTGGAGGCTATCGACCAGATGAAGCCGGACCTCTCCCGGGTGCGGATGTTCTACAGCGGCGGCGCTCCCTGCCCGGTCGATCTGATCCGGGCTTTCCATGACCGGGGTTACGCGTTCGGCCAGGGGTACGGGCTGACGGAGACGGCGCCGACCGTTTTCATGATGGTCGACCCGGCGGACTACCTGCGGAAGGCGGGCTCCATCGGCCGGCCGGCGGCTTTCAGCCGGGTCCGGCTCCAACATCCGACCACCGGCCAGCTGGTAGATACAGGCGAGGTGGGCGAGATCGTCGTCAAGGGGCCGAACGTGTTCAGCCAGTACTGGCAGAACGATGAGGCGACCCGGAAGGCGGTTCAGGACGGCTGGTTCCACACCGGCGACCTGGCCCGGGCTGACGAGGAGGGCTTTGTCACCATCGCCGGGCGGCTGAAGGAGATGATCATCTCCGGCGGTGAGAACGTTTACCCGGTCGAGGTGGAGCAGGCGATCATGAGCCATCCGGACGTGATTGAGGCGGCGGTCTATGGCGTTCCACACCCGCAGTGGGGCGAGGTGCCGCATGCGGCCCTTCTCCTGGCGCCGGGTTCCACCCTGACGGAGGAGGCGCTCCGGGCCTACTGCACCACGCGGCTTGCGAAGTACAAGATCCCGAAGCGGTTTCATTTCATGACTGAACTGCCCCGGAATGCCGCGGGCAAGGTGCTCAAGGGCGAGTTGGTCCGGATGCTTGTGAACGCATGACGGAGGGAGGTCTGAGCGGATTTTGGAGCAGGTAGGCATCCTCGGCTTCAACGTGTACATGCCTGAACAGGACGAGACTGCCGCCGAGATTGGCGCCAGGGCGGGACTGCCCCGGGAGGTCATCGAGGAGAAGTTTGGCCTTATTCGCAAGCGCCGGGCCGCCCCCGATGAGCACGTCACGGATATGGCGGTCAAGGCCGCCCGGCCGCTGCTTTCCCTGGTCCCCGCCACGGAGGTCGATGCGGTGATCTACTTCGGCAGCCCGCACAAGGACTACCCGGTCTGGCTGGCGGCGCCGAAAATCCAGCACGAGCTGGGCGCTGTCAACGCCGTGGCGTTTGACGTGGGCGGCGTCAGCGTGGGCTGTCCCATCGCCATGAATGTGGCCCGCTCCATGCTGATGGCCGACCCGCACATGCGAAACATTTTGCTGGTGGGCGCCAGCAAGGAGTCGATCCTGCTGGACTACAGCAACGCCCGCTCCCGGTTCATGTTCAACTTTGGCGACGGGGCGGCGGCGGCGCTTCTCCAGCGGGGCTGCTCCCGCAATGTCCTGCTGCAGACGGCGGCCATTTCCGACGGGTCGCTCCACGATTTCGTCAAGGTGCCGGCCGGCGGATCGAAGATCCCGGCCAGCGCCGAGACGGTGGAACAGCGGCTCCACTATCTGGACGTTTCCGACCCGGCGGAGATGAAGAAGCGGCTCGATCCCGTTTCGGCCGAGCGGTTCATCCACGTCGCCCGGCAGGCGGTGGAGCGGAGCGGCTTCCGGCCGGAGCAGGTCCGGTTCGTGGCCATGCTCCACACCAAGCGCTCCCTGTTCGATCAGGTGATGAACGCCCTGGGGGTACCGCCGGAGCGGCAAGTCTACCTGAACGAGTACGGCCACATGTCCGCCATCGACCCGCTGGTGGCGCTGGACGAGGCCGTCAGACGCCAGATGCTGACGCCCGGAGACCTGGTGGTCCTTCTCAGTGCCGGCACCGGTTACACCTGGGCTGCAACGGCCCTCATCTGGGGTTGAGCAGATATTAATCACATGGAGGTGGATTTGATGCGTTCTCACCGCTATTCGTTGATCGCACTGGCCCTGGTTCTTACCCTGCTTGCGGCTGCGTGCAGCAAACCCGGCGGCGCCCAACAGGCGGGCAGCCCGGCCCCGGCACCGGCCGCCAAGCCGATCAAAATCGGCGTGGTCACCTCGGTCACCGGCGCACTGGCGGGCTATGCCGACCAGGAGGTCAAGGGGCTGAAGCTCGGGATCGAGTATGCGACCAAGGGCACCAACCAGGTCCTGGGCCGACCCATCGAGCTTATCGTCGAAGATGACACCGGCAGCCCCGACGTGGGCAAGCAGAAGGCGACCAAGCTTCTGGAGCAGGACAAGGTCGACATCCTCCAGGGGACGGCGTCGACGCCGGTGGCGCTGGCGGTGGCTGAACTTGCCAAGCAGTATGGGGTCGTCTTCATGGTGGACCCGGCCGCCGGCGATCAGCTGACCACCACCAACTTCAACAAGTACATCTTCCGCACCGGCGGCAACACCAGCCAGGATGCGCTCACGGGCGGCAAGGCGGCGGTGGAACTGCTGGGCAAGCGGATCGTCCACCTGGCCCCGGACAACGCCTTCGGCAAGTCGGCCCAGGAGGCCTGGGATCCGATCTTCAAGGCGGCGGGCGGCACGGTGCTGAAGGACCTTAACATCCCGCTGGATGCCAAGGACTTCGCCACATACTTGCAGCAGGTCCGCGATCTGAATCCGGACGTGCTGATGATCACCTGGTCTGGCGGCAGCGCCCTGAAGCTGTTCCAGCAGATGAACGAACTGGGGATTTACCAGAAGGTGAAGGCCACCACTTCGATCGGCGACCGGGGTGCGCTGGAGGGCATGGGCGATGCGGGCGTAGGCCTGCGCGGGGTGATCCGGTACTTCTACACCCTGCCCAAGACGGCAACGAACGACTGGCTGGTCACGGAGCACAAGAAGCGGTATACCGACGCGCCGGACCTCTTTACGGCGGGCGGCATGGCGTCGGGCATTGCGATTGTGCGGGGCATCGAGAAGGCGAACGCCGTCGAAGGCGACAAGCTGATTGCTGCCCTTGAGGGAATGAGCTTCGAGGGGCCGAAGGGGACCTACGCCTTCCGCAAGGAGGACCACCAGGCGCTCCAGCCCATGTACTTCGTGGAGCTTGTGAAGGACCCGAACTTCAAGTACCCGGTGCCCAAGTTGATCAAGGAGTACAAGCCTGATGAGACGGCGCCGCCCGTGCAGGTCAAGAAGTAGGCGCCCGGCCGCACCTGACGGTGGCGGGCCGCAAGCACAGCCGTGAGGGGGAGACGCCGTGCAGCCGGATATCGTTCTGGAGACGGTCGGGGTTTCGAAGAGTTTCGGCGGGGTGGCCGCCAATCAGGGCATCTCCATCAAGGTCCCGACCCGAACCCTGCGGACGGTGATCGGGCCGAACGGGGCCGGCAAGACGACGCTCTTCAACCTGATCAGCGGCATCTACCGGCCTACGGCGGGGCGAATCTACTTCAAGGGCGAGGAGATCACCGGTCTGCCGCCCCACCAGATCGCCCGGCGCGGGATCGGCCGGTCGTTCCAGATGACCAACCTCTTCCCGGACCTGAGCGCTCTGGAGAATGCGCGGCTCGCCGCCCAGGCCCGGGGCCGGCACAACTGGCACCTCTGGCGTCAGGCCGGCGACCTGCCGGAGTACCGGGCGGCGGCGGAGGAGGCGCTGGAGACGGTTGCCATGCTGGACCGGGCGGGGGTGCCCGCCCGGGACCTGGCCCATGGCGAAAAGCGCAAGCTGGAGATTGCCATCCTGCTGGCCATGGACCCGGAACTGCTACTGCTGGACGAGCCGACGGCGGGCATGAGCCGTGAGGAAGTACCGGGGATCATCGCCGCCATCGAGCGGATTCGGGCGCAGGGCAAGCGGACTATTCTCATGGTCGAGCACAAGATGGACATCGTCCTGGGCATCTCGGACGCGATCACCGTGCTCGCGCAAGGCACGGTGATCGCCGAGGGGAAGCCGGCGGAGATCACCGCCGACGCGGCTGTCCAGGCGGCTTACCTGGGCGCTACCCACGGCTACGCCCTGGCGGCGGCGCCGGCGGGCGGCGCCGCCGGCTGAGAGCGGGAAAAGGAGGAGCGGCATGGCGCTGTTGGAACTCGAAGGGGTCCACACATATATCGGCGAGTACCACATTCTCCAGGGGGTTTCCCTGGCGGTGCCGGAGGGGTCGATTACCGTGCTTCTCGGCCGGAACGGGGCCGGGAAGACTACCACGCTCAGGACCGTCATGGGGCTGACGCCGGCCCGCAGGGGCCGCCTGCTCTTCCAGGGGGAGGAGATCACCAGCCTGCCGACGCACGGGGTGGCCCGCCGGGGGATCGGCTACGTTCCGGAGGACCGGGGGATTTTCGGGGGTCTGACCGTGGAGGAGAACCTGCGGGTGGCCGTGCGGCGGGGCGACCTGCCGTGGCAGATCCGCCGGCGGGGGCCGGCCGGGGTCAAGGAGCCGGGCGGGGTCAAGGAACCAGGCGGGGTCAAGGAACCAGGCGGACCCGGGGAGCCGGGCGGCAGCCTGGAGGCACGGCTGGAGTGGATGTTGAGCCTCTTTCCCGACCTGGCCAAAGCCTGGCGGCGCCAGGCGGGCACCTTGTCCGGCGGCCAGCAGCAGATGCTGGCGATCGGCCGGGTGCTCCTGAGCGACAACGCCCTGCTGATCATCGACGAGCCCAGCAAGGGGCTGGCGCCGGTGGTGGTGGAGCACCTTGGCGAGGCGCTCAGGCGGATCGTCGCCCATACCACCGTGCTGCTGGTGGAGCAGAACTTCGGACTGGCGGCGGCGGTGGGCGACGGGTTCGTCATCATGGACGACGGCCGGACCGTCCACCAGGGCGCCATGTCCGAAATCCTGGCCGACCCTTCACTGCGGCAGCGTTACCTGGGGGTGGCGTGAGATGGGCCTCGTGGCATGGCTTTCGCTGCAAGGGCTGACGGTCGGGCTGCTCTGGTTCCTCATCGCTTCCGGACTCAGCCTGATCTTCGGGCTCATGAACGTGCTGAACTTCGCCCACGGGGCGCTCTACATGCTGGGCACCTACGGGGCGCTTATGGTCTACCTGGCCACCGGGAGTTTTATCCTCGCCCTGATCGGCGGCGCCCTCCTGGGCGCAGTGCTGGGGGCGCTGATGGAGATGGTGGCTATTCGACCGCTCTACGGGCGGCCGCTCTTTCAGGTGCTGATGACTCTGGGCTTGATCCTGGTGTTCGACGAAGCGGTGGAGGCAATCTGGGGGCCGTACCCCATCCCCTTCGCCGTGCCCGCGGCCCTACAGGGGACGCTGACCGTCTTTGACCGGCCGTTCCCGATCTATCGCATCTTCATCATCGTCGTTGGCCTGCTGGTCTGGGCGGGCGTGCAGTTGTTCCTGTCCCGGACCCGGCTGGGCGTCATCGTCCGGGCGGGGGTGGAGAACCGGGAGATGGTCCAGGCCCTGGGGATCAACATCCGCCAGGTCTTCACGGGGGTCTTCGCCCTGGGTGGGGCGCTGGCGGCGCTGGGTGGCGCGGTGGCGGGGCCCTTCGAAGGCGCCCATCCGGCACTGGCCGCGGAAAACCTGCTGCCGGCATTCATCGTGGTGGTCATCGGCGGGCTGGGCAGCTATACCGGCTCGCTGCTGGCGGCCATGCTGGTGGGGCTGGTGCAGGCGTTCGTGGGCTACTACATGCCGGAACTGGCCCTGGCGGTCAATATCGCCCTGATGGCAACCGTGCTGCTGCTGAAGCCGGAAGGCCTGCTGGGCGAACGGAGGGGGTGAGCGAAGTGGTCTTGGAGAAACCCCGGCCCGGCGACGTGCCGGAGGCAGCGGGCCGGCTGCGGACGTTTCGGCAGGCCGCAGGGCCGGGCGCTGTCATCGCCTTGTTGGGGCTGCTGCCCTTCCTTCCCGTTCTGGGCCAGAACCGGTACCTGCTCTCTCTCTTGATCGGGACTTTTGTGTTCGCCGTCTTCGCGATGAGCTTCGATGTGCTCCTCGGCTACACCGGCATTATCTCGTTCGGGCACGCCCTCTTTTTCGGGACCGGCACGTACACCGCCATGTTGCTGGCGAAGTACTTCGCGATCGGGTTCTGGACGGCGCTGGCGGTCACCCCGATCCTGGCGGCGGCGCTGGCGCTGGTGATCGGCAGCCTCTCCCTGCGGGTCCGGGGCGTCTACTTTGCCATGGTCAGCATGGCCTTCGCCGAGTTCGTCCGGTTACTGGCCGAGAAGTTCAGCAAGATCACCGGCGGCAGCGATGGGATGAGCATGCAGGTGGTGCCGGACTGGGCTTACGGCCCGAGGCACCGGGTGGAACTCTACTTTCTGACCCTGGGCCTGGCCGTGCTCATTTACCTGGTCCTGCGGCGGGTGTTGCGCTCGCCGTTCGGCCGGGTGCTGGTGGCCATCCGGGAGAACGAGCAGCGGGCGGCGGCGGTGGGGTATAACGTGTTTGCCTTCAAACTGGGTTCCATCGTGCTGTCGGGGGTCGTCGCCGCCCTGGCAGGGGTCATGTACGCCGCCACGGAGAACTTCGTGGTGCCGTCGGTGCTGGGGACCGAGACCACCATTTCCGTCCTGCTGATGTCGATCATCGGCGGGGTAGGGACGCTGGGCGGCCCCGCCCTGGGCGCAGTAATCGTGCGCCTGACCGGTACGGTGCTCTCAAGCTACACCGAACGCTGGCGCCTCGTGCTCGGGCTCCTGTACGCGCTGATCGTGCTGTTCCTGCCCGGCGGGCTGGCCGGGCTGGCCCGCACCTGGCGCCGGAAAGCGCCGGGGCGCGCCGCAAGCTAACGCCTTGGATGGGGGATCGCAACATGGGTCAACAGGTACAGATCGAGACATTTGGCCCGGTTGGCGTCATTACGCTGAACCGGCCGCAGCGGCACAATAGCCTGGTGCCGGAGTTCCTGGCGGAATTTCTGGCGGGCGTGGCCACCCTGCGGGAGCGGAAGGAACTGCGGGCCATGGTGCTGCAAGGCAACGGCCGCTCCTTTTCCACCGGCGGCGACGTGCGGGCTTTTCACGAGCACCAGGCCGAGATCGGGCCGTACGCGGCGGGCCTGGTGCAGCTTCTGAACGACGCGGTGCTGGCGCTGCTGGATTTTCCGGTTCCGATCGTGGCTGCCGTCCACGGCATTGTTACTGGCGGCTCCCTGGGGTTGGTCCTGGCGTCCGACATCGTGCTGGTGGCGCCGGAAGCTACGTTTACGCCGTACTACTCGGTGGTGGGCTTCAGCCCGGACGGCGGCTGGACCGCGCTCCTGCCGCAGGTGATCGGCCCGAAGCGGACCGCCGAGGTGCTGATGCGCAACCTGACGATCACGGCGGAACAGGCGGTGGCGTGGGGCCTGGCCGGCCGGGTCGTCCCGGCAGACCAGATCCACGCAGAGGCCCGGAAGGTGGCTGATGAGATCGCAGCCATGCAGCCGGGGAGCATTCGTGCCACCCGCCGGCTGATGCATGCGGCTTATCGGGATGCCGCGGCCCGGCTGGCGGCAGAGCATCGGGAATTTTGCGCACAGGTGGTTGCGGATGAGGCTCGTGAGGGCATGGCCGCTTTTCTGACGGGACCCGGCAAGTTGACACCGAAGCTGTCGTAACTTGACGAACGAAAGGCAAAGAGCACTACCAACGCCCGACAAGCTTGGCAGTGCTCTTTGTGCTACGGTCAGCACGTGCAGAACCAGAGCCCCATGTCACGCTCCGCGAGAGCCGCTAAAGCGCCAGGTAGGCCTGCACGTTTGCCCCTCCTGCCGGATAGGCTACAGTAACTTTGCTATCCAAGAGGGGACATCCAAACATGAACCTTCTCACCCGGCTCCCTGCCGGCGTTCCATTGGGGGCGAACGCTCAACAGCCATCCGTGATGGTCGTGGTCGGCGAGGGGACCGTGGAGGCGGTGCCAGACGTGGCGGTGGTCTCGCTGGGCGTGACCGCCCGCGCCGCGCAGGCCGCGCCCGCGTTCCAGCAGGTGGCCACGAATCTGAACCAGGTAGTCAGGGCCTTGCTTGCCGCAGGCATCCCGCAGCAGCAGATTCAGACCAGCCAGGTCTCCCTTCAGCCGGTCGTCGAGGATAATCGCCAGGTGGGCTTTGACGCCACAGCCACCGTCCGGGCGACGTTCCGGGACATATCGGCCGTTGGCGGCATCATCAGCCGGGCGGTGGCGGCCGGGGCCAACAACGTGAACGGGGTGAGCTTCGAACTGAGGGATCCCGGGACCGCCGATGCTGCCGCCCTGTCGCTGGCTGTGCAGAATGCGCAGCGGCAGGCCGCGGTACTCGCCCGCTCTCTGGGAGTTACGCTGGGGCCGGTCCTGCGGGTCGAGGCTGAGCCGGCAACCGGACCGGTCGTGCCTGTATTTGCGCGGGCCGCCGCCGAGCAGATACCCATTCTGCCCGGCACACAGAGGGTGACCCGGCGCGTTCGGGTGGAGTACATGTTGGGCCGCTGACCGAATCGGCGAGGGAGACGAGAATCGTGCAGATTCACGTAGTCGGGGCCGACGAGCACCCATGGTATCGCACCCGGACCACCCCGGTCCGTGCTGTAAGACATCTTTACGATGTCCGTCTTGACCTCCGCAATGCCGTGCAGGGCCGACCATTCGGCGGGCCAGCCCAGCATCGCCTCCAGCCAGTCCATCGCCTCCCCCATTCCCGCCTCCCGGCCCAAGTCCAGCCTCGCCCGGCCCAGCGCCCTACTCTCGGCGCAGTCCGGCGAACAAGGCTGATACCCCGGCAGATCGATGCCCAGGGGCCGGAGCAGGCCGTTCACCACCGGCGGCGCCTGCCGGCAGCACGCCGGCACCCCGGCGAGATCCGCCAGTGCCCCTCGGTCCCCGGCCTCCAGGGCCCGCCGGTAAGCCGCCACCGCCTCCTCGCTGCCGATGGCCAACCCTCCCACGGCACGCCATCCTCGTTGGGGAGGAGGAGCGCATGCAGGCCCTGCACCGCGGCCAGGTTGTGGACCGCCAGGATATCTGCAGGTGCCACGTCGACCACCGACACCGGCGCCTGCCCCAGCAGCACCGCCTGGATACCCACCCGCGGCAGTGCCCGGCGGACCGCCTCAAACCGCGGCCCCCAGACCGCCTCCTGCGATTTGCCCACATACGCAATAGTCACCTGCCGCAGGTATTGCTCAGTTCGCTTAGGCGCACACCTCGGAGATCGATATATCGATGCCAGAGGTGATGCCAATGTCGTTGGACCGGGAACTTCAGAAGGGCAGCACGGCCATGCTGGTGCTCTCGCTGCTGTCCAGTTCGCCCATGCACGGCTACCAGATGGTCAAGGAGCCTGAGAGCCGCTCCAAAGGGACGCTTACGTTCAAGGAGGGGACGCTCTACCCCATCCTCCACACCCTGGAGAAGGAAGGGCTGATCGTCGCCCAGTGGGAGTCCGACGGCGGCCGCGAGCGGAAAGTCTACCAACTGTCCGACCAGGGGCAGGGCGAACTGCGCCGGCGAACGGCCGAGTGGGAAGCGTTCCGGTCAGCGGTAGACGGCGTCGTCCAAGGAGGTGCTTCGTTCACCAACTACGTCCGGAATTCCTGCGATATGTGAAAAAGTCACTACTGCGCACAAAAGTACGCGGTTCACACAGCCCGGTACGGAGGCTGCCAAGTCTGGACAGGCCCCGTGGCACTGGCGTACATATGACGTCTACTCTGTCGAAGTCCGCAGACTGGGTGCGCTGAACATAACGCGACAGAGTCCGAAACGCTCACCAGACTCGGGCCGTGAGCTTTCGGAAAGGAGCAATCAGGGACTGAGTACCGCAGGCGCTGGTGGAATTCAGTCCCTTTGGTCTGATCGGGCGGAAGTCTTTTGCTTAGGGCCGTTATGTCGGGGTCAGAGGGGGTTGAGGGCCCCTCTGTCTATTCTTGCAGGTTGTTGACCTCGTTGGCATGCAGAAAAGGACACAGCGGTGCCGCACACCTGGCTTTTGGGCCAAAACTGCACAAAACAGGGGGGTTCATAACCGCTCTGTCCTTTTTTGCCTCCATCAGGAGGGCTCATTCGTGCAAAACCGGACAGATCCGCCTTCCGGCGGTCTCTCTGGTGCTCGATCCTGTTCCGTCACCAGAGCGCGTATGTGCTTCCGCTACTTGCTACAGCGCAAGCCGCATAGAGGGGTGCATCTGTCTGCGGAACGGGCACAGGTGACGGCGTAGCCCACGCTACCGCTGCCCGGCCCTGTCCTGGATCTTGTTGAGCGGTCCACCGCTGGACTAAGCGATGGGCAACAAACCAATTACTAACAGATATGTCATGTGATCCAAACTGGTGTGGAATTCAAGTTGGAGGTAATCTCGGCGATGAGCCTACACAGAAGGGTAGTCCAATTACTTTCACTGATTATCCTCGTCTCTATTGCTTTCGTCTCACAGGGGTACCGTCTACCTACATGGAAAGTAATACCCGACATGATATTTGACACAAACTTGACGAAAAAGGGGCGGGCTAATAGACTCTTTAGTATTAACTTGGATGACAAACACGACTCCCATTTCCCTGAGTGAACTGACGACAAACTGGTTGGCCACCAGTGAGCGATCGAGGGCTCCGGGCCAGTCTACCGCCGACGTAGCGCCACTACCACACCGGAGGACGATTTACCATGAGCGATACTGCCAAGCAGGAAGACATGATCACGTACGCCGAGGCCGTCAACCTCGTCCGCGGGGCCATTGAGGACCGCGCTACCTGGTTCCATCTGCTGACCCAGGAAGCCGATAGGCTGGGCTACAACGCCGAGGAGTTCGCCCGCAAGGCGATTCGGGACTTCGGCTGCCTCAAGAGCAACAAGATGGTCCCCACCGAGTCCATGGAAGAGTTCGTCGAGCAGTTCGCCCACAAACTGGTCTACAACGCCTTCGAGATGGAGGTCGTCTCCTGCACCGAGGACCGGGCGGAACTCCACTTTCACTACTGCGCCCTGGCGGAGGCCTGGAAGAAGCTCGGCCTCTCCCCTGACCGAATCGACACCCTGTGCCAGTGGGCCGTGGAAGGTGATTACGGCGTCATGAACAACTTCCCGGCCCTCGAGTTCGACCCGGCGCTGCGCATTGCCGCCGGCCACGACCACTGCAAGATGGTCTTCACCCGCAAGTAGGTCCACCGGGTCCGGTTCGGGCAGAGATCGGGTACAAAAACGCACTTCCGGGCTCGGACAGCCCGAAAGTGCGTTTTTTGTTGCGATTGACCCGCCCGATGCGGGAATTTCTAGCCCTCGTACACGAAGGCGATGGCGCCGTCGCCGGCCAGGTAGACCACGTCGCCGGGGTGCAGCACGACCTCAGACACACGGCCGGCACCGATCGTATTGACATACGTGCCGTTGGTGGAGCCCCGGTCCACGACCTTCACGCCGCTCGTGCCGTTCGACCCGATCCAGCAGTGCTGGCGGGAAACCCGGCTGTCCGGCACCGCCAGAATCCCTTCGCCCGGTTCCCGGCCCAGCAGAAGCCCTTCGGCGGGAACCGCGAACTGCTGCCCCGCCAGCGGACCGCCGGTGAAGCGGATGTGGCCCGGTCCCGCCGTCAGCACCGTGGTGCCGCCCGCGAATTGCGGTTCAGCGGCCCGCTTGGCCGGCGGCGGCGTTACCCCCGCTGCCTTCGGGGCTGCTGGCTTCTGGTCCGCTGCCCCGCTCTTCTGGCGCCGCAGCATGAAGACCAGCCCGATGGCGACGACGATCAGCAACACGCCCCCCCCGATGACCCCCAGCACGAGCGGATCACTCAGGTCGACCGCCGGCTCGGTCTTGCGCCGCTGCTCTGCATCCGACAGGTACTTCTTGGCTTCGGCGTGGCTGCCGTACAGGCGCAGAGTCGACTCATACTTGGGAATGGCCTTGCTGTAGTGGCCGTTCCAGTAGAGTTCCATGGATTCCTTGAAGCGGGCGTTTGTTTCGCTGTCGCTGGGGACAGCGCCTGCCTGGCGCACGAACTCCTGAATCGTGTTCATGGGCACCACGAAGTTCATGGTGTCGCTCTTGCCGAACGTGAGAATGCCGATGACCTGGCCTTTTTCGTTGAGCACCGGTCCGCCGGAGTTGCCGTGGGCCGCCGTGGCACCGGTCTGGATGACCGGGGTGCCCTGCGCGGTGTTCTTCTTGGCCTGGACGGCGCCGTCGGAGACGGTGACCTCCAGTACGGACTTGTCGTCAAACAGCCCCATGAAGTCGGCGTTTCCCGGGTAACCCATGACAAAGACCTTATCCTGCGTGACCAGCTTGTCCGAGTCGCCGGGCGGCAAGGTCGGGAAGTTCTTGCCTTCGACCTTCAGAACGGCAACGTCCTTGCCGGAGACATCATCGCCGATCGGTACGCCGAACGACTTGATCTCAGCCCCCAGCTTGTCGCCGCCGGGCGTGAGGACGAAAAACTGCCGGTCCACCTTGACCACCTGGGTGCTCCGCACCAACAGCGCGATGTCGTCGTTGGTCAGCTTGACGCCGAGGTTCTCGGAGATATATTTCACCAGCATCGGGAGGATTTCATTCTGCAGCAGCTCGTCGTCCTTCATCCGGGCGACCGAGGCCACATGGGCGTTGGTCACGACGTAGCCATCGCTGCTGATAAACCAGCCGGAACCGGTGATGGTAAAGCCCAGCTGCAGCGGGTTCTTTCCGCCGACCGCCGCGACGACCCGCTTGTCGGTGAAACTGAGCACCGCGTCTACCACGGTCACGGGGCGCACCACGGCCGGCTTGGCCAGTTCCACCATCTTTTGTTCCGGCCGGAGCTCCGAGGGTTTCTGGCTGGCGCAGCCCGACAGCACGAGCAGCAGGGCGACCATGGCGAGCAGGGTCCGGATGAAACGACGACGCATATCGTTTGCTAGCATGAAGAACCCCTCCGGTGCTTTATTTGTGGCCGAATATCACGTAGCGGCCCCGCGAATTCGTGTCAAATGCCGCAATCTCAAACCCGGTATCCGTAAAGTTGCCGCCCGCGGGGCACCAGGAGCCGCCACCCTGAACCGTGATGGTATCCGAAAGGGCGAAGTTGCTGCCGTCGAAGCGGTACAGCTTCAGGCTGCCGCCGGGGAACCCGACCACGGTGTACTGCTGCCCGGCGTTCTTGAAGTTCCAGAAGCACTGGTCCAGCACGGGAGCGGTGGAAAGCGGCAGGCTGGGACCGGCCACGAATCCGGTGTTGGTCCAGCGCCAGTTCGTGATTTTCTGATCGCTGCCGGAGTACACGGCGAGCAGTCTGCGCCCGGCGGAGTCCACGACGCCAAGCCGGAGGGGACCCTTGTCGGCCGTTTTGAGCACCCCGACCACCTGTTGGGGCTGGCCGGCGCTAAACCGGTAGAGACCGTAGCCGACGCCCGGGACCTGCACCAGGGTCTCCTGCTTGCCGCTGCCGGTGAAATCCCCGATGACGATGTTGCTCCACGTGCCGTCGGCGTTGGTCACCTCGTCGTCATCCAGGGAGTTGTCGAACCCCCAGAGTGTGGCACCGAAGTTGACGATCGCCAGGTCTGCGCCCATGTTGAACATATCGCCGGTGGTAAGCCCGATGGCCTGGCCCGGGTGGGAAGCCGTGTGGGTGACTTCCTCCTTTGAGCCGTTCCAGGAGGCAAAGTGGGCCGTGGTCGTGCCGCCGCCGGTGGTGACCATGAAAACGTCCAACAGCCCGTTCCGCTCGAACGGCCAGATGCCTGCCCAGTTGACGCCCAGATTGCCCTGGGCCAGGACCTTCCAGTTAGCGTTGGCCGCCGGTTGGCTGGATGGCGAGCCTGACGGGGCGGGTGCGGGTGCGGGGGTGGAGGGGGCGGGGGAACTAGGCGTCGCGGCCGGCGTGTTCGGCGCCGCCGGCGCACCGCCGGATGAGGGCGGCTGGGTGGCAGGTGCCGGCTGGGCACCGGGTGCCGGCGCAGCGGGCGCCGGGGTCCCGGCGGCGGGGGCCGGGCCGCTGGTGCTGGTCGTCCCGACCTGGGAAGTGGGGCTGTTGCTGAGGTAGACGGAACTGGTGCCCTTGTCTTTCCGAGTTCCCAGCCAGATGCCGCCGGCGATGAGCACGACGACCAGGGCGGTCGCAGCTCCGGCCAGCATGAGCACCGGGCGTCCGAACCGGGCCTGCAGGCCGGCGATCAGGCCCGGAGCCGGCGGGGCGGCCGGGGCGGCTTCTGCCCCCGGGATGGGTTGGACCAGCGTTGTGCCGCCCGCCACCGGCTGAACGAAGACTGTGCCACCGGGCGTCGCCGAGGGCGTCGGGACGAAAGTCGTGCCACCGGGCGTCGCCGAGGGCGTCGGGACGAAAGTCGTGCCGCCGGCCGGCGCTGCAAGTTCGCCGCCACACTCGCCGCAGAATCGGGCATCGGGTTCATTTGCGGCACCGCAGTGCCGGCAACGAAGCTCTTCAGCCACTTGAGTCATCCCCTTCACAAGATCTATAAGGACGATGGGATGAAGCGCCGGTGCCAAAACGTGACCGCTTCAGCGATCAGTTCGGTGGCATCGATCGGAATGGCCGTCAGCAGCGACTCTGCCCCTTGCTGCCGGCGCAGGTAGGCCTCGACCGGAACTCCCGCCGGCGGGGCCGCTTCTGCGGGCCCCGTCTGACTGCGGGCGACGAAAGCGATCTCTCCGCTCTGAGCGGGCAGAACGCCCACGATCAAGCCATCCGACGCCTGACCGGAGTCGTCCACCAGGGTGACCCGCTCGACCCGGCTCTTCTCCCAGTAGCCGGGCGGCAGGCGCAGAGAGAGGTCGGCGGTGGCTCCGCTGGTCCGCACTTTCGGCAACTCGCCCACCAGCCGCACCCCGCAGGCCTTGCAGAACTTGCGGCCCGGGGTTGAGGGTAAATCGCAGACGGGACAGCGGGCGGGCCGGGCGGCTTCGGGCGCCGTTTGGGCGGTGCCCGTCCGCTCCCCCAGCTTCCGCAGAATGATCGCCCCCAGCAGCGGGTCCAGGTTGCGGGTCCGGTAGGGGTCCAGGCCCGGATAGGCTGCCGTCAGTCCGTCCCGCACCGCTTCCGCCGTCGCCGGTCGGTCCTGGGGCGATAGGGCGAGGAGCCGCATCACCAGCTCATCCAGTTGCGGGTTCAGCGCCGGCACCAGCGTGCCCGGATGCGGAAAATCGAACGGCGCCTGCAGGTTGGGGTCCCGCCCGGTCAGCAAGTGGTGGAGCGTGGCGCCGAGGGCGTAGAGATCGCTCTCCGGCCCGGTCTGCCCCCGGTATTGCTCCGGCGGTGCATACCCGTGCGTGCCGATGCTCGTCCCCCGGGCCGTTACGCCGGACTTTGCGATCCCGAAGTCCACCAGCTTGATGCGGCCATTTCGAGTCAGAATCAGGTTGGCGGGTTTCAGGTCCCGGTGTACCACCGGCGGGAGGTTGCCGTGCAGGTACTCCAGCACGTCGCAGATTTGCAGTGCCCAGCCGGCGATTTCACGCTCGGGCAGCGCGCGGCCCTGCTCCTGGCGATGCACCTGCAGCACGCAGCCCAGGTCCACACCGGCGACGAACTCCATGACCAGGTAATAGCGGCCGGACTCAATAAAGCGGTCGTATACCTGCGGAATGCCCGGATGGTTCAGCGCGGCCAGCGTCTCGGCTTCGGCCAGAAACCGGCGCACCGCCGCGGCCTGCTCTTCGGCGGTGTGGGAGTAGTCCAGCATCTCCTTCATGGCGCAGGGGCGGTCCGCCAGCGTCGTGTCCCGGACGAGGTAGACGGCGCCCATGGCTCCCTGGCCCAGAACCCGGTCCACCCGGAAGCGACCGTGCACGATGCGCCCCGGCGTCAGGGCCCGAGCGACGTCTGTGGGCGGGGCGGCAGGGCTGCCCGGGGGCACCGGTTCCGCCAGCTTCTGCTGCACGGTTTCGGGAATGGGCATCCCGCACTTGGAGCAGAACCGCTTTCCGGGACGGAGGTCAGTGCCGCACGATGGGCAGGTGTGTTGGCTGGTCACGTCGTTCCCCCCTCCGCCAGGTCTACCGTGGGCAAGGCTGATTCGGCAATCTGCACGGCGACGCCGGTGATGTTGTCCACCCCGCCGGCGGCGTTGGCCCGGTCGATCAGCGCCCGGCAGCGAGCGGTCAGCGGCCGGTCTTGCATCAGCACAGCGCTCAGGTCTGCATCTGGCACCATCATGTGCAGCCCGTCTGAACACAGCAGGATCGTATCCCCCGCCTCCAACTCCCAGTCGAAGTAATCCGGCTGGGGTGGCCGCCCGAACCCGACCGCCCGGTACAGTTCGTTGCGCCGTGGGTGGGTGCGGGCCTCCCCCAGCCCCAGCTCCCCCCGGGCTACCATCTGGGCCACTACGGAATGGTCGGCCGTAAGCTGCTTCAGTTCGCCCCGGATGACGTAAACCCGGCTGTCGCCGACGTTGGCGACCAGCAGCCGGCGCCCGCAGACCAGCGCCACCGCGAGCGTGGAACCCATGGGGCCGTACCCGGCGCCGATGGCCTGGTTAACCCGTGCAGCACAGGTGGCGATGGCATCCTGCAACACGGCGGCGAGCACGTCGCGACCGGGGGCCTGCTCCCAGGGCTGAACGCTCAGTCCGCCGACTACCTCTGCGGCGAGCGTGCGCACGGTCATCACGGCGGCGATGTGGCCGTTGGCGTAGCCGCCCATGCCGTCGGCTACCGCTGCGAGCACCACGGGACAATTTGCGCCGGGGCCGGCCATCTCCCATTGCAGCACCAACGAAGCGTCCTCGTTGCGCTGGCGGACGCGACCGCTGTGCGAGCAGATCGCCGTCGTGTGCATACTGGTTACCCCCTGCGGTGTTACATGAAGTGCGGTCTTCTGAGTTGAATCTTACCGGCGTCGGGTTAGCTGGGGGTTAGCCACAACGGGGTCGGAGACGAAATCGCGAAAAATCACCGGTCGGCGCGGGGGCCGTCGGGTCGGGAGACGCCGGCGCGGGGAGAGAGGGCCAGGGCGACGGCATCTTCCAGGGAGAGTCTCTGCCCGGATGCCATGGCCACGGCAAAGCCGGCCGCTCCGAGTTGCACTCGGGCAGCCGGCAGATTCGGGGTACCCTCCACCACGCCCGTTCCCGCCGCGTCCTGAAGGGCGGCGCCGGCGCTCCAGAGTTGCACAGCCAGTTCCGGGTCTGACTCGGCCAGAACCTGCTCGGCCAGTTCCTGCAGGCAAACGGCCACGTTGGTCCGCTCACCCAGTTCGTGCCGCAGGCGCAGGCTATCGCCCAGGTGTGCCCTGGCCCGCCCCCGGTCGCCCAGCCTGACCGCCAGAAGCCCCAGGTGTTCATGGGCCGTGGCCAGGCCGCTCTTCTCGCCCATCGCCCGGAGCAGGCCGAAGCTCTCCTCAAGCAGGACGGCCGCAGCCGGCAAGTCGCCCAGGTGCATTCGAATCAGCCCGAGATCGCACGACACCGACGCAATGCCCCACCGGTACTCAGCCTCCCGGTGCAAGGCCAGGCTTTCGGTGCACAGATCTCGGGCCAGTGTCAGGTCACCGCTTTGCTGGGCCAGGGTCCCCAGGTGATGAAGCGTGTTGGCAATGCCGAAGCGGTCCCCCAGTTCACGCCGGAGCGCCAGCGACTCTTCCAGGCAGGCGCGGGCTCGCTCCGGGTCGCCCTGCAGGCGGCAGGCGTTGCTCAGGTTGTCCAGGGCTACTGCCACGTGCTGCTTCTGGCCGAGTTCCCGCCAGATTGCCACGGCTTCCTCAAGCATGACCGCGCCGCGCCCCGTTTCCCCCTGGCGGATCAAGACGAGTCCCAGGTTGTGCGACGCGATGGCCATGCCGCGCCCAAAGTTCAGGCGGCGGGAGAGCGCCACGGCTTCCGCATAGTGCGTGACGGCCAGCGGGTAATCGCCCGTCTGCCGGGCCATGTTGCCCAGGTTGTTGAGCGCCAGGGCGACGCCCGGCAGGTCGCCCAACTCCCGGCGAACCGCCAGGCACTCGGCGTGCCGACCGGCGGCAGCCTGGTAGTCGCCCTGCATATCGGCCAGGTGGGCGGCGGCGTTCAGCGCCTTGGCCCGCACGGCGGGCGGGGCACCGGCGCCGCGGGCCAGCAGCGCTTCCAGCCACTGGCGGGCATCGCCACCCTGAGACCGCCGTTCCCAGAACTCCCACAGCGCGCCGCCAAGGCGCAGCCCGGTTTCGGCATCGCCGGTGGACTGGAGCCAGCGCAGCGCTTCCCGAAGGTTTTCGTGCTCCCGCTCCAGCCGGCCCATCCAGGCGCCTTGCTCCGGACCGCTGAAGTACGGCTCCGCCTGCTCGGCCAGCGCCAGGCAGTGACCGGCGTGGCGCTCCCGCACCGCGGGCTCCCCGGCACCCGTGGCCAGTTGCTCCAGGCCGTATTCCCGCAGGGTCTCCAGCAACCGGTAGCGGACGGCGCCCTGTCGGTCGATATCGACCACCACCAGCGATTTGTCCACCAGGCCGAACAGCAAGTCCAGAACTGCAGTCGGCGCAATCTCACCGCCGGCGCCCACCGCCTCGGCCATCTCCAGATCGAAACCGCCCGCGCACACGGCCAGGCGCTGGAAGAGCGTCCGCTCGCCAGGCTGGAGCAGGTCCATGCTCCAGTCCACCACGGCGGAGAGCGTCTGGTGCCGGGGCAGTGCGGCCCGGTTGCCCGAGCGGAGCAGCCGGAAGCGATCGTCCAGCCGCTCGGCGATTTGCGCGGGCGAAAGCGCACGCAACTGCGCTGCCGCCAGTTCGATCGCCAGCGGCAGGCCGTCGAGCCGGCGGCAAATCGCCACCACCGCCGGCAGGTTTTGATCAAGCAGCGCAAAGCTCGGCTGTACCAGCCGCGCCCGGTCGGCAAACAGCCGGAGGGCATCGTACTGCTCCGGCGCGGCGGAACTCAGGCCGTCGGGGACAGAGAGCGGGGGGACCTGCCAGACCGTTTCGCCCGCCACGCCGAGGGCCTGACGGCTGGTCGTCAGAACCTGCAAATGCGGGCAGCCGCGCAACAGTTGATGCGCGGCCGCCACACAGGTCTCCAGGAGATGCTCACAGTTGTCCAGAATCAGCAGCGACTGCCGGGTGCCCACGTGCGTGACCACGGCCGGCAGCGGGTCGCCGGCCGGGGCGCGCACCCCCAGGGCGACAGCGATGGCGGGAGCCACCTCGGCCGCATCACGGAGCGCGGCCAGTTCCACCAGCCAGACCTCGCGGGCCGCTTCGGCCGCGACCCGAGTCGCCACCTCCAGCGCCAGCCGGGTCTTGCCGCAGCCGCCGGGGCCGGTGAGCGTGAGCAGGCGGGTCGCTTTCAGCAACCGCTCAACTTCGCGGGCCTCCTGCTCCCGGCCGACAAAGCTGGTCACGGGCGTGGGCAGGTTGTGCCGAATCACCGGCGGTGCCACCGGCGCGGCCTTATGGGCGAGCACGGCCTGGTACAGCTTTTGGCTGGCGTCCGACGGCTTGGCGTCCAGGCAGCGCTCCAGCGCCTTGCAGAGCACGTGGTACTGGCGCAGAGCTTGATGGCGCTGGCCGGTTTCGACATACAGGCGAATCAGCTTTTGATGAGCTTCCTCTTCGGTCGGCTCGGCGGCGACAAGCCGCTGCAACGTCTCGATGGCCAGGGCCAGCTCGCCCCGGGTCTGCTGCAGGTCGGCAAGTTCGCCGAGCAGCGACAGATATAGCGCACGCAGCCCTTCCCGCTGGTCGGCGTAGATGTCTTCGTAGTCATCCTCCGGCAGGAGGTCGCCGGCGTAAAGGTCCAGGGCGGCCTGATGCGCAGCGGGCGACCGGCTGCTGCGCGCCTGAGCCGCGGCAGCCTGAAAGGCTTCCACGTCGATCCAGAGGCACCCGGGCGGGTTAAGGGCCAGCAGGTCGTTGCGAAGCTGCAGATAGCGCGCCGCTGCGCCGGGGGACGAGTCCAGCGTGCGCCGGGCGACGTGCAGGGTGTACTTCAGGTTCCGGGCGGCCGCCTCCGCATCCAGGTCCGGCCAGAGCAGATCCATGACCCGTTCCCGGTGCATTTGATGGCCCGCGGCCAGCGCCACAAGCTTGAGCAGGGCGCGTGCCTTGCGCAGCCGCCAATCGTCGTCCGGGATGATTTTTTCCCCGACCGTAACGCGAAACCGTCCGAGCAACTCGAGCCGGAGCTCCTGTTGGTTGGCAGCGGGTAGGTCGGGTACCATGAAGTTTCGCCGTCCTCTTCGGGGAAGAACTGAGATCTTTTCGGAGGCGTAGGTTGCGATAGCAATAAGTTCGGCGGGCTTTCCATCTCTCCTTCCAGTGAACACCCAGAAACGGGCGCGAAAAACCGGCCGGGGGGTTTCGCCAGGCCGGTTTTAGATCAAGCGGAGCATTCCAGGCACGGACACATCCTGCCCGAGGCCTGGACCTGGAAGGCTCCGTTCATTGTCTGACCGATGCCTGACAGGCGGGGAGGAATATGGGCACAGCCGCCGAATGTTTCGGGACCTAAACAAATAATAACTGATACTAGAATATGACGGAATTCGACAGCGGACGAGCGAGTTGCATGGCCCGGAAACCACAGGAGGAGGGGTTCAAATTGAAGAGAAGGTTGTCTTTCGCACTGATTGTGATTTTGACGCTGGCCCTGGCCCTGACCGGATGCAGTTCCGGAACCAAGCCCGCCGACGACAAAGCCAAACCCGTCGCCCCGGCGCTTAAGACGCTTACCCTCGCGATCGAAGTTGACCCGGGGACCGCGGACGGCCAGATGACCACCGAAGAGTATATGATGCCGCTAAACCTGTTCGACCGTCTGGTCGAAGTCGAGACGACCGGCCCCGGCCAGTCGAAGATCGTGGCCGGCCTGGCCGAAAAATGGGCCGTCACGCCCGACGGCAAGACCTACACGTTCACCCTTCGCAAAGGCGTCAAGTTCCACAACGGCGAGGAACTGACCGCCGATGACGTGGTCTACACCTTTGACCGCATGCTGAACCCCAAGACCAAGGCCCTCAACACCGACTTCCTGGACATGATCGACGGCGCCCAGGAACGCATGGATGGCAAAGCTGAGACCACCAAGGGACTGAAGGCCGTCGACAAGAACACCGTGCAGATTACCCTGGCCAGCCCCTTTGCCCCGTTCCTGGCCGGTCTGGCCACGCCCGGCGTCGGCATTTACAACAAGAAGGCGACCGAGGCCGCCGGCGACAAGTTCGGCCAGGCCCCCGTGGGCACCGGTCCGTTCAAGCTCAAGAAGTGGGACTACAACTCCCAGATCGTGCTGGAAGCGTTCCCCGATTACTTCCGGGGCAAGGCCGGCATCGACCAGATCATTGCCAAAATCATGCCGAGCGCCGACACCCAGCGCATGGAGTTCGAAGCTGGCACGCTGGACGTGTTCGACCTGGACAACGCCCGCACCCAGATTCCGTACTTCCGCGACAGCACCAAGTGGAAGAGCCAGATCGTCTCCGGCCCGCGCGTCGGCACCTACTACTATGCCTTGAACCAGGCCGTGAAGCCGCTTGACAACATCAAGATCCGGCAGGCCATCCAGTACGGCATCAACCGGGAGATGCTGCTCGAGAAGTTCTACTATAAGACCGGCGTCCCCGCCAAGGGCGTCCTCGCTCCCGGCCTGGCCGGTTACAATCCCAACCTGCCCGGCTTCAAGTTTGACCAGGACAAGGCCAAAGCGCTGGTCAAGGAATCGGGCGTCGCCAGTCCGACCATCGACATCTGGCAGGTGACCGACAGCCCGAACACCTTGAAGATCAACGAGGCCGTCCAGGCGATGTTGGGCGAAATCGGCATCAAGGTGAACATCAAGCAGGTCGACTCCGCGACCTGGAGCGCCACCCGCAAAGCCAGCAACCAGATGGCCATGTACCACACCAGTTGGTCCGCCGACTTCAACGATCCCGACAACTTCCTCTACACCTTCTTCGCGCCCAAGAACTCCAAGGCCCGTTCCTTCAACGAGAACAACCCCAAGATCGTCGATATCCTGGAGAAGAACCGCCAGATCACCAACATGGATGAGCGCTACAAGCTCTATCAGGACGCCGAGAAAATGGCCGTCTACGATGACGCTGCCTGGGTGCCGCTCTTCCATCTGGAGCACCTCTTTGTCGTCGCCCCGAAGGTGAAGAACTTCAAGGTCTCCTGGAACGGCTGGAGCAACATGTCTTACTACGGCATCAAAATCGACTAGCCAGGGCTACCCTGCTGCATCCCCGGCCGGGCCGCCGCGTTGCCCTGCGTGGGCAGGCGGCGGTCCCGCCGGGGTTTGCGCATTTCGCCCGGGGAGGGGATACATTGACCCGCTACATCCTCAGCCGCATCCCGGTCACCATTGTCATCATCATCGGCATTACGGCCGTGACCTTTTTTCTGCTCAACGTGGTGCCCGGCGATCCGATCGCGCTCATGATGAAAGAACACATCAATCCGGAGACCATCGCCCGGGTTCGCCTGCAGATGCACCTGGACGACCCGGCGATCGTGCGCTACTTCCGGTTCATGTGGGGCGCGCTGCAGGGGGACCTGGGGGTTTCCTACAAGCTGAACCGCCCGGTGGCCGGCCTGCTCATGGGCGCCTTCCCCAAGACCATGGCGCTGGCGGGCTCTGCCTTGCTGGTGGCCTGGGTGGTGGGCATTACGGCCGGCATCGTCTCCGCGGTGAAGCAATACTCCGCCTTCGACTACGGCAGCATGATCTTTGCGCTCCTGGGCGTCTCCGTGCCGGTCTTTTGGTCCGGAATGCTGCTGCAATATCTCTTTGGCCTGAAACTCGGCTGGCTGCCGATTTCCGGATATAACGAAGGAGTCAGGTCGCTGGTGTTGCCCGCCATTGTCCTGGGCTGGGCCTCGGCGGCCTCCATTGCCCGCCTGACCCGCTCGAGCCTGCTGGAGGTCATGCGCACGGATTATGTCCGCACGGCCTACGCCAAAGGACTCCGGGATTTGCCGGTCATTTTGCGCCACGCCCTTCAGAACTCGCTTCTGCCGGTGGTCACGGTCATGGCGATGCAGGTGGCCGGTCTGCTTTCGGGCTCTGTCATCACCGAGTCCATTTTCGGCATTCCGGGTATCGGCCGCGTGAGCGTCGGCGCGATCCAGGGCCGGGACATGCCGCTCCTGCAGGGGGCGGTCATTTTCACCGCGGTCCTGGTGGTGTTGGGGAACCTGCTGGCGGACATCGCCTACGCCTTTCTGGACCCCCGCATTCGGTATGACTGAAAGGAGGCCTCCCCTCATGGAGCCTGAAGCCGGGGCCGCTGAGTACTCGGAAGACATGGAACTCCAGGGCACGACCTTTCTGCGGGAAGTCTGGCAGTCCTTCAAGCGTAATCGCCTGGCTTTGGCCGGCGTGGCAATCGTGTTGGTATTGATTCTGGTGGCCGTATTCGCCCCCTGGGTGGCGCCGAAGGACCCGTTCAAGGTGAACCTGGCCGACCAGTTCCTCGCCCCGGGCAAGAAATACTGGCTGGGCACCGACATGTACGGCCGCGACGTGTTGAGCCGGATCATTTACGGCGCCCGCATTTCGCTGATGATCGGCCTGGTGCCCACCCTGCTCTCCACCGGCATTGGCACGGTGTTGGGGGTCGTCGCCGGATATTTCGGCGGCCGGACGGACGGGTTTATCATGCGGCTGGCCGATGTGGTGCTGGCCTTTCCGTCGCTGCTCCTGGCCATGGTCGTCATGTACACGCTGGGCGCTTCCCTCTACAACATTTTCATCGCCCTGAGCATTGTCGGGTGGGCCGGCACGTCCCGGGTGGTGCGGGCACAGACGCTCTCGTTCAAGGAGCGGGAGTTCGTGGAAGCGGCCCGGGCGGCCGGCGTCAAGCACTGGGTCATTATGGCCCGCCACATTGTGCCGAACTGCCTGCCCCAGATTCTGATCCTGATCACCCTGGGGATTCCGGGCGCCATTATGAGTGAGGCCAGCCTGAGTTTCCTCGGCGTAGGGGCGCAGCCGCCGGCGGCCAGCTGGGGGCTCATGGTTTCCAACGGGCGCGAGTATTTCCTGACCGCCTCGTGGAACTCGGTCTACCCGGGCTTTGCGATTCTGCTCACGGTCCTGGGCTTCAACTTCCTTGGCGACGGCCTGCGGGACGCTCTGGATCCGTATCTCAAGCGCCAGTAGCCAAGAAGGGAAAGGAGCCTGCCTATGAGCGGACACTTGTTGGAAGTCCGGGATTTGAAAACGCACTTCTTCTCGGATCGGGGGGCCATTCCCGCCGTCGACGGGGTCAGTTTTACGCTGGATAAAGGCCAGACCATTGGCATTGTGGGCGAGTCCGGCTGCGGCAAGACGGTCATGGCGCTTTCGGTCATGCGCCTGATTGCGCCGCCCGGCAAAGTCGTTGCGGGCGAGATTCTCCTCGACGGCGTGGACCTGGCCCAAAAGAGCACGGCGCAAATGTGCGATATTCGCGGCGCCGACCTGGCCATGATCTTTCAGGAACCCATGACGTCGCTCAACCCGGTGCACCTGGTGGGCCGGCAGGTGATGGAGGCGATTCAGCTTCACCAGGGGCTGCCGCGGGAGCAGGCTCGGGCGAAGGCCCTGGAGATGTTTGAACTGGTGGGGATTCCCGAACCCGTCCGCCGCCTGACCAACTACCCGCACCAGCTCAGCGGCGGCCTCCGGCAGCGGGTGATGATCGCAATGGCGCTGTCGTGCCGGCCGAAAGTGCTGATCGCCGATGAGCCGACCACCGCACTGGATGTGACGGTGCAGGCCCAGATTCTGAACCTGTTGCGGGATTTGCAGAAGACCAACGAAATGGCGATCATGCTGATCACCCACGACCTGGGCGTGGTGGCCGAAATGGCCGATCAGGTCTGTGTCATGTACACCGGCAAGGTGGTCGAATACGGCGGCGTTTTCCCCGTGTTCGATAATCCGCTGCACCCCTACACGCATGGGCTGTACCATTCGATTCCCGACATTGCCGACGAAGAGCGCCGGCGGCTATATGCGATCAAGGGTGTGGTGCCGAACCTTTTGCACATGCCCAAAGGCTGCTCGTTCGCGCCCCGGTGCGAAAAGGCCAGGCCGGTCTGCCTGGCGCAGCAACCGCCGCTGGTCGAAGCCGAGCCCGGGCACTGGGTGCGCTGCTGGCTGTATACCGGGGAGGTGAGCGCCGGTGAGTAGCGATGCCCTGGTGGAGGTCCGTGACCTGGCCAAGCAGTTCCCGTACCAGCGGGGGCCGTTCGGGCGCTCCAAGGTGTTCGTCCGCGCCGTGGACGGGGTGAGTTTCGACATTCGCAAAGGCGAAACGCTGGGGTTAGTCGGCGAGTCGGGGTGCGGCAAGAGCACGGTGGGACGCCTGCTGCTGCGGCTGCTCGAGCCGACCCGCGGCGAGGTGCGCTTCGAAGGGAAAAACATTTTCGACCTGCCGGGCGAGGAGCTGCGGCAACTGCGGCAGCACATGCAGATTGTCTTCCAGGACCCCTACGCCTCGCTGAACCCGCGCCTGCCGGTGGTGGACCTCATCGCCGAACCGCTGGTCACGCACCAGACCCTGTCCCGGGCGGAGAAGGAGCGAGCGGTGGCGGGGCTCATGACCCGCGTGGGGCTGCGCCCGGCGTTCATGAGCCGTTACCCGCACCAGTTTAGCGGGGGGCAGCGCCAGCGCATCGGCATCGCCCGGGCGCTTTCGATTAACCCCAAGCTGGTCATTTGCGACGAACCGGTCTCCGCGCTGGACGTGTCCATGCGTTCGCAGGTGCTCAACCTGCTGGGCGACCTGCAGCAGGAGTTCGCCCTGACCTACCTGTTCATTTCCCACGACCTGAGCGTGGTCAAGCACATTTCGAACCGGGTCGTGGTCATGTACCTGGGCAAGATCGTCGAGGTGGGGGAGACGCTGGAGTTCTTCCGCCATCCGGCCCACCCGTACACGCAGTCACTGCTGACCGTCATCCCGGTGGCCGACCCGCACCGCCGGGAACGCCAGCGCCGGATTCTGGAGGGCGACGTCCCGAGCCCGATCAATCCGCCCAGCGGCTGCCGGTTCCGGACCCGGTGTCCCTACGCGGAAGCACGGTGTGCCGCGGAGGAGCCTGTGCTCAGGGACCTCGGGGGCGGGCATCTGGTCGCCTGCCATTTGGAGTAAGCGGAGGACCACACCTTGCCGCGCCCCAACCAAAAGCAATTCAGAAACGAGGCCCCTGCCGGTACGGCAGGGGCCTCATGTGCCAGCGATCGAAACGGTTTGGCCGTTTTGCGAGAGCGAAAGGCCGAAAAGAGGGACGGTTCGCTCCCCGATTCCCCGCTTTCGTCACATCGCCAACGTGGTAGCCCCGGTATCAGGCGTTTTGTGACCCGAAACCCTACAGTCGTGCGACTATGCGCTTGCTGCATACATCACATTCTCCAAGTGAATGCGTTCACAAATATAGGTATTTTAGGTTATTTCGCGATAGCAGACGCTTTGGATATTGAACTTTTGGCCCCGCCTCCCCTATACTCAGGGCAAGCGATCGAAACGTTTTGGAGCACAGCCTCGGGCCACCAGAAGTCGAAGATTTCCCCTACTGAAAGGATACTGTTGCAATATGGGCGTGCGTTTCATTACAGCCGATGAAGCGGCCTGTAAGATTCAAGATGGCAACACCGTTCTAACCACCGGCTTCACCATGATGGGTGTCTGCGAAGAGATTTTCAAAGCCATTGAAGCCCGGTTCCTGGCGAACAACAGCCCCAAGAACCTGACTTTGCTGCATAGCGCCGGGGAGAGCGACAAGGTCAACGGCCTGGAACACTGGGCCCACGACGGACTGATCAAGCGGGTCATCGGGGCGCACTGGGGCCTGGCCCCCAAGATGCGGGAGTTCATTTTCCAGGACCGCGCAGAGGGTTTCTGCCTGCCCCAGGGTAAGGTGAGCCACCTGGTCCGGGCCATGGCCGGCAAGCAGCCCGGCATTCTCACCAAAGTCGGTCTCGGCACCTTTGTTGATCCCCGCCAGGACGGCGGTTCTGTTAATGCCAGCGCCAAGGCTTCCGGCCTGCGGTTGGTCGATCTGATGGAGATCGACGGCGAGGAGTACCTGTTCTATAAGTCCATTCCGGTCAACGTGACGCTGATCCGCGGCACCACGATCGATGAGAACGGCAACCTCACCACGGAGCACGAGGGCATCAAGCTGGAGATCATGTCGGCAGCCCTCGCAGCGAAACGTTTCGGAGGCATCGTGATCGCCCAGGCCAAGTACAAGGCAAAGGCCGGCACGCTGCATCCGAAGCAGGTGGTCGTACCGGGGCTGTTCATCGACTACGCGGTCGTCGCGCAGGACCCGGAGCACAATCACCGGATGACCAACGGCTACGTGTTTGACCCGTCCTACGCGGGCGACATCCGGGTGCCGGTGAGCGACGTGGAAGCGTTGCCGCTCTCGGCCCGGAAAGTGATCGGCCGGCGGGGCGTACTCGAGAGCTACCCGGGCGCCAGTGTGAACCTGGGCACCGGCATCCCCGGCGACACGGTGGGTCCGGTCAGCGCCGAAGAGGGCATTGCCGACAGCCTGACGCTGACCATCGAGTCGGGCGTCATCGGCGGCGTGCCGGCGGGCGGGGTCGACTTCGGTCTCACCCAGAACGCCGAAGCGATTATCGAGCAGCCGTATCAATTCGACTTCTACAGCGGCGCCGGGGTTGACGTGACCTACATGGGCGCTGCCGAAGTGGACGAGCAGGGCAACGTGAACGTCAGCCAGTTCGGCGGCCGCACGGTGGGCTGCGGCGGGTTTATCGACATCACCATGTCGGCCAAGAAAGTCGTCTTCCTGTGCAGCTTCACCGCCGGCAAGCAAGACGTGGCGATTGAAGGCGGCCAGGTCAAAGTCAGGACCAACGGCGCCGTCAAGTTCCTGAAGCGGGTGGAGCAGGTCACCTTTGCCGGCGCCGTGGCGGCGAAGAACGACTGGCAGGAAATCGTGTACGTCACGGAGCGTGCAGTCTTCCGGCTCGACCAGGACGGCCTTGTGCTCACCGAAATAGCGCCTGGTTGTGACCTGGAGCGCGACATTTTCGCCCATATGGCATTCCGCCCGAAAGTGGCTTCCGATCTGAAGCAAATGGATCCGGCCTTGTTCCGTGACGGTCCCATGGGCATCCGGGAGGCGTTCCTCGCCCGGGCGGAACAGTAGGAGTACGGCGGGAGGTAATCGATATGAGGCTTGAGGGCAAGCGTGCAGTAGTAACGGGTGCGGCCAGAGGGATCGGCCGTGCCATCGCCTTGAAGCTCGCCCGGGAAGGCGCCGATGTCGTCGTTGGCGATTTGCTGGTCGAACAGTTGGAGCAGGTGGTCGCAGAAATCCGGGCCATGGGGCGCCGGGCGGAAGCGGTCAAGACCGATATCGGCACCAAAGAGCAGGCGGAAGCGCTCTGCAAGAAGGCAATCGAGGCGTTCGGCGGCCTGGAGATTCTCGTGAACGTGGCCGGCATTAACCGGGACACCATGCTGCATAAAATGACCGACGAACAGTGGGACCTGGTGCTCAAGGTTAACCTGACCGGTACTTTTTACACGACCCGGTTCGCCGGCGCGTATATGCGGGAGCAGGGCTACGGCCGTATCGTCAACATTTCTTCGGCCAGTTGGCTCGGCAACGTCGGACAGGCCAACTATGCCGCCTCCAAGGCCGGTGTCGTCGGCCTTACCAAGACGGCAGCGCGGGAACTGGCCCGCAAGGGTGTTACGGCCAACGCCATCTGCCCGGGGTTCATCGACACCGATATGACCCGGGGCGTGCCCGAGAAGGTCTGGCAGGTCATGATCGACAAGATTCCGGCCGGCCGTGCGGGCAGCCCGGACGAAGTGGCCAACGTTGTGGCTTTCCTGGCCTCGGAAGAGGCCGGCTATGTAACCGGTGAAGTCATTAACGTCGGTGGTGGCTTCGTTCTGTAACGTCCTGTAAGCGAAGAGGAGGGACCAGCGTTGAAGGAGATCGTCATTTCCAGCGCGACGCGCACGGCCATCGGCAAGTACCAGGGATCGCTCGCGAACGTCGGCGCCATCGAACTGGGCGCCCTGGCCATCAAGGAGACCATCAAGCGGGCCGGCCTGACCCCCGAACAGGTGGAGCGGGTTGTGCTCGGTGAGAATATCCAGGTTACCCGCGGCGGCAACCCCGCCCGCCGGGTGCAAATGAAGGCCGGCTGGCCGGTCGAGCAGGACGCCTACACCATCAACATGAACTGCGCTTCCGGCATGCGGGCGGTCGTCGCGGCGGCGCAGGACGTCCTCCTGGGCGAGCGCGATGTGATCGTGGCGGGTGGCATGGAGTGCATGAGCCAGACTCCGTACCTGCTGGAAAACGCCCGTAACGGCTTTCGGCACGGCAACCAGGTCGTGTACGACTACCTGGCCGATCACATTCTTGGCGACGCCGGCTCCATGGCTGAGAATATGGCGGCCACGTATAACGTCAGCCGGGAAGCCCAGGACGAGTGGGCTTACATCTCCCAGAGCCGGTTCGCCAAGGCTCAGTCCGAAGGCAAGTTCAAGGATGAGATCTTCCCGGTGGAGATTCCGGTCAAGGGCGGCGTGCAGGTGTTTGATGCCGACGAGCATAACCGGCCGGACACCACGCTGGAGAAGCTGGCGAAGCTGAAGCCCGCCTTCAAGAAGGACGGCACGGTTACGGCCGGCAACAGCTCGGGCATCAACGACGGCGCGGCGGCCTGCGTGGTCACCGCGGCCGACACGGCCGCCAAGCTGAACCTGAAGCCCATGGCTTACCTCCGGGCGTGGGAATCTGTGGGCGTTGAACCCACCCTCTTCGGCATCGGCCCGGTCCCGGCCGTGCAGAAGCTCATGAAGAAGACGGGCATGAAGCTCTCCGATATCGGCCTGATCGAAATCAACGAGGCGTTTGCCGTCCAGCTCGTGGCGGGCATCAATCAACTCGGGCTCGACCCCGAACTCGTCAACGTGAACGGCGGCGCAGTGGCCCAGGGCCATGCGGTCGGCGCCACGGGCCTGGTCATCATGATCAAGCTCATGAACGAAATGGCCCGTCGGAAAGTGAAGTACGGTATTGCCACCATGTGCATCGGCAGCGGCCAGGGCATGGCCGTGCTGCTTGAGAACGCCCGGTAGGAGGGGACCGACATGACCGAAGTCAAGAGCATCGCCGTCATTGGCGCCGGCCTCATGGGCAACGGCATCGCCCAGGCAGCCCTGTCCGCCGGGTTCGAGGTCACGTTAATCGACGTCATTCCGGCCGCCCTGTTGAAAGGCTTGACCGCCATCGACAGCCGGCTGCAGAAGAGCGTGGAAAAAGGCAAGCTGACCGCCGAGGAAAAGGCGGCGACCATGGCCCGCCTGTCGTCCGGGGGCGGTCTGGCCGGCGCGGCCGGCAAGCAGGTCGTTATTGAGGCTGTGCCGGAGAACATCGACCTCAAAATGAAAGTCTTCACGGAGCTGGGCCAGGTCACCTCGCCTGACACCATTCTGGTCTCCAATACCTCCGGTCTGTCGATTACCCGCCTGGGCGCCGCCGCAAAACGCCCGGATCGGACCGTTGGCATGCACTTCTTCTACCCCGCCCCGGTCATGAAGCTGATCGAGGTCATTCGTGGGCTGGGTACCACCGAAGAGACATACCAGACCGCCTGGAAGCTGGCCGGGCAGTTCGGCAAAACGCCGGTCACTGCGCCGGACCAGGCCGGGTTCATCGTAAACCGGCTCCTGGTGCCCATGATGAACGAGGCGATCTTCCTCGTGGCCGAAGGCGTTAAGCCGGAGGACGTGGATGCCGGCATGAAGCTGGGCGCCAACCACCCGATGGGTCCCCTGGAACTGGCGGACTTTGTCGGTCTGGATGTCCTGTACATGACCCAGCTGGGCTTGTTCGAGAACTTGATGGAGGACAAGTACCGGCCGTGCCCGCTGCTCAAGAAAATGGTCGAGGGGGGTTACCTCGGCCGCAAGAGTGGCAAGGGCTTCTATCAGTACTAACGGCGCCAGAGCGCCGATAGGCACTTCATCACAGGGAAGGGGTAGAGGGATGACTTCAAAGCGTATCTTGTCCGCGGTTCTGGCATTCATTACCGTCAGCTCGCTGGTGGTAGGTTGCGGTACCAAGAAGACTGAACAACCCGCCGCTGGCAGCACTCCGGAAGCTCCGAAGGTCGCTGAGATCAAGATCGCTTTCTTTAACCCGCTCTCCGGCAGCAACGGGGATGCGGGCAAGCAAGACCTCGACGGCGTCCAGTTGGCTGTTGAAGACATCAACAACGCCGGTGGCATCAAGGCGCTTGGCGGCGCCAAGATCAAGCTCGTTGTGACCGACACGACCAGTGAGCCCAAGGACGCGGTTTCGGCCGTAGAGCGTACGCTCTCTAACGAAAAAGTCGTTGCCGCCATCGGCCCGGGCATCAGCAACATCGCCCTGGCGATCACGCCCCTGCTCGAGAAGAACAAGGTACCCATCATCGTCAACGCCATTAACGACGGCATCACCGAGCAGGGCTACAAGTACACCTTCCAGTCCACCCCCAAGGGCGGCAATTTCGGCAATACCCAGGTCGAGTTCCTGAAGTACCTCAACGCTACCTACAACCTGGGCCTCAAGGACGTCGCCATCGTCTACGAGAACTCCGCCTACGGCGAGTCCACCTCCAAGGGCTCCATGGAAATCGCCAAGAACGCCGGCCTGAACGTGGTTCTGTACCAGTCCTACCCGGCCGGCTTCACCGATGCCTCCTCCCTCGTTACCGCCATTAAGAACTCCAAGGCCCAGGTGCTCTTCCCGGTCTCCTACACCAACGATGCGAAGCTGATCATCAATACGATGAAGCAGTTCCAGATCAGCCCGCTGATCATCGGCGGTGGCGCCGGCTTCCTGTGGCCCGCCATTTACAAGGAGATGGGCGACTCCGTTAACGGCCTGATTTCCGTCGGTTCCTGGAACTGGGACTCCAAGGCCATCCAGGACGACTCCAACCTGTCTGCTGCGACCGCCCGGTTCGAGAAGAAGTACGGCTACTTCATGACCGAGCATGCCGGCCCTGAATACGCTGCCACCATGCTGGTCGCCCAGGCCATGGAGAAGACCGCCAGCGCCGACCCGACCAAGATTCGTGACTACCTGGCCGCCACCGAGTTCGGCAAGGGCACCTTCGGCGGCTTCATGCAGCCGGGCGTCACGAAGTACAACGAAAAGGGCTGGAACTCCAACGTTCATCCGGTTATGATTCAGTGGCAGGGTGGCAAGCCCCGCACGATCTACCCGGCCGCCGACGCCGTGGCCAAGCTCCAGTTCGAAGCCAAGAAGTAAGCTCCACTGTGTCCGTTGTTAAACAGGGGGACGCCATAACGACGTCCCCCTTCTCAACTAAAAGGGGGAAACAATGTGCTAACAGTGGTGCAATCGATCATCAACGGTCTCATGATCGGTGGCATCTACGCCCTGGTGGCGGTCGGCCTGACCCTCATCTTCGGCGTTATGGGCATCGTGAACTTCGCCCAGGGCGAGTTCCTCATGGCCGGCATGTTCATCACGTGGCTGCTGAATAAGTGGCTGCACCTGGGCATTTACCCGCTGTTCTTTGTTGTTACGCCAATCATGCTGCTGTTCGGCTGGGGGATCTTCCGGACCCTTATCACCCGCGTGATCGGAAAGTCGGACATCTACCAGATTCTGCTGACGCTGGGCCTCTCCATTTTCCTGGTGAACGGGGCGATCATGATCTGGGGGCCCGACTACCAGTCGATCCCCAACACCGTCAAGCAAGCGGCCTGGCACCTTGGCCCGTTCATGATTCCGGTCGCCCGGGTGGTCGCCTTCCTCGTGGCAGCCGCGCTGGTGGTCGTTCTGGAGATCATCATCAACCGGACGGAAATGGGCCGGGCAATGCGGGCGACGGCGGAAAGCGCCGAAATCGCTACCTTGCTCGGGATTAACCCCCGGAAGACGTTTGCACTGGCGTTCGCGATCGGCATCGCCCTTGCCGGCGCCGCGGGCGTGTTGATTTCGCCGCTCTTTTACGTGTACCCGCAGGTGGGTGGGTTGTTTAACAACACCGCCTTTGTGGTCGTCGTCCTGGGCGGCATGGGCGACGTGACGGGGGCGATGTTTGGCGGCCTGCTAATCGGCGTCGTCGAAGCCCTGTCGGCCACGTTCATCTCCCTGGATCTGGCGCAGTTGGGCGTCTACGTGATCTTCATTCTGGTCCTGTTCCTGCGGCCCAACGGCCTCTTCGGAAGGAGTGGAAGTTAATGTTAGCACGGTGGGGCACGCGCGGGCTTGTCGTTCTCCTCATCGCCGCATTGGCGGCCATTCCGTTCGTCACGGATCAGCAGTACCTGCTGAACACGATCATGATGATCTTCCTGTTCAGCGCGCTGGGCATCGCCTGGAACTTCATCGGCGGTTACGCGGCGCAGTTGTCGCTGGGCCACGCGGTCTTCCTGTCGCTGGGCGCCTACACGACCATTATTCTGTACACGCGGTACCACATATCGCCGATCTTCGGCATGTTCGTGGGCGCGGCGGTCGCCATGGTGGCGGCCCTGATCATCGGCTACCCCTGCTTCCGGCTGCGGGGGCCGTACTTTACACTGTCGACCATCGCCTTCGGCGAAATCCTCCGGATTCTCTTGCTGCATTACGTCAACTTCACCGGTGGGGCCAACGGCCTGCTGATTCCCTACAAGGGTCAGAGCGCCTGGAATTTGCAGTTTGACAGCAAGGCGGCGTACTACTACATCGTTCTGTTCATGCTGATTGCTGTCTACATGTTTGGCAAGCTGATCACCGGCTCCCGCATCGGCATGTACTTGCAGGCGATCCGCGACGACCAGGATGCGGCGGAATCCCTGGGCGTGAAGACCCACAATGTCAAGCTGGTCGCCTTGCTGATCAGTGCGGGCATCACGGGCATCATGGGCGCCATGTACGCCTGCGTCATCGGCTTTGTTGACCCCGGCTCCGTCGGCTCGATTACCATGTCCATCCAGATCGCGCTGGTCGCCATCGTCGGCGGCGTCGGCACGTTGGCCGGTCCCATCGTCGGCGCGGCGGTCGTCACCGGCCTGACCGAAGCGACCAATTCGTTCTTCGGCGCCGCCCGCACCGGCACGTCCATGACCCTCTATGGCGCCCTCCTGATGATCATCGTGCTCACCCGGCCCGCCGGCCTGATTTCGCTCGTGGAGCTGATCAAGTGGCCGAAGAAGCCGGCGAAGGCGAACGTGGAGGTGGCTTCACGATGAGCGCAATCCTCGATATCAAAGGGCTGAACAAGTCGTTTGGCGGCATTCACGCCGTCAAGGACCTGACGATGCAGGTGAACGAGGGCGAAATCCTGGGCCTCATCGGCCCCAACGGGTCGGGCAAGTCCACCACGGTTAACCTGATTTCCGGCACGTATTCCGCTGACTCCGGCCAGATTCTGCTGGCGGGGAAGGACATTACTCGCATTTCGGCTCCCGACCGGGCGCTCATGGGCGTCGGCCGCACGTTCCAGGCCTCCCGTCCGTTCCTCGATATGAGCGTGCTGGAAAACATCATGATCGGCGCGCTGTTGCACGACAGCAGCATGGCGAAGGCGCGGAAGAGCGCCGAGGAAGTCGCCGAGTTTACGGGGCTCACCCGGGTGCGGGACAGTCGCTCCGGCAGCCTCCCGGTCGAAACCCGCCGCCGTCTGGACCTGGCCCGGGCGCTGGCGCTCAAGCCGAAGGTGCTCATGCTGGACGAGTCCATGGCCGGTCTCAACCCCAGCGAAATGGAAGCGGGCGTCGAACTGGTGAAAAAGATCCACGCCACCGGCATCACGGTCGTGTTCATCGAGCACGTCATGAAGGCGGTCGTGTCGCTCTGCACCCGTGTGGTCGTCCTGAACCAGGGCGAGCTGCTGGCGGAGGGCGCCCCCCGGGACGTCCTGCGGAACGAAAAAGTGGTCGCGGCCTATCTGGGGGGGGAGGGACACAAGTATGCTTGAGATCAAGAACATCGTCACCGGCTACGGCGATATGCGTGTCCTGGATGGAGTCTCCCTGGCGGTCGGCGACGGCGAAACGGTGGCCCTCGTCGGCTCCAACGGCGCCGGCAAGACCACGCTGCTGCGGGCGATTTCGGGCCTGGCCAAGCTCTGGTCCGGGTCGATCACGTTCGATGGGACGAACGTCGCCACCGTGGCGCCGCATGACCTGCCCCAATTGGGCATCGCCCACATTCCGCAGGGGCGTGGCATTCTCGGCAAGCTGACGGTCTACGAGAACCTGCTCCTGGGTGCATACTGCCAGCGGGCCCGCTCCCAGCGGGACCAGAAGCTCGCGGAAGTGCTCGAGCTGTTCCCAATTCTGAACGAACGGCGCGACCAGCGGGCCGGCACGTTGAGCGGCGGCCAGCAGCAAATGCTTGCTATCGCACGGGCACTTATGTTACAACCAAAATTGTTGATTGTAGACGAGCCTTCACTGGGTCTGGCACCGATCGTGGTCGGGCAGGTATTTACTGAACTGGCCAAAGTAAGCGCACAAGGTGTCTCCATTCTCATCGTTGAACAAAACCTTTCGGAAGCACTGGGCATCTCCAAGCGCGGCTACGCTCTGGAAACGGGCAAAATCGTGCTGGAAGGCACCAGTGAGGCGCTGCTGGCGAATCCACGGATTCGGGAAGCCTACCTGGGGTTGTAGGGGCAGGGGTGTAGCATGACCTCGGGAGTAACGATTCGGGAAGTGGCGAAGCGCGCAGGCGTTTCCATCGCCACCGTTTCGGCGGTCTTAAACCGCACGGCAACCGTTAGTGAGGCGCTTCGTGAGCGCGTCCTCGATGCGGTTCGGGAACTCGACTATAAGCCGAATGTGGCCGCGCAGAGCCTGCGCAGCAGGCGGAGCCGGCTCCTGGGAATCGTTCTGACCGATATTCGGAACCCGTTTGTCACGGAAGTGGCTGTGGGAATTGAAGAAGCCGTCGGCAACCTCGGGTATCAGGTCATTCTCCACAATACCGGCGACGAGGCCGGACGGGTCGGGGAAGCCCTGCAGAACCTGAAGGCCGCACAAGTGGCGGGCCTGGTTGTGGCGACGGCCCGGGTGGGCGATGTAACCCTGCTGGACCACCTGGAGCAGTTGCGGATCCCGTACGTGTTTGTCAACCGGGCCCCTTACGCCGGCGTCGAGCACTACGTCGGGACCGACAACGTCAGTGTCGGCCAGATTGGCACCCGGCATCTCTTGTCGCTGGGTCATCGCAAAATTGCCTGCGTCACCGGGTCGCCGAATCACTCGACCAGCTGGGAGCGGTATTCCGGGTACCTGATGGCCATGGCGGAAGCGGGGCTGCAGGTGCCGGGCGGTTATGTGCACTGGGGCGGCGGCTACTTCCAGGAAGCAGGCTACAAGGCCAGTGAACTTCTTATGGGGGTGCCGGACCGGCCCACGGCGCTGTTCGTCGCCAGTGACCTCATGGCCCTGGGGGCGATCAAAGCGATACACGCCGCCGGGCTGCGGGTTCCGCAGGATGTGGCCGTCGTTGGCGTGGACAACATCTCCCTGTCTGACAGCTTCGTGGTCCCGCTGACCACGGTTCATCAGCCGAAAAAGGAGATGGGCCTGGAAGCGGCCAAGATGCTGGTCCGCCTCGTCAGCGGGGATACCACCGGCCCAGCGTCCATCATTTTGCCACCGGCCCTGGTGGTGCGGCAGAGTAGTGGCTCGGATCAACAGAGGTAAAAGATTACAGCCGGCATGACGCCGGCTGTGCTTATTTGTGTGGTTGTTTTTCTTTAGAGCAGGCCGGGACGCACGGACACCCGCAACATTTCGGTTTCGGTGGCTCCGATCCGGGTGGCCTGGTGAACGGGATTCGGTGCGAAGAGGAAATCCATGATGGTCCCAAACGTATGTAGCGTGATGGCCAGAATCTGCGTCATGTTCTGTCAACCCTTTCATTCACTTTTTGGTTAACGGTTCTCGTTACTGTTTACATCCTATCGCTGCCGGTATCCGGGTACATCACTCCCACGAACGAACTTTTGCGGGTCGCTCGGCCGAACCAGGCATCGTAGGTGAGTACGATAGTGACGGCAGGTTTGTTCGCGCTTCTCAGGGATATTTTGTAAGCAAGGGGTCTCCGGAGTGCGCCGCCGCTACCGCCGCAGCGGGCCGGCCACATCGAACGAAAGGGAGATGAGCGCAGGACGGTAGGACGAACGGCATCTCGTACCGAAGTACGATGGCACCGGGCCGATTTCCCAAAGGACCATGCGCCGCTGACTGGTGTTGGTTGAGACGACGTCGGGCCAGTAACGTGAAGGAGGGGGAGCTTGACTGATATCGCCATTCGGGCACTCACGCCGGACTTGCTGGAAGACTACCTCAGCTTTTTCGACCAGGTGGACCTGGCCGATTCGAACTGGAGCGGGTGCTACTGCTACTTTTACCACTCACCGGCCACCTCCGCCGAAGAGTGGCAGACCGGGCTCGACGGCGGGAACCGCGCGGCTGTCAGCGACCTGATCAGGCAAGGTGTGCACCGGGGGTTCCTGGCGTACGCCAATGGCCGGCCGGTGGGCTGGTGCCATGCAGCGCCCCGCCATACCGTCCGCAAGGTCGTCGGGTTACTGGGCTCCTTGTACGAACCTGCCGACGACGTGGGCAGCATTTTCTGCTTCGTGATCGCCGAGCCGTACCGGCGGCAGGGAATCTCCCGGCAGTTGCTGGCCGCCGCCTGCGACCAGTTCGCCCGCGACGGGCTCGCCTTTGCCGAAGCCTACCCGGGCAAGGCCACGCCGAGCGCCCGGCATTACCGCGGGCCGTTGCCCATGTACCTGCAGGCGGGTTTTGTGCCGGTGGGGGAGGTCGAACATTACCTCGTCGTCCGCAAGCCGCTGTAACCGTGGGTGTTGCGCGCAGAGGCCCCCGGAGGGTGAATCCCTCCGGGGGCCCTGAGCGTGGGGGTGGGGGTTCGGGCCTACTTGTGGTGAATCGCAATCTTAGAGGCGATGGCCGGGCGGGATTCGTCTTCGTCCCGGACCGCCGAGGTCTTGTCGATGATGTACGCAAGGCCAACCAGGGCGACGAAGTTCAGCGCCATGATCAGCAGTTCAAGCCGGAGATGGGCTTCGGGACCGATCGTAAGGTGAGAAAACATAACAATAGCCTCCTGAACACCAACAACTTGGTGTAACGATTGGATATGGTGAGTTCATGACAGAACGAATCGTTTGGTTACATCTGGAGTATAAACCTGGAAGCCGATCGATTACAATCCGCTATTGGTTTTACATGTGAACTGGTTCACAATACTACGCGTGATCATTTCGGGTAGTGGCTTGGCTCCTTCTCAAGAATGAGGCGGAGGTCCCGCGTCGGGAGGGGGCCAACGAAAAAAGCCCCTGGGCCAATTTTGGCCCGGGGCTCGCTCCTGCGCCTGACCGGCTGCTCGGCTAATCTACCGATTCCAGCCCGGCCGCTTTTAGAATTTCTTCCAAAATGGCATCGGTAACCGAGTCCGGCGCCGGCCTCTTAACGGGCCGCGCCCAGGGGCCCTTGTTGCGGGTCCCTTCTGACAGCTTTTCCATGCTGCGCTTCGCCTCCTTATACGCTTGTGGAGACGACACCTGGCAAAACATACGAAAAGCAACCCCTTCCCCTGGGGTTGCCAGACAGCTACACTTACGTATCGGACGTAGTCAGGTACCTGCTCCTGGTGTTTTGCGGACTGTGCCGCTCTGAACTCTTATGATACACCCGGACGCGTGTTCATGCAATACCTAATTTCGGTTGCTGTTCACGCAAGTCCTGGCGGAATTCTCCACCTGACGGGAGGATTTCGTTTGGGGCCGCCGAAATTGAGAATTTGATCACGAGCGGACCGCCACCGCGGTCGAGCGGGCATACAGCCGGGGCAACTGTGACCGCAGTTCACCGGCTGTCCTTATAGGTTGGCCCGCAGAGGGGGACGTGGCTTGAACGCACTCGGGACGCTGCAAAAACTTGGCAAAGGCCTCGTCACATCTATCGCCGTGCTCCCCGCCGCAGTGCTGTTACTATGGTTTGGTCAGCCAGACCTTCTGAACATTCCGGCCTTGGCGGACGCCGGGACAGCCATTTTCGACAACCTGCCGCTGCTCTTTGCGATGGGCGTGGCGGTCGGGCTGTCGCGTGACACCGGGATGGCTGCGCTTTCGGCTGCGGCTGGTCATGTAGTCTTTATCCGGGCGTTCGCCGCGGTTGATGGCAATGTTGGCATGGGCGTGCTGTCCGGGATTGTTATTGGCGTTATGACGGCGACGGTCCACAATCGCCTCCCGGCGATCCGGTTTCCCGAATTCGTGGCGTTTCTCGGTGGGCGGTGGTTCGTGGCGATCACCAACACCGTGGCGGCCGTGGCCTTGGGCCTGATCTTCGGCGCCATCTGGCTGCCGGTGCAAGGCTGGATTTCGACCTTTGGCGCCTGGGTCGGCTCTCTGGGCATCATCGGTTATGCCGTGTATGGGGCGGCGAACCGCCTGCTCATTCCGCTCGGGCTGCACCACATTCTCAACAGCGGGGTCTGGTTCGTCGTCGGGGACTACCCTCGGGCCGGCGGCCCGCTGGTGCATGGCGACATGAGCCGCTTCTTCGCCGGGGACCCAACGGCCGGGGGCTACATGGCCGGATATTTCCCGATCATGATGTTCGGGCTGGTGGGCGCAGCCGTGGCCATGTACCAGGAAGCAAGCGCGGCCCGACGCCGTGCGGTGGGCGCCATTTTGCTGTCCGCCGCGCTGACGTCGTTTGCGCTAGGCATTACGGAGCCCATGGAATTCACGTTTATGTTTGCCGCGCCGGCGCTCTTTGCGGTGCATGCGCTGCTGACGGGCGTCTCCTTCGGGGTGATGGCCGCCCTGGGCGTTCGGCTGGGGTTCGGCCTGTCGGCCGGCCTGTTCGACTTCGTTGTAAACTATCGGTTGGCGGCGCGGCCGCTGTTGCTGATTCCGGTCGGACTTGCGTTTGGCGTCGTGTACTACCTGGTTTTCCGGGTGGCCATTCGCCGGTTTAATCTGCCTACGCCCGGGCGGGAGCCTGAGGAGGGACACCCATGAGCACGGAACCGGTCCTGGTACTCAGGGCTCCCGTCTCCGGCCGCACCGTCGCGCTGGGTGAGGTGCCCGACCCGGTCTTCGCCACGGGAATGGTGGGCTTCGGCATTGCCATCGAGCCGGAGCAGGGCGTGGTCCGGGCGCCGGCCGACGGCGAGGTGACGGTGCTTTTCCCCACGCATCACGCCCTGGCCCTGGTGACGGCAGAAGGGCTGGAGATACTGATACACGTAGGCATTGAGTCGGTAAAGCTCAACGGGATGTTTACCGCCTGTGTTGCGATGGGCCAGGCCGTAAAGGCCGGCGACATCCTACTCCGCTTTGATCTTCCGGCTTTGCGCCAGGAGGCATCCTCGTCGCTCTGCCCGCTGATTGTGACCAGGTTGCCGGCGGAGTATCGGCTGGAGATGACGCCGGCGGGGGAAACCGTGACGGCGGGGGTAGACCCGGCCGTGGTGGTCTTTCGGAAGGAGGTACGCAGGTGGTCGAACTGAAAGTGACGCTCCCGACAACGCTGCACGCCCGCCCGGCGGCCATGCTGGTGGCGGTGGCGAAACGGTTCGCGGCGCAGGTGCAGGTGGGTTACAACGGGATCTTTGTGGATGTGCAGTCAATTATGGGGCTGATGGCACTCCGGGCACCGGCCGGCGCCTCCCTGACCGTCCTGGCGGACGGGCCGGAAGCCCGTCAGGCCGCAGTGGCTGTGGCTCAACGGCTACAGGAGCCGTTCAGCGAACAGATCGCAAGAGAGTAAAGCACAGGGGCAGGCTAACCCGATGGGCGTTCGCATCATCCCTGAACCGGCGGGACAGAAAAGGAAATGGGGCCGGCATGCGTGCCGGCCCCATTTGTCGAAGCCTACCGAATTTGCAGGAGGTACAGGCGGGCCCGGACCAGCCACCGCCGCTCGCGCCGCCGCATCCGTTTCGGGACGTAGCCATAGTTGCGCACGGCTTCCGTAAGCAGGCGCCGGGCCAGGTCGTGGCGCCCTGCAGCGCCACAGATGCCCCCGGCCCGCGTCAGCACCTCCACGCTGTCGAACTCGTCCAGTTCTGCCACCAACTCATCCACGCGCGGCGACTGCGGCCCGTGGGTGGCAAATGCCCCCTCCATCAGGTAGAGGTAGGGTTCGCCAAAGGCGACTTTGGGCGTTTTCGCCAGGGCGGCCTCCAGCCGTGCCCGGCCTTCTTCATGCCGTCCGAGCTTCACCCAGGCGGCCCCAAGCAAGTAGAGCGCCCGGGCGCCGTCCTCACCACGGCTGAACGCCCGCTCAAGGTACTCAGCCGCCACCTGCGGCCTGCCGCCGTGCAGGTAGTGGTCTCCCAGTTCCACCATCGACCGCACATCCGACGGATTGACATCGACGGCTTGGCGGAGGGCCGATACCTGTTGGAAGCGCCGAATCGGAATCCAAAGCGCCGCCAGCAGCCCGAAGTACCGGTTGTCCAGGTACCAGAGGGCGGCGACCAGCAGCGCAAGTTGGCCTGGCCGGGACCCGAACAGCCAGGGTAACACCCAGAACAGTGAATACATGCTCATGTTTGTGACGACCCATCCTTCGCATGGAGAAGTAGATAATTCAGCTATTCTACAAATAGATGACGTAACCTCCCGCGTGCCGAATCGCTTGGTGTTGGCGCCCGGATGTTTGGCCGCCGGATGATAGCGGGCCGCGCCTGCTGCAGCGGCTGCGGACCCGACTGCCAGTGTACGCCCGGCAATACCTGCGGTCCGAACTGCACATGTGTGGCTCGCTAAGGCAGTCTGGGTCCCCGACTTTTGAAGGAGACCAGAGTCATCCGGCAAGATGGACCCAAGATCATCGCCCCGCATGATGTCCGAAAGCCAGGGACCCGGTATGATGAACTTGTAACCCCTACAAGAAAAACCCCATACCCCATGTGAGCATCAGGAGCGCCTTGCGGGAGGCGCTCCTGGTGTTTTTGCGCGTTAATCCCGGAAGCCGCCTTCCGAATGGATGACCTGCCCGGTAATCCAAGCGCCTTCATCACTTGCCAGGAAGGCCACCAGGCGAGCGGCGTCATCCGGCTCGCCCATTCGCCCGAAGGGGAATTTGGGCAACAAGATCCTTCGTAGCTCGTCAGTCATGTACCCGGTGTCCACCGGCCCCGGGTTTACTGCATTTACGGTGATCCCGAGGGGAGCCACTGCCGGAGCGAGGCTCAGGGTAAACGCCTCAATGGCCCCCTTGGTGGCCACATAGGCCAGTTCGCCTGGCATTGGCCCCCGCGACTGTCCAGAGGTCATGCTGATGATTCGGCCGCCCTGGCCGGTGCGAAATCGCCGGGCAAACTCCACGGCGAGCAAACAGGAGGCCCTGACATTGACTGCGTAGTGGGCGTCAAGGGTTGCTGCATCCAGTTCGCTGTAAGACGTCATGGTTGAGTGTGTGGCGTTGTTGACCAGGATCGACGGGGTCCCCAGCGCCGTTTCTGCCGCATCCAACAACTGTGCCGGCGCAGTTGGCAGCGAGAGATCAAGTTCAAGGTTTTCTACCCGCACACGCAAACTGGACAACTCACCCTTGAGCCTTTCCGGATATTCCGGTTCGGCTCCCCAGGGCATGGAGGCATCGTAGGGTCTCCAGTAGGTAAAAAAGATGTCTGCGCCATCTGCAGCCAACCTCTGGCATATCGCCGCTCCGATCCCGACGGACCGACTCACCCCGGTTACGACAGCGATTCGCCCGTGCAATCTTCCATTGTTCACTACGCCTATCCTCCTGCAAGTCAATTCCGGCCTGCTCCACAGGCGACCAGGCAGTCCTGAACGCTAGGATTCGGCACCGGTTTCCATTGGCCTTTCGCGCTCCCACCGATCGGTCTGAAATCCTTGATAAGTCAAAGTAGAGTCGCCCCTTCCGGGCGCCCGCGCTCCCGACCCAGACCCCGGCAGGCGGTCCGGACCAGGTCCACAAAAATCCGGACGGCCGGCGTGGCAGCCTCGCCCTGACGGGTGCAGAGCAAGACCGGAAAAGGCAGGTGGACCCCTGAAACCTGCACCCGCCCCAGCCGTCCGGCCGCCACCTGCTCGCGCACCGAGAGCGTCGGGAGCAGGGCGACGCCGTACCCGCCCTCCACGGCCCGGGCCGTCTCCTGCAGGCCGGCAAAAACCAGCCCGACGACCGGGGCCAGACCGTGCATCTCGAACAGGGCGAACAGCCGCATCCGGGTGGAACTGCCCGCCTCCCGAACGACAAACGGCTCCCGGGCCAGTTCCGCCAGCGTGACGGTCTGCCCGCACAGCCGGTGGCCCGCGGCCACGACAAACCAGAGTTCGTCCTCCAGGACCACCTCGCGGGCGATGCCGGGCTCTTCCCACCCGCCGGCCATGAGCGCCACGTCGACCGCATACTCGTGCAGGCAGTCAAAGATCGTCCGGGAGTTGTTGGTGCGAATGTGGACATCCACGCCGGGGAGTTGCTGCTTGAACGCCGACACCCACCGGGGCAGCAGAAAGTGCCCCGGCAGGTTCGTCGCCCCGATGCGCAACGACCCCGCCCGCCCATCCCGCCGGCGGGCCAAATCGGATTCGATCTCCCGCTCCAGCGCAAAGAGCCGGCGGGCATGACCCGCCAGGGCGTCGCCCGCCTCCGTGAGCCGGACGCCACGCCCACGGGGTTCAAGCAGGGGCACGCCCAGTTCTGCTTCCAGCCGCTTCAACTGGGCCGACACGGCCGGCTGGGAAATCCGCAGCCGTTCGGCGGCCCGGGTCACATTGCCGGCTTCCGCCACCGCATGGAAGATCCGCAGGTAGTGCAGGTTCACATCCGTTCCCACCATTCATAAACCATGTATATGAATACTCTAAAACGATATATTGGATTTATCAATGGCCCGTGGCTATGCTGCTGGTAAGAGGGGAGGCGGTCCACATCTTCCGCAGCATTCTCATCGAGGGACTACGCAAGGGCTTGGGCTCGCTCTGGCGCCTATCCGTCTTCGTTTTCCCGACGGTGCTGCTCTTGTCGCTGTTGCAGCATACCCGGGTGTTTGTGATGCTCGCCAACCTGCTAGCCCCGCTGACGCTACCGGTGGGGCTGCCGGGCGCCGCCTCGCTGGTGCTGCTAACTGGCGTGTTCATTAACAAGTTTGCCGGCTTTACCGGGTTGCTGGTGCTCCACCTGAGCCGGGAGCAGTACTTCGTGGGCGCCGTTTTCCTGGCGCTGGCCCACAACGTGGTGGTGGAACTGGCGATTGCCTGGCAGAGCCGGCTGCCCGTGGTGCGCCTGGTCGCGCTGCGCATTGGCGTCGCTTACGCCGCGGCCATGGCGGCCCACGCCGGGCTGCGGCTCCTGCACTGGCTGCCGGCGACGCCGGCGGCGGCCGTGCTGGCCCAGCCTGCGCTGCTCTGGAGCGTGCAGTTGCGGCTGGCGGCGACCCAGGCGCTGAACGCCGTCTGGAACCTGGCGATTTACCTGATTCCGCTCTTCGTTCTGATCGAGGCGCTGGCGCAGTTGCACCTCTCGCACTGGCTGGAGCGGTTGGTCAGCCCGCTGGCCCGCTCGCTCCGGCTTTCGCCGCCGCTGGCCCCCGCACTGCTCGCCGGGTTGCTGCTGGGCGTGGCGACGGGGGCGGGGGTCATCGGGCAGGTGCTGGCGGCCGCGGCACCGCCCGCCGGCCCCCCGCCCGTCGCGGACCGGGCGGCCATCTGGCGGATGAACGTATTCCTCATGCTGTTCCACTCCGTGCTGGAGGACACGGTCATGTTCTCCCTGTTCCCCGTCCCGATTCTGGCGGTGGCCGCGCTCCGCTTCGCTGCGGCCTGGTCCGCCGCCCGCCTGTTGCCCGACTTTCGCCTGTTACCCGACTTTCGCCTGCGGGAAAAATGACAAATTGCGACAGGATTTCCTCAATCTTCCCAGAAGATGATGACGACGGGCCGGCACAACAGCCGGCCTAAATCGTGGGGAGGGTGATTTTTCTGCAGACCAGGCGGAAGGTGGGGGCTGTTCTCGCAGCGCTGCTCGTTACCTCAGTCCTGACCAACGTGACCTCGGCGGCCCCGGGCGGCGGGCCGGTGGAGACTGGCACGCAGGTGGCGGTAGACGGCGAGGTCATCGCGGCCAAAGTGATCACCGTCGCGGGGCACGAACTGCTGCCGGTCCGGGCGGTCGCCGAGCGGCTCGGCGCCACCGTGGAGTGGGACGCGGCGGACCGAGCCGTCCGGGTGAGCCTGGACGGGCAAACCAGTCTTCTGCCGGTCGGGGGCGACCAGGCCACGGTCAGCCGGCGCAAGGTCGACCTGCCGGTGGCCACACTGCTCTACCAGGACCGGGCCTATGCCGTGCAGGAGTACTTCGCCGAGGCCCTGGGCCGGCTGACGCAAAGTCCGGCCCGCATCAATCTGACCGGCTTCCGGCATCCGCTGGACCCGCTCACGGCCGATGAGATCGGCACGGCGGTGGCCGTCTTCAAGCAGGCCGGCCTGGCGACCGAGAGCAGCCGCTTCGTCGAAATCTCCCTGCACGAGCCGCCCAAGGCCGAAGTACAGGCGTTCAAAGCTGGCGACCCGGTCAGGCGGGAGGCGTTCGCCGTCATCTTCGACCCGGCGAAGCGCGGGGTGACCGAGGCGGTGGCCGACGTGGGCGCCCGCAAGGTCGTCTCCAGCCAGGTGCTGAAGGACGTTCAGCCCCAGGTGCTCTTCGCGGAGTACGACACGGTGCCTGCGGTCATCCGCAAGGATCCCCGCTGGCAGGCCGCCATGCAAAAACGCGGCATCACCGACTTTGAGCAGGTCCAGTTCGATATCTGGGCCGGCGGCAACTACGGCATCCCCGCGGAGCAGGGCCATCGGGTGCTGCGGGCCGTCTCTTACCAGGTGGGCGACTCCACCAACCTCTATGCCCGGCCCATCGAGGGCGTGGTCGTTTACGTGGACCCGAACCTGCCGCAGGTGCTCGAAGTGATCGACACCGGCGTCGTGCCCGTGTCGCCGGCGCCGGACAACCTGGACGACAAGTCGGTCGGCCCGCTGCGGACCCCGCCGCTGCCCCTGGACCCGGCCCAGCCGGCCGGCGTCAGCTTCAAGGTGCAGGGGCACGAAATCCAGTGGCAGAAGTGGCACTTCCGCTGGTCGGTCCAGCCGCGCCAGGGGCTCGTGATCCAGAACGTGGGCTATGAGGACGGTGGGCAGGTCCGGCCCGTGCTCTACAGCGCCTACCTTTCGGAGATGGTCGTCCCCTACGCCGAAAGCGACGAGACTTTCTTCTGGCGCAACGCCTTCGATGTCGGCGAGTACGGCCTCGGCAAAACGGCCCATACCCTCCTGCCCGGCCAGCAGTGCCCTGCGAACGCCGCTTTCTTCGACGCCGCCTTCAGCGACGAGCAGGGCGAGCCTTACGTTCAGGCGAACGCCGTCTGCGTCTTCGAGCGAGACGGCGATATCGCCTGGAGCCACTACGAGTCCAGCAACGAGACCACCCAGACCCGCCGGGGCCGGGACCTGGTCGTCCGGTTCATGAGCGTGGTCGGCAACTACGACTACGGCATCAACTGGATCTTCCACCAGGACGGAACCATCGACCAGGAAACCGATGCCACGGGCATTGTGGAGCCCAAGGGCGTCCACTCCCAGTCCATGAACGAGCCGGGAGCGGCAAAAGAGCTGGCCCACGGCACGCTGGTGGCCCCGTTCGTTGAAGCGCCGTACCACCAACACTTCTTCAGCTACCGGCTGGACCTGGATGTGGACGGCGCCAGAAACTCCGTCGTGGAGATGAACGTGGCGGCCACGCCCGCCGGCCCGGCCAACCCGTTCAAGAACGCCTGGTCCGTGGGCGAAACAGTCCTGACGAGCGAGAAGCAGGCCATGCGGGACCTGAACCCGGCCGCCAGCCGGATGTGGGCGGTAATCAACCCCAACCGGAAGGATGCGTTGGGCTACCCGACCGGCTATGTGCTGATGCCCGGCGAAACCGCCGTGCCGTACTCCGACCCGGGCACCATCGTCCGGCAGCGGTCGGGCTTCGTCAGCCATCAACTCTGGGTGACGCCCTACCGGGCCGGCGAGCGGTTTGCGGCCGGCGAATACCCGAACCAGAGCCGCGGCGGCGAGGGCCTGCCCAAGTGGACGGCGGCGGACCGGCCGCTGGAGAACCAGGACGTGGTGCTCTGGTATACCATGGGCCTGACCCACATCACCCGACCGGAGGACTGGCCGGTGATGCCGACGCACCGGCTGAGCTTCTCGCTGCTGCCGGCCGGCTTCTTCGACCGGAACCCGGCGCTGGACCTGCCCGGGGTGCACTGAGCGCAAACGCCCCCGTACGCAAGTACGGGGGCGTTTCTTCTACCTGCGACCGAGCCCGCACCAGAAGCCCCGCAGCAGCCGCCCAGAGCAGCCGCCCAGACCATCCACACAGGGACTCAGACGGCGGGCTCCGCCCAAAAGTTCCTGCGGCGCGCCGGAAAGGATAATTCACCCGGTTCCATCTCAGACTACATCTAACAAGAACGACTTTCCAACCGGGGCGATGGTCATGCAGCGGGAGCGGATCCCTTCCAGGTTGGACGAGGCCCGGGCGGCCGTGGCGAAGATCCTCCGGTGGCCGCAGAATGTGGGCATTGAAATGCGCACCATCCACCTGCAGACCTGCCCCGCGACGGACCTGGTGGTCGTGTTCATCCGGGGGTTGGCCGACGAGGAGTTGGTGCGGTCCTGGGCGATTGAGCCACTGCAGCGGCTGGCCATGGAGCGGCCGGAACTGGGCCCGCTGACCGGAGCGTTATGCGAAGCGGTGCTGCCGGCCGCCCGGCTGCGGCAGGTGGACCTTATGCCGGACCTGATCGATGCCGTCCTGGGCGGTGCGACCGCCCTCCTGCTGGAAGGGCCGGGCGGCGCCGTCGTGGTGGAGACCCGCAAGCCGGCCACCCGGCCCGTCGGCAGCCTGGTCATGGACAACCCGTACAAGGAAATTTTCGGCCCGGACCTGCCGGATAACGTCGGGCTGATTCGCTGTCGGTTGCATAACCCGGACCTCCTGGCCGAGTACGTCGACCTGCCGGAAGGCCGTCCCGGCAGGGCTCTGCTGGTGCAAATGGTTGGCAAGGCCGACCCGGCGCTGGTGGCCAAGGTCCGGGACTGGGTGCTCCGGCGGGCCGGCGAGCAGCGGTTCCGCCTGGGCCAGGCGGCCGGCCAGGCCGGCATGTTCGGCCTCCTGCCGGACATCGGCAGCACGCACTGGCCGGACAAGGCGGCCACCCTGCTGGACGCCGGCTACGTCGTCGCGATGGTCGAACAGGTGCCCATGGCTTTCGTGGCGCCGGTCACCACCGCCGCCCTGCTGCTTGGCCCCGGCGACGACCAGTTGCGCCGCCCGATCAGTATCATGCTGCGGTATGTGCGCGTGGCGCTTTGCGTGGTCATCATAACGGCGCCCGCTCTGGTGGTGGCGCTGCTGAACTACCACCACGAGCTGATTCCCACCCCGTTTCTGATTTCCCTGGCCGCCAGTCGGGAAAGCGCGGCGCTGCCCGTCATTGGTGAGATTGCCGTTCTGCAAATTCTGCAGGAGATCATTCGCGAGTCGATGTTCCGCCTGCCGATGCGCATATCCACCGGTTCCGGCGTGATCGCCGGCCTCCTGCTCTGCCTGATTCTCTTTCACTCCGGCCTCGTGGGCGCCGTCCCGGCCTTTGCGTCGGCCCTGACCGCCTTTGCTACGTTTGGATTGCCAAGCTACACACTGATCTACCTGGTCCGAATCTGGCAGTATCCCATGATCCTCGGTGCCGCCGTCTTCGGACTGTACGGCATTACCGCGGTGACGTTCGCTTTTGCCACGTACCTGTGCCAGGCAAAGTCCTTCGGCGTGCCGTACATCAGCGAGACCGGCGTCCAGTTTGCCACGCCTGGTCGTGAATCCAGCCGGCCGTTGGCGAAGGGAGGGAACTCAGGTGGAAAACAAGGCGCTGTTCGGTAGCTGGTCGCTGGCGGGCGCCGCGGCGACGGTGCTGCTGGTGGAACTCTTCGAACCGATCATGCAGGCGGCTGTGCGGGCCGGCCAGACGGCGGCCTGGCTGTCGCTCCTGATCGCCGGGCTGGTGGCGATTCTGCTGTACTGGCCGGTGGCGGCGTGCATGGCGAACGCCCGTTGCTCGAACCTGATCAAACTGGCGGAAGCGGCGGCCGGCAAGACGGCGGCGGTCATCACCAGCGTACTGGTTTCCGCGTTCGTGGTCTACCATTCCGGCTTTATCCTGCGGGAGACTTCGGAAATGGCCGTCAGCGCGTTCTACTCGCATACGCCGCAGACTTTTCCCATGGTGGCCCTGGGACTCTGTGCGTTCGGCTGCGCCCGGGGCGACCTGGCCGGTATCGTCCGGCTCTGCCGGACGTTCATGCCGTTTCTCGTGGGGGCGATGGTGGTGCTATTGGCGGGCTGCGTCGGCTGGGCGAAATTTGTCTACCTGGTGCCTGTCCTGGGGCCGGGCGTGCTGCCACTGCTGGTCAACTCCGCCCTGCTTTCCGCACTCCACGCCCCAGTGGCGCTTTTTCTCCTGGTGGCCGCCGGCGACCTCACCGACCGGAAGCGGCTGGGACCGGCCGGCTCGGTGGCCCTGGGCGGCGTGACGCTGCTGTTGGCGTTTGGCGCGGCGCTCTTTCTGGCGATCTACCCCCTGCCCATGGGGCGGTCGGTCACCTTTCCGCTGCACCTGCTGGCCCGCCTGGTGTCCGGGGGGCGCTTCTTTGAGCGGCTGGAGGGCATCTGGATCATGTTCTGGTTCTTCGCGACCGCCTGCCACCTGGCGGTGCTGCTGCACATTGCCGCCCTCAGCCTCCGCGATGCGATCGGAACCCCGGTGAAAGTGGGGCTACTGCCTCTGGCCGTCATGATCGCCACCACGGCCCTCTTTCCGCCGGACCAGGGTCGGGTGCTGGCGTGGCACGCCGCCGCCATGCCCTATGCGCTTGGCGTTGGCTACGTGCTGCCGCTGGTGCTGGCCCTCACGGTCATGCTGCGCCGGAGGTGGACCAGCCGTGCGGGCTAGGCGGACCACGGCGGCGATTCTGCTATTCCTGGCCACGCTGCTGGCGGGCTGCTGGGACCGGATGGAGATCGAAGACGTGGCTTATGTTGTCACCTTGGGCGTCGACCGGCGTGAGGACAACCGGCTGCTGGTGACGGCCCGGATGGCCGTCGTCCAGGCCGTGGGGGGTGCCGGGGGCCAGAAGTCCAGTGCGACCGGTGGTCCCGTGTCGTTCGGACTGGTGACCGCCGACGCGGAGACCATGAACAAAGCGTTGTACACATTGAATGGTTCCAGCACCCGCCGGCTGGACCTGCGCCATCTGCGGGCGGTGATCATCGGCGAGGAACTGGCCCGATCCGGGATAGAGCCGCTGCTCATGGAGTTTGTCCGCCATCCGCAGGCCCGGGAGGCGGCCGTGCTTATTCTGGCCCGGGGCCGGGCTTTCGACGTTATGCGGGAGAACCTGCCGGTAATCGAAACGAACCCGGCCAAAATGACCGAGGGGTTCGTTCTCCAGTCCAAGCAGTTGCACCTGGCGCCGCCGGTGTACATTCAGAAGTTCGTGGCCCGGCTGGCAGCGCCGGGCGGCGATCCGTTTCTGCCGGTCATGGCCAGAAACCCTTACATAAAGCCCCTGAAGGATCAGGAACCCCCGGCGCCGGCGGAACACTCGGCCCTACCCGGGGACCTGGCCCGGGGCGGCGGCAACCCGGTGGAGTTCATTGGCACGGCGGTCTTCCGGGCCGACCGGCTGAAAGGGTTCTTAACCATCGATGAGACACAGATGCTGCTGGCCCTGCGGGGGGAAATGGGCAAGACCTACATCACTTTTCCCGACCCGCTGACGCCGGACAGACAGTTGACGATGCGCTTCCACCAGGAGAACCTGCCCAAGTATCAAACCAGCTACCAGGGCAGGCAGCCCCGGGTGTCGGTGCGCATTCTGTTTGAAGGGGAGTTGCTGGCAGTGCCCGGCGGCACGGACTACGTGCATCAGGAGAACCGGGTGCGGCTGGAGGCGGCGGCCGCCAAATACGCCGAAGGCGTCGCCCGGGACCTGCTGGCGAAAACGCAGGACTGGGGTGCCGACCCGGTGGGGTTCGGCCACAAGTTCCGCAAGCGCTTTGCCACCTGGCCGGAGTGGGAGCAGTACGACTGGCCCAAGCATATCAAGGATTTGAAAGTCGATGTAAGTATGCAGATGCGGGTCCGCCGGTACGGGCTGTTCACCGGGCCGGACCGGACGGGAGGCAAGTAACGTGCAGAATTGGGACCGGCTGGTCATCGTGGTCGTCGGCGGCGGCGTGGCAGCCTACACCGTGTATGGCGGCTGGGGCCTCTGGAAGCAGCAGCAGCGGGGCGCTGCCGTCGGGGCGGTGGTGCTCGCCGTGGTGGCCGTCGCCCTGCCGCTGATCTTATGGGCGGTGGGTGGGTAGCGCCCGTGGACCCCGAACTACCAGTGACAGTTGGTCGCCGGCTATTTTGGCGGTATGATGGACACAGGGATCATGGACATTCTGCCGGCCTTGATGCTGGATTCCGGGCCTGGACCCAACTCTTGCTGCAACTCGACGCCTGAAAAACAGGAGGCACCCATGCGCATTTCCGACATGAACTGGATGCAGGTGGAGCAGTACCTGGCCCGGGACGACCGGGCGGTGCTGCCCCTGGGCAGCACCGAACAGCACGGTTACCTGAGCCTGAGCGTCGACGCGATTCTGGCCGAGCGGGTGGCCGCGGAGGCTGCCGAGCCGCTGGGCATTCCGGTTTTCCCGGTCGTCCACTACGGCATTACGCCGTACTTCAAGGGCTTCCCGGGGTCGATTACCCTGCGGGTCCAGACCTACCTGAGCATGGTCCGGGACATTCTGGACAACCTGGCCGACTACGGCTTCAAGCGGATTCTGATCGTAAACGGCCACGGCGGCAACATCCCGGCCCAGGGCTACGTGGGCGAGTGGATGGCCGATCATCCCGGCGTTCGGGTCCAATTCCACAACTGGTGGAACGCCCCGCTGACCTGGGCGAAAGTCCAGGAGATCGACCCTCTGGCCTCCCATGCGTCGTGGATGGAGAACTTCCCGTGGACCCGCCTGGCCGGGGTGGCGATGCCGCAGGCGCAGAAGCCGATGATCGACCTGGCCAGGCTCCGGCTCTCGCACTACCACGAAGTGCGCCGGTACCTGGGCGATGGCAACTACGGCGGCCTGTACGAGCGGCCCGACGCGGAGATGCTGGCCCTGTGGGGTCAGGCGGTGGCGGAGACCCGGGCGCTGCTGGACGGGGCCTGGGGGGCCTGACCCGCCCCGCGAATTTCGTCGAGCAATGCCGAACGAAATGCCGAACGCACCGCCACCTTTTGACAGGGTGCGCGGTGCGTTCCATCGACGGGAGAACGCTCACCGTTCTCCTGCTGATTCTGGCCCGATTGGTGTTCTCCCGCTAGCAGCTAGCGGCAGAGCCCTAGACTTCACGGTTGAAAGGCACTGCCGTCACGGTTGTGATGGGGCGGTACCTGCCGGCTCCTGGGCGTTCGGGTAACCGAGCGCCCAATTCCATTGTAGACAACCTCGTCCGGAGTTATACCACGCACGCCGCAGAGAATCAACCCCGCTCTGCTTCGGGCAAAATGACCCCGGACCTGAAACCGGCCACGGCCGGCCTCCGTCCATTTTGGGTAAAGGGGGTGTCACAGAATGCGCAAAGCGATCGGTCTCGCTCTGACCCTGACGCTTACGCTCGCACTTGCCACCGGCTGCTTCGGCAAGCCCTCCGGCTCGCCCGGGCCGGGCCAGCCGCCCGGGAAAGCCGGTCGGCAGGTAACCATGGCCGACAACGGCAACACGCTGGAGCTGAAAGTCGGCGATACCTTCGCCCTGGTGCTGGGCGAAGCGCCGCCCGACTGGGAACTCACCATCTTGGATACCGCGGTCGTCGCCCGGGTTCCGGGCATCATGCCCATTCGGGGTTCGCAGGGCGTCTTCAGGGCCCAGAAGCCCGGCACGACCGAACTGCAAGCCGTGGGGACGTATCCGTGCCAGAAAGAGACGCCGGCCTGCAAAATTGCCAGCCCGTTTTTCCGGGTGACCATCGTGGTCAAAAAGTAGGCGCCGCGCAAAAACGGCTGCATCCACAGGGATGCAGCCGTTTTACATGCCATATGCGGGCCAGTCAGATCGCTGTCGAATAAGCATCGTGGCGGATACGCGCCGTGAACGACTCCAGCCAGGCCGGCAGGTCCGCCAGACTGGCGATGGGCAACCGGACCGCCTCCGTGACCACGTCCGGATCCAGGCTTGCGTTCGTTGCACAGCCGTACCCGGACACCAGGCCCGCTATCAACACCACTTCAGGATAGTGCGTGACGTAATGCGCCAGCGTCCGGAAGTCACCGCGCCCCTGTTCCGCCAGAGCGAGCACGGGCACACCGGCTTGCCGGCGAGCCTGGACCCACTCCCGGGCCTCGGCGGGCGGAAGAGCCGTCAGACCGGCCGCTGCCGCCTTGTCTCCCGGATGGACAACCTGAACGCACGCAATGCCGGCACAATGGCCCAACTCTCGGATCGCCGTCGGAAACGGGAGGTCCTCGGTGAGCGTGATACGACGCCCGTTCCGGATCACCGCCGTAACCCGGCCGAAAATATCCGACACCGGGGTGGGGGCTTCCACTAGTAATCGGTTATCGCCTACCAGAATAACGGCTTCGTCCGTACGAGCAACGACCCGCTGGACGGCGAACCGAGAGGGGCCACAAGCAACAACGACAACCTGCCCGACCTGCGGGCCGGTAGCCTCATCGATGGGCAGTACCTCCAGCGTGTCGCCTGCACAAATGGTAGGCCACATGGAGTCGCCCAGGGTGGGAAGATGTACACGCCCGATGCGTGCCATCATGTCTGTCAGTAAGCCCATGTATGACATCGTGTTTTGCCACATCCTGTGGATAACTGTGAAACTGACTGATATTTTATTTCGTTGCCCTGAACTAAACTCCTGCAAACATTGGAGATTTTTTTCGCATAACGCTGCAATACATAGCCGCCCGACCCCGCGCGGGGTGGGCGGCTTTGTCGAACTGTGCGGAATCATATTATGACCGCTTTCATATAGGCTTGTCGGGTCACCAGGAAGTACGACCCGTGCAGGAGCAGGTAGGCCAGGGTCACGAGTCCGAAGGCCGGGAACAGCGTCGACCGGTGGATGTTGTCCACCATCAGGAGAATCACCAGCGAATGGGCCGCTGCCACCGCCAGCGGGGCGAAAAAGAGCACCGCCGTTTGCACCGAGACGATGTGCCGGACCTCTTACGCTTTCAGCCCCAGCTTGTAGAGCGCCTGGAATTCCCGCCGGTCCTCCTGCAGGTCCGTGAACAGCTTAAAGTAGAGCATGTTGCCCGACGCCAGAAAGAAGAGGATGAGCAGGGCCCGCCAGCTGGGCGAACGTGGCCTCGTCCACCACCGCCACCAGGGACGTTTGGGTAGTGAGGTTAAGGGCCGGCAGCACGCGGGTCTCGCCCAGCGGCAGTTCCCCCGCCGGCCCGGCGCAGGCGAACCCGGAATGCCAGGGCTCGAAATCCCGGAAAACCAGGTGCAGCGCAGCCCCCGGCAAGTCCGCCTTCCACAGGTACATGACCACCACCGTCGCCTTTCCCGGCTGCACGTCCAACGGCGGCTCCTGCGTCAGCGCCGCCAGCCAGCGGTTAAACGCCCCGACCGGGACCACCGCCAGGCCGGATGCCGAGAGGCTCTGACCCCGGACCGCCGGCTGCAACACCGTCCGGATGGCCGGGAGCGCCGCCTGGCCCGACCAGGACAGGTCGTGCAGCTCCAGCAACGCATCCACGGCCGCCGGCCCCACGCCCTTGGGCTCACCCATCATCATCAGGCTGATCGGAACGTGCTGTCTGGCCATTTCCGCAGACTGCGCATAGGCGGCGCAGAGCAGGCTCACCGCGGTGGCCCTGCCCGGCCTGGGCATACTCGCCGTAGGCCCGGCGGAGTACGGCCTTGATTTTGGCCAGCAGCACGTCGAGGTGGAACGGCTTGGTGATGTGGTCGTCGCCGCCGGACTCCATGCCGAGTACCTGCTCCATGTCCCCGGCCCGGGCGGAGAGGAAAAGGATCGGCACGGCAGAGTGCCGGCGGATGGCCCGCGTCAGGTGGAACCCGTCGGCGTAGGGGAGGTTGACGTCCATGAGCACCAGGTGCGGGTTGCGCTTCAGCACCTGGGCTTCCACCTGGCGGAAGTCTTCGACCAGCACGGGCGTGTAGCCGTAGCGGTCGAGACAGGCGGCGACGGCGGCCGCGATTTTGGCGTCGTCTTCGACGATGAGGATGGTATGGGGCATGGGGCAGGCCTCCTCTCACCGGTCTGGTTTCCATTGGGAGGGGAGCGATTCCTGCCGGAGTAGCCGCAACTGCGTGTTTTGGTTAATAAGTGAAACAGCCGGTTTGGCGCACGTGCCCGGGAGGCTGCCTGACCGGGCGGGGACCTGCACCCTGGCGCCGGCGAAATCTTTGGCGGCGGATGTCACCATGAGCCAACCAGAGTGGGGGTATCCCCAGTTGTTGAGCTCGCTTGGACCGCAAATCGGTCCCCTTTTGGGCGATCTGAAAGATATTATCACAGCTTCAGGCGCTTGCTACTGATAATATCTTTCGGAATCGGCGAGGGTTGACTCCAAAACCCTAGAAAATGACCCTAAAATTGCCCAAAATATACCACCCGCCCTCTGTGTCAACATAGGTGAGACACCCATGTCCCCCGAAATAAGAGTACAAATGGGCGGAGAAGGGTGAGGTTACAGTGTCAGTAAATGGTGAGCACGGCAAGGGTCCAGGCCCCAGGCTGTGGGGAAGAACGATCGCGGGCGATCCCGCTATTGGCGAGATCGCCCGCTTTTCTGCTGCTACTTCTGGACCTCGATCTCGGCAGCGGCCCCCTGGGCCGGGTAGGACATGAGGAGCGGACCCGCAAACCTGACCGCCACCTGCCGGCCGACCTGCAGGTCAGCTGCCGTGCCGGGGTGCGTTTGCCCGGCTTCCTGAACGATGATTCGGGTCTGGTCCGTGATGACCGCCCAGATGAGGCTGGGCTCTCCGTTGGCCATGGCGGGGCCGGAGATCAGAATGCGCGGGCGGTCGCCCGTCGCCACTTTGGCGATGGTGCCCAGGTCCGCCTTGCTGGTGGCCACGCCGGTCACCATGATCAGGCTGAGGGTGCCGTCCGGGCCGGGGTTCATGCCGAAGCCGAAGATGCTGGTGAGCGCGTCGGCGGAAATCAGCGTCCGGCCCCGGAGCAGAATCGGGGCCTTTTCCATCGCGATCAGGTTCCGGGCGAAGTAGGCCACCCCGTCCTGATTCATTTCGGCTTTAGCCTCGCCGATCTGGACCATGATCGTGCGGTCGGGCATCCGGACGTGCACGGTGCGGGTCTCGGCCTCCCAGGTCACCTGGCCGCCGGCCGCTTCGGCGATGAAGCGCAGCGGGACCATGAGCACGCCGTCCACCACTGCGGGTCCCTGGTCGAAGGCCACGGCCGTGCCGTTGACCGTGACGGCGGCGGGCGCCTGGTCTTGCCTGGGTGCGGGTGCGGATATGAGCACGGGCGCGGGCCGGCCGGTGGCGGGGCCGGCCGCCCAGGCGGGCGTGGCGAGTGCGGTCAGGAGGCACAGGGCAGCACCGGTTCGCGTGATCCATGGATACATATGAACACCTCCAATTGGTTTCCGCCCTGATAGACGGGTCGGGGGCGGGCTGGGTTGCAAGGCCGGTCGAACAATTCCTGAGCGATTTCGTTTATACATTTAGGAAGTAGAGGGGGGGAGTGTGGCATATTCCTTCGGAGGCTTATACGGAAGCGCCTGGCGGGAGCGAATCGGGGGTCATCATCGTACCGGACGATTGCCAGGCCAATCCGGATGCGACCAGCCGGCAGCCCTGCCTGAACTATTCCAAGCTGATCATCCCCTGATTTTGACCGCCGGGGACCTTCCGGGACCCGGCGGGCTGGAGAAGGCAGGGGTAGTCCCTGCAGCAGGGGTCCATTGGCTCGATAGGCGACAATTTTCGACAACGATGCGCTCCATTCGGCAGGAATCGGGCGGTCGCTCTGGTATCTGTCCAGGCATACCCAACTCGCCGCCCTGGAGGGATGCGCATGCGCCGCTCTGCCGCTGCTCTGTTCCTGGCGACCCTGCTGCTGATTGTCTGGGTGTTCCCCGGCGCTGCTGCGGCCGGTCGCATCCGCATGTTCGTCGAGGGTCGGGAGATCGCGGCGGATGCGGCGCCACTCATCGTGGACGGCCGTACGCTCGTCCCGGTGCGCGCCGTGGCCGAAGCGCTGGGCGCCACGGTTCAGTGGAACGCTGCCACAAAGACGGTCACAGTGGTCGGTGGCCACGCCGTGAGCCTCACCATCGGGAAGGCATTGGCGATCGTGGACAACAAGCCGGTCACCCTGGACGTGGCCGCGCAGATCATCGACGGTCGGACCTTCGTGCCCGTCCGGTTTCTGGGCGAGGCCTTCGGCTTTGCCGTCGCCTGGGACGCCGGTGCGCAGGCCGTCAAGCTGACCAGGAAGCCGGCCACAAACCCGGGTACCCCCACGGGCCAGAGCGGCGGCTCGGGCGCTGCCACCGGGGATCCTGCCGGGGCTGCCGCAGGGGGCGGCGCCGGGACCGGCAAGACCTGCTGGAGCCGCGGCGAGCCGGAAGTCATCGGGCATACCGACTACCCCACCGTCTATTCGTACAGCCTGTCCGGCTCGACGCTCACCGCCATCAACAATGGCACGGTGGGCACTTACCACGACCCGGTCACAGGCCATAATGTCCAGAACGTGTCGAATGCCGGACCCAAGCTGACCACTACGCTCACCCCGGTCGGCGTGCCCGCCTCCTTCTGCGCGGGGGACACCGTTTCCCTGACGCTGCTGGGCGGCGGCGACGGCGGCGTCTTCGCTTACGCCGACTACCGGATTGCCGACGCCGGGCCGGCCGTCAACCTGCTGGAGTCCACGAAGGTCGATTCCTGGCGCTACGGCACGCCGGGCTACATCCTCAAGCCGGGCATCAGCCTCCAGCGCGGCAAGTACGTCCATGACCCGAGCGCGACGTTCACCCTGAAAATTGACGCAGGCGCCACCTATGCCGATCCGCCCGTACCGTTCCGCCTGACCATGTGGGGGACGGCCGGCACCGCTTTCCAGGTGGCCGTCTCGTGGGTCTTCGCACCGGGCGAGGTCGACCGGGTCAATCCGGTCGTGTTCATCCCCGGCGTCATCGGCAGCCAGCTGATGGCGCTCGACGGGCATATTCTGTGGCCGCCGGGCGGTCCCGGGGCATCGCTGCTGATGGAATCCGTCCATCAGGATTTCCTCAAGCTCAGCCTGGACCCCGCCACCGGCCCCCACCAGGCGGTCGTCCCCACCGACGTCATCCGCGCCAACGGCAGCGCCCAGGTCTATGGGCCGCTCCTGAACGAGCTCGCCGCGGCCGGCTACCGGGAATACCAGGTGGGCGGCGACCTGCGCCGCCGGACCAGCGCCGGGTGCGATCTGACGCAGAAGGCGGACAAGCCCAAGCTCTTCGTCTTCGCCTACGACTGGCGGATGAGCAACGCGGACAGCGCCCGGGCGCTGAAGGGGTACGTGGATTGCGTCCAGCGCTTCTACCCGGACAAGAAAGTCGACATCGTCGCCCACAGCATGGGCGGCCTGGTCGCCCGCCGGTACATCATCGACAATCCGGGCAAGGTGAACAAGCTGATCACCGTCGCCACGCCGTGGCTGGGCTCGCCGAAACCGCTCTACCAGATGATCGCCGGCACCACCGGCACCGGCTGGTCCGATTGGGGCGCCGCACTGGTCTACTCGGCGGACCTCAAGGCGATGCTGGCCTACTTCCCCGGCATCCATGAGCTGATGACGCCGCCAAGCTACTTCGCGATGGGCGGACGGCCCTACAGCCGCCAACCCTGGGCCGGAGACGAGACGGAGTTCGTCTCGTACAACCAACTGATGGGCCCGGGCGGCCCGGTGGAAACCCTGTTCAGCAAGCCAACTTACACGGGCTGGAGGGCGGCGCAGAACAACTCCGCCTTCCACGGCTACAGCGCCGGCGGCAACGCACAGGACGACTGGCGCAACGACACCACCGGCGTGCGGTACTTCCACATCGTCGGCGTACAGGCGGCCACCGACACCCCGCAGACGCTGCGGGAAAAGCATCAGATGCAGATTACGTCGCAGACGGAGTTTGGCGGCCAGGCGGAGGAGACCGTCTCGTACGAGTTCGCGAAGACCGGGCCGGGCGACGGGACGGTGCCCCGGATCAGCGCCGAGCGGAAGGGCCCGAACGGCCTGAACCTGAACGCCCCGGGCGCGCAGGTCCTGACGCTGGTGGGCGGCGCCGGCCCGTACGGCGACGACAGCCTGCTGGAGCACACGGGGCTCGTGACCAACCCGTTCGTCATGACGAAAGTGCTGGAGTTCCTGAAGGCGCAGTAATGAATGGGGCCGAATCCCGCGGATGCTGCGGGGTTCGGCCCTTCACTCATTGATGGCCAGGGGCGGCGGGCGGGCATTGCCTTTGACTGACGACGAGGTAGACGACATGCAGGACCAGCCTAACCGAGGCCCGGCTAATGCGAACGCTATCGAATGGATCGCTTGAAACTAGCAAAGGTGCGCTCCTTATCGGCATAAATGACCTGGCGGGGAAAAGGGATCCATAACCATGTTGTGGTAATATACCCAACGGCCAAAGAGGAAAGGCGAGGGGGAGTCATCCGGATGAGGCGGTTCATTTCTGGAATCCTGATCGTGACCTTGTTCGTCGTGGCGGCGACTTCAGAGTCTTTTGCTGCCAGTGCCGGACTCTACTGGGGTCCCGTCACCGTGGGGAATCTCAAGCTCTACCTTACGAACCCGCATGTCGGGTACGCCGGGCCGAAAGTAGGGACCGTAAACCACACCAATTTCCATGTGGACAAGCAGTCTGCGCCCGTTTTTGTTCCTGTCGCCAACTTTCACATCACCAAGTATCAACGCGGGTCAACGTCCTGCCTTTACGTCTGGGAGAGTGAGTCAAGTAAAGTTGTCTTCGACAAATGCACGGGCAACTGGAAGGACGTAGCCGGCCAGGCGATCCAGGCAATGAAGGATTTCACGAAAACGCTTCTCCGTAACGCCGACTGGTTGGCATACCTCATCATCGTTGGTGTGCTGACGGTGGCACTCCTGGGATTAATCGTGACTGCCGCACCCGTTGTCATCCTGTCGGAACCCCCGGACGGGGGCAGCAAGGCCCCGGCCGGACCCCCTAAAAGCGCGGGATTGGATTCTGCCAGGGGCGACGGGACTGAGAGTACACAGCAGCGACACCAGTAGGTGCCCGGGTGTAGAATGGAAGCAGACATTCGGCGCCTTTCGGACAAGTGTCAGTGGGGGTGTGCAGATGGAGCGCCAGGCGTTCCTGTTCCAAAGCCTCGCCAGGGTGGACAGGCAGCAGTGGAGTGCCATGTTCACGTTCTACTTGAACATGGCGGAGCGTTTCCGGGTGTTCTTCCCGGACGACGAGATGCTCGGCGGCGGGAGACAGGAGTTTCTGGACTTACCCAGCGCAGTGGTGCGCTCATGGGAAGGAATGAGCCGGTGCGTTGCGGTATCCGGGCCAATCACCACCGAAGCCATGGAGGCATTGCTCCAAAGGGAGACCCGGGGAACCGTCCCCCGACTTTGGAGTTTTGAACTGTTAGCGGGCGGGGACTGTATCCTGCGGGTCGAGGATTTCACCGTCTGCCTCGTTTTTGCAGCCGACGATGAACTGCAGGCCTTGCAGCGGCTCGGTGTGCATACGGCGGAGCTGGTGGCGGTGAACCTTGCGCCCAAACTTCCTGCCGACGAACGGGTCGTGCCTTTGACTGACGATGAGGTTGAAGACATGCAGGAGCAGCTTCGCCGTAACCTGGATGAGGCGGACGATAAGCCGTAACTTGCCCTGGCATAACTGCGCCGACCTTCACTGCCCGGATGGACCAGGGGAAGGCCGGCGCTTTTGATCTGATGGAGGCCAAGGTCGAGGTTGCGATTGCCACTACGGCAAGGACCGCCCCGGGGTTGATCTGGTGAGGTGCGAAAGGGTCAACAGGCGGGGCCGGGACGGTGATGACGCAGTGATACTCGTACCAGACATTTTCCTTATTCCCTGCGCAGGCTGGCACTACGCGCAAATCAACCTCGAACCTTTCAACTGGACACCCGGCAATTTCGCTCTCCCTTAGCGTGCTGATTGCGTGAGTCACCAGGTCTCGGTCTTCTTCAAGACCCCATAGTCCACCTGAGCGCGTATGGACGTTCAGGTGGCAATAGAGGGTCGTTGGGCCAGGCGGATCTACAAGTTGCCAGGACCAACCGGGGCCAAAGTGGTTGACAGCCGAGAAAAAGGCTCCCTTAAGGCTGTCGCAACCGCAAACCCACGGTGATTTACGCTGTCGCTTTCGCTCAATGGCCACCACGGCCCCCCACCTGGATACTTGTGGATAACGCCAACGTGTCCCTTCAGGTCGCTTCCCGTCGCGAAAAGGGAACCATGGATGCCAAAGTATTCGATTTGAATCTGAATTGGGACCAACTCCTTTTTCTGATCCCAATATACCACTATCGAGCGGGAAGACTTGAGTTCACGCTTATGAACAGTCCAGGCTGACCTCGGAAAAGGGGTTAATCGCCAAGGTTGCGAGGAAGGGTCTTCGGCGAAGCTTCAGGCTGAACTTCTGGTAGGAGCCGACATGACAGGCAAGAAAGATGCACGCCGTGGAGGGAATGGTCCTACTTGAAACGACTTACCTTTGTGTATAGACCATAACTTATTGTATGGGAGAAGATTTACACGCCTATGGGAGAATCTCTCAGAGGTGACGCAAGGGCCGCAGCCGTACTATTAACTTAATTAGCTATTCACAGCTGATTGCCTGTCGTTAGAAGAGACTTTACAGACGCTTTAAGGAGTGGCAACCCAGGAGTGGCCAGAGGAAGTCGTGCAACCTCACGTCGTCGGAAAAAGCCGGCAAGTCATAAGACGGCGGCTCAAAACCGAGTGGGACCGGAGTGCCCTTCCCGTGAGGAGCGGCAAGTCGCCGTGTCCGCACTAAGTACTTCGGGCGCGAAGCCAATCGCTGAACTTAACCTGTCCGCCCGGTCCGTCAATGGGCTCAAGCGATCCCTGATTCTCACAATCGGGGATCTGAGCAGACTGACCGAAGAGGACCTTCTCCAGCTAAGAAATCTCGGGCAGAAATCCGTCCAGGAGATCCAGAGCAAGCTTCGCGAGTTCACTTTGGGTCTGCATACCGTCCCGGACGGGGGTCAGGTGCCTGGCCTGCCGGAGCCCGAGCGGGACGAATTTGAACCTCCGGTGGAGATACCCGGCCCGCTCACGGACAATACGATTGAAGCGCTCGTCCTGTCGGTCCGGTCCTATCACTGTCTTGCCCGGAATGGCATAAGGACGCAGAAACAGCTTTGTGACCGGAGGGCCTCTGATCTTCTAGGGATGCGCAATTTCGGCCGCGGCTGTTTACGCGAGGTGCTGAACGCACTGGACTCCAGAGGGCTTCAGCTCCGGCCTGAGGGCGATGGGACGGCGGTGCCACGAGCGGGCGGTGCACCGGGACAGAGCCTAGCCGGGTGGCTTGATATCTGCCTGGATGATTTAACGGCGCATCAACGACAGGTCATCTGTCTTCGGTATGGGCTCTCCGGGAACAGGCCGCTGACTTCCGAGGCGGTCGGGTTGTCTTTGGGGATTCCCGAGCATCGTATCCGCTCGATTGAAGAAGAGGCGTTCCACCGACTCACCGATACGACTACGAGTAAGCGCTGGGATGAACTGTGCCAGGTTTATGTCGACCTCCTTTCGGCCCGCGGCGGTGTTCTCCTTGCCGAAGACATTGCAGACTTTATTCAAGCATGGTACTCGGTCGACGGGGTTGACCCGGTTGCGTTCACCAGGTTTACCCTGAAGCTTTGTCCTGGTTTAGCAGACTGGGGCAATGATTTATGGGCTGTTCCCCAGGCACCGAAGGAGCCCTACTGGAAATGTGAGTTCGCCCTGGCGCAGGTGCTTTCGGCAGCGGGCCGTCCACTGCCCCGGGAGGAATTGCTGGATCGGGCGAGGCAGAAGCTTGGCGACACGGTCCGATGGCCACGGGATTTTGTTAGCACGTGTCTCAGGTCCAGTTCCGGCTTTCTGGTGGAATCCGGCTGGTGTTTTCTCCGGACGTGGCGCCCAGAGGCGGCGGGCGACCCAGCCCAACCTGAAGAGCCACCGGACCTGTCAGACGAGCCCATCGAAGCGCTGGACCTCTCGGTCCGACCATACAACTGTCTCGTCCAGAATGGCATCAAGACGGTGGGCGAACTGTGTGAATTGGAGGTTTCAGACCTCCTGGCCATGCGAAATCTCGGCCATGGTTCCGTGCGCGAAGTGCTTGGCGTGCTCGCCCGCAAAGGGCTTCGATTACGCGACGCCGGGGGCGATGAGCCTTTGACCACGGAGGAGGCGGAGCCATCGCCCCCCCAGGACCTCGCTGGATGGCTTGATTCCTGTTTGGGCCACCTGACGGAGCGACAGGACCGAGTGCTTCGTCTTCGAAACGGGCTTACGGCAGCCCACTTCAAGACCCTTGAAGAGACCGGGAAGTCTCTGGGCGTTACACGGGAACGTATTCGGCAGATAGAATCCAAGGCGCTGCGCCGCCTCAGGCATCCTGTGGTCAAGCGCAAGGTGGAAGGACTACGCCAGGTTTACGAAGAGATCCTGACGGCTCATGGGGGCGTTCTGCTGCTCGAGGATATTGCCGGTTCCCTGCAGGCGCAGTACCCGGACCAGGGAATTGAGCCGGTTGCGTTCACGCGGTTTACCCTGAAACTGTGTCCCGGTCTGGTGGACTGGGGGAAGGACCTGTGGGCCCTTTCCCGGATCCACAAAGAGAAGTACCGGGAATGTGAAACTGCTTTGGTGAAGGAGCTTACCGAGTCAGGCGTCCCCCTGCTTCAGGCGGAGTTGCTGGATCGAACCGTAAAGAGGCTGGCCGACCCGGTGCTGTGGCCGAGGGATTTTGTTGACACTTGCCTCCGGTCCAGTGCCGAGCTTGCCTTGGATTCCGGCCGGTGTTTTCGTCAGACGTGGGAGAGATCCAAGAAGGCAAGGTGGATCGTTGGTGCTCTTCACCAGGTGGGGCGTCCGGCGCATTTCACTCGCATTGCTGTGGAACTTCAAGGGATGGCGCCACACCTAGTGGACGTTTCTGCACACGCAGTTCATTCCATGTTGCTGCGCATCCCCGAGATTGTCCGGGTGGGCGCAGGGACCTTTGCCCTAGCGAAGTGGGGCGTCCGGGAGGAAGTCTCCGATCAACCGGTCCCTGCGATCACCCCGGTGGAAGACGAGGAGTTGGACCCGGTCGAAGACCTGATGAAGATGATCTTTCCGGAAGGGTGACGGCATTGGGGCTCCGCAACCTGGATTTAAAGTACCAGTACCGCCCGAACCAGGGGAACATCGTCGACGATTTCTACGTCCCCTGCCTGCAGGAGTCCACCCTGTACCAGCGGGCGGTAGGCTACTTTACCAGTGGTGCACTGGCGCTGGCAGCCCGCGGCCTGTCCCACTTCATAGGCGCGGCGGAAGGTAAGATGCAGTTGATCGCATCTCCGGCCATGTCCGCCCAGGATCGGAACGCGATCCAGTTCGGTTACGAGGCTCGATATGATGTGGTGGCGCGGTGCCTGCTCCGTGAACTCAGCGCTTCGGAGGACGACATCGTCAAGCGGCGGTTAGGATTCCTGGCCTGGCTTATCGCTCAGAACCGCCTTGAGATCAAAATCGCGGTGGTGTCAGACCCGGAGCGCCACGGCATCTACCATGAGAAGATCGGGATTTTTACCGATCGGCAGGGCGACAGCGTCGCGTTTTCCGGCTCCTGTAACGAGACGGAGGGGGGCTTGTATTCCAACTTCGAGTCCCTGGAAGTGTTCACGTCGTGGCGCGATGGCGACGCGGTTCGGGTACAGAACAAGTGCCACGATTTTGCCGACCTTTGGGACGACGAGACAGAGCACCTGGAGGTCATTGCCTTCCCGGACGCCGCTCGGCGGGGGTTGCTGGAGTATTGTCGCTATTACACCCCGGGAATGGGCGACCCGGAGTCCGAGAAGGCCTCAAATAAAGCGCCGTGGAGCACGCGGAGCATTAAACTACCTGAGGAACTCGTCCTGCGGGACTATCAAAAGGAAGCTGTCAAGGCCTGGTTTTCGAACCGGGGCAGCGGGCTGCTGGAAATGGCCACCGGCACGGGAAAGACCGTGACCGCTTTGACCGCTGCGGTAAAGCTTTATGATAACCTGGCCCGGCTCGGCCTGTTTATCGTGGCTCCATACAAGCACTTGGTCGATCAGTGGGAGAGGGAGGCCAGGAAGTTTGGGTTCAAGCCGATTCTGGCCTACACCTCCCGGGACCTGTGGGAAGATCAGGTTGGCTCCGCCCTGACTGGGTTTAGCATGGAAGCCACCGACCACTACTGCGTCATCACTACGACAGCGACCTTTCTTACGGAGACCATGCAGGCGCTCCTGACGCGTGTCAGCGGCCACGCCATGGTGATCGCGGACGAAGCGCACCATCTGGGCGCGGGGCATTTCCGACGGCACCTTCCGGATGCCATGCGGTACCGGCTGGGGCTCTCGGCAACGCCGGAGCGCTGGTACGACGACGAGGGCACGAGGGCGCTGAACCAGTACTTTGCTCCCGGTGTGGTCTTCACTTTCGGCTTGAAAGAGGCCATGGAGGGGGGGCATCTCACCCGGTATCAGTACTTCCCGCACATTGTGGAGTTGACGGAAGAAGAGAACGAGGAGTACCGAGCAGTATCACGGCAGATTGCCAAGGTGGCGGCTGGACTTGAGAAGATCGACTTTGACGACCCCCGGTTGCAAAATCTGCTCATTGCCCGCGCCCGGATCATAACCAAGGCCGAGAACAAGCTGGAGGTGCTACGGGAGCTCGTAATGTCGACGAAGGAATCCCGATACAACCTGTTCTACTGCGGCGACGCCAAAGTTGAGGGCGAGCGGCAAGTGGACCGCGTCGTCCGGATGCTGGGTCAGCAGGTCGGAATGAAGGTGCACCCTTTCACGTCCGAAGAGACCCTGGAGGAACGAGTCCGACTGTTGGCGCAGTTCGAGTCCGGCCAGCTACAGGGGCTGGTGGCCATTCGATGCTTGGACGAAGGGATCGACGTTCCGGCGACCCAAACCGCGTATATTCTGGCGAGCAGCACAAACCCCCGGGAGTTCATCCAGCGGCGCGGACGCATCTTGCGCCGACACCCCGCGAAAGCGATGGCGACGATTCACGACTTCATCGTCAGCCCACGCCAAATTGAACAAGTGCGACAGCTAGAACCGGAAGTATTCAATCTGGAGCGCAGGCTAGTACGGCGGGAACTCCAACGAGTCCTCGAGTTTGCGGGGCTCGCCGATAATGGGCCACAGGCTGGACTCGCCCTGCAGGGGCTCAAGAAGGCATACAACTTACTGGACATGTAGGAGTGGTCAACTAGTGAACGCAGACGAGATTAAGGTCAAAGTCAGGGAGTTGCTGCAGCAGCTCTCCAAGGATGACCAGACTCTATTCGCAAAGGCGATCCGGGCTGAACAGGATAAGCTCCACATGGGTAATCCCTACGGCATCATTGATGACCTGGAAGCCATCGTCCGGGGGGTGGTCAAATGATCCTGGACGTGCTGACGCTTCACAACTTCCGGCAGTACTACGGTACACAGAAAATCTATTTCTCCCAGGACAAGATCCGGAACATCACCGTGATTCACGGCGAGAACGGGTCAGGCAAGACGGCTCTGCTTGGCGCCTTGGGGTGGTGCCTCTTCGGGGAGTCCAACCTGCCGGACAAAGAAGATATCATCTGCGAGCGTGCTGCCGCCGAAGCGGCCCCTGGTGCTGAGTTGGAAGCCTACATCAAGGTCCAGTTCAAGGACGACGCCAAGAGCTACTTCGTGACCCGCCGAGTGCGGGCCCGGAAGCGCAATAACGGCGAGCTGGAGTACTCGCCGGCCACGATGGAATTGGAATACATCGACGAGACCGGCGAGACCAAGGCCCCCAAGAACCCCCAGGACACCATTGATCAGATTATCCCAGCCGACCTGCGCAGTTATTTCTTCTTCGACGGTGAGCGGATCGATAACCTCACCAAAAAAGAGGGCGTCAAGGACATCAGGAAGGCCATCAAGATCATGATGGGGCTTGAGATCCTGGAACGGGGCGAAAAGCACCTGGAGCAACTGCGAAAGACGTTCCGGGACGAGAGCGTAAGGTCCGGCAGCACCCAGGCTCAGGATCTCGGTAAGGACATCCGGGACCTGGAGTCGCAGATCACGGCCAAGGACAGCGAGCGGGATAACCTCCTGAAAAATGGGGAAGCGTTGGACAACACGCTTACGCAGGTGCGTGACCAGCTGCGCAGCCTGGAGGACTCGCGGGAAGCCCAGACCCGTAAGGACGAATTGTTGGCTATTGAGCAACAGATTAAGGGCAAGATCACCGAGGTCCGCAAAAAGCTGCGGACTTCCGCCTCCAAACGCGGCTACCTGGCCTTCTGTGCCGACCTGATTGAATCCACTAGGACTACCCTTAACGACAAGCGCGAAAAGAATGAGATACCTTCTGGGCTGAAGCAGCAGTTTGTGGATGACCTCCTGGACCGCGGCGAGTGTATCTGCGGCACAACACTGACCCCCGGCACCGGGGCTCATGACTGCGTCAGCGCGTGGCGCAAGCGTGCCAGTAGCAAGGAGTTGGAGGATGCCTTTATTGAACTGACGGGCGACGTCAAGGTCCTGGAGCAGGACCGGCCGCGGCTGTTTGAGGAGCTGCAGCGGTTGCAGGGGGAAAAGGTCGCCTTCCACCAGAGCCTTAAGGAAACGCAGGAGGAACTGAGCCAGTTGAAGGCCCAGCTCGAAGGCCGGGATGTGGAAGAGGTTGCAGCCCTGGCCAGGCGGGAGCGGGAGTTGGAGGATCTGCGGCGGGACACCTATCAAGCCATCGGACGGGTCCAAGGTGAGATGGATTCGCTGGAGACGCACAAGAAGAAGAAGGAGGGCGCGCTGAAGGACCTGAAGGCGCAGGACGCCAAGGCCGAACTGGCCCGTCGGCGAATGACATCCTGCGAGAACGTCAAGAACACCATCGGATCGATTCTCGAGGTTCAGTCGGCGTACGTCCAAGACCGGCTGCAGGAGAAGATCTCGGATGTTTACTCCAAGATGCTCCGCAAGGGCTACGAAGTGGTCATCGATGAGAACTATATGCTCTCCGTTTTCAAGGTCATGGGCGAGCATCGGCTCCCCGTGCGAATGTCCCAGGGTGAGCGTCAGATTACCAGCTTGGCCTTTATCGGGGCCCTGGTGGACATTGCCCGGGAGCAGTACGAGCGGGAAAAGGAGCGGTCCGTGTACTTCAAGGGCGGCTACTACCCCATTGTCATGGACTCCCCCTTTGGCCAATTGGACGAGGACCACCAGGAGCGCATCGCCAGCGGGATTCCCGGCCTGGCTCAACAGATCATCGTCATGGTGTCCAGCTCTCAGTGGAGCGAATCTGTAGCCAAGGGGATGCAGCCGTTCGTTGGGCGTGAGTACACCCTGGACTACAAGTCTCCGGAAGTGGACCGCTCCACGCAGTTTGAATACACCGCCGTAAAGGAGGGCAAGCATGCCTAGACGTGTACGCCGCCCCAAGGACCAGGACGCTGTGTACAAGGCTCTGAAAGAAGGGGAGCCAGCTGTTTTTGAGACCTACAAGGACATTCTGATGATGGCAGCCTGCGTTGGCTTTAAGCTCGACAAGCGGGTGCCCTTCGAGCAGACCGCAGAACAAATTGAATGGGACGTGTTCAGCGGGCGGACCGACCTGCCGATCATCAATGCTATCGCGTTGAAGGAAACAGGAGACGTAAACATTCTGTTGGAAGACGATGAGACCTTTGACCGAAAGTTTGTCATTCTGGAGGAGTACGCCAACGGCGGTTTCGAGGAACTCAAGCGCCGGCTGCTGGACTCACCGGGTGACGCACTGGACAATCTGATCGCACTGATTTACGAACAAAAGAAGGCGGACTCGACTGACGCCGAATCCCTGGAGAACATGGTGCACTCGCTGTTTCAGTAAACTTCCGGTGGAAAGCGAACGGTGGCCGGGCAGACAGCCCGACCGCCGCTCTTGTTTTTCTATGCCCGTAACCACCTACAGTTGCCGTGCTTCGTACTCCTTTAGGTATCGGGCACAGGTTCGTCGGCGGTTTAGCTTTGCTGCCGATGGTAAGCGTTACGCTCCCAGCAGCGAAGCCAGATTGGGTCCCGCAACAGGCCGACGAGATCGGAGATTTCCGGTTCAGGGTGGGGTTTAATTCAAAAACCATTGGTTCAACAAATTCAATAGCAAAAGCCTCCAGGATAAATCCTGGAGGCTAAAATAACCGAGGTTCATTGGACGTTTTTTACGAACTGGACCAGCTGTCGAAGATCTACCACAAGTATTTCAGAACCCCAAGAGATCCGAACAGCTCCTTCGACGAACTCTTTCGCTAGCCCCATGGCCACGAGGACATGACTCGGTCTGTATTCGGCCGACGTGCACGCCGAACCGTTCGATATTGCCAGCTCATTCTGCGTGGCCAACATAAGCGCTTCGGAGTCCACCCCAGGAAAGCTGACGTTCAGACAACTCGGCAGCGAGTAGTCAAGATCACCGTTCACCACATGTCGCACGGCAGTAAGCTGCTCCAGAATGGACGCCTTAACCCCGGCGCTGTGCTTCCGCCACTCACCGTGATGTCGATCGGCCAATTCCGCGGCCTTGCCCAGCCCGGCCACCAGGGCGACTGGAACGGTACCCGGGCGCAGCCCACCTTCCTGGCCTCCCCCGAAGGAGACCGGCTGGACCGGCACATGCCGGAACTTCTTGCGCCGAATCAGAGCGCCTACACCCTGGGGTCCGTAGATCTTGTGGGCGGAAACGCTCAACAGGTCGTATTTGAGTGCACGCAGGTCGGGAACCAGCTTGCCCACCGTCTGTGCCGCATCCACATGAAAGAACGTAGGCGTAGCGGACAAGGCCGCCCCGATCTCGTCAACCGGCTGGATGACGCCGGTTTCGTTATTGGCGTGCATGACGCTAACCATTAGTGTATCGGGGCGGACTCGCCGCAACAGATCACCAGCATCAATCCGCCCGCTTTGCCCGACGGGCACCAGTTCAATCTCGAAGCCCTGCTTCTCCAGGTGCTGTAATGGTTCGAGTATGGCCTTGTGCTCGATCTGCGTCGAGATGATGTGCCGGCGTCCCTGTTCCGCTCCCCACCGCGCCAGGCCAAGAATCGCGATGTTGTCGGCCTCCGTGGCACCGGATGTGAAGACGACCTCGTGCTTCTCCACGCCCAGCAGCGAAGCAACCCGCCGGCGGGCCTGCTCCACGATCTGGCTGGCGTCCTGCCCGAAGCGGTGGGTCCGGCTCCCGGCGTTGCCGAAATGCTCCTTGTACACCGTGATCATCTCTTCAAGGACTTCCGGATGAACCGGAGTGGTAGCGTTGTAGTCCAGGTAAAGCGTCAAGCCTCAAGACCCTCCTCTTCGGGCAGGTCGGGGGAATCACCCACGGCCAGACCGATCAGGTCAAAGCCCGTCTTAATGAAGTTACTCGCCAGGTAACCGATACCCCGGTGCAGGTGCAGCCGAAACTGGCGGGCAAGCACCTCTGGGTCAGAGCCCAGGCCATCATTCAAACACCGCTGAACCAACAGGGCGGCGTACAGTTCCTGGTATTCGCCGGCGAAAGTTTCCCACGACATCTCGACGTTACTATCCGCCGGGTGGTTGATGTCCGGCGGGGGATTGGGGCTGCGCAGCGACAGGCAGAGAGCCCAGCGGCAAAGCACGTTCCAGTTTTTAATGCCCGTCTTGCCTTTGAGTCGTGCCAGTTGTTCTTTTGCCTGGTTCGATAGGATGATCCGCTTCTCGATCATTGGGCAACGCCCCCAGTGGTGGCGAAGTAGCCGTCTTCAACTTCGGTACAGTGCCGCTGCTCATCGAACCGCAGCAGGTAAGACCGGCCGATGTGCTTCTCCAACGACTCCAGATAGGGGCCGACAATCTCTGTATCGGTCGATAGCACCAGTACTTGCTGGCTCGCGCTGGGCAGGTATTTGGTGATGAAGTTCATGCGGTGAGATGAGTCCAGACGCCCCAGGGGCGTATCGATGATGATGGGGAGATTCCGGCCCGAGGCGCGGCCGAGGCCCCAGAGGATTGATATGGCCAGCATCTGCTTCTCCCCGCTTGCTAGCCGGGATTTGGGGATCTCCTTGCCGGTGGCGTCATGCAGGCTGATCCGCAGCGTGCTGGGTTCCATCCGAATCTCACTGACCAGTGCTACCTTGTGGGTCAAAAGGTCGAAGGCCGCCTTGATCTGCCGGGTGAGTTCCTTCACCTTCCGCTCAGTTGCCCGCTCTCGGAAGGTCCGCATGACCTCCTGTGATTGGGAGGCGTACGTGATCATGCGTTCGGCCTCTTCAACATCGCCTATGTTGGCCCCGTAATCGGATAGGCGTTGCTTGACGGCCTGGATCTGCCCCTGGATGACCAGCTTCTCCTTGTCAGCCGCCTCATGCTTTTGCTTAAGCCCGCCGATGTTCCGGGTGATCTCGGCGATCTCCTTGAGCACACCCTGGACATCTTCTTGGTGAATGTGGATGGCCAGATGATCTCGAACCTGCGCCAGTTCCTTGAAAGTGGTATCGGACCGATCCTGGAGAGACTGAGCATCGCTTTGCAACTGAGCCCAATCACCTTTGAGCAGTCGCTCCAATTGCTTCTGAGCGACTACGGACAGTTCAAAGATGACGGGCTGCATGGCTTGCTGTTTGACCTGCCCTCGGTCAGCATCTAACCAGGTTACCACCTGACTGGCGAAAGCGAGATTGTCATTCAAGTTACTCAGGTAAGCGATGAACCGGCTATCGCGCTCTTGCAACAGCTTTAATGCGCTGCGAGCCGCCAGGGTCTCCTCTTCTTGCTGGGCTGTAGCCGCTACCTGCTGGAGAAGTGGCAGTGCGAGGACCAATGGTAGGGCACCCGCGGCCAGTTGGGTAGCTTCGCTTTTGTGTTCGCCCATAAGAGAAGCGAGGTCTTTTTCTCGGTCCCGCAAGGATTCCCGGGCTTCGGCAAGGCGACCGCCCTCTTCATAGAGGGTTTGTTCTTTTTCGGCCCGCTTGGCGTCTTCCCGATCAATCCGAAGCTGCAGGTTCGCAATCTCCTGCTTCTTCAAAGTCAGTTGGACCTCCAGTTCGGTGCCTTCCGCCTGCAATCGGTCATACTCGGACCGGACCGTCTGGTCACGCACCTTGGCCTGGTTCCGCCGGATGACGGAATTCAGGTCGCTGATCAAGCGGTCCACCAGATCCAGCCCCAGGAGCGAACGGATCGATTGACGGAGACTGTCGTCAGTCTCGTCGGCCTCGGCTAACTGGGCGATCTTCTCGCCATCAAAGAAGAATAGACCGGCCAAGCCAGAGGGAAGCAATTCCTCAACATAAACGTCCCAGTTTTCGGCCAGAGTGGGGTCGCTGACGCCGTCGCGCCAAACCTCCAGCCGGTCGGTATGCCGGACACTGGCAAAACGCCACGAGCGGCGAACGCGTAGTTTGGTTTCACCCTTGTGCGCGGGCACCTCCATGTCCAGTTCTACGAAGCTGGGGTCGCCCGGAGCGGCGCCCTTGTGTAAAAGGCTCTCCAGGTATGCAGAGTAGCCCTTCTTGTACTCTTTCACAGAAGGGGAGCGGCTTCCATAAAGGGCGAGGAGGACGGCGTCCAACAGGCTCGTTTTGCCGCGTCCATTTTCGCCACCGATCAGTGTGATATTTGGAAATCCCCGACCACCCGAGACGGGCTTGACGACCTGTTCGTTAGCATATATTCCGTAATTGCAGAGCTTAATCGCTCGGAAGATCATCGCTGTCCATTCCTTCTTCTTCGTCGAACGGAAGATGTAGTTGCTCGGCTTCTGCTTTCAACTGCTTTAGCCGTTGGTGGAAGCTGACGGCATCCTCCACGCTGGAGTAGTAACAGCCGTGAATCGTCTTTTCCAGTTCGTCGACAATGCCCCTGCGGAGAATCAGCCCACGGTTCTGCTGCTCAATGTCCAGCATGGAGGTCTGAAGCTCCAGCAAGAGGTTATTGTCATTGCCGCAGATCTCCTTGAGCATGTCCCACTCCGCCGGCCCGAACGGGCGCCGGGGAAGGTCATCCAGGTAGGGATACTCTTTACCGGTGACCTCCAGGTAAATGCGGGGTACGGCATCGTCAAACTCGTGCTTGTCTTCCACCCAGATGCGCCGAATCTCACGTATTTCTCCCAGGGTGATCAACTGCAGTTGCGTGTCGTCTTTGGGGCCGTGCTCCTGCAACAGTCGCTCGATTTGCAGCAACTTCCGCAGCCAATGTTCACGCCACTTTTTGGTGTACGGTCCGTGAATCGGACGGTTGGCGCGCTCGGCATCCTTGAAGAACTTGACGGACTTATCCATGCGCCGGAAATCTCGTCGGTCAAAGTCGTTGATTTTCCCATCAGGGCCAGCGTTGGCGATCTCGTTGCGCAGATCAAGCAAGGGCTTCATCCAGCGTTTTTCGTCGTCGTTATGGATCATGGCCTCCATCGACTTGTCGGCTGCAACCAACGTACAGACCCAACAGCCGAACCGGCTGTTGCCGCAGCTCGGGGTGGTGGTGTCCACCACCAGTGGGCACTCGTTGTCGGCAGAAGCCCCGCGGTACATGGTGAGCAGGTCCTTGTTAGACCGGTCCCAGGGGTTGGGTTTCTGCATCAGATACATCCAAACATCGTCGTTGGACCAGTCTTCAATGGGAGTGAAGACCAGGGAGTTTGGCAGGCTGGCATTAGGGCTCAGCCACTGACGCATCCGATGCTTTTCGTGGTGGGTCATGTTCGCGGAGCGGGTCGCACTCTCAGCCTTGCGGGTCCCCAGCACCATGATGGCCTCGCCGTAGTTCTTGACCACGTCCATGATGAACTGATTGGACGGCTGGATCTTCAGGCGGTTGGTGCACCACCGAAACCCCTGGCGAGGGGCTGGGTAGCCGCGCCCAATCAAGTTTGTCCAGTAGGAGTGTTTAGGCTCGGGCGTGAGTCGGTGGACTTCAATCGGCATGTCCTGGTCTTTGGCGGCATCCCGCATGAGCCGCAATGACTCGTTCACCCACTGCGCCACCACCGGGGACTCCACGAGAGTGTCGGTGCTGATAACATGGACGGTCTTGTGCTTCCGTTGCTCTTCGGGCAGTTCCCGGATGGCATACCAAAGCAGCTCCAGCGTGGCCGTTGAATCCTTGCCACCGCTGTATCCGACTACCCAGGGAATCTTGTCGTCAAGGTATACCTTTTGAATGCGCTCGGTCAGTTCGGCCAGCGCCTCTTTGCTTACCTTCAGTTGAGGCATGTGTCACCCTCCTGTGTGGGTGCTACGCACCTTGTGCCGCGATAAATGCAGTCTCTGCAGCCTGTTCTTCCCGACTGAGAGGTAACCCGAGAATCCGTTTGATCTCGTTCGTCAGGAGAACCACACTGCTTCGGGAATTCGTGATGTGTCCGCCGACCATGGCTCGCCCTTCCCACTGCCGGGTGTTCTGGCGATGCCAGTTTACCGGTCTTAGCCTACAGAGAAGCTGGTGCCACTCTTCGGGGAATTCACTGAGCGTGGTCCGGCCGGCTCGCCCCAGAGCTACCAGCGTTACGGTGTGAGCGATGAGGTAATCCTTCCTCAGTTCACTCGCAGACACGAGCTTGTCTTTGACCTGCGCCCACTCCGTGATGTTAACGGCAACCTGGTTCCAGAAATCAACGGCCAGTTTGGTCAGCGCTTTCTGGTCCAGGCGGCCGCGACTATCCTCTAGAAGTTCGACAGTTGCACGGTATATCCCGCTTAGGGTAAAAAGTTTGGTTGATCGATTGGATATGGTGGACTTCTCCATCTCAGTCAGTCCGTTGAAAGCGGGCACGCGGCGCACGATGTCACGGACCATTTGCGAGACCGGGTCCCGGTAGTCGTAAAGGATGCTAAGGGATTGGGTGGACCGCACGGCGTAGCGATTCAGGTCCGCAAACATTTGCTGCGAGCGACGGAGCCCAGTATCAACGAAGAATACGATCGCGATCGTTTCGTCACCAAGCTCCGGTTTCTCCTTCAAAGCAGTCTCAATGGCGGCACGCCGATGTTGACCATCGTTAATGACGAACTTTGCCTCCATGGGTACCCGAAGCCAGCCGACGTTATAGTGTGCGGGTTCGGTTGATGCCGGGACAAAGTCCACGTCACCGTCGATCGACGCCGTTAAAGCGGACAAGACGTATTCGGTGGGATTGTCCAGGAGATAGGAACTGATGGCTGGGATCCTTGCCCGGTTAAGTACTCGTTGAGCCCGGAGTTCCGGGCTCAACTCCTCTTCGTCGAAGAGGAAAATCCTCGGGATCAGTCGCAGTGGGCACATGGACGCATAGTACTCTCTACTCGCCTGGATACCACGAATGGCTGGGAATGTGTAGGAAAAGCCGTTGGACATTTGATCGACCTCCGTTGGAAGTCTGTCCCGGCCACTCCGGAAGTATGTAGAAGCACCGGCTCTTCATAGATTCGACGTTTGGAAGTGCTCGCGAAAGACGGGTCGAGTCCACCATTCACACGGCTTTTCTGACGACGAGATAACCAACAGCCCCATGAATCGCGTCTCACCTTCCGAAGGGCCACGATCAACGGTTTAACTACTGAACGTTTTCAACAGTGCCTACTTTTGCTCCTTTATGGCGGTGTATTACCGGCGGGGATGGGTGAGCGTGGAGCACTGCCAGGCTTCGGTAGCGCGCACGCCGATTCACCTTCGCCCCATGGCGCAAAAAAAGCGCCCGGTGCTCAGTGCACCGGGCGCCTTTCTGGCCTGATCTAGTAGCGACGGCCGCCGCCCATACCACCGCGGGCGCCGCCCTGGGGGCGCTCCTCACGGGGCTTGGCTTCGTTGACGGTCAGCGGACGGCCGCCCCAGTCGGCGCCATTCAGGGCATCGATAACGCCCTGGGCCGCATCAGCGGGGACCTCCACGAAACCGAAGCCGCGGGAACGACCGGTTTCACGGTCGGTAGCCACGCGGGCGGAGATAACCTCGGCATGGGCGGTAACGGCCTTCTCCAGGTCCTCATTGGTCGTGGTCCACGGGAGATTGCCAAAGTAAACGGTCTTAGTCAAGTTCTTCGTGCTCCTTCAATCCAGGTGTTCGCTTCCACGCACACGAAGTCCATCCTGTGTGAACGGGAGACTCGGGCAGGTTTGACGACTCCCTTAGTATGTGCTTCTTCGTGGCGCTATGCAACATTTTTAAAAACGCTCCTTTTATTCGACTGCCGCGCACTGTTAGCGGAACATGGGCGGGAACCGGTGAGGACGCAGAAGAAGTCCACCCCCTGGTGGACTTCTTCAGGCTGCTTATTAAGGAAAGTCTGTGGCCTCCTGCGGTAAACTCCGGACCTTGGCAAGGTAGGCAGTCACATCGGCATCAGTCTGTTCAGGATACTGAAACCCCAGACTTTCGGCCACAGACGTTGCGAGGCGACGGACCAGACGGACTGTGGCAAAGAGGGCCGCCCAGTTCTCCTCAATCCCCGCTCCGGCGTATGTACGTTCCAATTCTGCCCATGTCTCGGCATCAACAAGCCGTTTGAGGCCCCTCCCCCGGACACCCACTCGGACTGACCAGTCATGCTGGATCTCCATATACCACTCAAGGAGCGGCTGCAGGTGGTGAAAGCGGATAAAGTAGTCCAGCATGTACTTGGCAAAGTAAAGATCGTCCCGCCAGAGGTTTTTGGCGACATAGGTCGTGTCCCACCAGAACTCCTGTACCAGGGTCTGGTAAGCCGCCTCGGAGGGCGGATGTGGAATGAAGGCGCGATGTGTCGGGGCAGGTAGACCAGCCGTCACGCCGTCCTTATCGAGCAAGACTTCATAACCGATGTCCAGATAGTCGGGCGGCGTCGAACTCTGCTTCAAGTGGTCAAGCATGGCCACGGGCCACAGGCTGAAATCAACCTTAACCCCGTCTTCATAGAGTGCGAGCCTGGTATAGGCACGATGGTCGGAAAGGATGAACTCATCTCGAAAATAGGTGATTACCCGGCCAAACGCCGCCTGCCAATCCGTGTTCTCCGCCAGGCGGTCTGGGTTCGTAAGAACCAGGACCACATCGTAGTCCGAAAAAAGGTCTGTGCGGGCCGTAGGATTCGCCCGAGAACTGGTCAACAGGACCGCACGTATGTCTTCCCGGCCATCAGCCCAGGTCCTAAAGCTTGCGATCATCTCCGGTGCACTTCTCAAGATCTGCGCCTCCCATCGAACTCGAAATCTGGGGTGCGATATCGGAGTTCTCGGTCGGCCGATATGCTACCTTCCCGTCGAGGGGCCGGCCCACCCCCACTGAGCCTCCTGCTCCCACCGAAACCTAACCGAACAGCCAGGCAGACCGGTGGAATTCGCCGGGCTGCCTTTGTGCATGTCGCCCCGGCGGGCCGCAGCGGACGTGACCCACGCACCTCTGAAAGTAATCAGTAATATTTCCACATCAGCAGGAATTATGGGGCAATGGCGCTAAACTATAGGATCAACCTTTCCAGTTGCCCACTATAATCGCAATAATTGCTCATAGTCACGCGGCCCGAACGGTTCTTCGCCTACACGCAGCAAACGGAGGTGCCCCGATTTGAAGCAGTGCGCCCGCAAACTTTCGTCCCGGCTCGTGGTGCTGCTCGTGATCTTGTCCCTGATGCTCACTTACGCGTCAGTCGCGCTTGCCGCGGATGTCAGCGTGACCTGGAAGCCCTTGATCACCGGCAGGCTGAAAGTGGACGTGGGCATCAACATTGCGGCGGGTACGTTTGTGTCCTTCGCCGAGAGTGATCTGGTGATGTCGGACGACTATCTGGTGGGCATGAACGGCACCCAGCTTCAGAAGTCCACCAGCGCCTTCGGCGCGCTTTTCAAGGTCCCGACCGCCGGCTACGCCGACTCGGTCAAAATTGTGCCCAATGGCGTTTATGTGATCAAGACCGCGTCCGGCACGCAGGCCAAGCTCTGCATGTGCGGCACGTACTTTCTGGGCATGTCCGGCGGGGCGACCTATGAAGAGTACGGCGTGACCCTGGCGGTGGCCATGCCCCCGAAGGCCGCCGACCCCGCCCCTGCCCCCGCCCCTGCCCCGGCCCCTGCGCCCGCCCCTGCGGGAGATGTCAGCGTTACCTGGAAGCCGTTGCTCACCGGCAGGCTGAAGGTGGACGCGGGCCTCGAGCTCGCCACGGGCACGATTGTTCCCCACGACGCAAGTGATCTGGTGATGTCGGACGACTATCTGGTGGGCCTGAACGGCACTCAGCTTCAGAAGTCCACCAGCGCCTTCGGCGCGCTTTTCAAGGTCCCGGCCGCCGGCTATGTCGACTCGGTCAAAATCGTGCCCAACGGCGTCTATGTGATCAAGACCGCGGGCGGCACGTATGCCAAGCTCTGCATGTGCGGCACTTATTTCTTGGGCATGTCCGGCGGGCCGACCTATGAAGAGTACAACGTGACCCTCGCACTGGCAATGTCCCCGAAACCCGACCCCGCACCCGCCCCTGCGCCCGATCCGGCACCCGCCCCGGCACCCGCCCCTGCGCCCGCGCCCGCTCCCGCTCCCGCCCCACAGCCTACCCCGTCAACTGACACGGTCCTGACGGCAAAGGTGGAAGGCAAGGGTGTCAAGCTGGAGTGGCCCGACTTTGCCAAGTCCAAGGAAGGCTACTACATTTTCCGCCACGAAGAGGGCGGAAAGTACGATACGCCCAGCAGCGACTTCCCGGCCCTGGGCTACATGCACTTCGACGGCAATGTGGAGTACGGCAAAACCTATTACTATGTAGCGCGGGCTTACGTGAACGGGCAGTATGGCCAGACCTCCAATGAAGTCAAGGTCACGGTCACCGAAGCCAAGCCCGTGGCCAAGCCCGGCCGCACGGTCAAGCTCCAGCTGGACAACCGGTCCGCCGAAGTGAACGGCCAGACACAGACGCTGGATGTGCCGCCGCAGTTGATCAACGACCGCACCATGGTCCCGCTGCGCTTCGTCGCCGAGGCGCTCGGCGCCGAACTCGACTGGGCCGCCGCCGAGAAGAAGATCACCTTGAGTACGGGCGGTCACACGGTGGTGCTCTGGGTCAACAAGAAGAGCGCCCTGGTCGATGGCGTCGATACCCCGCTCGATGTGCCCCCGACCATCGTGAAGGACCGGACCCTGGTCCCGCTGCGCTTCATCAGCGAGCGGCTGGGGGCGGAGCTGAAGTGGGACGGCGCCACGAAGACGATCCTGCTGACCACGGGTGGGGGCAACCAGCCGGACCCGGCCCCGCAGCCCGCACCCAAGCCTGAGCCGAAGCCTGCGCCCAAGCCCGATCCGGCCAAGAACTCGCTGGTCGGCTTCTACGTCGGCGTCCGAATCCCGGGCGTAGCCTATGTCAGCAATTATGCCTGGTCCTCCGTGTTGACCATCAGCCCGGGCGCCATGACTTCCGACACCCTGCTCATCAGTGCCGACGGCACCTATGCCTGGAACTCCTCCTGGGACGGGAAGCTGATTCAGGGCACCTGGGCCGCCAGCGGCAGTGGCATCGTGCTGTACAAGGCGCAGGAGGGCAAGAATTGGCGGGTGGAATCGTCCACCATCGGCGGTGACGTCACCATCTGGGACCAGAACGCCATCTACTATGTCGCGGACCGGGAGCGGTAGATGAGACACGTCATGCATGTGCTTAATCGGAGAGCCACCGCCTTTGCGGTGGCCCTCGCCCTATCCCTGTCCGTCCTGATGCCGGTGCCCGCTGCGGCCAGTCCCGATGAGTACCAGCGCGGGTACGCCCATGGCTATGACGCCTGCCCCGACACCCAGGTGCGGCCCAACCCGGGGAACCTGCCCGGGGACTACTTCAGCGGCTGGGTGGCCGGCTGCATCGATGCCATGACGAAGAAGCGCAAGCCGTCGCAGCCCCAGTCCAGCAACGGTGGTACCTACGACGGCAGTGGTGTGACTTTACCGGGCATGATTCCACCGGGAATGCTGGGCGGGCAGCTGTTTTACCGCAGCAGCCGCTGGACCGGCAAGTCCTGGGCCGCCGACACTTCCGTATCGGGGGTGGACCTGGCTACCACCACACCCTTCCAGGGGACGGGTGGCATGACGCTGTCGCAGACTTACGATTTGCGGGTCAAGGGTCAGGCCCTGGAGATTCCGGTCTTCAAGTACCGTACCGAGACCGGCGCGGAGGCGGTCTTTAGCTCGGGGCAGCTCGGATCGGTCTCGCCCGACGGGCGGCACGCCTTCGTCTCGCTCGCCGCCGGCGCCTCGCAGCGGTTCTACGTGGTCGACCTGCCCCAGGGGACGGCATGCACGAAAGCGGACCCGTGCAGCAACGTCACCTTGCGGGAGATTCCCAAGCTGGAGTTCCAGATGACGGGGGCGCGGGTCTCGTGGTCACCGGACAGCCAGAAGGTCGCCTTCACCGATATCGAACCCTACTGGGAGCGCCCGGGTTGGATCGCCGACGTGAGCGGCGCCACGGTGCAACTGGAGAACCTGGGCGACCGCTTCACCACAAAGTGCTTCTTCGGGACCTACAACGGCGGTCGCGACGAGGTCTGGGAATGGTGCCGCCACAGCGATTTGCGCTTCAGCCCCGACGGTAAGCGGCTGCTGGTAGTCAACCCCACCGGGGACATGGTGGCCTATGAGTACCCATTTACCGGACGGGACTGGATGTCCCGGGCCACCACTCTGCTGAAAGTGCCCGCGAAGCAACGCATTGAGAATGCGGTCTGGTCGCCGGACGGCAAGTGGGTCGCCTATGTCCGTCGGTTGTGCGGCGGGGACTCGCAGGACCATGAGGGGAACCCGGAGCCGTGCGGCTGGTTCTACGGCAAGCCGACCGGTTACATCGGCGTGATCAACGTGGCGACCAAACAGGAGTATCAGGTCACCCCCCTGACGCAGATGCCGGCCGGGGCGGTGGCGGACCTGGTTTGGGCCGCAGGGGCTGCGGCGCCTACCACGCCGGACCCCGCCAAGGACCCTGCCAAGGACCCTGCCAAGGACCCTGCCAAGGACCCGGTCACAGACCCGGTGGCGGCGCCGTTCGCCATGAACTTTGTCCTCAAGACCGAGGCCGGCGCCAACTATCTTGACGTGCAGTCCTTCGCCCCCGGGCGGGCGAGCCTCAGCTTCCGGCTGCGCAGCAGCACCGGTGTGCCGTACACGGTGCCGGGGCCTTCGGCCGAGACGGGGCAGACGGTGCGGGTCAAACTCCCGGCCCTGGCGGATGACACTTACCAGGTCGATGCCTACGCCCGCCTCGCCGACGGGCGGAGCCTGACTCAGATCAGCGCCGCTGCCGTGACGCTTAAGAGCGGCGGCGGGCTGGCCGTGGACCTGGCAGGCCCGCCGGCCGTCGACGGCAGCACGCCGATCGACCCGATCACCGGGCGGCCCATCGATCTGGCGCATAGCAAGGAGCCCGGGCTTTGGGTCTCCAGGCCGATCGACCCGGTTACGGGCCAGTTGCTGGACGCCTCCGGCCCGGCCCAGCAGGTGCAGGAGATTCAGGCGCCGGGCATCGACCCGGTTACCGGCGACCCGGTCCTGGCGGTGATTGCCAAGCCGGTCGACCCGGTGAGCGGCAAACCGATCGACCCGATCACCGGACAGCCGATCCCGATCGAGACTGCCCGGGGGATTGAACTCTGGGGCGGGGCACGGGTGCTGACAAGCGGCGGACAGGCGGCCGGCCTCGATCTCTTCCTGGCGCAGACGATTCCGGGCTTTAACGCCAAGCTGATCGAAACCCACCTGGCGCAGGTTCCCGCCGTCTACCGCAGCGAGCAGGTCCGGGTCTACCAGAGCCAGGAGATCCCCGCCTTCACCGCGGCAGAGATCACGGTTGAGAAGGGCACGGACATCGAAATCTTCCCGGGCGGCGGTGGCGGTAGTGGAGGTGGCGGCGGTGGTGGCGACCCGCAGCCCGGCACCGGCTGGGGCCTGACGGCCAAAAGCGCCGGCGGCAAGGCGCAGCTCACGTGGAGCGCTCAGACCGGAGCGGCCAAGGGCTACTACGTCTACCGGGCGGAGCGGTCCGGCGGCCAGACCCGGACGCCCACGAGCGACTTCCCCGTGGCGGGGACCACCTATACCGATCCGAACACCGAGCCGGGGAAGACGTACTACTATGTGGTCCGCCCGGTGTTGGCCTCCGGGGCGGAGGGGACGGCGAGTCCCGAGGTGACCGTGGCGGTCTCGGCGACCAAAAGCGTCGTGATCAAGCTGGTGCTGGACCAGACGACGGCGCTGGTGGACGGGGTGAGCACCACGCTCGATGTGCCGCCGCAACTGATCGCCGAGCGGACGATGGTCCCGTTCCGGTTCCTGGGGACTGCCCTCGGCGCTGAACTGACCTGGGACGGCGTGGACCGCAAGGTGACCTACAAGCTGAACGGGGTTGAGATCGTGCTCTGGGTGGACAAGACCACGGCCCTGGTCCAGGGCGTGGAAAAGCGGCTGGACGTCGCGCCGATGATCGTGGACGGCCGGCTACTGATTCCGCTCCGGTTCGCCTCTGAGAACCTGGGGGCGGCGATCAAGTTCGACGCCCGGACCCGGGGCATCGAAATTACGTATCCCCAGCCGGGCCGGTAGTGCACCGTCCCGTAAACGTCAACAGCCCGCCGAAAGGCGGGCTGTTGCGCGTGTGACAGGAGACGTAGAGCCTATGTAATAGCGCCTAAACCAAGGCTGGAGCGGGCCAGGATCAAGGTGGTGCCGGTTGTCGGCCCTGCCGCCTTTCTATTGTAACCGGCGTCGGCGCCGATCATACCTGCCGGCGCGACTCCACCGACCGGCCCGTCTTCAGCCCCAGCACGAACCAGCCCAGCGCCAGGATGCCCAGCGTGAAAATGGTGTCGCCCAGCACCCGCGACCACCTGAGCGTGTTCATGAGCGGCGTCTGCATGAACTCCGCCGAGCGGGCGTACCAGAGCCCGTGCTCCACGCTCGCCCAGGTTTGCATGAGGCCGATCGGCAGCAGGCTCAACAGCACTTGCAGGCTCAGGCCGATGTTCATGGCCCAGAAGGCGAAGCGCAGCGTCTCCGTCCGCCATGGCTTCTGGACCGCCAACCCCTTCAGCGAGAACAGCATCAGCCCGAAGCCCAGCATCCCGTAGACCCCGAACAGCGCCGTGTGGCCGTGCACCGGGGTGGTGTTCAGCCCCTGCATGTAGTAGAGCGCAATCGGCGGGTTGATCAAAAAGCCGAAGAGCCCCGCCCCCACCAGGTTCCAGAACCCCACCGCCACAAAGAAGTAAATCGGCCACTTGTACGCCTCCACCCACGGGCGGACCCGGCTCAGCTTGAAGTTCTCGTACCCCTCGAAGCCGACCAGCGTCAGCGGCACCACCTCCAGCGCGCTGAACGTGGCGCCCAGGGCCAGCACCGCCGTGGGCGTGCCCGTGAAGTAGAGGTGGTGGAACGTCCCGATAATGCCCCCGGACAGAAAGATCGTCGTGGAGAAGAGCACGGCGGAAGTGGCGGTTGCCGCCCGCAGGAGCCCCATCCGGGTGAACAGGAACGCGATGACCACCGTCGCAAAGACTTCAAAGAACCCTTCCACCCAGAGATGGACCACCCACCAGCGCCAGTACTCGGCCACCGCCAGGTTCGTCTGCCGGCCCCACATGAGCGCCGCCCCGTAGAAGAGGGCGATGGCCGTGGAGGCGACGAGAAAGAGCGCCAGCAGCGACTTGGACTCCCCGGGCTTCTTGAAGGCCGGCCACATGGCCCGGCTCATCAGGAACAGCCAGAGGAACAGGCCGACGAACAGGAAAAGCTGCCAGAACCGGGCGAGGTCCACGTATTCGTAGCCCATGTGGCCGAACCAGAAGTTAGCCGCCAGGCCCAGCCGTTGCATGGCGCCCAGCCACTGCCCGGCCATGGAACCGACCACGATAATCAGCAGCGCCACCCACAGGAAATCGACGCCGGCCTTCTGCAAGGGTGGCTCGACGCCCGAAACCGCCGGAGCGATGAAAAGGCCCGTGGCCAGCCAGGCCGTGGCGATCCAGAAAATGCCCAGCTGCGTATGCCACGTCCGGGCGATGACGTACGGCAGCACTTTGGCCAGGGGGATGCCGTAAAAGCCCGACCCCTCAACACCGTAGTGGGCGGCGATCGCCCCGAGGCACGCCTGCACCACCGCCAGCGCTGCCACCACCCAGAAATACTTGAGCGTGGCCCGCATGGATGGCGTGGGGGTGAGGCCCAGGAGCGGGTCCCGTTCGGGGATGTGCCTCTCCCCTTCGCCGTGTCCGCCCTGGACCGCGTAGTACCAGGCCAGCGCCCCGATGCCCGCCAGCAGCAGCACGAAGCTGATCACCGACCAGACGACGATCTGGCCTGTGGGGACGTTATCGATCAGCGCCTCTGCCGGCCAGTTGTTGGTGTAGGTCACGTCGCTGCCGGGCCGGTCGGTGGCACAGGCCCAGGACGCCCAGAAGAAGAAGGCGTTCATTGCGGCCTGCCGGGCCGGGTCCTTGATGGTATCCGCATTCACGGCGTAGGCGTTGCGCAGGGCGTCCAGCTTCGGGTCGTGGCCGAAGAGGCCGGCGTAGTGGGCGCCTACCGCTGCGATGGCTGCCGCCCGGTTCGGTGAGACGGTCAGGTCGCCGGTCTGCGGGTTAAAGGTGTTGGTGCGGATCGCTTTTTTCAGGCGCGCCCTGACGGCCGCCTGGACGTCATCCGGCAGGCCGGCGTAGTCCTTCGCGAATCCATCGCGCGCCAAACGGTCCAGCATAAAGGTCAGTTCCCGGTGGAGCCAGTCGGCGGACCAGTCCGGGGCGACATAGGCGCCATGGCCCCAGACGGTGCCCATCTCCTGGCCGCCCATGGACTGCCAGACGTTCTGGCCGTCCTTGATCTCCTGCCCGGTGAAGAGTACCACGCCATCCGGCGTGACGACCCGGTTCGGAATCGGCGGCGCCAGGTGGTAAATCTGTCGCCCAAAGTAGCCTAGCACGCTGAATGAGAGCACAATCACGAGGATCAGAGCCGTCCAGAGTTTCGTATAGCGCATGTGGATGCAACCTCCCGGTAACCGCGATACCAGTATGGTTGCCCTGCCAGGCTCAGGCTATGTCCAACGCAGCGCATGCAAAAAGCCCCCGGTGCGCTAGTGATTGCGCATCGGGGGCGGCTGCTGTCACGGTCCGGGGAAAGGTGACCCGGACCGCTGGAAAGGAGGTGGCTCACACGCCCCGGCCCCACAGGACGTCCCGCCAATCATTAATACGAGATTGTCAAATACAAAGTTCGATATTTCCGTCATGAATTTTCGTGGTATCGGCGCCGGTTCGGTGCAGACTATCGGGAGCAGGATCGCAAGCAAGGAGATGTTGGCGTGACGACCGCGCTCGAACGGTACCGGCTCTGGGCTGAACACCCGTACTTCGATGACGCCACCCGCCGGGAGTTGGCGTCGATCGCCCACGATCCGGCGGAAGTGGAAGAGCGGTTCTACCGGACGCTGGAGTTCGGCACCGCCGGCATGCGGGGCATGATTGCCGCCGGGACCAACCGGATGAACCGCTACGTCGTCCGGCAGGCCACGCAGGGACTGGCGGATTACATAGCGACCATCGGCGACACAACCCGGGCGCAGGGCGTGGTCATCGCCCACGACCCCCGCCGCCAATCCCCGGAGTTCGCCCTGGAGGCGGCGCTCACGCTGAATGCCGGCGGGATTAAGGCCTACTTGTGGGATAGCCTCCGCCCGACGCCCATGCTCTCCTACGCCGTCCGCAAGCTGGGCGCCATCGCCGGCATCGTGATTACCGCCAGCCATAACCCCCGGGAGTACAACGGCTACAAGGTGTACTGGGCCGATGGCGGCCAGGTTTCGCCCGAGCGGGCTTCGGCCATTCACGGCGGCTTTGCGGCCGCTGACATTACCACGATTCGGCCCATGCCGGAGGCGGAGGCCCGGGCGCGTGGGCTGCTCAGGCCGGTGCCGGCAGCGGTGGACCGGGACTATATCACTGATCTGATCGTTTTGGCCGTGACGGCGCCGGCGGAGCGGGCGGCCTGCTGGATTCTCTACACGCCCATCCACGGCACGGGGAGTATCCCCGTTCAGCAGGCGTTTCGCCGGGCCGGATTTCCGATCAGCGTGGTTCGGGAGCAGGCGGACCCGGACCCGGAATTCCCCACCGTGGCGACGCCCAACCCCGAAGACCCCGCTGTGTTTACCCTGGCACTCCAACAGGCCGAACTGGAGCGCCCGGATGTGATCATCGCCACTGACCCGGACGCCGACCGCCTGGGGGCGATGGCCCGGGACAGTCGCGGGCGTTACCGTCTGCTCAGCGGGAACCAGATCGGCGTGCTGCTCGTGGACTACCTGCTCGCCAGCCGGCCTGTTCCGCCCAACGCCGCGGTGATCAAGACGATCGCCACGTCCAACCTGGTGGCGCCGCTCTGCCGTGCGCATGGGGTCGACCTGCTCAACGTGCACACCGGGTTCAAGTTCATCGGGGACAAGATTCGCGAGTTCGAGGAGACGGGCTCGCACACGTTCCTGCTGGGGTTCGAGGAGAGCCTCGGTTACCTGGGCGCCACGTTCGTGCGGGACAAGGATGCGGTCATGGCGGCGCTCATGCTGGCCGATGCCGTGGCCTGGCACAAGGCCCGGGGCCGGACCTTGTGCGACGCGCTTTCGTCGATCTGGCAGCGCTGCGGCTACTTCCAGGAGGCGCAGCACAGCGTGAAGCTGGCGGGCCAGGAAGGGCAGGCGCGCATTGCCGCGCTCATGGAAGCGCTGCGGCGGGACCCGCCTGCGCAATTCGCCGGCATTCCGGTCGCATATACGGACGACTACCTGGCCGGGGTCGGGGTGGACCATGCGCGGAACGTCAGCTATCCGCTGACCCTGGGGCGGGCAAACGTGCTGCATTACCGCTTTGGCGATGGCGGGTTCGTCATGGTACGGCCTTCCGGCACGGAGCCCAAGCTGAAAGTCTACTTCTCGGTCACGGGGGGGAGCGAGGCGGAGGCGGCGCAGCGCCTGGAGGCGGTGAAGGCGGACACGCTGGCGCGGATGGGGCTTGGGTAGATGGTGCTTTTTGTTTACGAATGAAGTAAAATAGTAAACAGCGGCTAATCACAACATGCATGGAGGTTCCGCTAGTGCGACAGATGAAGGGGTTAACTATTCTCTTAGTACTGGCCGTCCTGGTGGGGCTTGTCCCCCGTCCCGTGGACGCTGCCCTGACATACGCGGAGGGCGTGGTGCGGCAGACGGCGTTTGCCTACGCGGCGCCAGGCGCGTTGAACTCAGCAGTAACCAGTGCGGGAGTGTCGTGGTACCGGATGGACGGCCTGAAGGGGACCCGGACGTTGGTGCTGACGGTGACCGGCGCCGACGACGTTACCTTCACCAACACTGCCGGTACGACTCTGGCCGCCCGTTGCACGGGGACGACGACAAGGGTCTGTTCGTTTACGCCGGCGGCGGACGGCACCTATTATGTCAAAGTGACCGGGACGGTTAATAGGTTGCTGGCACTTTCATCTGTAGATGGTTCAACGCAGGATCTGGCCTACACGGTGCCGGCGCCATTTACGACATCGGCGACCTACTACAAAAAGGTGAACAGCAGCAGTTGGGCGAAGGTCGACCTTACGGCGAACACGTTCTACGGGCTGTCGGTGTCGGGGGCGACGAGCATTACGGTTTACCAGGGCACGACGCAGTTGTGGACGATCAACGGGAACCGGCTGAACTTCACGCCGGACAGTTCCGGGACGTACACCATCATGGTGACCGGACCGCAGAATTACTACGCCTTAACGTGGTGGGCACAGGGAACATCAACGGGGACGCCGTTCGTCCTCGCCCCTTCGGGCGCACAGAACGGCTCGGTAACGTCCAGGGGTTATACATATTTTCAGATCGACGGGCTGAATGCGAACCGGACGTTCGTGCTGGCAGTGACCGGCGCCGGCAGCGTCAGCTTCATGACCCAATCCGGTGTGACTCAGACTGGCACTTGCACGGGAGCGACGACGAAGGTCTGTTCGTTCGTACCGTCTACGAGTGGAACCTGGTATGCGCGGGTGTCTGGGACACCCAACGCCGTGCTAACGTTGTCGCCGGCGGACGGCTCGACGGAGGAGCGGGCGTACACCGCCCCGGTGCCATTCACGACATCGGCGACCTACTACAAAGGGGCGAACAACAGCAGTTGGGCGAAGGTCGACCTTACGGCGAACACAGGCTACGGGCTGACGGTGCCGGGCGCGACGAGCATAACGGTTTACCAGGGCGCGACGCAGTTGTGGACAGTCGACGGGAACGCGCTGAACTTCACGCCGCTTAATTCCGGGACGTACTCCATCAAGGTGACCGGCTCGGCAATCTTCTTCCTGGCGTGGAACACGACGGGAGGGGCCGTCCAGTCGGCGTTCGACTACCCGGTTCCGGGCGATCTCAGTCGGACGGCGGCGTCCACTGGGACGACCTGGTTCAAGATGGACAGGCCGAAAGTGGGCCGGAAGTTGGTGCTGACGGTGACCGGCGCTTCCACCGTGAATTTCTACTACACCTCGCCCGTCCTTCAAACCCCTGCGTTGATCCCTACCAGTTGCACGGGGACGACGACGAAGGTCTGTTCGTTCCTGCCAACTGACGATACGCTGACTTATTCTGTCAAGGTGACAGGTACGGCGAATGCCGCACTGACACTGTCATCGGTGGATGGCTCGACAGCGGATCTGGCCTACACGGCAACGCCGCCATTTGCGACGTCGCCGCCCTACACCGTGCCGAAGGACGGCAACAGTTGGGCCAAGGTGAACCTGGTGGCGGGCACGTACTACGGGCTGGGGGTGGTAGGAGCGACGACGATCACCTTGTACCAGGGCACTACGCAAGTAGCGACGGCCAATGGGGAGCACTTGAACATTACGCCGCTGCTCTCGGGGACGTACTTCATCAAGGTGACCGGCTGGGCCTATGGGACGCGCGCCTACAACAATTACACCCCGCATTGGAACAAGGAGGGAGAGTCGCTGTGGACAGCGTTCCCCTATCCGGCGCCGGGTGCGATGAACGGGACAGTGACCAGTTCGGGAGTGTCATGGTACCGGATGGACGGACTGAAGGGGAACCGTACGTTCGTGCTGACGGTACCTGGCTCCACTGCCGTTACCTTCGCCAACAGTGTTGGTACGGCTCAGACCGCCAGTTGCACGGGGACGGCGACGAGGGTCTGTTCATTCGAGCCGACTGCGGACGGCACCTACTATGCGAAGGTGACAGGGACGGCGGGAGCGAACCTGACACTTTCGTCACAGGATGGCTCGACGCAAGCCAAGGCTTACACGGCTCCGGCTCCGTTTACAACGTCTGCAACCTACAGTATGCCTGCAACCGGCAGCAGCTGGGTGCAGGTCACCCTGGCGGCGAGTACCCACTACGGGCTGTCTGTGGCGGGAGCGACAAACATTGCGGTGTATCAGGGCGCCACGCAGGTGGCCACGGTAAATGGCAGTTCACTGAGCTTTACGTCGGGGACGGCGGGGACCTACTCCGTGCAAGTTGCCGGGCGCGCCTTGGCTACTGCCTTTGCCTTGGCGTGGACCCCGTAAGGGCGTTGAACGGCCATAACAAGAACCCGGGGTAACTGCCCCGGGTTCTCGTCATCACAAATGCAAAGCCAACTCCCGGTACACCAGTTCCTGGTACTGCCGGATCATGCGATGGACCGAGAACGCTTCCCGGGTGGAGGCGATGCTGTTCCGCATCATGCGCAGCCACTCTTCGCGGTCGTTGTAGTACGTGGGAATCACTTCTCGGCTCAGCACGTTGTACAACTGATCGGCGTCGTACTCGTCCACGTCGCCGTACTCGCCGCCGCCGAAGACCCAGCCGTTCTCCCCGTGCCGGACCGCTTCCGGCCACCAGCCATCGGGTGTGCTCATGTGGAGGACGCCGTTCATGGCGGCCTTCATGCCGGATGTGCCGCAGGCTTCCATCGGGCGGCGAGGGTTGTTCAGCCACACGTCGCAGCCCTGCGTCATGAGGCGGCCGACCCGCATGTCGTAGTTCTGGAGAAAAACCACGCTGTTCGGGTATTGACGGCTCTTGTCGACCAGTCGGGCGATGGTGCCTTTGCCGTGGTCGTCGCTGGGATGCGCCTTGCCGGCGAAGGCCAGGTTCAGCCGCCCGTCGTTGAGGGCAGGTTCGATGCGGGTGCTGTCGCGGAAAATCAGGTCGGAGCGCTTGTATCCTGCGGCCCGGCGGGCGTAACCGACCAGGAGTGCGGTCGGGTCAAGCCAGACGCCGTTGCGGGCGTAGATCTCACCCAGCAAGGCGCGCTTGCAGGCCTTGTGGGCAGCCCAGAGTTCCTCCCGCGTGTTGGCCGCAGCGACCGCGGGGTTCTGCCAAGTAGCAGGATGCACGCCGTTGGTCACATGGGTGATCGGCGCGGCGCCATCCACATGTGCCCACATGGCTCGGGCCGTGTGGCCGTGCAGTTCGGACACCGCGTTGGCCATGCGGGCGAGCCGGAGGCCGGCGATGGTCATGTTGAAGGGGTCGTTGCCAATGGCAGCCAGTTGGTCACGGGTGAGGCCGTTGTTGGCCCCCAGGTCCATGAGCGCATCCAGCGGATGCCACTCGTTGCCTTCCGGCACCGGCGTGTGGGTCGTAAAGACCACCGTCTGCCGGACCTGGTTCCAGGCGTCCACAAAGGAGAGGCCGGTCTCCATCCGGCGGCGAATCATTTCGGTCCCGGCCAGAACGGCGTGCCCTTCGTTGAAGTGGTACATCTGCACCGGGATGCCCAGGGCGTTCAGCGCCCGGACGCCGCCGATGCCGAGGACGATTTCCTGGGCGATGCGCTCGTCGCGCCCGCCGCCGTAGAGGTGGGCCGTAATGTGCTGGTCAGCGGGGGAATTCTCCGGGAGACTGGTATCCAGCAGGAAAAGGGGTGCGTTGCCGAAGTGGGTCGTCTTCCAGACTTTCACGGCTACCGGTCGCTGCCGCACGTGGACGGTAATCCGGGTGCCGGTGTCTTCAAGGAAGTCGTACCGGAAGTCCGGAAACCGATCGATCGGCCAGCCCGCTTCACTGATTAACTGCGTCGTGTAGCCGTGCCGCCACAAGATCCCGATTCCTACCAGCGGAATGCCAAGGTCTGCAGCGCCTTTCAGGTAGTCGCCTGCCAGAATGCCGAGACCGCCGGCATAGGCATGCATCTCCTCGCTCAGACCGTACTCCATCGAGAAGTAGGCGATTTGTGGATCCATGGCGTTGCCTCCTTGTTGTGTCGGCTGGTCCAACTCCGCGGGTTACATAGTGTGCTTCGGTGACCGACATCACATTCGCGCCCGGCGTTCAGCGGTACGCTGTAGCCGCACCACAACGGCAGGAAAAGGAGCGACACAGCGATGACAATTACTGCGGATACCCTGGTGAGCGAAATCCTGGCGGAGCGTCCTGATGCGACCGTGGTCTTCGAGCGGTATGGCGTGAACGTTTGCACGGAGTGCGCCGGCGTCCTGGATAACCCGCTGGATCTGTGCGAGACCATGTGCGGCATCGACAACTTCGACGAATTTATGCGGGACTTGCAGGCATTCGTGGCCTCGCCGCCCGCCGGGAAATAGGTGACTTCACGAAGACGGGGCTCTTCTGCGACTTGGCAGAGAGCCCCGTTTTGGCGCGCACTACTTCCCTTCAAGCTTGTCGCAGTAGGCGTGCATGGCCGCCCGCATAAATTCGGTCAGGCCCGGCTTGACCCGCTCGTAGTTCGCGGCGAACCGTTCGTCTTGCACGTACATGTCGCCCAGGTTCCGGTAGATCTCCAGGGAGCAGGTGTAGAACCGGTCGTTGATCTGCTGGTGATGCCTGCGCACCCACTCCTGGACTTCCGGATCGGCGGGGCTCCGGTCCATGAGGACCGCGAGTCCCTGGTTAATCAGGCTGCTCTCCTGCCCGATGGCGGTCCAGTCTTCCTTCGTGTACTTCTTGGTCCGCGCATTGGATTGCGCGTACTCCTTGCTCTTGCCCCAGCGCTGGCGCGCTTCCTCTTCATACTTGGACGGGTCAAACCCGCCAAACAGCTCTTTTTCGTCCATCTTGATACCCCTTTCCATTGATTCGAGTGTCCGGTCGACGGACTGGATCAAGCGCTCGAGCCGATCCTGTCGTTCCAGCAGGAGTTGCTTGTGATCCAACAGCGCCTGCCGCCGGTCGAAGCCCGGGCTGTTGATAATCTCTTTGATCTCGTGCAGGGTGAGCCCCAACTCCCGGAAAAACAGGACTTGCTGCAACCGCTCCAGGTCCTCTTGCCCGTAGAGCCGGTAGCCGGAGGCGGTCACCTGCGCCGGCTTTAGCAGCCCGATATCGTCGTAATGATGCAGCGTGCGGATGCTGATGCCGGCCAGATCCGCTACCGCCTTCACCGTGTACGCCATGTGATCACCTCCTGCATGCTTCTACCTTAAGGTATCACGTAACGTGAGGGTCAAGCGCCTTTTTTGGCCGCAGATATCGCAGATGACGCAGATTTCCGGAAAAACCCGCGGATAAAGGCATCAAACACAATATAAATGTATTTTTATGTCAGGAAGAGAGAATCCGCTGAACCCATCCGCGACGGTGTTAAGATCTGCGAAATCGGCGTCATCTGCGGCCAATAAAAAAGCCCCACCATCTACCGGAGAAAGGGCTCCTCCACCCACACAGGCAAAGGAGCCCCACCTTACACTTTCACCGCCTGCCCCGGCTGATGCCGGGTGCGGGTGTGAATCTTTCCTGTCTCAATCACAACCTGCTCGCCCTCGACGTGCAGGTCCATATAGTCCAGCGGGCGGGTCGCCGGCCCGGCCACGTTCTGCCCGGTAATCAGGTACGTCGACTGGTGGCACGGACAGATGAACTTGCCAGCCTCCGCGTTCCACGGCACCGTGCACCCCAGGTGGACGCACCTCCAGTAGAGCGCCATGAGGCCGTCCTCGGAGCGGGTCAGGTAGCACTTGCCCTCCCGGACCGGAATCACATCGCCCACTTTGATGTCGCCCGGCTTGATTGGGACAACCACCGTCGACCCGAAACCAGTTACCTTCACCGGCCACAGAAACGCCCCGCTGCCGCCCAGCGCGCTGGTAAAGAACATGCCGATGCCGGCGAACATGCCCGACCGCAAGACCTCACGCCGGCTCAGTTCCACACCCATGGAAATACACCCCCGTATTTCCAGAGTAGTCCGTCAGCGTCCCGGGGTCGATCCGCTGCTCCGGGTATTACGCGCTCGGTTGCGCGCCCGTATTTACACTCGGGTGTGGCCCTTAAACACGGCGAACAGGAACCAGAGCGATGGGATAAGCAGGGCGAACCCGAACGGCAGGGCATCCAGCACGAACTTGATCGTCGGCAGCGCCGCTGCGCTCTGGTAGACCGTCACGTCCGGGTAAATCAGGTACGGCCACTGGGCGAAGGCCCAGCCCCACAGCACGATGACCACCTCGGCCACCGCCGCCCCCCGGGCCAGCTTGTAGCGCCGGGTCCCGACGGCCCAGGCCGAAAAAGCGGCCAGCAGGGCCCCGGCCAGCATCGGCGGCGCCGATTGGGGCCGGGAGAGGTGCTGCCAGAGCAGCGGCGACAGGTTGGCGGTGAGCGGCAGCAAGGCGGCCGCCAGCAAGGCCACGGCGACGCCCGCTCCCAGAGCCCGGACCCGGAAGTCCTCCTGCACGGCGCCTTCCGTCTCCACGGTGAGGAAGACTGCCGCCAGGTAGGCCATGAGCGCCAACGTCAGCGCGCCGATGCCCAGGGAGACCGGGCTGAACCAGGCCTGGGCCGGGTTCACGCTCACGCCGGCCGCCAGGCTGCCGACCGTAGCGCCGCCCGCCAGCCGGATGCCCCCGGAGGAGACGGCGCCCAGGGCGGTGCCCAGCAGAAACGGCGTAATGATCGAGGCCGCCCCGAAGACGCTGGCCCAGGTCCGCCAGCCGGCGGAATCGGCAGCGGTATTCGCCCGGAACACGAACGCCGCGCCCCGGAGCACGATGCCGGCCAGGGCGGCGTGAAATAGCCCGAAAAGGGCGATCGACAGCGCCCCGAAGGCGACCGGGAACGCCGTGAACAGAATGACGAGCACAAAGATCAGCCAGACGTGGTTCGCTTCCCAAACCGGCCCCATCGCCCGGGCGATGGCCTGCCGCTGCAGGCTCGCCCGCGGCCCCGTGGCCAGCAGGTCCCAGATGCCCCCGCCGAAGTCCGCCCCGCCCAGGACGGCGTAAGCGGTAATCGCCAGCAACATGGCGGCGCCGATGGCCATGACCGGGTCCAATCCATACCAGAGTTGCATGAGTTACGTCCCTCCTTCCGAGGCGTGGCGGAGCCGGTTCAGCAGCAGCACCAGCACGGTCCCGAGAAGGGCGTAGAGCGTGAGAAACGCGGCGAAAGCCCAGGGCAGGCCGGCCGCGGGCGTCACGGCGTCGGCGGTCCGCATCACCTGGTAAATCATCCAGGGCTGGCGGCCCACCTCCGTGACGACCCAGCCGGCTTCCAGGGCGACGAAGCCCAGCGGCGCGGTCACCAGCAGCGCCCGCAGGGGCCAGGGCCGCAGGGCCGACTCCCGGCCCCGCTTCACCAGCAGCCAGAAGTACCAGAAAGCGACGACCGGCATGACCGTGCCCGCTGCCACCATCACCTGAAAGGCGATGTGGGTCACCGGCACGTTGGGCCAATCGGCCCGGGGGATGGCTTCGAGCCCCTTGACCTCGGCGTTCCGGTCGCCGAAGGAGAGCCAGCTGAGTCCGCCGGGAATCTCCACGGATAGGTAGACTTTTCGGTTCGCCACATCCGGGATGCCGCCGATGCGCAGCGGCGCCCGCCGCTCCGTCGCGAACTGGGACTCCATGGCTGCCAGCTTGGACGGCTGCCGGACGGCGACGGCCTTGGCGCTCGCGTCGCCGGTCACCGGCATGACCAGCGCAGCCAGTACGCCCACGGCGAGGGCCAACTTCAGGGCCGTCAGCCGGAGCGCATCCGTCCGGCCCCGCAGGGCGCCCCACGCGTAGATGCCGGCCACGGCAAAACCGGTGGCGGCGTATGTAGAAATCGTTGAGTGCACCGTCATGATGGGCCAGGCCGGGTTCCGGAAGAGCACCCCGACCACATCCATCGCGGCCGGATTGGTCCGGAGCAGGTCGGCGCCGATGGGGTTTTGCATCCAGCCGTTGGACGCCACGACCAGGGCGCTGGAGGCCGCTCCGGCGATGGCCACCACGCCCCCGCAGAGCCAATGGGCCAGGGGACTCAGCCGTTCCCAGCCGTAGAGGTACAGCCCCAGGAAAATCGCTTCCAGGAAGAACGCAAAGCCCTCCAGCGCAAAGGCCGGCCCGATGGTGGCGCCGGCGAAGGCCATGAAGCGGGGCCAGAGCAGGCCCATTTCGAAGGACAGCGCCGTTCCGCTCACCGCCCCGATGGCAAAGAGCACGCCGGTCGCCTTGGCCCAGGTCTTGGCCAGCTTCAAGTATCGCTCCTGGCGCGTCTTGAGCCAGAGGCCTTCCGCCAGCAGCATCAGCAGGGGCATGCCGACGCCCAGGGCGGCAAAAATCATGTGAAAGCCCAGCGAGTAGGCCATCTGGGTGCGGGCCAGGATCAGATTGGTCACGGCGGTTGCCTCCCGTTCGCAGATACTTAAACTTTCGCTAACGAAATCTCGCTGCCTGCAGTAATGGTCGAGGTTTGGCCTGAATAAGACATACATACCAGGAAACCAGGAGCTGAATGCACGGCCATGTTACGAAAACGTATTGAGCGAGCGGAAATCCAAGGTGGGCCGGCCGAGTCGGGAAGCAGGGGCAGGTGGATAGCGGGACTGGCGGCGGTTCTCCTGCTCCTGGGCGTTGTGCTGTACGATCCCATGATTTCCGCTGGGCTGTTCCGAGATGTGACGCAGGACGAAGCCCTGTTCCGGCAGGCAGCCGCTGAGGTGCTAAAAGGGCATGCCATCTACCAGGATGACCCCAGGTTCCGCGCCCTCTTCAAGCTGGGTTACTACCAGATTGACAACCATCACGGGGCGGTTCTCTTCTGGCGGTACAAGCATGTCATCGGCAGTGGTCTCCTGGGTGTGGCTTGCATTCCCACCGGGGCGCAGCCGGACTTCGGGGGATGGATGGGCTTCGCAAACGCTCCCCCGCACTTTGAGAACAAGCAGTTGCCGGCGGAGTTCTACATCTTCTCGGAGGAATAGCCCGACGGAACCGGATGGCGGGGTCGCACGTCCAACGCGCAGGAGATGGTACACGATGCGCCGTTGGATTGCTGCTCTGCTGCTGCTACTCGCCCTGACGGGAACGGGCTGCACCGCCCGGACGTCGGCGCCGGCCCCGGTTTCAACACAGCCGCCAACTAAGGTGGAGACCCCCGCCCCACCTGAGCCGGTCGTGCCGCAGCCCGGCCCGACCGTCTTGAGGCGGGAGGTTTTCCGGAGCGGCCCCTGGAACGTCGGGCTGCTGGCAGGCATCAACGTGGTGGAGGCGCCCCTGAATGGCGAAGTGGTCGTCGGCAGCGGCGAGGTGATGGTCACCTGGTACGGGAAGGGTGTCCAGGACGCGCCCGTCCGGGCAAGCGGCTATGCGGCTGACCACCTGAACGCAGGCTGGGACCTCACGCAGGCCCATTTCCCGGCCGGCGGGCCGGACCGATGGGAGGTCTGGCTGGACGGGATAGGGGACTCGCGGGTCGTGCTGGTCCGCAAGCCTGAGCCAGTAGTGCGGGTGGGCTACCGCCGGGGCGCCGGCGACTTGGCCATGACGACGGAGGCCGAGCTGAACCTGGCGCCCGGTCCGCTGTCGCTGGAGTTCTTCTTTGATCAGCCCATGCTGCCCGGCTCGCTGGACAAGGTGCTGGAAGAGACGCTGAAGCAGAGCGAGTACAAGCGCCTGCCCGGCATCCAGACCGGCTGGCCGGCGCCCGACCATGCCCGGATTGACCTGCCGGGCGTACCCGCGCGCCTGGACGTCGCCCTCCCCTGGTTCCAGGCGGCCACGGGGCTGCTGGCGGTGCCCCGGGCCCTGGTGCTCCGCAGCACAGAAGGGGCGCCGTTCCTCGAAAAGGTCAACCTGAGCACCGGCGCCCGGGAGCGGGTGATGACCATGCCGGCCGACATGACGGCGGCGGTCCTCTCGCCCGATGGGAAGTACGTCGGGGTGACCGCCCGGGCGAAAACGCCGGACAACCACCCCTGGTGGCCTTTCTATGTGGCCGTGGCGGACATCGGCGCACAGCGGGTGACCCGCGTTGGCGACGGGACGGCCCTGGGCTGGCGCGCTGATACCCTCATCGGCAGCGGGACGATTGAAGGCTGGTTCTTCTGGGACGCCGCCACCGGGGGACCGGCGGTGAAGCAGACCGGCAGAACCCAGTGGGGATGGGCGACGCTCAGCTCCGACGGCCGCGCCGCGGCGTTCCTGGACATCGAGAAAGCGGGGCGTCACAGCGAACTCGACCCCACCCCGGTGGACCTGGTGGTGACGGACCCAACGACCGGCGCCGAGCGAACCCGGGTCACGGGTTTCGCCCACCACCACTTTAGCGGCAAGGACGGGATGGACTTCTCGCGGTGGGTCGCCTGGAGCCCCGACGGGCAAATGCTGGCGGTCCTGGACATGGGGGCGACGTGGGAAGTCAACGACCTCGTGGTGTTCGATCTGAAGGTGGGAGAGCGCCGGGTCGTGCGGGCAGGTGTGGCTGTCCGGCTGATGGGCACCCGCCTGTACTGGAGCCCGGACGGGCAGAACCTGCTGGTAGCTTCCGACGGAGCGGCGCAGGTGATTCCCCTGGTCGGCGGCCCGCTCATTACGCTGCCTGGTGGGCGCCGGGACGCAGCCTTCTGGGATGCGGCCGGGACTCGGGTGCTTTCGGCCACGGGTGAGTGGGCGGGCGTTTATGTCTACTGGCCGGGAACGGGCCGCCGCCTGGATCTGGGGGACGGGCTGCCGGTGGGCTTCGACGGCGAATGGGCCTACGTGGTCCGCTGGCCGGACAGCGCCCATCGGTACCGCTACGTCGGCATCTGACACGACAGGAAAGCAGGAGCCGGCGGGAAACCCCCGCCGGCTCTGGCTATCCCGGTCCGAGTGCCCGCAACTCCCGGCTCACGTTGATGAACTCGGCGGTGAGCCGCTCCTTCTCGCCCTCCGGCGGAGCCGCCAGGGCCGCCGACAGCCGGGCCAGCCGGGTCTCCAGCAGGAGCCGCCGGTCGGCCACATCCGCCGGCCCGCTGCGGTCCGCCCGCTGAAGGAACGCCGCGTAGCCGCCGCCGTACGTCTGGAGCCGGCCGCCATCCACCAGCATGACCCGGTTGGCGATCCGCCGGAGCAGATACCGGTCATGCGAGACCATGAGCAGCGTGCCCGGGTAGCCCTCCAGCGCCTCCTCGACCCGCTCCCGGGACGGCAGGTCGAGGCTGTTGGTCGGCTCGTCGAGCACCAGCATGTCCGGGGCCGCGAGGAGGATTTTCGCCAGGGCCAGCCGGACTTTCTCCCCGCCGGAGAGCACCCCGACCGGTTTGAGCACCGTCTCGCCCGGGAAGAGCAGCCCGCCCAGCAGCGTCCGGGCGTAGGCCTGGTCGAGCGCCGAATTGCCGGTCGCTTCCTCCAGCACGGTCTGGGCCGGGTTCAGCTTCTGCAACTCCTGTTCCAGATAGCCCACCTTGACCGGCGACCGGTAGATGGCGCCTTCGGTGGGCGACAGCTCGCCCAGGAGCAGCTTCACCAGCGTCGTTTTGCCGGAGCCGTTCGGCCCGACGATGGCCACCCGGTCGCCCCGCTGGACGTAGAAATCCGCCTGGCGGAACAGCCAGCGGCGCCCGTCGTAACTGAAGCCCAGCCGTTCGGCGAGAATCTGGTTCCGGCCGCCTTCGCCCTGGCCGTCGAGCCTGAGGTTGATGCGCCGGGCCTGCTTCGGCTTCTCTACTTTGGCCCGCTCGATCCGTTGCTGCAGGACCTTGACGACTTGCATGTGGGCCTGCGCCTGGGCGCGGTTGTACTGAACGGCGTTTGGGGGCGCATCATGCGGGAGGGGGGCGTTTTGCCCGGCGGCCGCCCAGTGCAGTTGCCGCTGGATGGCGGCCGTAAGCTGCTTCTTGAGGTTGACGAATTGCCGGTACTCCGCCTCGGCCCGCTCCCGCTCGGCCTGTTTTTGCCGGGCGTAGGCGCTGTAGTTGCCCGGGTAGTCCCGGACCGCGCCGCCCTCCAGTTCCAGGATGCGGGTGGCCACCTGGTCCAGGAAGAAGCGGTCGTGGCTGATGACCAGCACCGTGCCCCGGTAGGCGGCCAGCATGGACTCCAGCCACTGGAGCCCTTCGGTGTCCAGGTGGTTGGTCGGTTCATCCAGCAGGAGCAGGTGCGGGCGGGTCGCCAGCACCCGGGCCAGGGCCGCCCGGGTTTTCTGCCCGCCGGACAGCGTGCCGGCCGGCTGGGTCAGCATGGCCGAAGTGATGCCGCAGCGGGCGAGCAGGTCAGCCGAGACCGTGCCCATTTGCTCGCCCAGGGGCAGGGCCGGGTTCCAGTGGCCTTCCTGCGCCAGGTAGGCCCGGGAGAGTCCCGCGGTCACCCAGGTGGCGCTCCCCGCCGTCGCAGCGAGTTCGCCCGCCAGGATTTTCAGGAGCGTCGACTTGCCGCAGCCGTTGGCGCCGACCAGACCGACCCGCTCGCCGCCGGCGAGGTGGAACGATACGTCCGTGAGGACGGGAATGGATTCGAACTCTTTCTTGAGGCCCCGAACTTGTAAGACCATCATATAGAGAACCGCCGCCTTTCGTGGCGGTCCCGACTGCTCCGGCGAAGGCATCGCCGCCCCCGCCCGCACAAAATGAAAGACCACGGGTCGAATCCCCCGTGGTCTCGGTGTTACCCAAGAGCAGCGCAGACGGGACCGGCCTAACTTGCGGACGCCACACGAAAGCCACGGCTACAAAAGCCGGTGCCTCAAGCGCAGGCGTCCTCGTGTTCAGTTAGCGCTCGGTCGTTTTCTTCACGTCTGCGTACCTCCGCCCAGTTTGGCCTCAGAATACGGCTTTAGCATACCGGCCCGGTTGACGGGTGTCAAGCGGCAAACCTTGCGCATTCACTAAAGCCTGTGGAGGGGGAGAAGCATGCCCGACGGCTTGACCGGATTGACCTTGACTGGCGGCGGCCCTATCGCTCCTCCGGGAGCGGCACAGGCGGCGACCGGCACGCCGGTCGGGGGGGCGGCCTCCACCTTCAACATCGGGGGGGCGCCGATCGCGATCCTCGGCGGTGTGCTCTCGGGCGGGTTGCCCCTCGGGGGGCCGGTCACCCAGGTTTTCCGCGGTGGCTCGGCGCCGATGCCGCCAACGCTGCCCCTGGCGACCCTTACGGCGGCGGGTCCGATCGGCAGCTTTTTGCTGGGGGCCAGCGGCGGGCCCATCGGGGTGGAGGTCTTCGCTGGCGGCGGCCTGCCCATCGGACCGGCCCCACAGGTGGAGGAGGCAATTGTTTCGTTGGGGGCGCGGACGGCAGCGGTTACGGTCATCGCTGTGGGTTTTCCTGGTTCGGCCGTGACCGGCCCCGCTCTTCCCATCGACGGCTCGGCCATGGGCCGGTCGACTTTCTGACTCACCCTACTGCCATATGCGAGGTGCGAAACTTCCGGCCGCACCCCGCCGTCATCTGCGGAGCGTTAACGGGCAGACGGCCACAGTGTTCCTCTTCGCACCCGACGACCAGGTGCAGGTCGTGGAGCCCCCCGGTTTTTGCGGCGGGCAGGGCGGCGATCGGATTCACAGCGGCCACTTCGCGTTCTACCTCCAGCCGGAAGGCGCCCCTGCCCCGGAGCGGCAGACCGCCGCCCCCTGGCGGAATCAACCCTTGGAGTTCAACGAGGCCAGGCCCGACATGCTGACCGTCGTCCCTGGCGCGCCCCCGCAGCAGCCCGACCTGCTGCTGGTGGGGCAGTATGCCTCCTGCAACGGCTGGGAACTGGCCGTGCTCGGCCTGTCGCCCGACGGGAAGACGCTGGTGCACTACCCGTTCAGGACCGACAAAAGCCAACAGCCGGTCCTGTTCGGCCACCTGGACCTGGACGGGCCCGGCCGCCTGAAGTCCACGTCCTACAACAACGCCACGGGGCTCTACACCAACACTACCTGGGAAGTGCGGCCCGCCGCGGGCATCGTGGCGGCGGTGAAGACCGAGACCACCAAGGCAGGCGGTGGGAGTTAGCGAAAAGCAGGGCGCCCCATGCCAGGGCGCCCCGTTCCTCTGTCTCAAAAAACGTGAGCCGGAACCTAATTTCCCCAGAGGCCGATGACCCGCCACCAGAGACCGCCGACGCCCAGCCAGACCACCAGGTTGATCACGCTGATGATCAGGCCGTTCCGCCACCAGACACCCTGCTCCACGTAGCCGGCGCCGAAGTAGATCGGTGCCGGGCCGGTGCCGTAGGTGGTCATCGCGGCGTTCAGGCTGTTGAAGAAGCCCAGTACCAGGGCGGTCAGGCCGACCGGGGCGCCCAGGCTGATGGCGACCAGGCCCAGCGCCACGTAGAAGGCCGTGGCGTGCGCCGTCATGGATGCGATCAGGTAGTGGCTATAGTTGTAGGCGACGACCAGCAGCACGAAGGCGACGACCCACGAGGTCTGATGGCCCAGATTGGTCTTCAGGTACGTAGCCAGGGCGCCAATGACGCCCAGCTTCGAGAGGGCCGAGGCCATGCCGACCAGGCCGCCGAACCAGATCAGCGCGTCCCAGCCGCCCTTCTCGGTGATCACGTCGTTCCAGTCGAGGACGTTGAACAGAAGCAGGACGGCGACGCCCACCAGGGCGACGGCGGTGGCGTTGAACGGCAACCACCAGGCGGACGGGAACCAGAGCTTGGTCACGTCGGCGGGCAGTGCCCACATGATCAGGGTGAGGACGAAGACCGTCAGCATGCCCTTTTCGCTGCCGGACATCGGGCCCATCTTCGCCAGTTCCTTCGAAGCCAGGACCGGCGCTTCCGGCGAGACCTTGACCTCCGGGTTCATCAGCTTATAGATGATGTACGGCAGGATAATCAGGGAGATGATCGCCGGGACCGAGGCGGCCACGAACCAGCCACCCCAGGTGATTTGATACTTGAAGGAAGTCTTCGCAAAGTTGACGATGGCGGAGTTAGGTGCCACGCCGGTCAGGAAGAGCGCCGAAGTGATCAGGTTGACCTGGAACTCGTTGAACATGAGGAACGCACCGGCCCGCTTGGCCGTTTTGCCGGGCTCGGAGCCCAGCGAGGAAGAGAGCGCACGGACGACCGGGAAGAGGATGCCGCCGGCCCGGGCCGTGTTCGACGGGGTGGCCGGGGCGATGATCATGTCGGCCGCCGTGATGGCGTAGCTGAGGCCCAGCGTGGTCTTGCCGAACGCCCGGACCAGCAAGAAGGCGATGCGCCGACCGAGTCCGGTCTTAATGAAACCACGGGCAAAGAGGAAAGCCATGACGATGAGCCACACCGTGGCGTCCTGGAAGCCGTTCAGCGCATCGCCGATCACCAGCGTGCCGGTGATGGCAGTGAGGGCGATGCCGGTCATGACGACGGCGCCCTGGGGCAGCGGTTGCAGAATAAGACCGAGAATGGTAGAAATGAAGATCGCAACGAGATGCGTGGCCTGAAGGCTAAGCTTGGCGTACGGAGGCCAGAACCACAGAATAAGTCCGACTGCAATCACGATGCCGCCGCGAATCAGCTTTCCGGAGTCAATGTGCAAGCCGCCTGTCTGCTCGGGAGTGGTCTTTGCTGCGGGATGCGCCATGTACCCTTACACCTCCATCAAAATTGGGCGAGGTTGTGAAGCGGTTCACGATATCGGTTCAGAATTCATTATTCCAATCGAAGATTACGGTGTCGAGGGTTTTGTTCATATAGTCCAAGAAAATAGCCGATAGTACGTTGTTAGTCAGCAATTTGTAATATGTGCTTAGAAACGGAACATGGTACGTCGTTTAGTCCTTCCTGGGGAGAGGGGACGTCCGGCCGGAAATGCTATAATGATGCCGCAACCGAAACCTCGGGGAGGGTATACATATGCGCAAAATTTCCGTGGCGGCGATTCCCGGCGACGGCATCGGTCATGAAACGGTCCGCGAAGGCCGGCGCGTGCTGGACGTGCTCGCCGAACTGGACGGCGGACTCAAGTTCGAGTACACCGAGTTTCCCTGGAGCTGCAAGCACTTTGTGGAGCACGGCGAAATGGCTCCGAAGGATTACCTGCAGACCCTGAGCAACTTCGAGACCATTTTCCTGGGCGCCGTTGGCTGGCCTGGCGTGAAGGACCATGTCTCCCTCTGGGGCCTGTTGCTGCCGATTCGCCGCCAGTTCGAACAGTACGTCAATATACGGCCGGTCAAGGTGCTGCGTGGCGTCACCTGCCCGCTGCGCAAGTACGGCCCCGGCGACATCGACTTCATCGTGATCCGGGAGAACAACGAAGGCGAGTACTCCAGCATGGGCGGCCGGCTCTACAACGGTTTCCCGCACGAGATCGCCATCCAAGAGTCGGTCTTCACCCGCATGGGCACGGAGCGGATCATCCGTTACGCCTACGACCTGGCCGCGAAGTCCCCCCGCAAGCGGCTGTGCGGTGCGACCAAGTCCAACGGCATCAACTGGACGATGCCGTTCTGGGATGAGATCTTCACGGAGATCGGTGAGAAGGAGTTCCCGCAGGTCGACCGCTGGCTCGTCCATATCGACGCCCTGAGTGCGTTCTTCGTGCTGCGGCCGCATGAATTTGATGTGGTGGTCGGCTCCAACCTGTTCGGCGACATCCTGACCGACCTGGGCGGTGCGATCATGGGCGGCATCGGCATGGCCCCGTCGGCCAACATCAACCCGGCCCACAAGTATCCGTCCATGTTCGAGCCGGTTCACGGCTCGGCCCCGGACATCGCCGGCAAGGGGATTGCCAACCCCATCGGCCAGATCTGGTCCGCGAAGATGCTGCTGGACGAGTTCGGCTACCCGAAGCTGGGCGATTTGCTCCTGACGGCGATTGAAGACGTCCTGGAAGCGGGCCAGATCCGCACGCCGGACCTGGGCGGCACGAGCAATACCGGCGAAGTGACGGATGCGATCATCGCCCGGTGCAAGCAGCTGGCGAAGTAGCCCGTCCGCATGACAAGACCGCCCTGGCGCCCTACGGCACGGGGCGGTCTTGCCGCGCCTGCAGACGTGGGCGGGTCCTGAGAGCAGCGCCTTCCTGGCGGCCTCCGGGTTGTTTTAGGGAATTGTTGGTGTCGGTCGCCACAGCATTCCGTCCGGTGGCGGCCCGTCCGGTAGCGGCTCAACGGGTAGCAGCGGGTCAGGTGGCCTGTCCCTGGGCGGGCTGTTCGGTGTCAGCGGACTGGTCCAGTTGCCGGCGATGCAGCTGACTCAGGTAGCTTCGGGGCATGGCTTTCGACCAGCAGTTGTTGGCCGGCCGCCGGCGGTTGGAGCCCGGCCGTCCGGACTGCAAAGCTGTACCAGACGAGATAGTGGCGGAGGTAGCGAGTTGCCACGCCATTAAACCGCCGCAACCAGCCATAGAGCTGTCCACGGAGCTTGTCCACGCCTCTGCCGGGTGTCGGCGACCAGCCCGGGGCCCCTTGAATCGCGGTTTTCAGGTAGCGAACGCCCAGGCGCCGGCAGGCCTCTGCGAACGGGGCGAGCCCCCAGGCCCACAGTTCGGCCCCGGCTCCCAGCACGCGGGCCAGGCATGCGTGCAGTTCCGCCGGGGCCAGCCCGGCCCGGCCGGCGATGGTCACCACGTGCTGTTCGCCGGCACAGGCCAGGAGGACACAGGCTGCCTTACCATCGGCAAAGCGCCGGAACGGACGTCCGCTGGCCGCACCGGGTCTACACCGGCGGCCATGGGCTCCGGGTCCACGAGTCTTCCGGCTGCCTTTCTCAGAGTACGGGACCATCGCCTCTCCGGCAGCCACCCTGCCTGACAGTACCGGCTGCGCCTGGCTACAGAGCGCAGACAGGAGACGATGGCGCCACCGGAAGGCCGTCGCAACCTGAATTTTCAGGGTAGCCGCCGTGCCGCGCACCGAAAGCTTCTCTGCCATCCCCTGGGCCAGGCGTTCCCACAGGTGGCGCTTTTTCAGATAATGCAGGGGGGTGCCCGTGTGTTCGTTAAAGGTTCTGCCGCAGGCGCGGCATAACAGACGCTGCTGGCGGGTGCCGTCCTTCCGTACAAAAGAACCGTGCCCCTGGACGCGATTGCTGCCGCAGTGAGGGCAGGGGCGCTTTTCGGCGAGCCGTATCGCAGGGCTGTGCCGCCTGGGCTCATCCTGAATGCTCTGCCCAGGCTCTTCCGGGAGGCAGGGCGGGGGAACATGCGCCGGGGCGCAGGATTCCTGGGCCACGACGACGGCAGATGCCGGACGCTGCATACCGGGGAACACCTCACCGATCTGGAATATAATACCAGTATAGCGAACGGGTGTTCCCCTGTCAACCCAACATTTCCGTCGAACATGAAGGAGGCGGCAGATCGGACAGGTGCATCCCCGACGCCCGGGGCAGGGTCACTGTAAAGCGGGCACCGCCGTCCTGGTTGGTGACCGCGATGTTCCCGCCGTGGGCATCTACCAGCCGCCGGGCGATGGCCAGACCCAGGCCCGCGCCGCCAGTGCGGGTGGAGCGGGCTTTGTCGCCCCGGTAGAGCGGCTGGAAGACTCGGGGCAGGCCTTCGGGGGAAATGCCCGGCCCGGTGTCTTGCACCCAGAAGCGGCACTCGTCCGGCATCCCATGCCAGCCCAGTGTCACGCTCCCGCCCGGCGGCGTGTAGCGGATGGCGTTATCCAGCAGGTTGTCCACCACGCGACCCAGCATCAGCCGGTCACCGGCGAGGAGTACGGGCTCCGGCCCGGCTGCCAGCCCCAGGGTTATGCCTTTGGCCTCCGCCTGTGGGCGCAGGCCGTCGGCCGTGGCCGCCAGGAGGACGCCCAGGTCCAGACGCTCCCGCTGAGGCGGTTGGCTCAGGTATTCCGTCCGGGCGTAAGCAAAGAGGTCAGCGATGAGCCGCTCCAGGTGGCCGGTCTTCTCCAGCGCCACCGCCACGTACCGCTCGACTTTTTCCGGCGTATGGGCGACGCCGTCCCGCAGGCCCTCCAGGTAGCCCCGGACGGAGGTCAGGGGCGTCCGGAGGTCGTGGGCGACAGCGGCGATGAACATCCGCCGCTCCTCTTCCATCGCCGCCTGCTGAATGAGCGAGGACTGGAGGCCGTCCCGCATGGCCCCAAAGGCGCCGGCCAGGTCGTTCAGCTCCCGGACCCGGGACTGGGGCAGGTCGAACTCTAACTGCCCCTGGTTCACCAGCCGGGCCCGGCGGGAAAGGTCCAGAACCGGGCGGTTTAAGGAGCGGCCGACCCACCAGACCACCAGTGCCATGGCCGCAGTCAGGCCCAGCACGGCGGCCCCCAGCAGCCAGGGAACCAGCGGGTCGCCCGCTTTCTCCACCAGCAGGTAGATGCCGGACAGAGCACCGGACGGGTCCCTGGTCATGCCCAGGTACTGCTTGCCCAGGTACTGCTTGCCCAGGCCGGTCAGCAGCTGGTTTGCGGCCGCGGGCGGCGTCTGCCGGATGAGTCCGTACGGAACCGTTGCCGGCACCCGAGGGGTCGGGTAGATGTAGGACGGATAAAAGCTGTCGTCCGACACGAAGATCGGACGGCCCTGCGCATCGAACAGCGCCGCGGTCACCCTGCCCCGCTGCAGCAGGGGCAGCAGCGTCTGCTGGAACGCCGGTGAGTTCCAGTCCGCCCGCCGGGCCTGAATCAGCAGGTCGGCCTCCTGGAGAGCGGCCCGGGTCTGGAACTCCCACGGGGTTTGGCGGGTCTTCATGGGTCCCCGGAAGGCCACAATGGTGCCAACCCAGGCGACCAGGGGCGTCAGCACAACGGCGATCAGAACGATCGTCAGCCAGGTGCGCACGGAGAGGCTCCAGGACGACTTCACCGCGGCACCCCCTCGAACCGGTACCCCACAGACCAGACGGTGCCGATCAACTCCGGTTTGGCCGGGTCGGCTTCGATTTTCTCCCGCAGTCGGGCGACATGGACGGTGACCGTGTGCAGGTCGCCAAAGTCGCCCCAGATACGGTCGAAAAGCTGTTCCCGGGTGAAGACCTGCCGGGGATGCTCCGCCAGGAAGAGCAGCAGTTCTCCTTGGGCGTCAGGGAGACCGTTCGGCCGTCCACGAAAACTTCCCGGGCCCGCATGTCAATCTCCAGCCGGCCGAAGGCGAGGCGGGGCGCCGGGGCCGCTTCGTGCTTCTGGTAGCGCCGCAGTACGGCCCTGACCCGGGCGACGACTTCGCCCGGGCTGAACGGCTTGCCCACGTAATCGTCGCCGCCGAGGCCCAGGCCCCGGATCTTATCCACATCGCTTTGCCGGGCCGACAGGAAAATGATCGGCACGTCCCGCCGCTCCCGGACCCGTTTGCAGACCTCAAAGCCGGTCTTGCCCGGCATCATAATGTCCAGGATGATGCAGTCCACTTCCGGCTCCAGGGCGGTCTCCAGGGCGGCGTCACCGTCGCCCACACCGATGGCCGTATAACCTTCCGCCTCCAGGTAGTCCCGGAGCAGTTCCACGATTTCCGCTTCGTCGTCGGCAATGAGAATGGTCGCCACGGTCTCACTCCCTTACGGCCTTCATTTTAACATTTGAGTGCCAAGTCTATCGAATGATGAGCAGGAGTTGACGCTTTGTTGATTCCTTGCCCAACAGGTTCGTGAGACGGGGTTGTTAGAGTGGTTCCGAAAGGACGGAGATGGAGCATGGCGATCGTGGAGGTCCAGGGGCTCACGAAGGTCTACGGACTGGGCGCTGCCCGGGTGGAGGCGCTGCGGGGCATCGACCTGGCCATCGACCGGGGCGAATTCGTAGCGATCATGGGGCCGAGCGGCTCCGGCAAGTCGACGCTGCTGCAGATCATGGGCGGGCTGGACGCACCCACTGACGGGACCGTGCAGGTGGCCGGGAAGAGCCTGGGCACGTTGACGGAACTGGAGCGGACGCTGCTCCGGCGGGAGCGGATCGGCTTCGTGTTCCAGGCGTACAACCTGATTTCAGTGCTGACAGCAGCGGAGAACGTGGCCTTGCCGCTGACGCTGGCCGGGCGTCCGGCGGCGGAGGTGCGGTCCCGGAGCGAACGGGCGTTGCAGTTGGTGGGGCTAACCGAGCGGGGGCGTCATCTCCCCGAGGAGCTGTCGGGCGGGCAGCAGCAGCGGGTGGCAATCGCCCGGGCGCTGGCGGCGGAGCCGGCGATGCTGCTGGCGGATGAGCCTACGGGAAACCTGGACTCCCGCACCGGGACCGAGGTCATGGTACTGCTTCGTCGCTCCTGCGACGAACTGGGCCAGACGGTCGTGCTGGTGACCCACGACCCGCGGGCCGCCGGGTACGCGGACCGGGTGGTCTTCCTGGAGGACGGCGTGGTAGCCGCGATCCGGGCCGGGAAAGAGGTGGCGGTTCATGGTTAGCGGACTGTGGCCCCTGGCGTGGCGGTTCATGGCCGCCCGCAAGCTCCGGTCGGCCCTGAGCTTGATCAGCGTGGCTCTGGGCGTGGCGCTCCTGGTCGCTCTGCTGACGCTGAACGCGTCCATGGACCGGGCGGTGGAGGCCCAGCTGACGAAGTTGGTCGGCACCTACGACCTGATGGTTGGCTACCGCAAGCCCGACATCCGTCTCTCCGGGGACGACCTGGCGGAAGTCGCTCGGCAGCCGGGTGTGACGGACACAGCGGGCGTCCTGATTCCCTACATGTACGAGTCGCACCGGGAACTGCGGCCGGACCTGTCCTATTACGGCGCGCCGGACACAGCCCTGGGACGCCAGTTCATGCCGATCGGGGAAGGGGCGTTCCCCCGGCCCGGTGAGGCTGCCCTCTCTGCATCCTGGGCGAAGAAGGCAGGCGTCAAGGTTGGCGACACGCTCCGACTGGCCTTTCCGCCGGGCGGTGAGCGGGAGGTCCGGGTGAGCGGAATCATGGCCCTGGACAAGGGCGTGTCCACCGGCATCGCGCTCTTTGAGCGCGGTTGGCTGGAGGCGGCAACGGGCCGTTCCGGCGCTACCTTCGTGCTGGTGAACACCGCCAAAGGCGCCGACTATAACCTGATCGTGGGCAGCCTGCAGCGCCGGTTCCCCGACCTGGAGGGGGACGTGCGCAAGTTCCGGAACGAACTGCGGCGGAACATGAACTCCCTGCGTCCGCTGGCGCTGGGCATGGGTATTGCCGCCCTGCTGTCTGCCGGCTTCCTGCTTGCCGCCTCGTTCCGGATGTCCCTGGCGGAGCGGACTCGGGAACTGGCCCTGCTGCGGGCGGTGGGGGCCACGCCCCGGCAGGTGCGCCGCCTGATTCTTGCGGAAGGGCTGTTCGTGGGCCTGGCCGGCGCCCTGGCGGGCGTGGTGGTGGGGGTGGCCGGGGCGGCTGCGGTGGCGGGCTTTGTGGCCCGGTTGCTGCAGGTGGAGCCGGTCCCGGCGGTCGTCCCCTGGGGTGGCATGGCGCTGGCAGCGCTGGCCGGCATGGCCCTGACGCTGCTTTCCGGCTACGCCGTGGCCCGGGCGGCGGCTCGGACGGAGCCCTTGTGGACCATGCGGCCGGACCTGCCGGCCCAGGAGCAGAGCGCCCGGCAGGGCGGCTGGTTCGGCATCGGGCTGGCGGCGGTGGGCGCAGTGGCGGTGATCGCAACGCCGTCCGTTCCCACCGGCATCTGGGGCGGCGCCTGAGGGCGCTGGCCGGGTCAACGGGCGCCCTGGCGGTGGCCGTGGGGCTGCTGCTGGGCGTTCAGCGGCTGCTGCCGGCCATGCTGCCGGTGCTGGCCTGGCCGCTGCGGCGGCGGCCGGAAACCGGGCTGGCGGTGCGGAGCCCGCTGCGGCACCGGCGGCGGAGCGGCCTCACGGTGGGCGCCCTCGGCCTTGGCCTGATTCTGGTCATTTCCATCGGGACGCTGACGTCGTCGCTGGTGGGCCGCTGGTACGAAGACGCGCGAAAACAGCACCCGGCCGACATCCAACTGGAGGTGCCGGGCGTCTATGTCCGGGGCGTTTCCGCAGACCTGGCCCGGCAGGTGACCGCCGTGCCCGGCGTAACGCTGGTGGCAACGGTAGGCGACGACGCTCCGACGCTTCTGGTCGACTACGACTGGTCCCGGGCGACGTCGGACTACCGGAAGGAACGGGACGAGGCCAACCGGCAGAAGGTGCGATACCTGACGGATTACTTGTGGGTGCGGCCCGCGGACCTGCCGGCCCTCGTGCAGACCGGGGCTTACCGGGTGTCCGCCGGCAGCCTGGACGGCTGGGGCGACGGCGCCATTGCCCTCAAGCAGGACTACGCCGCCCAAATCGGCGCCAAGGTGGGCGACCGGCTGAAGCTGAACGTGCGGCAGGGACCCCCGGACGTGACGGCAGCAAACCCGGACGTCCGGGAGTATACCGTGACGGCCCTACTCGAGACCGATTCGTGGAAGCTGCCCCGGGCGGTCATCGCCCGGCCGCTGCCTGCGGCGTCGGACCGCATCCGGCTGATTTTCGCCAACGTGGCGCCGGCCATGATTCCGACGGTGCGGGAGCAGGTGAAGGCCCTGACTCAGGACATGCAGTACAGCATGGCTGAGTACAGTGACGCCAAAACCGCTACCGCCGAACTGCGGACCCAGATCAACCAGCGGCTCGCCCTGGTCTTCGCCGTAGGCCTCATCATGGCGGCTGTGGCGGCCATGAGCCTGATGGGCACCATGGTCAGCAGCGTTTCGGAGCGCCGGCGGGAGTTTGCCCTGCTCCGGTCGGTGGGCGCTACGCCGGCCCAGGTGCAGGCCCAGGTGCGCCTGGAGGCGCTGCTGCTGGGCCTGGTAGGCGGCCTGGTCGGCGTGACGGGTGGTGCGGTGCTGGGCTTCGGCGCCCTGCGGGGCCTGGGAGCGGAGGCGGGCTTCGTCCGGCTGCCGTGGGGCCTCATGGCCGGCGGGCTGGCTGTCAGTGCGCTGCTGGCCATACTGGCCGTGCAAGGGCCGGCACGCCGGGTGGCGTTGGACTAATTCCAATCGGCGTCCCAGGAGCTATTCGTAGTGCCGACCGTGGTATTCTACCCAGCCCAGGGGGCGGTGCGTGAAGTGGATAACCGCTTTGCGGTCTCCGTCCGGCTCGCCGTATGCATCCTGCTCCGGGACGAACGCGCCCTGGACGGTAATCGGCTCGCCCACGGCCAGGTCCGCCACCGGTTCGTCGATGGACGCGCCGTCGCCAAACCGGAAGGCCAGGTTCACTTCGTCTCCGACGGCCAGAGCGGTCCCGGCCGGCGCCGTGATGATTTCGTCCACCCGGATGGTGAGAATCTGGTGCCGGGCCCCCTGGTGGTCTTGTTGGTCCGGGTCCAGCTCGGTGATTGTGCCCATTACCGTCACCACAGTCCGGTGGCTCTTCTTCCAGACATCCGACGCGGGAAACCTGAACATGCCGCCGCCCCTTCCCCATGGACCCAATTACCCGTTTGTACGTGCGGCCTTGGGTAAAAGTTCGATGCGGCCGGCCGGAGGGATTCCGGGGCCAGCCTGCCGAAAATAGTAGGCCGAAGGGTGGGACCGGACGTGGCCATCGAATCGAACGGCGAGTACACCGCAGAGGCTTTTGACCGGCTAGACCTGTCGGAGGCCGAACTGCGGGGTACCCGCTTTACCCGCTGCAGCTTCAAGAGCACCCGGATGAAGGAACTCGTGACCCATGGGTGCATTTTCGTGGAGTGCGATTTCACCGGGGCGCAGATTAACGGCTCGACGCACGAGGGCTCGGCGTTTCTGAACGCCCGGTTTCGCCTGGCGAACCTGTTCGGCGCCCGGTTTCAAGATTGCAAGCTCACCGGGTCCGGGTTTGAGGAGGCCAACCTCGCCGGGCTGACCATAAAAGGCGGCGACTGGTCGTACACCAATCTGAGAGGCCACAGCCTGAACGGCCTGGACCTTCGGCGAATCAAGTTCGCGGAGGCCGACCTGTACGGCTGCAACCTGGAGCGGTCGGACCTGCGGGACGTGGACCTGCACCGGGCCGTATTGGCCCAGGCGAAACTCGCCGGGGCGGACCTGCGGGGCGCGAATCTGGAAGGCGTGGACCTGCGTGGCTTTGACTTGCACAAGGTCCGGCTGGACGTCGCCCAGGCGGTGCTGGTAGCCCGGGCGTACGGGGCGGTCGTGGAGTAGAGGAGGCGATCCCTTGCGCAGACTGGCTGTCAGCGACATCCACGGCGAGGGGAGCCGCCTTTTGCAGGCTTTGCACGCCGCCGCCTACGACTCGGCGCACGACCGGCTCTTCCTGCTGGGCGATTACATGGACCGGGGGACCGACGCCCGACTCACTGTAGCGATCATTCAGAACCTGGTCGCCGACGGCGCCGTGGCCCTGTGCGGCAATCACGACCTGATGCCGGGTATCGTCGTGCGGGCCCACACGCATTTGCCGTGGTGGGTCGACAACGGCGGCGACGCCACCATTCGCTCGTTTCGCGGGCTGCCGCCGCTGGAAGTGATCGCATGGCTGGACCGTCTCCCGCTTTACCACGAAGAGCCGGATTGCATCCTGGTGCATGCCGGCCTGACCCCGGGCGTCGCCCTGGCGGAACAGGACCCGGTCCATCTGCTCTGGATCCGGGAAGAGTTTGTCAACCACTACCGGGGCAAGCGGGTCATTTTTGGCCACACGCCCACGGTTTACCTGCACGGCACCTGGGCGCCCTGGGCGGGGGACGACAAGCTGGGGATCGACACGGGCGCGGCCGTTGGCGGGCTGTTAACGGTGGTGGATATCGACAGCCTGGAGACTTGGACGGCTTAAGACTGGGTTACCTGGGACCCTCAGTTGACTTTTCGTCAACTGAGGGTCCCACGCGTCTACACCAAAAAGTAGGCCTGCGGTCCTATTTAATGTCGTAATATTAGGTATTAGTATGATATTATGCATGTAGCAAATATTCGTGGAGGTCGGGCCATGCGGTGGTTTCGGATTCTGGCCATGGTGTGGCTGTCACTGGCGTTGTTCGGATGCGGCTATGAGGATGAAGTGACCCGAGTGGAGACGCCTGGTGGCATTGTGACGACGCCCGACCCGGGTCGCTACGGACAGTTGAGGTTGGTGTGGGTACGCGAGTTTCACAAACCAAGGGGTTTCGGGCAGTTCCCGGATGGTGGAAAGGCCAGGGAGACGGCCTTTTACGCCGTGGTGTACCAGTCAGACGGGCGCGGTGACAAGGAGGTGGGACAGATCAGCCTTTCGCCGGTACGCAAGGGGGATTTTGGTAATCTGAACGCTTTCAAGTCGGAGTGGCAAGGTTCCGGGCAACTGCATTACCGGGTTGAGTACGGTTACTCGGGTTCGCTGGCGAAGGTGAAAGAAGGCGACTTAACAATCCCCCCGCTGAGCAAGTCCCAGTGAAGGAGGCACCCAAGTTGAAGAAACGCAAGTGGATCGTATTCGTGGCTCTCGCCGTTTTGCTTCTGGCCCAGGTGGGATTGGTTCAGGCAGGTACCGCAAATGCGCCGGCTACAGGGCTTCAAACCTCGGGCAAGACGCCCGCCCTGGGCGAGGCGCCGCCCCCCGGAGCGGAGGGCTCCGGTTCAATCGGGATCCAGAGTTATACCCCGGGTGACAGCGTCGCCGAGTCGGACGAAGAGTTCGTGCTTGACTCCTACGGAAGCCTGGACAGGTATACCTTCCGCAACGGGAGTCCGATTCGGTTCCCGATCCGGATTACCCGCTACTTTGGCCAAGTGGATAGCAATGGTCACCTGGCACACCCTGAGAATATTCAGGGGCAGAAGGTCCTCTTGACTCTCCGAGTCTGGGACGTGGACCAGGATTACGCCGGAAGCGACTTTGCCCCCGAAGTGGACACGGTCTACTTCAACGGCGAACAGGTCGGTATCCTGAGTGGGTCCAACGGGCAGTGGAGCACCTTTACGGTGGAACTTCCCGTCAGCAAGATCAAATTCCCCGACTTGAGCGCTTCCGGCGGCGTTGTGCCGGCAGAGAACTGGGTCGAGGTCAATATCGACACGGCCAACGTGGGCGTTTGTGAGTGCTGGGCCGTCACCGTCGACTGGGGTCGACTGGTGGCGAAGGGTATTCGTCCGACGGTCCTGGTGCATGGTTTCATGAGCAGCGCCAGCACCTGGGCAACGTGGGAGAATACGTATGGGCCCAACGCCGGCCTGCCGTTGATGTCGTTCTCCTTTGCCAACAATCACGGCTCCTGGTTGGCGCATGCCTCGGAAGAGGCCGCCCAGATCAGCCAGGCCAAGCAGAAGTTCGGCGTCGAGAAGTTGAACATCGTCGGCCACAGCAAGGGTGGGCTGGACAGCCGGGCCTACCTCGCCATGGGCGGCCAGGATGTAAAGCGCCTGGTCATGCTGGGAACGCCCAACGGGGGCAGTCCGCTGGCCGATATCGCCAAGCTTGGCGGCATCTTGTCCCCGGCCGTCGGTCTGGTCAGTCTGATCGGCGAGCCGGCCCTGACCGAAATCACCGTTACGTATATGCAGCTGATCGGCAACCAGATCGTCGGGCCGAATCCCAATACGCGCTACTATACGGTCGCCGGCGACTGGCACGGGTTGTTCGGAGCCAGCAATCCCCTGATTCCCGGCTCTGACGACGGCGTGGTCGGAGTCAGCAGTGTGGAGACCCTCCCCTACACGACTTCGTTGGGCCACAGCAGCAGCTTCCACACGAGTATGACCTCCGGTGCGACGGAGTGGAACCTGGCCAAGTCCCAGGTGGTGACCACGACTCAGGCATGGCCGGTGGGTGGTCGTCTGGCTCTTGCCGGCGGAATCATGGGCGGACCCACCCCCGTCTCGCTCACCAGTCTGACCGGTTTCAGCCTGGCGGGTGGCTCACAGACGAGCAGCGTCACCGTGGAGGCCGGAGCGCCGGTCATTCTGGGGGCGCTCTACGGCAGCGGCACCCTTGACCTGACGCTGACCACGCCCTCCGGGGCCACCATCAGCGGCAGCGGCACCGGGGTCGAGTTGGTCAAGAGCACCGACCCGACTCTCGGCCTCTCTTACATCCTCTATCGTCTGGCCGCCCCTGCGGCGGGAGTCTACCAGTTGAACGTGACGGCAGCCCCTGGCAGCACTGTCAAGTACCTGGCCCTGGGCGCTGCCGAGGGTGGGGCTGAACTGGTTGCCGCCCCGCGCAGCGCCTTTGTCGCCGCCGGAGCTCCGGTAGCCATCGAGGCCGGTATCCGCTGGAACGGCTCCGCGGTGCTCCCCTTGACGATGGACGCTCGGGTCCAGCAGCCCGGCGGGCCCATTGACACCATCACCCTGGTGGATGACGGCACCGGCGGCGATACTGCGGCCGGGGACGGCATCTACACCGGCAGCTACACGGCCCCCGCGGCGGGCACATACGGTGTCGGTGTAGTGGCCAAGTCCAGCGATCCGGCTCACCCGTTGGAGCGCTACACCGGTACCCTGTTCCAGGTTCTCAGCGGCAGTGATCACTTCGTGGGAAATATCAGCCACAAAGGCACCGATCTGAACGGCGACGGCCTCTTCGACTATCTGTCCGCCTCTGTTGGCGTTGCCACCGCCATGCCGGGGAACTACCTCGTGACAGCTCAGGTGACCGATGCCGGAGGCAAGAGCTTGGTTCGGGCCTCCAGTCGAGTCAGCCTTGCCACCGGCACGTCGTCGGTGACACTGAACTTCGACGGTCGCAGTCTGGGTGAGTCAAACTTCAGCGGCAACCTGATCCTGACGGATCTTGCCCTGATCCGGGAGGACGGATCGGCTGCAGATTTCAGGGCGCCGGCGGCCACCTTGGCGGGATACAGCCCGAGCCAGTTCCAGCGTCAACGGGTCCGGATACTCCCGGGCATTGCGGATCAGGCGCTGGACACGAACGGCAACGGCCTCTTCGACCAGCTGGTGATTCGAATTCCGGTCGACGTGCTCGATGCCGGTTACTATGATGTGAACGGACGCCTGATGGACAGCCAGAATGCGGAGATTGCCTGGGCGGGCAACACCGTCTATCTGTCGCCCGGTCAGTCTACCGTCACGCTGACCTACTCCGGGAAGGCGATCGGTGAAAATGGCATAGACGGACCGTATTTCGTCCGGGACTTCTCCATGTACGCCCGGTCTGGCACCAGCCGGGGTGTGAACGTCTACGACCTCTATACCACGGGCGCCTATACGGTCGACCAGTTCGAGGGCTTCAGCGGAAACCTGGAGAGCCTGCTCACGAAGATTGCCCGGTTCCGCGAAGCCGGGTCGATCGCCAATGACGGAATCGCCCGCAGCCTGAGTGCGAAGGTTGAAGCGGCTCAGGCTGCAGAAAAGCGGGGAGAGAAAGAGACCGCCCGCAACATCCTGGCAGCCCTGATCAACGAGATCTCGGCGCAGGATGGCAAGCACATCGCTGCTGCGTCGGCCGCCGACCTGGTTCGGACTGTCCAGGCGATCATCAACCGCCTGAAATAGGTCCTGAACGATGCAGTGCGCGCAAGACGTCAGAAGCGGCAGGCCTACAGGCTTGCCGCTTCTGGCGTTTCTTGGTGCGGGACGGGAAAGGCGCTCAACCGTAAAGCTGAATGGCCAGCAGCACGAACATGGCGTGGGACCAGGTCAGCGGCACCACCCAGACCGGCACGCCCGTCTCCGGATCGACCTGCTCGGGCAGGAGGCCCGTGCTGGTCTGGCACCGGACCGCCCAGTCCAGAATCTCCCCGGCGGCTGTGACCTCACCCCGTTCGGCCTCGTAGAGCCCCAGCCAGAGCGTGCAGAGGACCCACGGATTGCCGCCCCGGTAATGGTCGCCCTGGTACCGGCGCAGCCCGCCCGCCGGGGCGCTGGTGAGCGTTTCGGCCACCCGGCCCGCCGTCCGGGCCATGACCGCGTCCCCCGGGTCCACGACCCCAAACGGCACCGCCAGCCCCAGGAGGCTGGTGTCCGGCACGGGGTCTTCGTTGATTTCGTAAATGGGGTAGCCCAGCGGCCCGGTCCGCTGCCGCACGGCCCGACCGGCCGCAAAAGCATCCCGGAACTGCTGCTCATGCACCTGCATGTACCGGCTCCGGAGGAAGGTGCCATCCCGGACGCTTTCCCGGAAGATGGCCGCTTTAAGCTCCGCCGCCGCCGCTCGGTACCGGACGGCGTAGTCGGGGTCGCCTTCCAGATCGGCTAGCTCGGCCAGTTCAGCCGCTGCCATCAGGCCGGCGTAGACCGCCGCCGCCGAGTAAGTGTGGAAGCCCTGCCGCTCCTCCCACAGGTCAAAGCAGGCCACGGGCAGGCCGGTCGTGGTGTCCAGGCTGCCAATCAGCCATTCGGCCGCCCGCAGGACGGCATCGCGGACCAGCCGGGCGAAAGCCGCCCCGCCGTGGAGCCGGGCGTGCAGGGCCATGCCGTACAGAATCGACCCGGTCTCGTCCACCTGCAGGAGGCCCCAGGACGGCCCCCAGCCGCCGCCGGCATAGTGCCGTTGGACCCACCATCCCTCCGGCTCCTGAGCCGTAAGCGTCCAGCGGTAGAACGCCTCCGCCAGGTCGTGCAGACCGGCCCGGTCCATGGCGACCGTCACGTAGGCGGCGTCCCGCCCCCAGCAGTAGCCGTAGCCGCCGCAACTCGTGTAAGCCGGGTCGAACTCCGGGGCGGCGATGATGGAGCCGGAATGCTCATCGGCCATCAACTTGAAGATCAGCAGCGACCGCCGGTAAAGCCCGTCCACCGCCTCCGGCGCCCCCGGCCCCAGCCGACGGGCCCCGGCGAGCCACCCGGCCCAGTAGGCCCGCACCTCGTCCAGCAACGGCTCGCCACCTTGCCGTCGGGCCTCCAGCAGGAGCGCCCGGGCGGCCCGGGCGTCGGACCCGAACGTCCAGAACAAATTCAGCGTGGCTGAGGCGCCCGGTGCCAGAATGCCAAGGTCCCAGACGCCCGCGGCGGCCACGTCCCCGTGCTGAATCGTACCTCCGCCCAGCACGCCGGCGCTGGCCGCGGTCAGTACGTCCTCCGGCCCGCCCACGGTCATGGCGACCGGCGGGCGGTCGGCGCCTGCGGCGATGAAAGCGTCCCGCCGGTAGTGGATGAAGCATTCACCCGCCGGGTCGTACAGGGCGGTGTTGTACAGCGGGCTCTCATCCATCCGCAGCCACTCGTACAGTACGTACCGCACTGCCATCGGAGCCCCGGAGCCGTTCGTGAACGTCAGGTGGCGGACCAGCACGTCCCGCCCCGGCGCCGCCGCATCGGTCATGCTGAGGGTGAGGCCGTCGGGCAACCGGGCGTGGGTCGCCAGCACGTTTTGGTCGTGCTCGTAGGCTTGCTCCGTCTGCCAGCGGGAGTCGTCCGGCCAGATGACCGGCTCCCCGTCGACGGCGACGCCGCCGATGAGCCGCTGCACGTGTTGCGGGCCATCCACGTGGGGCCAGAAAATCCGTTGAATCTCCCCGTCCCCGGTCAGGGTGGCCAGGAGCCGCCCGTTGCCGAGGATGGCATTGATGAGAAAGGTTTTTTTCACGCGCGTCGACTCCGTTCGTTTATAGCTTGGGCCGCCGCCACATCCAGAGTAGCACTCCGCCCAGGACCGCCGCCGCTGCGGCCGCGCCGGCGTAAAGCGGCATGCGGCTGGCAGAGACCGTATAGATATAAGCTGTCCATGGCTCCAGCAAAACTGTTTGCCGGCTCTGCTCGCCGGTCTGGGACCCCAGCTCATTTTTGAGCGTGTCGTGGGGCTTCATGTAGCCACTGAGTTCCAGCCGCTGCTGTTGGTTGCTGTTGTTGAGCGCTACCAGGTAGCGCTGCCCCTGGTACTCTCGGAAGTATGCGACCACCTTCGGGTTTGGGGTCACCGGCGTGTAGGTGCCGTGGGTGAAGGCCGGATTCTCCCGGCGGAGCTTGATCAACTGTGCGGTGAACGCCTGCATGTCCGGATTCTTGTCGAACTTCATGTCCCGGCGGTTGTCCGGGTCATCGCCGCCCTCCAGCGCCACTTCGGTGCCATAGTAAAGGATCGGCATGCCGGGGGTGGTCAGGAGGTAGGTGAGGGCCAGCTTCAGCTTGTTGGCCCCGCCGGGGGCCGCGCCCGTGACGAACCGGGGCACGTCGTGGTTGTCGATGAACGTCCCCCAGACCGTGCCCGGCGTCGCCAATGCCTGGCGGGCGATGGTCGCGTGCAGGACGGAGGGATCGGCACCCCGCGCGAATACGTCCTGAACCGGGTCAAACCGGGCGAAGTCTACCAGCGAGTCCAATCCGGTGTCCAGGTACTTTTTCAGGTAGTTCAGGTCACTGTTCCAGGCTTCGCCCATGAGGAAGAAGCCCGGCCGCGTTTCGTGCATCTGTTTGGCGAACTTCTCCCAGAACCCCGCGGGCACGTGCCGGACCGTGTCCAACCGGAAGCCGTCCACGTTCGTCTGTTCAATCCACCACCGGGACATGTCCAGGAGGTACTTCTCGACCGCCGGATTCTCCTGGGCCAGGTCGGGCAGGCCGGCCAGCTGGCCGTTCTCGATGCTCGCCTGGTTGTTCCAGTTCGTGATGCCGCCAGCGTGATGGAACCAGTCGTACTTGGCCGGGTCGTTAATCCAGGGGTGTGTCGGCGCCGTGTGGTTAACCACTACGTCCAGCAGCACTTTCATCTGCCGCCGGTGCGCCTCCTGAACCAGCTTCTGCAGCGTCGCCATGGAGCCCAGGCGTTCGTCGACCTGGTAAAAGTCGGTGGTCCAGTAGCCGTGGTAGCCGCCTTTTTGGTTCTGGACCACCGGCGTCAGCCAGATGGCGGTGACCCCCAGCTTCTGCAGGTAGTCCAGTTTGTCGATAACCCCCTGCAAGTCGCCCCCGTGGACGCCTGTAGAACTGTTCGGTTCCGCGTCTTTGTCCAGCGACTTGTCGCCGTTGTTGAACCGGTCGATCATGATCAGGTAGACCACGTCTTCCGACCAGGGTCGCCGGGCCAGGTCCGAATCAGGTGCCGCCAGCGCCCTGGAGGGGCGCAGGGCCGGGGTGAGCGTGGAGACCAGTAGCAGCCCTGCGGCAACGCCCAGGATGAGCCGGCGCACAACCAGCGGGCTCATCCTTTCACGCTCCCCAGGGTCAGCCCGCCCACCAGGTACCGGGAGAAGAGGACGAAGAGGACCGCAGCCGGAATCATGGTCAGCAGGGCGCCGGCGGAGTAACGGCCCCACTCGGTGCTGAACGCCGACTGCAGGGTGACGAGGCCCACCGGCAGCGTGTACATGGCCGCCTTGGTCAGGATGACGCGGGCGACCACGTACTCCGACCAACCGGTCATGAAGGAGAAGAGCGCCGCGATCGCCATAGCCGGGGCCGCCAGGGGGACCGTGATCTTGGTGAACGTCGTCCAGTTGGATGCGCCATCGATGGCGGCGGCGTATTCCAGTTCGATTGGCACAGTATCGTAAAAGCCCTTCATCATCCAGATGGAGAAGGGAATCGAAGTCGCGACGTAAGGGATGATCATCCCGGTATACGAGTTCAGCAGGCCCAGCCGGGTGAGCAGCAGGAAGGTGGGCAACAGCAGCATGGGCGCCGGGAACATCTGCGTCGTGAGCAGGAAGGTGAGAAACCCCTTGCGCCCCCTGAACTTGAACCGGGAGATGGCGTAACCGGCTGTGGCGGAAAGGACGACGCTCAGTAGCGCCGTGGTGCCGGCGACGATGAGGGAGTTGCCCATCCAGCCCAGCAACGGCTTTTCAAAGAGCATCACCCGGAAGTTCTCCAGGGTGGCGTTCTCCGGAATCAGCCGCAGCGAAGTGGAATAGAGCGTCTGCTGGGGGCGGAGCGCCATGTTGAAGATATTCCAGATCGGATAGAACGTCAGCAGCGCAACGATGGTCAGGGTCACGTAAATGGCGATAATCTTCGGGACCGAGTCGCCCCGCTCGAAATACCGGTGCTTGAAGCGGATTTTCATTCTGTCGCCCCCTCGTCGCCGCGGGTCCGCCAGACGAACAACATGGCGAACACCAGCAGAATCAGGAAGATGATCAGGGAGAACGCCGAGGCGTAGCCGTACCGATAGAAGTCGACGCCGGTGCGGTAGACGTTGGAGACCAGGATATCGGTCTTGTTGCCCGGCCCGCCGCCGGTCACCAGATAGATGACGTTGACCAGGTTGAATGTCCAGACCACGGAAAGCGTGATGGCCGGCACCAGCACGGGCCGCAGCATCGGCAGGGTGATGTGCCGGAATTTGTTCCAGCCGGTGCCGCCGTCGCAGTCGGCGGCCTCGTACAGCTCGTAGGGGATGGACTGCAGGCCGCCCAGGCAGATCATCATCATGAAGGGGAACCCGAGCCAGACGTTCACGAGGATCACCGCGGCGAACGCCCAGGTCGGATGGGACAGCCACGGCACGGGCGATATGTGCAGTTGTTTGAGCACGAGGTTGATGGTGCCGAAGTCATGCTGGAACATGGTCTTCCAGGAGAGCGCGGCAATGTACTGCGGAATCGCCCAGGGCAGAATCAGGAAGAGCCGGAAAATCGCCTTGCCCGGCAGCTTCCGGTTCAGGAGAATCGCCAGCCACATCCCGATGGCTACGGAAAAGACCACACAGGAGACGGTCCACACCAGCGATCGGAACATGAGCACGTAGAAGTCCAGGTCGGTGATCACATTGTAGAAGTTCCGGAACCAGATGAACTTGACTGTCCAGAAGTTCGTGAGCGACATGTTGGTGAAGGCGAGCCAAACCCCGTACGCCAGCGGGTAAATGACGAAAACCGCCATCAGCGCCAGCGCCGGCATGGTATAGGCGTAAGGATTCCAGGGCTTGGCCCCCGGCAGGAGGCCCGGGGAGACCGCAGGTTCACGCGCCATTTCAGCACCTCCTGAGAGAGAGCCTACGAACGGGAGCGGGGAGTGGCAGACCACTCCCCGCCCCGGGACAGAGACGACAAATGGGACGCGCTACTTCATTTCGGCGATCTTCTTCACGCAATCGGCCTGGGCGTCCTTGGCGGCCTTCTCCGGCGTGGCCTGTCCGGCTATGACCAGCTGCATTTGAGGCTTCCAGGTATCCCACACCACCCGCATCTGCGCGATGATCGGCATCGGGGTGGCGGATTCGAGCTGAGCGGCGGCCTGCTTCATGACCGGGTCGTTCTTGATCACGTCGGACTCGTTGGCCTTGGTGTTGGTCGGCCACTGCTTGTGAATGGCGGCCAGCGTCTTCTGGGTCTCTTCCGAGTTCATGTACTGGATGAAGGTCTTCACGGCGTCCTTCATGTCCTTGTCAGTGACCAGCTTGGAGACGAAGTAGGCCTTCGTGGACGTGTAAGGCTTCGGCCAGCCGGCGCCGGAAACCTGCGGAATCTTGGCGATGCCGATGTCCATCTTCTTATCGAGGTAGCCCCCGACGGACCACGGGCCGTTGATGATCATGGCAGCCTTGCCATCCTTGAAGAGGGCTTCGGCGGCGTCATAGTCGGACTCCTTGGGGATGACGCCCTTCGCCTTCAGGTCCTGCATCAGCTTGAAGGCGGAAACCATGGCCGGAGTGTCGAGGGTCGGCTCATTCTTGTCGTTAAAGACGGAGCCGCCATAAGCGCCCAGCCACGGGGCGAGCCAGAACGGCTCGGTCTGGTTGAAGACCAGCGCGTACTTGTCGGCATTCTTGGCCTTGAAGTCGGCGGCGAACTTGTACACCGCGTCGGTGTTGGCCGGGGCGTTCGGAATGAGCGCCTTGTTGTAGATCAGCATGAGCTGGTTGCCGATGCGGTCCGGGACGCCCCACAGCTTGCCGTTGAGCCGGTTGCCGTCGAGGGCGGTCTTGTTCAGAGTCGACAGGAAGCTGGCGTCAAAGAAGCTGTCGAGCGGCTGAATGACGCCGGCGGTGGCGAAGACGCCCACGTTGTCATCCGGGCCGAAGACCACCTGCGGACCCTGATTGCCTTGGACGGCGGTCAGGAAGTTGGTGCGCAGCTTCTCAGTCTCATAGTGGACACGGGTGATTTTGATGTTCTTGTTGGCGTCCATGAACTTTTGCAGGATCGGGTCAAAGACCTTCTCGGCGGCCTCTTCCTGTTCCCAGAAGACGAGTTCCACTACTTTGGGCGCGGCGGGCTGATCGGGCTCCTTCTTGGTCTCCTTTGTAGCTGCGCACCCTGCCAGCAGGGAGCCGGCCAGGAAGGCGCTCAGGACAATGGCGACCGCTTTCTTTCTCAGGGTCATGGGTGTTGCCTCCTCCATTCGTGATCACATCAGCGGTGAGTGGGTGTTCGTGAAAACGTTTGCACAAAGACAAACCCGCAGAAACCCTCTGTGTAGTGGGAAGGGCTTGTCTCAGATGCCTTTGGTGGACTCCCGCACGACGATTTGCGATGGCAGAATCACCTGGTGCGGGCGGACGGGGCGGCCCTGGAGCCGGCCCAGCAGCATGCGGGCGGCCATGGCGCCCAGGTCGAAGACCGGAATCCGGGCCGTGGTAAGCGAAGGCCGGGTCCAGGCGGTGATGGGGTCATCGTTGAAGCCCACAATGGCCAAATCGGAAGGGATGCGGAGTCCCCGCTTATGGGCGGCTTCCATGGCCCCCAGGGCCAACGAGTCGTCGACCGCCAGAATGGCCGTAGGCCGCTCCGGCAGGGCCAGCAAGTGCTCCAGGGCGCGGGCCCCGTCCTGCTGGGTGATGTTCCCTTGCCGCACTAGCTGTGGGTCGAAGTCCAGGCCGGCCTCGCTCAGGGCGGTGCGATAGCCCTGAAGCCGGTCGTAGCAGAAGACCCAGTCCTGCGGCCCGTTGATAAAGGCGATGCGCCGGTGGCCCAGCCCCAGCAAATGCTCCATGGCCACGGCGGCCGCCGAGACGTTATCGTTGTTAACCCAGTGCAGGGAGGGGTGGGCCAGGGCGCCGTCGATGCCGGCCGGCCGCCCGATGAGGACGACATTGGCCTCGTCTTTGACCAGCGCTTCGATCAGCTTGTCCCCGAGCCGGGAGCTGGTGAGAATGACCCCGTCCACGTGCCGGCTCCTGAGGAGCGACAGGCAGGCTTCCCGCTCGTTCTCCTCGCCCCGGGAAGCGGAAAGCAGGAGGTTGTAGCCCTCGCCTTCGAGCACCGACCCGATGCCCCGGAGCACTTCCGGGAAGAACGGGTTGGCAAACGCCTGGGTCGCCGGACGGGAGGTGACCAGCCCGATGGTCCGGCTGGACCTGGTGACCAGGCTCCGGGCGATGGCGTGGGGGTGGTAGTCCAGATCTTTCATGGCGGCCCGCACCCGCTCCTGGGTTCCGGCGCTGATGCGGGGGTTGCCGGCAATCACCCGGGAGACGGTGGACGGGGAAACTCCGGCGATTTTGGCGACATCGACGATGGTGGAAGGACCCACGCCGGAAGTCACCTCCTGAAGTGTTTGAAGCCGATTGCTTGTGCAAGGGGGAGGCCGTACGTGTGTGCACGGGGGAGGCCGTACGTCGTTCCCATGTGCAAACGTATGCACAGATTTCGCATCTGCTCCCGGAAATTCCTGCCGACTTTACTGTTCGAAGTTCTTAATTTTCGACGGCGCTTTAATAGGCATCATCTATCGACAGATGAAAAAGCCGCCTATCGTGGGATAGACGGCTTTGGGGGTTGCTACTGAAAGTCAGTCCTCCGCATAGCATAAGGGGTGGGGAGGTGTCGTTCGTGCCGGAAACCGTTAGGGCCAGATCCATGTACAACCCGCCCGGGAACTTGCGGGCCTGTCTTGAGCACGTCATGTCAGAAGGGAACGTATCAATCGATCGGTGGATGAACATAGACGAGACTTGCAAATCGCGGTACACGGCGCTCAGCCGCATGCGGCAACTGCATGACATGGGCTTGCTCGTCTTCGACGGGCATGACCGAGCAAAGATCGGGCCTGCGGGCATTACTTATGCAAACCTGGGGGACGGGTCTTTTCTCGCCGGCATCCTGGCGCAATCCATCAGCTTTTTCCTTGAGATTCCCGAACTGTGCCGCGAGCGCCCCCGCTCGATTCGTGAACTGCTCGACGTCGCGAAGAAGCAGTACGGCATGACCTGGAAGGGGCAGCGGCAGGTCTACGCGCGGGTGTGTTGGCTGGCGCAGTGTGGCCTGGTGCGGCGCGAGGATAGCATCGTCCATGCGATTTAGAGCCCGCTGTGGACGGTGCCAACCGTCATGACATTCAGTGTTGGAACCGACCTTAAGCCTGGATTAGCTCCCCAGTTGCCGGGGGGGTTTCTGATCGACACTGAGTCAGAGTTTTGATACGAATCGCCGGTAGTCGCTTTCCAACTCCAGGTAGTCGAGCAGCAGGTCGTGACCAGTCACGTCCCGTAGCGGCAGAAGGTTTTCGACCCTCTGCCGCATGTCTTGCAGTGTGAGGTTTTCCGGCTGGATGATCACCAGGGTGATCCCCCTGGTGACGCAGATTCCCAACTTCATGTAATCCCGCTCTCGCTGCTGGGCGGCATCACTGGCGGAGAACTGTTCAGTGGCCCGGTAGTGCTGAGGGGCCGTCTCAGGGACTTGGCGGGCAGAGGCGACCCCGAAAGCCATCACGCCCTGGCCGCTGTCATGCACCACGACCGGCTCAGTGGCGGCATGGGTGCGGTCCACGCCGAGTGGCGATTACACCGGCACAATTGCCCCGGTCGACGACACTTACTTGCTGGCGGCCGCCGGAGAGCCGGGGGGGCCGGGGGCAGGGGGGCTGGGGGAATGCTGTACATGGCGGACGTGGACGGGAGCCCTCAGCGGACCGTCAGCTCCACCACGTCGTTGTCGGCCAGAATGTGATTCAGTCCCACCGCCTGCCCGTCGAACCGGGCGCTGGACCCCGACACCCGGGCCTGCTGGAAGTGCTCCAGCCAGGCCCGGTTCAGCGCGGCCACGAAATCGGCCACGGTGGCCTCCGGCGCCAGCACCACCGCCTCCGGCGAGACCGGCTTGCCCTTGGGCTTGCAGAAAACCCGCTTCAGCCCGGAAATCTGCCAGATTACGTCCCGCGCCTCGGCCAATCCATCGTCCAGGGGCGCGCAGCAGTGGGCGGCCGGGAGGTCCGGCAGCATCGCCGTCAGCTCGGTCCAGCAGGCGTCGGCCCCGTCCAGGTCGGACTTGGTGCCCAACAGGCCCGCCGGCAGGTCGATGGCCGCCTCGGCCGTAACCTCTTCGTAGACGAGCCGGAAGTCCCGGACGCCCTCCGGCGAGAGCGGCGCCACGAAGAGCACGCCGTCGGCCATGCGGATGGCGCCCAGCAGCGCCCGCCCGCCGCCCTTGCCGTCCACAGCGCCGTCCAGCAGGCCCGGCAGGTCCACCAGTTGGACCACCGCGCCGCCGAACTTCACCATGCCGGCGATGGGCCGCAGGGTCGTGAACGGGTAGTCGCCCACCGCCACCTGCCGCCCGGTGAGCGCCTTCAGCAGCGAGGACTTGCCGGCGTTGGGCGGCCCCACCAGCACAATCTGCGCCCCACCCTCTTTTGGGATGAAGAACTGGTCCCGGAACTGCACGGCCTTGCGCAGTTTGGTCTCCTCGATCAGGTCCAGCACCCACTTGCGCAGGTCGCCGTACGGTCCCTGGTAGTAGCCGGGGAACTCCGCCAGACAATCCTTGAGCACTTTGATCCGGTCGACCCCTTCGAGTCCGGTAATCCGGCGCCGGATGATCCGGCGCATTTCCTGATGCGGAATGGGCATGACAGGTTTGACCTCCTTTTTGGGCAGAAAAATAGCCGCGGCGTGCGCAGAGGCACCCGTGGCATAAGAAAAGCCACGGGCGCCAAACGCACCCGTGGCCGTGGTTACAGCTCTTCAGACTGAGGAAATCAGTCGAGAGCGGGCCGGGTTGCGACTGCGCCGGTACTTGGGCATAGTACTCCCTTGGCAGTCGCGAAAAGGCCGTCGAGGATGTGGTTCTGGCCGTAAAATACCGTGTGGCGCACCCGGTTCACCTCCCTGATTCAACCATGCATAAAGATAGCACCATTTCAGGCAACAGGCAAGAGGGGCAGGAGGAGCGGCGGCGGAAAGCGAACGCCCATGGGGCCGAGATTTACCCGGAATTGAGGTGGCTGTCATGCATCCGGACATCGCACCACTGCTGGCCGTAACGCAGGCGCTCACGGCCGCCGGCATCGAAAGCGCCCTCGGGGGCAGCGGGCTGCTGCACAGCCTGGGGCTCATCGCCGAGGTCCGGGACTGGGACCTGACGACCGAGGCGTCGCTGGAGCAGGTGCAGCGGGCGTTGGCGGCCTTCCCGCTAGACTTCCCCGAGCACGCTGGTGGCAGGTACGCCACTGGGTATCGGATCGCCATTTGCGCCGGCGGCGTGGATATCGACCTGATGGGTACCTTTGCCGTCCGCACGGCGGCGGGGGTCTGCCACTTGCCCACGTTGACCTGCGGGATGTGGCAGGGGGTGCCGGTGGGCAGCCCGGAGGTGTGGGCGGTGGCCTACCGGCTCATGGAGCGCCACCCGAAGGCGGACCTGTTGAGCGAATACCTGCGGGCCCGGGGCGCCCGGGCGGATGCCGTCCGGCGGCTCCTGGCCGAGCCGTTGCCCCCGGGCCTGCGGGCCGAGGTGGCGGGGTGGCCCGACCCGCCCGCCCCCGGGCCGTGGTGGCCTGGCGGTGATGCCATATGAGCACGCCGCGCCGTTCCGCTAAAGACGCCCGGCTCAAGCAAATCCAGGCGACCGACGATGAGAACGTGCTCATCGAAGCGCTGGCCGACCTCTCGCCGGTGGTGGTGGAGGCGGCCGCCCGGCGCGTCTCAAAGCACCGGGCGGGCGGCGCCCTCGCACGGGCGTTTGAGCGGCTGGACGAAGGCGCCCCGGCCAGCGACCCCGGCTGCTGGGCCCGCATGGCCATTCTGGAGGCTCTCGGCCGCCTGGAGTCGCTGGAGGGCGAGGAGCCGGCGTTCCGGGCCGTTCGCGCCGTGCAGGTGGAGCCGGTGAGCGGCGGCCTGACCGACACGGCCACCGGGCTTCGGGTCGCCGGGGCCAGCCTCCTGGCGAACCTGCGCCCGCCGGGCGCCTTGCTGGACCTGGCCTGGCTGCTGCACGACTTCGAGCCCAACGCAACCTGCTCCCGCCAGGAGCGGCCGTTCGCCAAACTCGCCACCCGGCAGGCCGCGGCCCGGGCCATCGGGGCGCTGGGCGACCCGGCGGGCGCCGCCGTGGTGGCCGTAAAGCTGGCCTTCCCCGGCGAGGAGTTGCCCGACGTGCTGGCGGAGTGCATGGACGCCCTGGCCGCCCTGCGGGAGCCCCGGGCGGTGGAACTGCTCACGCCTTACCTGGACCGGCGGGACCCGTACCTGGTGGCCGCGGCCGGGGCCGCCATCGCCACCGCCGGCGGGGAGCGGGTGGTGCCGCTGCTGGTAGCCGCCCTGGAGCGGGTGCCGGCCGAAGCCCAGGAGGCCCTGGTCTACGCCATTGGCAGCATCCGGGCCGATGCGGCGCACACGGCGCTGCAGGAGTTGACCCGGCACCCCGACCCGGTCATCAGCAAGGCGGCAAAAGCGCTGACCGAGTAAACGACGCCGGGACCGGGGCGTGACAGCCCCGGTCCCTGATTGAACCTATCGAATGCCGACCAGGTGGACATCGAAGACCAGCATGGCGTTGGGCGGAATCACGCCCGGGTAGCCCCGCTTGCCGTAGCCCAGCTCGGGCGGAATGATCAGCTTCCGCTTGCCGCCGACTTTCAGGCCGACAATCCCCAGGTCCCAGCCGGTAATCACCATGCCCGCGCCCAGTTGGAACTCTATCGGCTCGCCCCGGTCGTAGGAACTGTCGAACTGGGTGCCGTTGGCCAGCCGGCCGGCGTAGTGCACCTGCACCATGTCGCCGTTCTTCGCCTCAAGGCCGGTGCCGGCTTCGATCTCTTCGATTAGCAGTTCGGTGCTCCGAATGCCCACCAGGTGGACTTCAAAGACCAGGTCGGCGTCCGGCGGAATGGCGTCGCCGGCGCCCCCGGAACCGTAGGCGAGGTGCGGCGGAAGGTACAGCTTCCGCTTGCCGCCCACTTTCATGGTCGCAAGCCCTTCGTCCCAGCCTTCGATCACCTGGCCCGCGCCCAGCTTGAACTCGAAGGGTTCGCCATGGTCGTAGGAGCTGTCGAACTGGGTGCCGTTGGTCAGCCAGCCGGTGTAGTGTACCTGCACAAACTGGCCTTTCTGCGGCTGCGGCCCTGTGCCGACTTCGATCTCTTCGTACTTGAGCCCGGAGGCAGTGGTTTCCATGCTCGGCCCCCCAATATTGTCGACCCGAATAGAAAGTCTTCCCGTATTGGGTGCCAGATACCTGCCGGCCGGCGCTGTTACACGCCGAGACCGTCGTTGGCGGGCTCCGTCTGCTCCGCGATGTCGAGCGTAATGGCGTAGTAGCATTCCGCAAGCGCAACCACGCCCGAGAAGTGTCCGGCGATCAGCAGCCACCGGCGCCAGTCGTAGCCCAACCGCCAGTACAGTGCATGGGCGAGGCCCAACTCCAACACGTTGGCGCCGACAGCGGGCCACCGCACCCAGCCCGGCGCATGCCACTGCGACACCAGCCCGATCACCGCCGTGACCACGGAGATCCAGACCGACCAGGTATAGACCCGGTAGGTCCCCAGGAGGATCAACTTGGCTTCGGCCTCTTGCTCACCCGGTTTCCGGCGGGGTGTCAGCTCACGCCCATAACTGCTGCGCGTCGTGAACGCGACGACCATGAGGAGAAAAACCACGACCGAGACTATCAGACGCACGCCTGTCACCCACGATCACCCAAATGTTTCCAACAGTGTACCACGGCGAGGAAAACGGCGGTTAGAAGCCCATATACCTGTGAATCGAAAAAATCGTCAAGCTCCGGGGAATCGCCATGCCATCCTCCGTTAGTCGGAGACGCCGGCGGTGCGGTCAGTGAGACGACGTAAGCCTCTCGCCTGAGCCTTTTGCACCAATGGTGTCATATCCAAATGCCCGTTGTGTGAGAACCCCTTCCCGTGTTAACATGCATCTAATCATATATGGACCGCTCGTATATCCTCAGGAATCGGCCTGAGAGTCTCTACCGGAGCCCCGTAAGGCTCCGACTACGAGTGGAAGTGCACCTAGGGTTCCGGCCTCACGAGGTGAGGTGTCTGGTCCAAGCGGTGCAGGCGTAGCATGGCTACGCTACACCAGAGGGGTAAAAGCCCAGAGGGGGAAGTTCTGCTCAAGAACATTCTCTCTCTGGTTTTTATTTTGTCGAAAGAATCGGGGAGGTCCGTCAGTCATGCAACTCCTGAAAGAGCGGATTCGTGCGGACGGTCGCGTCTTGCCTGGGAATATCCTCAAGGTTGATTGCTTCTTGAACCATCAGCTTGACCCGCAGCTGATGCAGGCGATCGGGCGCGAGTTTGCCGAGCATTTTCGTGACGCCGGCGTCACGAAAATCCTTACCATAGAAGCTTCCGGAATCGCCGTCGCCCTGATGACCGCCCTTGAGCTCGACGTGCCGGTTCTGTTCGCCAAGAAGACCCGGGCCAAGACCCAGCACGAAGATATCTACGCGTCCGAAGTCACTTCCTACACGCGGGGCGAAACCCGGACGGTGACCGTGAGCGCCCGCTACCTGAAGTCCGGGGACCGGGTGCTCATTCTGGATGACTTCCTCGCCATGGGCGAGGCCACCCAGGGGCTGGTCTCCATCGTGAAGCAGGCCGGGGCCGAACTGGTCGGTGTCGGGATTGTGGTGGAGAAGGGGTTTCAGGAGGGGGGCCGCCGCCTGCGTGAACAGGGCGTGCCCATCCATTCGCTGGTGGTCATCGAGGAACTGAGCGAGGCGGGCGTCCGCTTTGCCGGGGACGACTGCTGAAACCGAAGCTTTCCTGTGCCGACCGGCGCGGGCAGCAATAGAACACGCAAGAGGGGATCAAGATGCGGAAATTGTTGGGATCCGTGATCGCTGTCATGTTGATGCTCGGACTCGTGGCCGGCTGCGGCGGAACCAAGCCCGCCACGGACACCAAGCCTGCCGCTACCGAAGCGCCGAAGCCCGCCGCCAAGCTCAAGGTTGCGTTTGTCTACGTCGGACCGGTTGGCGATGGCGGCTGGACGTTTGCCCATGACATGGGCCGCAAGCAGCTCGAGAAGGAGCTGGGCGACAAGGTTGAGACCTCGTTCCTGGAGAACGTTCCCGAAGGCGCCGACGCTGAGCGGGTCTTTGAGGAACTGGCGCAGAAGGGCAACAAGCTCATCTTCGGCACCAGCTTCGGCTACATGGACGCCATGGCCAAGGTCGCCAAGAAGTATCCGAACGTCACCTTCATGCACAACTCCGGCTACACGACCGACAAAAACCTGGGCACTTACTTCGGCCGCAACCATGAAGCGTTCTACCTCGCCGGCATCGTCGCCGGCAAGCAGATCAAGAACAACATCGGCATTGTCGCCGCTTACCCGATTCCCGAAGTCATCCGGGCGATCAACGCTTTCACGCTGGGCGCCCGCTCGGTCAACCCGGCCGTGAAGGTCAAGGTCGTCTGGACCAACACCTGGTTTGACCCGGCCAAGGAGAAGGACGCTGCCAACTCCCTGCTGGACCTCGGTGCCGAAATGATCGCCATGTACCAGGACTCTCCCGGCCCGCTGCAAGCCGCTCAGGAGAAGGGCAAGCCTTCGATCGGCAACGACACCGACTCCCGCCAGTACGCCCCGAAGTCCTTCCTGACCGCTCCGATCTGGAACTGGGGCCCCTACTACGTGAAGACCGTCAAGTCCGTTCTGGATGGCACCTGGAAGAGCGATCAGTACTGGGGCGGCATGAAGGACGGCATCGTGGCGCTGGCGCCGCTGGCCGACTTCGCCAACAAGGATGCCAAGCCCCTGGTCGACGCTGCTCAGGCCAAGATCGTCGGCGGCTGGAACGTCTTCTCCGGCCCGGTCAAGGACCAGACCGGCAAGATCAAGATCGAAGACGGCAAGGCCCTCTCCGACAAGGAACTGCTCGAAATGAGCTGGTTCGTTGAAGGCGTCGACGGCACCATTCCCAAGCAGTAAATAACTGAACAGAGGGGGCCGATTTTTGTCGGCCCCCTTTCAACATGCAGGTCGGGAGGTCAGTTTAAAGTGCTGGTGGAGATGCAGGGAATCACCAAAGGGTTTCCCGGTGTCCTGGCGAACGACCATGTCGATTTCGGGCTGGCGGCCGGCGAGGTACACGCGCTGCTGGGCGAGAACGGGGCGGGAAAGTCGACGCTCATGTCGATTCTGACCGGACTTTACCGGCCGGACTCGGGGCGTGTGGCCATCCTTGGCCGCACGGCCGATTTTCGCGCGCCTCGGGACGCCATCCGGGCGGGCATTGGCATGGTCCACCAACATTTTAAACTGGTGGCTCCTTTCACCGTGGCCGAGAACGTGATTCTCGGGCTGGACGAGCCCCGCTTTGTGCTGAACCTGAAGCAGGTCGAGGAGCGCATTCGCAGGGTGAGCCAGGAGTACGGCCTCAAGGTCGACCCCTCGGCGCCGGTCTGGCAGTTGTCGGTCGGCGAGCAGCAGCGGGTGGAGATTGTCAAACTGCTCTACCGTGGGGCCAAAGTGCTGATTCTCGATGAGCCCACCGCCGTGCTCACCCCGCAGGAGGCGGAAGAGCTGTTCAAGACACTGCGGCTGATGGCGGCCCGCGGGCATGGGATCATCATCATTACGCACAAGCTGCACGAAGTGATGGCGGTCTCCGACCGCTGCACCGTGCTGCGGGGCGGCAAGCTGGTAGGCACCGTCAAAACCAGCGAGTCCAAGCCGGAGGACCTCACCTGGATGATGGTGGGCCGCACCGTCATCCAGGAGCGGGAAAAGGCCCCCACCACGCCCGGCGACGTCCGCCTCGATATCGCAGACGCCGCGGTCCAGGGCGACCGGGGAGTGCTGGCGGTGCGGGGGGCGACGCTGCAGGTGCGCGGCGGGGAGATTCTCGGCATCGCCGGGGTCGCCGGCAACGGGCAGCGTGAACTCTGCGAGGCCGTGGCCGGGCTGCGGCCCATGACATCCGGCTCCGCCAAGGTGAGCGGCAACTGCTCGTTCATTCCGGAAGACCGGCTGGGCATGGGGCTGGTGCCGAACCTGGGCGTGACGGACAACGCCATTTTGCGGGTCTACAGCGGGCGGCAGGTGACGAAGGCGGGCTTCCTCAACTGGAAAGCCGTGCGCGAGTTCACCGGAACGCTCTTGAAGGACTTCGATGTGAAGACCGCTACGGTCGATACGCCGGTCAAGCTGCTCTCCGGCGGCAACCAGCAGAAACTGCTGGTGGGCCGGGAACTGGCCACCGACCCGCAGGTGATTATCGCCTCGCAGCCCACCCGGGGCCTCGACGTGGCGGCGACGGAAGCGGTCCACAACGTGCTGCTGGATGCCCGGCGGCGGGGCAAGGCGATTCTCATGGTCTCCGAGGACCTGGACGAACTGTTGACCATTTGCGATCGGATCGCGGTCATGTTCGAAGGTCGCATTATGGGCGTCGTCAAGGCCGAATCGGCCCGGGTGGCGCAAATTGGTCTGATGATGGCCGGCAAGGCCGAAGCGGAGGTGACCCCCGCGTGATTCCCCGGTTTGTACTCCACGCGCAACACCGGAGCGGCTGGCAGAAAGCCGCCATCCGGGTGGGCGCCGTGCTCCTCGGGTTCCTGATTTCCGCCGTGTTGATCATGGCGACCGGCAAGGACCCGGTGGTGGTCTTCGGGACCATGTTCTCCGGCGCCTTCGGCTCCAAGTGGGGCTTTTCGGAGACCCTGGTGCGCACGACGCCGCTCTTGCTCTGCAGCCTCGGGATCGCGCTGGCCTCCCGGATGCAACTCTGGAACATTGGTGCAGAAGGGCAGTTCTACATGGGCGGCCTGGGGGCGGCCTTTGTGGCGCTCAAGTTCAGCACCATGCCGGCGCCCGTGCTGCTGCCGACCATGGCGATTGCCGGTTTCGTTCTCGGCGGCCTCTGGTGCCTGCTCCCCGGCATCGCCCGGGCCTACCTGGGCACCAGTGAAACGATCACGACGCTGCTGCTCAATTACGTGGCCCTGAACTGGGTGGCGTATCTTGTATACGGCCCCTGGAAAGATCCGAAGGGGCACAATTTCCCCCTGTCGCCGACGTTCTCCGAGAGCGCCACGCTGCCCGTGCTGACGGGGCGGGTGCATATCGGGCTGATTCTCGCCCTGATCATGGCGGGCGTCTTCTGGTGGGTGCTGCAGAACTCCCGCTGGGGCTACGAAATCCGCGTCATCGGCGAGAGTCCGGCGGCCGCGGGTTATGCCGGCATGAATATCACCCGCAACATTCTCCTGGTCATGTTCGTGTCCGGCGCCATGGCCGGCCTGGGCGGAATGATGGAAGTCTCGGGCGTGCTCCACCGGCTGCAGAAAGACATCTCGCCCGGCTATGGCTACACCGCTATCATCATTACGTACCTGGCCCAGCGGAACCCGCTGGCCATGATTCTCGTGGCCTTCCTGTTCGGCGGGCTGCAGGCCGGTGCTTACAGCATTCAGACCAAGGGCGTACCGCTGGCGACCGCCTACATGATCCAGGGTATGATTCTGTTCTGCGTGCTCGGGGCCGAACTGTTCACGCAAAGCCGCTTGCGGTTCGTGTGGCGGAAGGAGGTGGCGTGAGTATGACGGGCGACATCGCCTTTTCGACGATCGCCATCACGACGCTGACGGCGGCGGTCATCGCCGGCACCACCATTCTCTTCGCCGCCCTGGGCGAAGTGCTGTCGGAACGGGCCGGCGTGCTGAACCTGGGCGTGGAGGGCATGATGCTCGTCGGCGCCGTCGTGGGCTACATCGCGACGCTCACGACCGGGTCCCCGTGGGCGGGCATCGTCGCCGCCGCTTTCGCGGGCGGGGCGCTGGCCTCGATTCATGCCGCCCTCACGGTGTCGCTGCGGGCCAACCAGGTCGTGTCGGGGCTGGCGCTCACGCTCTTTGGCACCGGGTTCTCCAGCTTTATCGGCAAGCCGTACGTGGGCGTGCCGCTGCCGAACGCTTTCCACAAGGTGGCCATACCGGGCCTGGCCAAGCTGCCGTTTGTGGGGCCGATTCTCTTCGACCAGAACCCGCTGGTCTACCTGAGCTTCGTGCTGGTGCCGGCCCTGTGGTACTGGCTTTACCGGACCCGTCCCGGCCTGAACCTGCGGGCGGTGGGCGAAAACCCGGCGGCGGCGGACGCCATGGGTCTGAACGTCTTCCTGACTCGCTACCTCTACGTGATCGCCGGGGGCGCGCTGGCGGGCATCGCCGGGGCGCATCTGTCGCTGGCGGTGGCGCCTTCGTGGGTGGAGGGCATGACGGCGGGGCGTGGCTGGGTGGCGGTGGCGCTGGTGATTTTCGCCACGTGGAACCCGGCCAAGGCGATTCTCGGCGCCTACCTGTTCGGCGGCGTCGAGGCGCTCACGTTCCGGCTGCAGGCCATGGGCAGCACGTTCTCGGTTTTCTTCCTGAACATGACGCCGTACTTGTTCACCATCGCCGTGCTGCTGATCGCCACGAGCCGGGCCCGCAAGGGGCGGGGCGACCTGCCGGCGGCGCTGGGCACAGCGTACGATCGGGAGATGCGGTAAGTCCACATATAAGGAAGGCCGCACCCCGGTTCGGACGGGGTGCGGCTTTTCGCGACTGACTCCGTCAGTCGCCGTGGTGGCCGGCAGACTTTTGCGGAGCAAAAGGCGGGAGGCAACTAATTTTGCTGTTAGATCAGGGCACCTCGGGCGTTGCGGGCGTTCGGCCAGCGGTAGACATCCGGCCCGGATGGTGCTTCCTCGACAGCATCTCCCTCCGCGAGGCGGCCGGGTCTGCCTGCTTCCTCTCTTTAGATCGGCGCAGGCGGAGCTTTTGTTCGACCTGTCACACATTCGCTAGACAAATTGCATTCGCCTGCCAATGGCGGACACGGCCGGCGGCTCCCCAAAAACCCTTGAGCTTGACGTAACGTCAACGTTTATACTCGGATCGTAGGGAGGGAGCGCTGTGGACCAGCCGTTGTACCAGATCAGTCAAGTTGCCCGCAAGGCTTCCGTGTCAATGCGCACGCTTCGGTACTACGACCGACAGGGATTGCTGTCCCCGTCCCACTACAGCGAGGCCGGGTATCGCCTGTACACCGATGCGGATCTGATCAGGCTGCAGTACATTCTGGCCCTCAAGTTCCTGGGTTTCTCGCTGGATGAGATCAGGGTCTGCGTTCAGAACGGTCCCGGGCGACTCCAGGATGTGCTGGCCCAGCAAAAAGCCATGTTGATGGCGAAAAGAGTCCACCTCGATGCCATTATTACGGCGATTGGGCACACGGAAAAGTTGCTGGCGGGCGGCGCTGGCGACGCGGATCTCATTGCGAAAGTGATCGGGGTGATGCAAATGGAGCAGAAGTCGGGTTGGATCGCGAAGTACCTGACTCCGGAACAGCGTGAAACGATGAAAGAACTGGCCCGAAAATCGTATTCGCCCGAGGCCCTGCAGAAGCTGGCCACCCGTGGGTCCCTGGAAGATCGCATCCGCTTTCAGGAAGAATACCAGGTCCTTTTGGCTGATCTGCGACGGCTGGCAACCGAAGGCGCAGATCCGGCCGGCCCTGCGGCTCAGGCCGTGGCCAGGCGCATGGCCGAGACGGTCCAAAGCCTGTCCCAGGGAGACCCGAATGTTCAGGCTGGTATGAAGAAAGCCTGGGAGAACTTCAACGCACTCCCTGCCGCGGAGCGGCCGCCGGCCTACCGCCTGAACGAATCAGAACGGGCGTTCATCAAACAGGCGATGGGCATCATGTATGGTCAGCGCAGGTGAAGTCCCATCCGCCGGTTTCGGGTTGATGGTTGAGGCATAATATGTTCAAATGTAAAGAAAGCAACTGCGATGGGAGTGCACGAGGGCATGCAACCGAAGTTCACGGTGGCGCCGGCGATATTCGAACGCTTTCCCGACCTCTGTTTTGGCGTGGTGGTGGCCGAAGGTGTCGATAACCAGGGGGTTGACCCGGAGATCGCAAACCTGGTGCAAGCCGGCGCCCTGGCGCTGTCCGTAGCCATGGGCGGAATGGATGTCCGCGAGCACCCGCACGTTGCGGTCTGGCGCGAGGCGTTTCGCAAGCTGGACCTGAACCCCAACAAGTTCCCCAGCTCGATCGAAGCCCTGGCCAAGCGCGTGGTGAAGAAGCCGGAGATGCCCACGATCAATAAAGTGGTGGACCTGGGCAATTCCTTCTCGCTCAAGTACATTCTCCCGATGGGCGCCCACGACCTGGACGTGCTGCCGGGTGACATCGAGGTCCGGTTCGCCCGGCCGGACGATGTGTTCATCCCCTTTGGCGCCACGGAGCCCGAAGTGCCTGATGCCGGTGAAGTTGTGTATGCCACCGGAAATCAGATTCGCACCCGCAAGTGGGTGTGGCGCCAGGGCGAAATGGCCAAGGTGGTCGAGCAGTCGCAGCGCATTTTCTTTCCGATCGACGCGTGGTACGGGGTGACGGACCAGGCCGCCAGGGCGGCCCGCTCTGAACTGGCCGCGGCCCTCGAACGGTTTTGCGGGGCCAAAACCCGCGTGTTCTGGGTGGACAGGGACCACCCGAGCGTGGAACTGGTGTGACGGCAAACGCAACCAAGCACAAACGCACCCTGCCCTCCCGGGCGGGGTGCGTTTGTGCGGGGGTCCTGACTCGCCGGGTTTCCTATTTCCAGCCCTCCAGGAAGACCCGCATGCGCTCCAACTCGGCCCCCAGTGCCAGGTCAAACTCCCGATCCGCCGGCCGGCCGTCCACAAACCCGAGGTCTGCGTTCAGCTTTCCATCCGTGAAGTCGACTTTCGCCCACCCGATGACCCGGTCGACCCACAGCACGGGCAGGGTGTAATGGCCGAACTTGCGCTTGACCACCGGGGTGTACGCCTCGAAGCGATACGGCCAGCCCCACAGATGCTCGAACCGCTTCCGGTCCCACACGACCGGGTCGAAGGGGGCCAGCAGGCGCACCACTCGGGGGACTTCGCCTTCCGCCCACTCGCCGGCGGGCCACACGTATTGGACCCCGTCCACCTTGGCTTGGTCCAGGTCGCCCGATTTCATCAGGTCGGCGACCGCCGTCTCACGGCCCGTCAGGCTGGGCGCGGACGACCGCAGCCACCTGACAATCGTCCGCAGGGTTGCTACCGGTATCGGCGCATAGAGTCGCGCCTGCAGCAGCACCAGCCGGCGCAGCCGCTCCTGCGGGTCCAGGTCCACCTGAATCGGCGGCGCAGCCGCGTAAACCCGCACGTTCCCCTTGCGGCGGGCCACCCGCAACAGGCCCCGGTAGTGCAGCAACTCGAGAATTTTGGTCGTCGCCTTCGCCTGCGTGCCCCAGTTGCCCAGCGTGCGGGTCGCGCCAAAGTGCGCTTCCAGACTCCGGTGATCCGTCTCCCCGTTGGCCCGCACGAACTCCAGCACCCGCTCGGCCAGGCCGGGATACTCCCGCTCCACCCGCCACTCGCCCACCCGCGGGTGAAGGAGGCCCAGCGTCCGGGCAGGCATGTAGCCGTAGAGGTGGATCACGTCTTCAGCCACATCGAGCGCCGGGTACTGCCGTTCCAGGTCGCCGGCCCGGTAGCCCGCCACCCGGTGCCGCAGGATCAGGTCCTGGGCGCGCGCCGGTGCGCAAATCGGGTCCGCCTGGACGAAGCCGAGCCGCTCGACGGCTCCGGCGAGCGTGGTGGGCGGGAAGAGGGAGCGAACGATGGCCTGCTTGCGAATGTCGTCCATGGTATAGGTCATGACACGCCTCCGGCGCTAAAGCTACATGACGAGCGCATGCAGAGAAGATTGTACCATTGTCGAACATTATGGAGAAGACGCCAAGGAGCGCAGCGGACAACGGCGAAGTCTCCCAGGCAGTTTGCCGTTCCACAACGGAGGTTCACACATGGCGCATCGGATAGAGCACCACACCAACCAGCCGCAGACCGTCATCGACGCGGTCGCCAAGGTGCTGGAGTTGGCGCGGAGCCACTGCGTTTCGGGGACCCCCACCCCGCAGCGTTGCGTTGGTAGATAATTTGAATACCCTAATGGTATTGCAGGATATCTTTTCAGGATGTTGAATATTGTCGAACTAAAGTTAAGCGGCGGTTAAACGCCACGAATAATGAGGGGGCGAATCTTGTGATAAATACGTGGTTCCGGTTCCTTGCGGTGGCGATGATTCTGGGCCTCGTGGCCGGTTGCGGCGGCGGCGCCGCTACGCCCAAGACTGATTCGGCAACCCCGGCCCCGGCCCAGCAGCCGGCAACGCCCAAGAAGACCGCGGCAGTGGCGGCTACGGCCGGCGATGCGATCGTGCTCGACCCGCATGACACCAACGACAACCTCTCTTACGGTATCGAAAACACCATCTATGAAGGCCTGGTCGGCTTCGACAAGGACATGAAGGTCATTCCGGTGCTCGCGGAGTCCTACAAGGCTTCCGACGACGCCATGACCTTCGAGTTCAAACTCCGCAAGGGCGTCAAGTTCCATACCGGCGAGCCGCTCAACGCTGCCGCCGTCAAGAAGTCCTTCGACCGGGTTCGCGACCCCAACAACAAGCTGAGGCGCTACAGCCTCTTCGGCCCAATTACGTCGATCGAGACGCCGGATGAGAACACCGTCGTCTTCAAGCTGTCGGAGCCTTTTGGCGCGATGCTGTTCAACTTTGCCCATCCCGCCGGCAAGGTCATCGCCCCGTCCGGCGTCGACAAGGGCAAGGACGAACTGGCCCGCAATCCCAAGTACGGCACCGGCCCCTTCATGTTCAAGGAATGGGTCCAGAACGACCACATCACCGTGACCAAGAACCCGGGCTACTGGAACGCTGCCGGGGCGGCGAAGGTGGAGTCCATCACTTTCCGGGCCATCACTGAAGCGGGCACCCGCACCAACGGCCTGAAGGCCGGCGACCTCGACTGGGTCTTGCCGGTGCCGCCGGTCGACGCCATCGCCCTCAAGACCGACCCCAAGGTGAAGATCAACTCCGCCCCGTCGATCTACGTGTTCTATATTGCCTACAACATGACTAAGAAGCCGTTCAGCGAGCCCAAGGTCCGGCAGGCCCTCAACCTGGCCGTCGACCGCGAAGCCATTCGCAAGGGCGTCCTCCGGGGCTTCGCCGAACCGGTCACCTCCTACCTGGCGCCGAACGTCGGTTTCTACGTGAAGCAGGCCGACGAGATCAAGCGCGATGTCGAGAAGGCCAAGCAGTTGCTCAAGGAGGCCGGCTACGACGGCACCGAGTTCGAACTGTACAGCGCCAACTCCACCGAGCGTAAGGACTTGGCCGCGGCTATCATCCAGCAGTTGAGCGAAGCCGGCTTCAAGGTCAAGTCGGTGCCCATGGATAACGCCTCGCTCTCCACGAACATCTGGACGCAGGACAAGGACCATATCAAGGTGCAAATGTACCTGGGCGGCTGGTCCACCTCCACCGGCGACGCCGACTGGGCGATTCGGCCGCTGCTCTATGGCAAGCAGGCCCCGCCCGTGGGCTACAACATGGGCTTCTACGACAGCCCGAAGGCCAACAAGCTGATCGAAGACGGCCTCAGGACTGCCGATCCGGCCAAGCGGGCCCCCATTTACGCCGAACTCCAGAAGGTGCTGTGGGAAGAGCAGCCCTGGGTGCCGCTCTACTCCTCGCAGAATATCTGGGGCACCGGCGCCAACGTGGACGGCGCTTACGTCCAGGGCGACGGCATTGTCAACTACAACGGCATTTACTTCAAGTAACGGGTAGGCAACAGGCCCCGCCGGTTGGCGGGGCCTGTCATTTACGTTAAGGGGGAACGGGGCATGTGGCAGTACGCTCTAAGGCGCCTGACCCACCTCATTCCGATTCTCATCGGCGTCTCGGTGCTGATCTTCCTGTTCGTGCGCATGATCCCCGGCGACCCGGCCCGGCTGCTGGCCGGCCAGGGGGCGACGCTGCAGGAGATCGAAATGGTCCGGCAAGACCTGGGCCTCGACAAAAAGCCGGTGGCCCAGTACTTCGACTACATGGGCAAGGCGCTCCGGGGCAATTTCGGCAAGTCGATGATGACGCGCCTGCCGGTCGCCAAGGAGATCGGCCTGCGGCTCTGGCCGACGGTGCAACTGGCGACGGTCAGCATGGTGGTGGCGATTGTCATCGGCATTTCGGCCGGCGTCGTCTCGGCGGTGAAGCGCAACACCTGGTGGGACTACACGGCCATGGTGGGCGCGCTGATCGGCGTCTCGATTCCGTCGTTCTGGCTGGCGCTCATGCTCATGTACCTGCTGGCCGTTTACGTGCGTGTCTTCCCCACCTTCGGTTACGGCACCTGGCGGCATTTCGTCATGCCGGCCTTCACGCTGGGCGTGGGTGCGGCGGCCTCTATCGCCCGGTTCACCCGGGCGGCCATGCTGGAGGTGCTGAACCAGGACTACGTCCGGACGGCCCGGGCCAAGGGCGTCCAGGAGTCGAAAGTCCGGCTGAAGCATGCCCTCAAGAACGCCATGATTCCGGTGGTGACCATTACGGGTCTGCAGTTCGGCTTCTTGCTGGGCGGCACCGTGGTCATCGAATCGGTCTTTCAGTGGCCCGGCCTGGGCACCTTGCTGGTAAACGCCGTGAACGGCCGCGATTACCCGGTGGTCCAGACGCTGATGATGCTTTTCGCCCTGCAGTTTGTGCTGATCAATCTGGTGGTGGATCTTCTGTACGCCGTCATTGATCCGAGGATTCACTATGCTTGAATGGCAAAAAGCGCTCAGGTCGTTCTTCAAGCGGAAGCCCGCCGTTCTGGGCGCCGCGGTGCTGCTGGCGCTGATTCTCCTGGCGATTTTCGGACCCCAGCTGACGCATTTCAAGCCGACGTTCCAGGACTATGACCATATGTTTGAAGGGCCGAGCCGCCTGCACCTGCTGGGGACCGACCAACTGGGGCGGGATATCTGGTCCCGGTTGCTCTATGGCTCCCGGCTGTCGCTCCTGGTGGCAGCCTCCGGCGTGGTCTTCGGCGCGGTCGCCGGCGTGCCGCTCGGGCTCATCGCCGGGTTCTACGGCAAGTGGTGGGACACGGTGATCATGCGGTCCATGGACATTCTGCTGGCTTTCCCGGGCATTCTGCTGGCGATTGGCATTATTGCCCTGCTGGGGCCGGGGCTTTATAATGTGGTGGCAGCCATCGCCATTTTCGGCGTGCCACAGTTCGCCCGGCTGGTGCGGGGCTCCGTGCTTCAGCTGAAGGGTCTGGACTACGTGCAGGCGGCGCAGGCGGAAGGCTCGGGCGATACCCGCATCCTCGCCCGGCATATTCTGCCCAACGCCCTGGCGCCGATCATGGTCATGGCGACGCTCCGCACGGCTCAGGCCATCCTCATCGCCTCGTCTCTCAGCTTCCTGGGCCTCGGCGCCGGCCTCGACCAGCCGGAATGGGGCGCCATGCTGGCGGATGGACGAGCCTACCTGCAGACCTACCCGCACATCGCAGCGTTCCCCGGCGTCGCCATTTTCGTGACGGTGCTGGGCTTCAATCTTCTGGGCGACGGGCTCAACGACATGCTGGACCCCCGCCTGCGGCGCAATGTTTAAGGAGGGTAACAAGATGACGGATCCGCGGTACCCCATTGGCAAGTTTGCGATCGAAGGCGAGATTACGCCGGCACAGGTGCAGCAGTGGCTCCAAGAGATCGATGAACTCCCGGCGGCCCTGGACAATGCGATTGCGGGGCTGTCCGAGGAGCAGCTGGACGTCCCCTACCGCGAAGGCGGCTGGACGGTCCGGCAGGTAGTGCACCACCTGGCCGACGCCCACCTGAACAACTACGTCCGGGTCCGGCTGGCCCTCACCGAGGAGAATCCGGTCCCCAAGGCCTGGGACACGCCCCAGTGGGCCGAACTCCCCGACGCCCGGACAGCACCGGCGGAGATTTCGCTGCAACTCCTGGAGGCCGTGCACCGGCGCTGGGCGCTGCTGCTCCGGTCAATCGGTCCCGCTGAGTGGGCCCGGGGATTCGCACACCCCACCCGGGGTGTGGTGAACCTGGCCTATGACCTCGGCCTCTACGACTGGCACGGGCGGCATCACGTCGCCCACATTACCGGGCTGCGTGAGCGCATGGGCTGGTAAGACGGTGATGCAAGCAGAAGACCGCCGGCGTGTGCCGGCGGTCCAATTTATGTACACGGCCCGCAGGCTGCGGGCTCGCCGGTTACGTGCGACCGGAATTTAGCAGCGGGGCGCCCGACCAACAATGGTCCGGCCGTCTTCCAGGATGGCAACCGCAGCGTGCTCACTGGCGAACACGTTCTGAACGGCGGCCTCATCGCCAAGCTTGGCAGCGAACCAGGCCGGAATCTCCTCGGTGGAGAGTTCCCACACAGCCGCACCTTCGGCGACGCGGTCCCGAATCCTGGTGGTAAGCTCCGCTTCAGCAGCAACATACAAGAGCGCCATAATAAACCGATAACCTCCTCTAATTCACGCACACAAGCACTAAATTTACCACCTCTCCTCCGGGGTTACAAGGGGGTTAAGCAAAAATTATTCCTGGTATTCGAAACGGGAATACGTGCACGACTCCCGGCGGCGGACGAAAGCAAGACCGGACCTGGCCCATAAAGGGCCAGGTCCGGTCTGCGTTCAGGTGGCTTACGGCAGGGGCATGTCCGGCTTGTCCTTCGGGTTCTGGTCGACCGGTTGCGGACCCGCACACTGGCAGAACTTGACGCTCAAAACAATCGCGTCCACGCTGGTGTCGTCCTGTACCCACAGGTCGAGGAAGCGCAGGCCGTTCAGGGCCGGAATAAAGTTGCCGCCGCCGGGCAGGCTGGCCAGGTTCAGGGTAATCCACTGGCCCAGCGGGTAACTGGTGGTATCCCAGGTGTTGGCCAACAGGGCGGTGCCCGGGTTGCCGGTGCCAAAGTAGGCCCCCCAGGCCGGCGTGCCCGCCACCGGGCTGCCGCTGCTGTTCACGAAGCGCAGGGCCATGGCATCGTTGGAGTTCAGGGCGGAGCCGTTGGGCCGCACGTGAATGTTCAGGGTCGCTGAATCCACGCAGTTGCCCTGCGGCAGGGTCATGGTGGTCGCAAACATATGGTTGACATTCGGGTAGTCGAAGCCCACCAGCGTCGGGTTGTTCAGGAACTGGACCAGACCCGGGCTGGGTGAGGCGGGCTCGGGGCCGTTGGTGGCCACAAAGTTGTCGATGCGGCCAAAGGGGAACCGGAAGCTCAGGCAGCAGGTGTCGTCTTTCTTGGCCTTGTTGCCGAACTCAAGGTTCACGGAGACGCCGGAGTTAAGCGTGAGCGTGTAGGTGCCGGGCGTGGCAGGCGCGGTCTGTGTCCAATTGGGCTTGGGCACCTCCAGGACCGTGTAGACGCCGGGCTTCACTTCCTTGAAGCAGTACCGCCCGTTGTTGTCGGTGGTGACGCTGGCGATCACAGTGCCCGTGGAGTCCTTGATCTGAATCGTCCAGTTGGGCATGCCAGGCTCGCCCGGGTCATGGATGCCGTTGCCGTTTATGTCGTTGAACTTGACGCCGCAGATGGTGGAGGGCTTGCCGGGGTCGACCTTGGAGTCCACGCAGGTCTTGTTATTCCCCCAGTCGGCGTCGTCCTGCACATCGACCGAGGCACAGTTGGTCACCACCTGCCCCTGCGGCACAATAAACGTGATCAGAATCGGCGTCAACGAGGTCATCGCCGGCACGGGGCCGGGATTTGTACAACTCACGTTCAAACCGGAGTTGGTGCAGGTCCAGCCGCTGCCGGTGGCCGACACGAAGGTGGAGCCGGTGGGGAGCGTGTCGTTGACATAGATGTTCCCGGCAGGGCCCATGCCCAAGTTGCTGACACTCAACATGTACGTGCCGGGCTGGCCGGCCACCAGGTCGCCCATGGCGGACTTTTTGATTTCCATGTCCGGCTTGCAACTGGCCGTCACGTAAGCATCGACCAGGAGGCCCATCCACAGGGACACGTTGTTCACCTTGGCCTCCAGGGTGTGGGTGCCGGGCGTGACCGACATGCTGAAGGGGGTGCCCACAGCGTTGGAGTTCGGCGGGCCGAAACCGGCGGCGGTGCCAATGGGCACGTTGTCCAGCACCAGCTGTACCTGGTTGTCGGCCGCATAGGCGTTCACGTTGAGCATGATGTTATTGTACAGGGCGCCGTTCACGGTAAAAGTGGTGGCGAAGACATAATCGCCCCCGAGATCGAAGCCGGAATAGTTGCCGGCCGCATCCTTGTTGTAGCCGGTACCCCAGGGATCGACCCAGTTGGCGTTGGGGTCAGTATACCAGGAGGGCACGGGATTAATGGAGATGGCCGGCGTCGGAACCGCCAGGTTCGGGTCAGGGCTGGCCGTGGTGTACCAGTCGGGGTCGGGGGAGCCGAAAGGGTCGGGTACGAACGGCTGAGTCGTGCCGGTGCTGAGGTCCAGGTTGAGACACGGCTTCACCCCGATTGGCGCCGTACCATCCGCCGGCTGGGCGGCGGTAGTTCCGAGCCGCGTTTGCGGAGTGTCCGGTGCCGCAACGGCACTCCCGGCCAGCGAGACAGCCATGATCACAACCATTGACGCCAGTATGGCGGTACCCCGTCCGAAGCGTCGCATCAAAGTCGTCACCTCCTACTCATCATGGTTTGAATATACCATTCGAAGGCAAAGTTTAATAGATATATAGTATAATGTATTGATAGTTATTTTTGTTTAGGGAGTCGTACAAACGCACATCGAAAGATGGCAAGGCACCATGGACAAGGGCCTCCCGCCGGCGTGGCGGAAGGCCCCTGAAAGTTTCGGCGGCATCCAAGGCTCAGTGGGCCGGCTTGGCAGGCTCCACGTGGAAAGTGCGTCCCTGAATGGACGCATTTTTCATCGCTTCCATGACCGTATGGCCCACCTCACGGGGTACCTCGACAAACGTGAAACTGTCGTGGATATCGATGGCGCCGATCAGCCCGCCCGAAATGTCGGCCTCGCGGGCGATGGTCCGCACAAAGTCGGCCGGCGTCACCCGGTCGCGGGAACCCACGCCCATAAAGAGCCGGACATAGCCCTGCTCCGCGCCGGTTTCCGGGAAGTCCGGGCCGCCACGCGCCGGTCGGGGGCCGGGCATCCGGGCCTCCGGCTCGGCCACGCTCCGGGCGCCGGTCATCGCCGAAATCAGGGTGGCGACCAGGCGCTGGGGTTCGTGCTCTTCCAGGAGGTGCGAGGCCATGTCGGCGTACTTCGGGTCTTGCCCGGCGCCCTCCGCAACCAGGCCGCTGATGCGGTCTTGCAGCAGGTCGAGCGTCCGTTCCGCCACGTCCGTGGCCGTGGGCACATTCCGGCGGGCAATACGGGCCTTCGTCGCCCGCTCGATCAACTTCAGGTGCCGGAACTCCCGCGGATGCATCAGGGTGAAGGCGACGCCTTCGCGGCCGGCGCGTCCCGTGCGCCCGATGCGATGCACGTGGTGTTCCGGCGATTGGGCGATATCGTAATTGATGACATGGGTGACGTTTTCCACGTCAATCCCGCGGGCGGCCACATCGGTGGCCACGAGCAGTTCAATCAGCCCTTCCTTGAAGCGGCTGAGCACGCGGGTCCGCTGGGGCTGGTTGAGATCGCCGTGGATCGCTTCCGCCTGGTAACCCCGCGCCTGCAGCCCTGAGGTCAGTTCGTCGCAGGCGCGCTTGGTCCGGCAGAAAATAATGCCGCGGGAAACGGCCTCATGGTCCAGAATCCGGGACAGTGCGTCGATCTTGTCCCGCTCCCGGATTTCGAAATAGGCCTGTTCGATGGTAGGGGCGGAGAGTTCCTGTTGGGCGATGCTGACCCGCTCCGGGTTTTTCATGTACCGCTTGGTAATCCGGACGATGGGCTCCGGAATGGTCGCCGAGAAGCAAATCGTCTGCCGGTCTGCCGGCAAATGGCCCATGATCGTCTCAATGTCGTCGATGAAGCCCATGTCCAGCATTTCATCGGCCTCGTCCAGCACGAACATGTGAATCTGGTCCAGTTTGAGCGTGCCGCGCTCCAGGTGGTCCATGATCCGGCCCGGCGTGCCGATTACGACGGAGACCCCGGCCCGCAGCGCCCGGATCTGCCGGTCGATGGGGCTACCGCCGTAAATGGCCAGCTCACGGACCCGCAAATGCTTGCCGATTTTGGCGAACTCTTCGGCGACCTGGAGGGCCAGTTCCCGGGTGGGCACCAGCACGAGGGCCTGCGGGCGTTGCACGCCGGGCCGCAGCCGTTGCAGCAGGGGAATGGCGAAAGCGGCCGTTTTGCCCGTGCCGGTCTGCGCCTGTCCGATCAGGTCCCCGCCTTCCAGCAGGTGGGGAATCGCGGCGGATTGGATTGGTGAGGGCTCCTCGAAGCCCATCTCTTCGAGCGCTTTGATAATGGCGGTATCAATGCCCAGGGCCTCGAACCCGGTCGACTGCTCTGACATCGGCATTTCTCCTCTGAAGGTGTGGATGCTCTGCCCGTTAGTCTCCCCTGGCGCAGGCACTCGATAAACCTGAGCATTAGTGATCGCTTGCTATACCCATACGGGGTAAGGGATAATAGGAGCAAGCTGTCCATATTGAAGGAGGCCTCCCCCGTGCTTAGGAAGCTTGTCTTATACCCTGCCGGTCACCTGGCGCTGGTCGTACCCGTCGCATTGCTTCTCGGCCTGACCACCGGCCTGGTGGTGAAGGTGCCGCAGATCGTGGCACTGCAAATGCCGGCGGTACTCCTCATGGTCTTTCCAATCATGATTGGAATTCCCTGGCGGAGCGTGTTGACGTGGAAGCCCGTTCGCCTCATGACAATCTCCACCCTGATCAACTTTGTCATCACGCCGGCGCTGGCCTGGCTGATCGGGCGCTGGTTTCTGGGCGACTATCCGGCCATGATGGGCGGGCTGGCCATTGCCTCGCTGCTTCCTACCAGCGGCATGACCATTTCGTGGACCGTCCTGAACGGCGGGAACGCTCCGGCAGCCGTGCGGATCACGGTCCTCAGCCTGCTCGGGGGCTCCCTGCTCATGCCGCTGTACCTGATCGTGATGGTCGGGCAGCGGGTACCGCTTGATATCCCCCTGACGCTGGCCCGCGTCGGCATGATGGTCATCGTGCCCATGATTCTGGGCACCGTTACTTACGCGTTCCTGCAAAAGCGCTACACGGCGGAGGAATTTCAGGCGCAGATCAAGCCGTTTCTGCCCGCAGTCAGCGTCTGGGCGATGCTCTATGTGGTATTCATCTCCACCGCCTCCCGGGCCCGGTACTTGCTGGCCGACCCCAAGGCGATCGTGGTCGGACTCCTGACGCTGTTGCTGTTCTACCTGGTCTGCTTTGCGGTCAGCACGCTGTTGGGCCGGTGGTTCCTCAGTGAGGCAGACAGCTATACGCTGATTTACAGCACGGTCCTGCTGAACCTGTCGATCGCCCTGGGCACCTCCCTGGCGCTGTTCGGCGCGCAGGCGGCGTTTCTCGTGACCCTGGCTTTCATTTTGCAGGTGCAGGCAGCGTCGTTGTATGGCCGGGTGGCCCGGCGCTTCAGTTTCTTCTCCCCGACTGCGGGCGCGGCGAAGGCAAGCTAAAGCGAGACGCCCCCGGCTGCCGGGGGCGTTTCGTTTGCTAAGGCGCAACCTGGCCGTTTTGGCTCGGCGCTGATCGCCGAAGCGGTCATGAGCGACGTGCACGATCAACGGCCCGCCGATGTTCGGAATGTGCCGGAACATCACCCGCTTGTAATGTCACGAAACATATAGATATGTGACTCTGTGGTATGATCGGGTCAACAGTTGAATGGACAGGAGGGCTGTCGCCATGACCGCACAACTTGAGGTCATCATCGGACAGATCGACACCCCGGCCGGCCCCTTCGGGGCCCTGTTTTCACTCGGTGGCCTCTGCCGTCTGACGTTTGCCACCGAGCCGCTCGACTGGTGCGAGGCCTGGGCCAATAAGTGGCTGCCCGGTGCCGCCCGGGTCGGGGACGACGGACGCCTGGCGCACCTGGCGGCGGAGCTGCAGGCATACTTCACGGGGCGCCTGCGGGTTTTCGACACCCCGGTGGACCTCTTCGGCACGCCGTTCCAGCGGGAAGTCTGGGCGGCGCTCCGCACCGTTCCGTACGGCGAAATCCGGACCTACGCCCAGATCGCGGAAACCATCGGCCGGCCAAAGGCGGTGCGGGCAGTGGGGGCGGCAAACGGGGCGAATCCGGTGCCGATTCTCGTGCCGTGCCACCGGGTCATCGGCAGCGACGGCAAGCTCAGGGGGTACGCCGGCGGGCTGGACCTGAAGTCCCGCCTGCTGGAGCGGGAGGGTGCGCCGGCGTGAGGGCCCCTCCGATATGACGTCGCACCAGCATAACGGCGCGTCGGTGCACGAATCGGAGAGGCGCCGAGGTTATCGCGGCGCCTCCTTTTCGCCTGCCGTCCGGGCCGGAACTCGGTTAACCGAGATCAGCGCCAGATTCAGGTTGTGAACCTTGGCCAGCACGCGCAGGCCGTCAGACCAGTCCACCCAATTACTGCCCAGGTGTCCCCGGATGCGAATTTCGTAGAACGCCGGCGTAGTCACAGCGATTGCCCGGCTAGTAAACCATGCCGCGGACCACGGCCAGAAGCACCTTGAGCACCATCATGCCGAGAGCGATCACGGCGGTCCGCTCACCGGTGATCAGCGGCACCTGAATCCGGAACAGCACCGCACCCATCAGCAGGAGCATCAGCGCTCCGACCACGATGCCGGCCAGGTTGAACGGATTAAGCCACCCGTTCGGCATCGGGAATAGATACCCTGCGAAAGAAGGCGCCGGGTCACGCGACCCGGCGCTTCAGCGTAATGAGGGTGATTTCCGGTGGGCAGAGGAAGCGGGCCGGCACCTGGGTCACGCCGACGCCCCGGCTGGTGTAAACCTGGCAACCCGGGGCCTGGTTCAGTCCCGCGGGGTACTTTCGGCCCAGAGGCGGGAGTAAGAGCGGCCCGACCAGCGGCAGCCGGATTTGCCCGCCGTGGGAGTGCCCGGAGATCTGAAGGGCCACCTGGTGTTCCGGCCTCACCAGGTCCGCCAAGTCGGGCTCGTGGGCGAGGAGAATCCGGGTGCCCCCCACCGGCGCTTTCGCCAGGGCCCGGTCGATGCTGGGGCTGCCCCACAGCCCGTCGTCGAGGCCGCTCAGCCAGAGGTCCGGCGCCACCGTCACGCCCGCATTGATCAGCATCCGCACCGCGTTCTGGGGCCGGATGATCTCGGGGACGAGGCGGTCCCAGTTGCCGAGGACGCCGTAGGCTCCCCGGACCGGCTCCAGCGCCTCGTCGATCAGTTGCTGCCCGCTCTGGTAGGTCTCGACATAGCCGGTCATGTCGCCGGCGATCAGCACCAGGTCGGGGTGCAGGGCGGCCAGTCGTTCCGCGGCGTTCCTGACCCAGGCCACGGAGACGAGGCTTCCCAGGTGCAGGTCGGACAAAACGCCAATGGTGTAGCCGTCCAGGTGACCCGCCAATTCGGGCACCGGCACGGTCACTCGCTCCAGGCGCAACTGTTTGGGCTCCAGGGCGAAGGCGTAGCCCGCCAGCCCACCTAAAACGCCCACGGCCCCCAGCAAGAATTGGCGACGATTCACGGACGCACCCCCACGCAACAGCACTGCCCATTTGACGACGGGGGGTCCATTCTGGTTCTGTCGGGCCGGGCGCGGGATATCTTGACAAAGTCAAGCAAATGGTTGACAATAGCAACATACTTGCCGATTCTTACGTGAGGAGGGCAACGATGGGCCGGACAGACTTCGCTCACCACATCGAAAGCGTGCGCCGCTTCAACCGGTTTTACACCCAGCAGATTGGCGTGTTGAACGACGGGTTATTGAAAAGCCCGTTCTCCCTGACCGAGGGCCGTGTGATCTATGAACTCGCACACCATGAGAAAACCACGGCGACGGAGCTGGGCAACGAGTTGGGATTGGATGCCGGCTACCTGAGCCGCATCTTGCGCGGTTTCATAAAGAGTGGCCTGGTCGACAAGCAACCCTCCGAAACCGATGGCCGCCAAAGCGTCTTGTGGTTAACGGAGCAGGGGCAGAGCGAATTTGCCCTGCTGAATGCACGCTCGCACCATGAGATCGATGCCATGCTGAACAGGCTGTCCACGGCTGATCAAAACCGACTGACTGAGGCGATGCACACAATCGAAGGCCTCCTTGGTGCCCGGCCCGAGCACAAAGTCCCTTACCTTCTCCGGTCCCACCAGCCCGGCGACATGGGCTGGGTCGTCCACCGCCACGGCGTCCTGTATGCCGAAGAATACGGCTGGGATGAGCAGTTCGAGGCACTGGTGGCAGGCATCGTGTCGGAATTCATTCAGCACTACGACCCGAAACGGGAGCGTTGCTGGATTGCCGAGCGGGAAGGGGAGAACGTCGGCTCGGTATTTCTCGTCAAGAAGTCAGAAACGACAGCCAAACTGCGCCTGCTGCTGGTGGACCCGAAGGCGCGGGGGCTGGGGATTGGCAAACGTCTGGTGGATGAGTGTATCCGGTTCGCCCGGCAAGCCGGCTACCGCGAGATGACACTCTGGACAAACAGCGTGCTGGTGGCCGCCCGGCACATTTATACCGAAGCCGGCTTTCGCCTGGTTCAGTCAGAACCGCACCACAGCTTCGGTCATGACTTGATCAGCGAAACCTGGGAACTCACGTTGTGATCGCTGAAGCAGGGGGACTTCCCCCTGTTTCGTTTTTTATCGGGCCTTTAATGTATGTACAAATTTGCGACCGCATAGTACGTTTTAATTAGCGAAAAAATGGATATATGGTGTCTAGTTAGAAAGGAGCGATGAGGCCATGTCGTTTCTGTCTCGGAATTGGCGGGGATTGTCGGTTCTCGTGCTCGGCGTGGGATCCGTGCTGGTCACGCACTTCGTACTGAAAGACTGTGCCGATGTCGGGCACATGATGAAGACTGCCAGCGGCATGTCTGCTCCCATGCGCTGCTTCTACACCGAGCGGGCGGTAGACGTGGTCGGCGGACTGGTGGCGGTCATGGGCCTGGTCATGCTCTGGCAGCGTGAGGCTTCCCGGGCGGTCAGCGCCGCGGCCGCAGCCGCGGGCCTGGTGCTGATCGCGATTCCGCTCTGGCTCCTGCCGACCTGCCCGGATGGCATGATGGAATGCAACCTGAGCCTGAAGCCCGGCGTGATCATGCTGGGTGTCGTCATTACCGTGGTTGGCCTGGCTGCAGCCGTGCAGTCACGCCGGATTGTGAACACGGAGGCGAGCGCATGAGCCGTCCGGTGCGCGGCCCGGGGCTCGTGCGGCTGACGCTCTTCAACCTGCTCCGAAAGCCAGGGCGCAGCAGCACGGCGGTGGTGGCGGTCATGCTGGCCGCCGCCACGGTCTTTGCCGGAGCGCTGATCGGCACCGGCGTGCAGCACGCCGTTCGGGTGGGCATGGGGCGGTTGGGCGCCGACCTGATGGTCGTCCCCAGGGGCGCCGTATCGGCCACCCATACCGCCCTGGTCATGGGTGAACCGGTCGCTTTCTACATGGATGGCGCCGTGGCCGGGCAGGTCGCCGCCGTACCGGGAGTCAAGTCTGTGTCTGGGCAAACGTACGTGGAAACGCTCGCGTCTGCCGCCTGCTGCACCGGCCGGCTGTTTCTCATCGGGTTCGATCCGGCCACTGATTTGACCGTTCAGCCCTGGCTCTACCGTGCCCTTGGCCGCAACCTTGCCCCGGATGAGATTCTCGTGGGCGCCCATGTTCTGACGGCCATTCCCGGCACCATGAAGTTTTTCGGGACGGAGTTCCAGGTAGCCGGCCAACTGGACCCGACCGGCATGGGCATGGACGAATCGGTCTTTTTGCCGGCGGCCTCGGTGGCGGCCATGGCGGCGAACTCGGTCACGCTGGCTGAAAAGCCGCTGGCGATTCCGCCCGGCGCGGTCTCCGCCGTCATGGTCCGGCTGGTTGATCCGACGCAGGATGACGCCATGGCCGCAAAAATCGCGGCGGCGGTGCCGGGCGTGGCAGCGATTACCGGCGGGCAGGTGAGCCGGGGGGTCACACGGGACCTGGCCAACTTGATGTCCTGGCTGCTGCCGATCGCCGGCGGTGTCCTGCTGGTGGCGGCGTTGCTGTTCGGCTTGCTCTTTTCGGCGATCACTGCGGAGCGGGCGCGGGAGATCGGACTCCTGCGGGCGATTGGGGCTACCCAATTCCAGGCGGTGGCCGCGCTCGTGGGTGAGGCGGCGCTCCTGGGCGCCATTGGCGGGCTGGCGGGCGCCGGGGCTGGACTCGGGCTCTACAGCCTCTTCCAGAAAGCGCTGCTGGTCGAATTCGGGCTGCCGTTCCTGTGGCCCGACGCGCTCCAGGTGGCAGCGATGGGGGTCCTGGTAACCGCCGGTGCGGCGCTGCTGGCTGCGGCCACGGCGGCCTGGCCGGCCCGGCGCATTGCCAGGCTGGAGCCGCACTTCGCCATTCACGCACGGGGCTGAAAACTCGGGGAGGATCGGTATGATCACCTTAGAAAAGGTCACCAAAGCCTACACCACGCGCGATCAACGGGTGGAAGCGGTGCAGGCGTTTTCGGGGGAGATTCAGGCGGGCGAGTTTATCATCGTCACCGGGCGCTCCGGCGCCGGCAAGTCGACCTTGCTGTCGCTGATCGGCGGGCTGATTCGCCCGGATGCCGGGCGGGTGATGGTCGATGGCAAGGAGCTCTGGGCGCTTTCCGACCGGGACCGCTCCCGGCTCCGGTGCCGGACCATGGGCTTCGTCTTCCAGTTCGCCAGCCTGATTCCGACTCTGACCGCGGTGGAGAACGTGCTGCTGCCGACGGCCTTCCTGCCGGCGGGCGCCGGCGGCAACCCGGCCCGGGCGCAGGCGCTGCTGGAGCGGGTGGGGTTGGCGGATCAGGCCGATCGGCTGCCCTGGCAGCTTTCCGGCGGGCAGCAAAAGCGGGTGGCCGTGGCACGTGCGCTCTTGCACCGGCCGGCGATTCTGCTTGCCGACGAGCCTACCGCCGACCTGGATGAGCAGACCGAGCTGGAGATTGTGGACCTGTTCACCGAGCTGCACCGGGCGGGCACCACGGTGGTGATGGCGACGCATAACACCGACCTGGCCGACCGGGCCACACGGCACCTGGTGCTGAACGGGGGGCTGGTCAGCTATGCCTCCTGAAGCGAAGCCGCTGACCGCGTGGTCGCTCCTGAAAGCCGGCCTGCGGCGTTCCCCGCGGCGCACCGCCGTAGGGTTTGCCGTGGCGTTGGTGGCGGCGGGGGCGCTATTGGGCGCCACCTGGCTGCTCCGGTCCATGGATGAATCACTCGCATTCGCCTTGCAGCGGCTGGGCGCCGACATGATCCTGGCCCCCCGGGGAAGCCGGGTGGTGGTGGAGCAGTTGCTCAACACCGGGACCACCACACCGCTGCCGGCTACCATAAACGTGGCCGAATGGAAGCAACGGCTGCGGACCGCGAAAGTCGACGGCATCCGGTCGGTCCAGGGTTGGTCCCTGCAGCAGGGCGGGGCCGGCAAGTTCGCCCCCGCTACGGCTTCGGTAGTGCTGGTGCGGCTGGAGAGCTATGTTTCCCCGCTGATCGCCACGCTCGAAGTCGGGCAGGCGATCCCGGAGGCTGAACTGGTGGTGGCCGAGGAGGCCGCCCGCCAGGTGACTCGAAACCTGCAACTGTTGGTGCGGCTCATGACCATGGGGGCGGGGGTGGCGCTCTTCGCATCGATTCTCATGACCGGACTGCTAACCTCTGTCCGGGTGGCGGAGCGACGGGCGGAGCTGGGCATGCTCCGGGCGGTAGGGGCGACCCGGTCATTCTTGCTGGGTTTGGTGCTGGCCGAGACCGGCATTCCGGCCCTGGCCGGGGGGCTGGTCGGTATGGCCGTCACGGCAGGTTGGCTCATGGCCGGGCCGGGCGTGGGCAGCGTGGCCAAGCTGCTTCTTTTCGGGCTGGGTTCGGCGCTGGCGGTCACGGCGGTGGCGGTAGTCTCCGCCCTGCCCCCCGCCGTGCGGACCGCCTGGATGGACCCGCTGGAAGCCGTCCGGCGGGCGGGTTAGCAAACACGACCAGCGGAGCCGGGGGCCTCCCCGGCTTTTCCGCGCCTGCCGGGTCACTTACTTAATGCTTGAAATTATACGCGGTACGAAGTATCCTCAGATCATCACCATCGCGGGCGACGTCGAAGGGAGACGGGGGCCGTGCGGTTTCCTGAGGGCTTGCGGGCGTTGAATCATGCGGACTTCCGGCTGTTTTTCATCGGGCAGCTGATTTCGCTGGTCGGCTCCTGGATGCAGACGGTCGGGCAGTCGTGGCTGATTCTCACCTTGACCAATTCACCGTTCCTCCTGAGCCTGATCAGCACGCTCCAGTTCTTGCCCATGCTGCTTCTGTCGCTGGTGGCCGGTGCGGTGACCGACCGGTTTCCCAAACGGAAACTGATCATCGGCACCCAGATGGCGCTGATGCTGCAGGCCTTGATTCTTTCCGCGCTGGTCTGGTCCGGCCACGTCCGCTACTGGCACGTCGCTGTGCTGGCATTAAGTCTCGGCCTGGTCAACACGCTGGATATGCCGGCCCGGCAGTCTTTTTTTGTGGAGATGGTGGGCAAAGGCGATCTCATGAACGCCATCGCGCTGAACGGCGCCATGTTTAACGGGGCTCGCATTGTGGGCCCGGCGGTGGCCGGGCTGTTGATTGCCCGCTACGGCGTCGGTCTGGGCTTCTTCCTGAACGGCATCAGCTTTCTGGCGGTCATTGCCGCCCTGTTCCTCATAAAGGCCGAAGGGCTGCCAAAACCCCGGACTTCCAAGAACATGGGGCAGGAGATCCGGGAGGGCCTTCAGTACGTCGCCCGGACCCCGCTGACGTTCCTGATTCTCAGCCTTGTGGGCACGGTCAGCCTGTTCGTGATCAACTTCACCGTGCTGATTCCCCTGCTGGCCAAGCAAGTGCTGCACCAGGAGGCCCAGGGCTTCGGCCTGCTCATGTCCGCCATGGGCCTGGGCGCTTTGGGCGGCGCGCTGACGCTGGCGCTCACGGGCAAGGGGCGTCCGTCGCTGCGTTCCATATTCATACCGGGCGCGGTGCTCTCCCTCGCCGCGCTGATCGTCGCTTTCCAGCGCCAGGTCCCGTTCGCGGCCGTGATGCTGGCGGTGGTGGGCTTCGCGCAGATTCTCTTTTCCGCCGGCGGCAATACGCTTTTGCAGGTGACGACGCCGGACGAACTCCGGGGCCGGGTCATGAGTCTGTATCTGCTGGTCTTTGCCGGGTCCACGCCCATCGGCGCCTTCTTCATTGGCATCATTAGCGAACGGTGGGGCGCACCGGCCGGCTGGTGGTCGGCGGGCGGCCTGGGACTGGTGTCGGTGGTCGTGATCGCACTTTGGTGGCGGTTGCGCCACGGGGCCGACCGCCGGGGAGCCTTGACGGAAAGCCGAGGCGGGGTGGTATGAAATGCGCTCCCCTGGTAACCCTATGAAAGGGGAGCGAGGGACGCTGCAGCGGAGCCCGGTACGACGGGGCGCGTGGAACCTACTGGATAAGTAGCTGGATCAAGAGACGGACCAGTTCAGCGACCATAGCTTTGACGGTGGCTTCGACGACCCACTGAAGCAGCATGGAGACTCACCTCCGAAAGAGGCCGAGTCGTCCCTCGCTCACCCAGATGATACCAAATGTGCGTACGCAGATCTTGTCGCTTTATGGAGCGGCGTTCGAAAATCGTTCGACATAACCAGGGGGGTCCGGCAATTCTGCCGGACCCCTGGGCTATCTGTGCGTTTCCCCGGTCATCTGTAGAGGGTGGACTGCTTCCCCTGAACCGCAGGCCAGCCCTTTGCTGACGCCAGGATCGCAACTCGGTTGAAAAATGAACTTCGTGTGCAGACATTCCTCTTCGTGCCAATAACATCCATCGGGTACCATTATGGTAATGTTTGGAAACAGATGTTGAGCAGTGCGCACTCGCTTGGTTGCCTTGATCATGTCCGCACTAGTTCTGTGCGGGTTGATCACTCGTACGAATATCTTCTTTGAAAACCCGACGAAACCGCAGAAGTAATTGATGCGTCACTCGGAAGCCGACCGTGGCCCAAACGTGCCGACATTCGGCCGATCGCTGTTGGTGTCGGAAGAGTCTGAATGACGCAATCCAGATGGGCATTGCTTCCCTACCTCTGTGGCTCGCGGCTGGTTTCAGACCAGTTCCTTGCTTCCGGATGGCCAAGCCTAGGACCCGATGTCTAAACCAGTGCCGGCACCCTACAGGCGAATGCCGGTAGCCGCCCGGCGGATGAGCCGAATGATGCCCTGAGCACCCCAGAGCAATCCGGCCACCAGGAGCATGGAAAGTACAAACCGGCCCCAAAGGATTGTCGTGGGATGTTCCTGGGGGTTCAGCAGCCGGGTAAAATGGAGCGGAAAGGCTTCGTCCGGTGGCGTAAGGGTCGGGTGCTGCTCCATAAACCGAATGGGACCGCCAAACCGGACGCCGGCCAGTTCACCTGGCTCATGTACGGTGGCCGGGGTGAAGAACGGGGAGACCCAGACCACCAGGAAGCTGGTCACCGCAATAAAGCGGAATTCTTTCCCGGCTCCCCGAATCGACACGACTGCCACACCCGCCAGGATCAAAGCCAGCGTTATGAGCACAAATCCCACCGCTGTACCCCTTCCCGACCACCCGTGGTTCAAGCCTCTTCTGCCTTGTCGGCGGCTTTGCTTGTGCGGGCGACCGTGGCCTTTGCGTCCGTTTTGCTCTGTGTCTTGGTCTTGCCACGCCGGGAATCCTTGTGGCGTTCCAGGACCCTGGTCAGGTCGATGGCCAGCGCCGGGCCGACCGGGCTGTTCGGCTCCAGGGTAACGTCGAAGCGCTCACGGTAGCCGGTGCGGATTGTCATTTTTGCGGGGCCGAGCAGGGTAATCAAGTTAGTCCAGCAGGCACTGCTGTACCGATGGGTGGCAATCCGATCAGGGTCCCCTTCTTGGGTGTTGAATATGTATACGGTCTTGCTGCCCTCAACCATTGCCGCCCGAACGTACTCGACTTGCTTTACCCGTTCCCCCCGGAGTTCCGCCACATCCGTCAACAGTTTGTCGCCGGCGGCAAAGAGTTCGAAAGTAGCCGGCGAATGGCCCCAACAGCCGGGGGCGCGCTGGTTTCCCTTCCGGAAGTTGGCACTCCGGTCATTGTACATAATCTTGGGCGCCCCCTGGGTCTGGGGCGCATTGCTCCGACCACGGTCAACGGGTTCTGAGGCCATGTGGCAAACCCCCAATATTGGAACCGACTGTAAACACTCTACCATATCCAGGATTTACAAACAAGTCCTATTATTGTAAAGTTTATGCAACGGTCATCGCCCACGGAAGTGCCAGCACGCTCGACCGGGGGTTTTGACCGCGGGAGCGCTCAGCCGTTCGTGACCCGTAACGCGGTAGCGCCGCGGCACGTTGTCACCCCGGCGTGACCCGAAACGCGGTAGCGCCGCGGCACGTTGTCACCCTTTCGTGACCCGAAACGCGGTAGCGCCGCGGAACGTTGTCACCCTTTCGTGACCCGAAACGCGGTAGCGCCGCGGAGCGTTGTTACCCCGGCGTAACCCGTCACGCGGTAACGCCGCGGCACGTTGTCACCCCTGCGTGACTCAGCGCGCGGTAGTGTCGCGGAAGGGTGTCACCCGCGGCAATGTCATCACGGACACTCCGCGACACACCCTGGTAACACAGGAGCAAGAGACCTTCGAGCTTTGCGACCAGCATATTTGAATTGACATCCTCCATGCTTCCGTCTGCGTCACAGTTTGCCACCAAAGCCGAAAGTTCATGTCGCCGGCCCTACCGGCGCCCCCGGGGAGGTGGGTCCGGCGGCTTCCACGGCTTGATCTCAGGGTGGCTATGATACCAGCGGTGCACCCCCCAGACCGCGAGCCAGGTCGGCAGGTACGCCATCGTGGAGACGATCAGTCCCCACCGGATGCCGTAGACCAGATTTCCCGTATACAGCCCGATAATCTCCGGGAGCATGGCCACTCCCGTTGTCACGGCAATGCGCAGCCAGGGCGGACGTGCACCGGTAGACAGGGCTTGCGCGAAAGCCATGGCAAACAGCGGGGCGGCACTCAGGCAGATTACCAGCGAAATGAGCCGGTGGTCGTTCAGCGGTGCTGTATCCCGGTACTCCCATAGGCCAAAGCGGAGCCCGAGTTCGTTCTCGACAATGGAGACCAACGACCCCAGAAAACCATAGATCAGCAGTTCCCGGAGGCGGCGCCAGTCGATCAGCCGGAAGGAAACCAGCCAGACCAACGCCGCCAGAAGCAAATAAAACATCGTATCACCGTTACAAGTATGCCCGCGGGCGCCATAAACCGTACGCCGGCGCACCTGCTACAGGCTGGACTTCCAGCCTGTGCGAGTCCGGGCATCTGCCAGGAAGCGTAAAATAGGACTTGTGGGAACGAACGCGAGGCATGAAGATGAAGGAGTCGGAACGAATCGCACTGGTCACGGGCGCAAATCGCGGCATCGGGTTCGAGATTGCCCGGTTGTTGGCCGAACGCGGGATTCACACCATTCTCACCAGTCGGGACCCACGGCGGGGGGCGGAGGCAACCGCCGCCCTTGCGTCCCGCGGACTGCCCGTCAGCTACTGCCCGCTGGACGTGGCCGATGCGGCCGGTGTCCAGGCGGCCGTGGAGGCGCAGTTCTAGCGCTTCTGATGTGCCAGGCGTTCGCGTCCATGATGCGGGCGCAGCAGGACGGGCGCATTGTGAACGTCTCTTCCGAGATGGGGCAACTGCAATCGATGGGTCGGCGCACCGCCGCCTACCGGATGTCCAAGGCCGCCCTCAACGCCATGACCCGCATACTGGCTGCGGAACTGCGCGGCACCGGCGTGTTGGTGAACAGCATGTGCCCCGGGTGGGTCCACACCGCGATGGGCGGACCGCAGGCCCCGCTGACACCCGCCCAGGGCGCCGATACGGCCATCTGGCTGGCCACCCTGCCGCCCGACGGACCCAGCGGCGGCTTCTTTTCCGGGCGCAAGCCGATCGCCTGGTAAGCCCGTCAACTCAACCCGAATTACTCCCACTCCCCCGCACGGTTCACTCCTTCGAGGGACGAATTCACCCCCCGCACTCTGATATCATCAGGGTGGATCAAGCCAGGTTCGCAAACGTCCCTCATCAGGAGAGGTTGATACCATGAAGATCCTTCTTTACGTAGCAGTCGCCATTGCGGCCGCCCATGGTCTCATTCATGTCATGGGGTTTGTCGCTTATTGGCCGCTGGCCGCAATCGCGGAACTTCCCTACAAGACGACCCTGGCGGGAGGCCGCTGGGAGGTGGGTGGAATGGGCATGCGCGTTTTTGCGATTCTGTGGCTGATGGCTGCCCTCGGGTTCGTTCTCGCACTCGCCGGCCTTCTGCTAGAGCATGACTGGTGGATCCCAGTCATGTTGGGAACGATCGCATTGTCTACCGTACTCATTCTGCTCGACTGGGCCCCCGCTTACCGGGGTGCCGTCTTCAACGCCGTCATCCTCGTTTTGATGGCCCTTGCCTACTTCGTTCGTGGCGGGGTGTCCCTGCGCTAGCGGACTTCACCGGCGGCCGAAGCAAAACGAAATCAAAAAGCCGCTTGAGAAGGGCCTCCCACACGGGAGGCCCATTCAACTGCTATTTGCCCACCTGGGACGTCAGATTCCGCCGGACCGAAACCTGCTTGGAACCTTCGGTCCACGCCTTCGACCCGGTCAACTCCGTCGCGTCCGGGTCGATGGGGCCTTCCAATTCGATCGCGGCTGCTGGTCGGGTTAACGCAGACGAGCCCCCGCTTATTTCGCCAGGCCCGTCAGCTTTACGCTCGCCTGCCAGAGCCGTTTCGCCACCACCTCGTCATACGAGACCGGCTTCGACGGAATCGGCTTCCGCTTGGCCCAGTACTTGCCGGTTACGCCTTCCACGGCGGGCGAAGCCGCCAGGTAGACGACCGTGTCGGCCCCCTGGGCCGGGGTGAGCATGAACGGCCGGACCAGCTTCATGGCCGCGTTCATGAAGGCGTTGTTGCCCGTGCCAAAGTTGGTAGCCACGCCGCCCGGATGCATGGCATTGACCGTGACGCCGGTGCCTTCCAGCCGCCGGGCCAGTTCGTACGTAAACAGGATATTCGCCAGCTTCGACCGGCCATACGCCTTCCAGGAGCTGTAGCCGTCCGCCAGGTTCAGGTCGCTGAAGTCGATGTCCCCGCCCATTCGGGAAGCCTCCGACGCCACATTGATGATGCGGGCCGACGCCTTCAGCCGGTCCAGCAGCAGGTTGGTCAGCAGAAAGTAGTTCAGGTGGTTCAGGGCAAAGGTGTACTCCAGCCCGTCCTTCGACACACGCCGCTTGCCCAGAAGCGCCCCGGCGTTGTTGACCAGCACGTCCAGCTTGCCGTAGCGGCTGATGAACTCGTCCGCCAATTGCCGGACCGAGGCCTGGACGGACAGGTCGGCCAGCAGCAGGTCGACGTGGCTGTTCCCGGTTTGCGCCTTGATGTCGGCGACGGTGGCTTCGCCTTTCTGCTGGTCCCGGGCCACGAGTACGACGTGCGCCCCCAGCCGGGCCAATGCGAGGGCTGTTTCCCGACCGATGCCGGATGTAGAGCCAGTAATGAGGCAGAGCTTTCCTTCCATGTTTGCGAGGTTTCCGGTCATCAGCCAATTCCCCCTAATCTTCTATTCCGGCAGGCCGGTCAGCCGGCAGCTTGCTCGCCACAGTTGTCGGGCCACTGCTTCGTCGTAGGACCTGCGGCTCGACCGGATGGCACGCCGCTTTTCGAAGTACTTCCCGGTGACGCCGTCCACGTCCGGCGAGGTCGCCAGATACATGATGGTATCGGCGCCCTGCGCGGGCGTCAGCATGAACTTCCTGAACAGGGTAATCAAGAAGATCGCACGGTGCCGAGTCTTCTCCCAAATGCCGGTGTATACCGTGCCGGGGTGCAGACAGTTTGCGGTGATGCCGGTCCCGGCGAGTCGCCGGGCCAGTTCATAAGTGAAGAGCACATTTGCCAGTTTCGAATCGGCGTATGCCTTAAAGGTCCTGTACTTTCGCCCGGCCATCAGGTCGTCGAAGTCAATGCGGCCCCCGACGTGCCCCGCGGAGGAGACGTTGACGATGCGGGCCGGACCTGACGCCTTGAGCCGGTCTAGCAGCAGGTTGGTCAGCAGAAAGTAGCTCAGGTGGTTGAGGGCAAAGGTGTACTCAAACCCGTCTTCCGTAAGCATGCGCCGGCCGAAAGCGCCCCCGGCGTTGTTGACCAGCACGTCCAGCCGGTCGTAGCGGTCCCGGAACGCGGCGGCCACCGCCCGCACGGACTGCATGGCGGAGAGGTCGCCCAGCAGGAGATCAATGTTCATGTTCCCGGTCTGGGCCTTTATGTCGGCGACCACGGCTTCACCCCGGGCCTGGTCGCGGGCGACCAGCACGACGTGCGCCCCCAGTCGGGCCAGCCCCAGAGCGGCCTCCCGCCCGATGCCGGAGGTAGCGCCGGTAATGAGACAGACTTTGCCTTTCATCATCACACACCTCATTTGTGCGGGGAGTCTCCGCCGCCCAGGAGCCGCCGCCGGCTCACGTATGTAGCGGCCTGGGTCCGGTTCGACAGGTTCAGCTTCTGGAGAATGCTCGAGACATAATTTCGCACGGTTTTCTCGCTCAGGTAAAGCCGGCCGGCAATCTCCCGGTTGGTCAGCCCTTCGCCCACCAGGTTGAGAATGGAGCGCTCCCGGTCCGTCAGGTCGGCTTCGCCGGCGAGTCCCGACCCGCCCGCCCGCAGGTGGTCCAGCACCCCCCGGGTGATCGACGGGTCCAGCAGCGACAGCCCCTCGGCCACCAGCCGCACCGCCCGCACCAGTTCCTCGGGCTCCACCTGCTTCAGCAGGTAGCCTGACGCTCCGGCGATCACGGCGGCCACGGCGGCATCCTTGTCGTCGAAGGAGGTCAGCATCAGCACTTTCGTCTCGGGCTGCCCCTGCCGGATGATCCGGCAGCCTTCGATGCCGCTGCCGTCCGGCAGCCGCACGTCCATCAGCACCACGTCCGGAGCCAGGGACCGGACCCGGTCGATGGCCTCATCCATTCGCGCGGCCTCGCCTACCACCTGGAGGCCGGGCGAGCGGGACAGGAGTGCCACCAGCCCCATGCGGACCACGCTGTGATCGTCCACCACCAATATGGTCGTCATCGCCCTACCCCTCCCGATAGATGGCCTCTTACCAGGGATACGACAAAAGGAGGAGGTTTCTCCTCCAAAAGTATCGGAGATTACTTGCCTCCCGCATTTTCCCCGGAAGCGTTGACTGGCCTGAGGAAAATGCTGCCGGCGACCGGCGGCACTTTCGGCGCGGGGCCGCCGAAAGTACCGGGACATATGTCCTGTGACTTAAGTACGGGTGTCACTGCTCTGACCAGTCACTTGTACGTACGCTGAAGGTGCATAGGCATGGTCCTTTTTGGGGGGGGAAGGGGATGGGTGACGAAGCTGAGTTGGGGCTCATGGCCCAGTGCTTCGCCGAGGAGTTCGCACACATGGGTTACTCTCGGGAAGCAGTGCTGGCCGTGTTTCAGAACCCGTTTTACCGGGGGCCGCACCAGGCGTACACACGCTTCGGGGAGGACTGGGTGCGGCATCTGATCGCCCGTGTCAGAGAGGAGGCAGACCGTGTCGGAACCTGAGAAAAAGCAGTTCGACTTGACCCGGCGGAACTTTCTCATCACTACGGGGGCCGCACTGGGCGGCATGACGATTCTGGGGACGGCCAAGTGGGCGCGGGCCGACCTGGTGACGCTGCGGCCGTTCGTGGTGGACAACCCGCTGGCGGTCTACCCGAACCGGGACTGGGAGAAGCTCTACCGCGACCAGTACAAGTTCGATTCCGAGTTCACGTTCGTCTGCGTGCCCAACTGCACGCACAACTGCCGGGTGAAGGGCGTGGTCCGCAACGGCGTCATGGTGCGGGTGGAGCCGCCCTATACAGAGGGCAAGGCCACCGACATCTACGGCACCCAGACCACCCAGTCCTGGCATCCGCGGGGCTGCCTGAAAGGCTACACGCTGCCCCGGCGGATTTACGGGCCGCACCGCACGAAGTACCCCATGGTCCGCAAGGGCTGGAAGGATTGGGTCGCCGCCGGCTGGCCCGACCAGACCCAGGCCGACGTGAAGGAGAAGTACTTCAAGCGGGGCTACGACGACTTTGTCCGGGTCTCCTGGGACGAGGCCAACACGCTGGTCGCCCAGACGATGCTCCACATCATGAAGACCTATGCCGGCGAGGAAGGTGCCAAACGGCTGCTGGCCCAGGGCTATCCCAAAGAGATGGTCGAAGCCATGCATGGCACCGGCGCCCAGACCATGAAGTTCCGCAACGGCATGGCGCTCAACGGCGTTATCCGCATTAATTCGCTGGCCCGCTTCGCCAACATGCTGGCGCTTTACGACGGCAAGTACGGCGCCCGCCAGTGGTCCAGCTACGACTGGCACGGTGACCTGAACCCCGGCCATCCGATGTCCACCGGCGTCAAGTGTTCCGACGTGGACATGAACGACTTCCGGAACACCAAGCTCATGGTCTTCCTGGGCAAGAACCAGGTCGAGAACAAAATGGCCGACGCCCACTGGTGGATCGAAATTATCGAGCGGGGCGGCAAGGTCGTCAACATCTCCCCGGAGTACAGCCCGGCGAGCCAGAAGTCCGACTACTGGATTCCCGTGCGGCCCGGCTCGGACACCGCCCTGCTGCTGGGCGTGGCCAACGTGCTCTACCGCGACAAGTTGATCGACTACGACTTTGTGAAGCAGCACACCGACCTGCCGCTGCTGATTCGGACGGACACGCTGAAGCGGCTGACCAACAAGGACCTGGGCACGCCCACCAGCACGCTGACCGGCTACTCCGTCAAGGTCCAGAAGATCAAGCCGGAGCTGCGGGAGAAGTGGGGCGACTTCGTCATCTGGGATGCGAAGTCGAACGGCCCGAAGGTCATCAACCGCGATCAAGTGGGAGCCAACACGCCGTACGACCCGGCGCTCGAGGGTTCCTTCACGGTGCAACTGGCCGACGGCAAGACTGTGGAATGCAAGACCGGCTTCCAGCTTTACAAGGAGCACGTGGCGGAGTATACGCCCGAGGCCGCGGCCGAAATCACCGGCTCCCCGAAAGAGCTGATCGAGCAACTCGCACATGACTTCGGGACCATTAAGCCCGCGCATTTAGCCACCGGCGAAGGGATCAACCACTACTTCCACTGCGACCTGACCGGACGGGCCTGCTTCCTGATCGTCAGTCTCACCGGCAACGTCGGCAAGCCCGGGGCCAACACCACCCACTGGGCGGGGAACTACCGGGGCGAGAACCACCCCGGCCTGCCGACCTGGATGGCCGAGGATCCGTTCAACGCCAACCTCGACCCCAAGGCGCCGGCCACGGAGGTCAAGGTCAAGAAGTATTATAAGCCTGAACATCCCTGCTACTGGAACTACGGCGACCGGCCGCTCGAAGTGAACGGCAAAATGTACACCGGGCAGTCCCACATGCCGGTGCCGACCAAGGCCTGGTGGATCTGCAACTCCAACCACCTCAACAACGCCAAGTGGGCGCACAACATGATCGAAGTGGTCAACAAGAACGTGGAGATGATCGTGAGCCAGGACTGGGAGTGGACCGGCACGTGCGAGCACGCCGACGTGGTCTTCCCGGTGCAGTCCTGGGCCGAACTGACCCACCCGGACATGACCTCCGCCTGCTCCAACCCGTTCTTCAACGTCTGGAAGGGCGGGCTCAAGCCGATGTACGAGTCCAAGCAAGACGTGGAAGTCATGGCCGGCGTCGCCAACAAGCTGGCCGAACTCACGGGCGACAAGCGCTACAGCGACTACTGGAAGTTCGTCAACGAGAATCGGACCGACGTATACCTGCAGCGGGTCTCCGACGCCTCGTATACCACCAGTGGTTACAACATCAACGAGTTGATGGAGTCCAACCGGGACTGGCTCATGATGTTCCGGACCTACCCCCGGATTTTCGGCTGGGAGCAAGTGCACGAGCACAAGCCCTGGTACACCAAGACCGGGCGGATCGAGCTTTACAAGGATGAAGATGAGTTCATCAACCTGGGCGAGAATCTCATCGTCCACCGGGAGCCGGTGGAGGCGACGCCGTACCTGCCGAACGTCATCGTGGGCACGCACCCGTTCATCCGGCCGGTCAACGACGTGCCGGCGGAGGCGACCGGGGCCAGCGAGCGGTCCGTCCGGAACATCAAAATGGCCTGGGCGCAGGCGAAGGCCTCCAAGAATCCGCTCTGGGAGAAGGGTTACCGGTTCTATTTCCTGACCCCCAAGAGCCGGCACCGTGTTCACTCGTCGTGGGCGATGACCGACTTCAACGTGATCTGGGATTCGAACTTCGGCGACCCGTACCGGAACGACAAGCGGACGCCGCACACCGGCGAGGCGCAGGTGCACATGAACCCGGAGGACGGCAAGGCGCTGGGCATCAAGGACGGCGACTACATCTGGGTCGACGCCAACCCGGAAGACCGGCCGTACGTGGGCTGGAAGGAGTCCGACCCGTATTACGAGGTCGCCCGCCTCAAGGTCCGGGTGCGCTTCAACCCGGGCTACCCGAAGGGCGTCACCATGATGAAGCATGGGATGTGGATTGCATCGCCGAAGACGGTGAAGGCCAACCAGACCAGCGCCGACGGCCTGGCCAAGTCCAACACGGGCTACATGGCCCACGTGCGGACCGGATCGCACCAGAGCGCCACCCGCGGCTGGCTCCAGCCGTCGCAGATGACCGACTCGCTGGTCCGCAAGGGCTACCTGGGCCAGGAGATCGGCGAAGGCTACGAGGTGGACGTGAACGCCCCCAACACCTGCCCGAAGGAGACGCTGGTCAAGGTGACCAAGGCGGAGGACGGCGGGCCGGAGGGCAAGGGCCAGTGGACCCGGGCGACCACCGGCTTCACGCCGGGCGCCGAGAACGACAAGATGAAGCAGTACCTCTCAGGCAAGTTCGTGAAGGGGGGCCGCTAGCGTATGGCCCAGGTCAAGAACTGGCAATTGGGCCGGGAGATGGAGTATTTCTACGCCGACAACCGGCCGAAGCGGCAATTTGCGGCGGTCTTCAACCTGAACCGCTGCATCGGCTGCCAGACCTGCACCATGGCCTGCAAGTCCACCTGGACGTTCAGCCCGGGGCAGGAGTACATGTGGTGGAACAACGTGGAGTCGAAGCCGTACGGCGGCTACCCGGCCAACTGGGACGTAAAACTGCTCTCGCTGCTCGGGGAGCAGGAGTGGCAGGGCGACAAGTACGCCGGCAAGACGGTCTTCGAAGCGCGGGATGTGAACCAGCAGACCTCCAGCGGCATGGTCGCCCTGGGCTACCTGCCGACCGATGAGGAGTGGCGCTACCCGAACGCCTACGAAGATACCCCGCAGGGCCACAGCCCCGGGGGCGAAAAGCTGCCGGAGCACCGGAACTGGGGCTTCTACCTGCCCCGCATCTGCAACCACTGCACCTACCCGGCCTGCGTGGCGGCCTGTCCCCGCAAGGCGATTTACAAGCGGCAGGAAGACGGCATCGTGCTGATCGACCAGAGTCGCTGCCGGGGCTACCGCAAGTGCATGCAGGCCTGCCCGTACAAGAAGCCCATGTACCGGGGGACCACGGCGACTTCGGAGAAGTGCGTGGGCTGCTATCCCCGGGTGGAACAGGGGCAGGCGACTCGCTGCATCGCTACCTGCATCGGTAAAATCCGGCTGTTCGGCTGGGTGAACGATGAGAACAGCCCGGTCAACTACCTCGTGAAGAAGGCGAAAGTCGCGCTGCCGCTCTACCCGCAGTTCGGCACGGAGCCCAACGTGTACTACATTCCGCCCCGGTGGGTCCCGCGGGACTACCTGGCGCAAATGTTCGGGCCCGGCGTGGAGCCGGCGATCAGCACCTACAGCAAGCCCGACAAGGAGTTGCTGGGCGTCCTGCAACTGTTCGGCGCCACCGACCGGATCATTACCTCGTACAAGATCGACGGGGACTACGCCGTGGGCTTCGGCGAGGACGGCAAGGAGGTCGTCCGGACCGCCATTTACGACACGGTCATCGTCCGGCCGGAAGACCGGCACAACATCACCTAGGAGGGAGGGCGGAGCCATGGAAATCGCGGAGCAGAGTGTAGCGGTGGCCCGCAGCCGGGTCTACGCCTCCCTGTCCCGGGCGTTCCTGTACCCGATGCCGGGTCTGGTGGCCCAGTTGAAAGACGGGGGGTTCCTGGAGGCGCTTCAGGGTGAACTGACCCCGGCGGACGGGTTGGCGGAGGTTGCGGCCGCCCTGGCGGCAGTTGACCTCGCCAACCTGGAGCCCGATTATCAATCGTGGTTCGATGCGGGTCAGGCGGTTCGCAGCCCGCTCTATGAGACCGAGTATACGGCCTCGCACGTCTGGATGCAGACCCAGCAGATGGCCGACATCGCCGGCTTCTACCGGGCTTTCGGCGTCGACGTCCGGGATGCCGGGGAGAAAGTGGACTTCCTGGGCACGCAGTTGGAGTTCATGTCGATGCTGGCGCTCAAGGAGGCCATCGCCACCGGCGATGGCGACGCGCCGGCCGCCGACATTTGCCGGGAGGCGCAGGTCAAGTTCCTGAAGGAGCACCTGGCCGTCTGGCTGCCCCGTCTTGAGAGCCGGGTGGCGCAGTTGGAAGGCGAGGGGTTCTATCCGGCGCTGGTCCGGCTGACGGCCCGGTTCGTCGCCGGCGATTGCGCCCGGGTGGAAGGGGGAGAGGCGTAATGCGGATCGTAACCCGCATTTCCCGGAAGCAGTGGTTCGCGAGCGGGGTAATCCTGGCGCTGCTGGGGCTGGCGTCCGGGCTGGCGGTTTATCAGTTCGGCATGAGCAAACCGGTGGCGACGCCGACGATTATCGTCCGGCGGGTGCCGGAGCTGCCCACCGAGCCGCTGGCCGCGGCCTGGCGGCGGGTGAGCGCCGTGGTGCTGCCGCTGGCGGCGGTCTCCACGCCGAACGCTCCGGCCCGGCAGGTCTCGGTGCAGGCCCTGACCGATGGGAAGCAGATGGCCATCCGGCTGGAGTGGCAGGACACGACGCGCGACGTGCTCACGCTTCGGCCCCAGGATTTCGGCGACCAGGCGGCCATGATGCTCTCGGCCCAGCTTGCCAACGCCTGCATGGGCCAGGTGGACGTTCCAGTCAACATCTGGCAGTGGAAGGCGGACTGGCAGAGCGGCACCCGTGACATGGCGGCGGCGTTCCCGAACATGTACACCGACGGCTTCACCGGCGACGACGGCAAGCCGCTCCTGACGGAGGACCTGTTCACCCGGCCGGCCTTCACGGTGGGCAACGCCCGGGCGGCGGCCGCGAAGGCCGTGCCGGTGGAGCATCTCGTGGCCGGCGGCTTCAGTACCCTGACGGCGGCCAACGACAACAACCCGGCGACAGGGCGGGGCGCCTACGACGAAGGCAAGTGGGCAGTCGTCTTTACCCGCCCGCTGGACGCCGGCACGCCCGGCGACGTCGCCCTGGCGGCGCAGGCGCCGTTGCAGTCGGCCTTCGCCGTCTGGGACGGCCACCAGATGCAGCGGGACGGCATGAAGTACGTGACCGCCTGGGCCGTGCTCCAGTTGGAGGCGGCGCCGAAGCAGTAGGAGGCGATGCCGATGACCGGGTGGCGGCTGCCGGCCCTGCGGCTGCTCTGGTGGGCGGTCTGGGCGGAGTTCCTGCTGGTCCGGTTGTTCTCCCGGGTTGGGGTTTACATCCCCAAGCAGGGGGCATTCCTGACTGTCTACCGGGTGGCGACCACCGCCGGGGAGACCGCCTTTAACTTCAGCCTGTTCCTGGGCGTGGCCGTGCTGGCGCTGGCGCTGTGGGCCCACCGGCCCCTGGTGGTGGCGTTGGCAGGGCTGGCGGCGGGGGCGGCGCTGTTCACACCGGGGGCGGCGGCCACGGCGGTCTGGTCACTGGTCGTTTCGGTGGCCATGGTCGCGGCGGTGGCCGGGCTGGGGGTCGGGGCGATTCGGGCGGCGGATGGGCCCTGGGAGAAAGGGGCGCTGGCCCTGGTGCTGACGGCGCACGCCGTGGGCTACGGCGTCGGGGCGGCCCAGCTGGCCTGGGTGGCCCTGGCCGCTCCGGGGCAAATGCCGCTGGCCGGGGCGCTGCTCCGGGCCGGCGAGCTTCCGGCCTTACTGGCGCCGCTCCTGCTGGCCGTGCCGGCTTTTCGGGAGTTAGGCGGCCGGGGTTTGGGCTCGGGTCAGGGTTCGGGCCCGGCGGACCGGCCGCCGGCGGGCCGGGCGGGGTACTTCGCCCTCGGGCTGGCAGCGGTGGCCGGCCTGGCCGTCGCCTACTTGATTAACGCCGACATCACGGCCATTTTGGCCATGTATTCCCTCGGGTTCGGACTGAATTGGCCCGCCCCGTTCTACCTGCTGGCCCTGGGGGCTGGCGCCTTCGGCCTGGCCTGGGCCATCCGGCGGCAGCCGGAGCACGGCCTGGCGCTGGGGCTGATTTTCCTGGCGGGGTACGCCTTGCACGTCAATCAGCAGCACATTCTGGTGCTGGCCGGCTGGGCCTTGCTGGCCCTCCGGCCGGTGCCGGCGGCAGTTGTGGCCAAGGAGGCGGTCGTGTCGTGACGCTTTGCGAGCGCCCTGTACCGTGCGAACTCTGTCCCGAAGCTGAAACCTGCCGGCTGGACCAGGAGCGGCACGCGATCTGGCTGGTGGATAAGCGGCTGTCCGCGATCTCCCGGCGGATTCTGGTCATGAGCAACAAGGGCGGCGTCGGCAAGTCCACCGTGACGGCGAACCTGGCCGTTTCGCTGGCCCAGCAGGGCCTGCGGACCGGCCTGTTGGACGCCGACCTTTCCGGTCCCAGCCAGCCGGCCTTGTTCGGGATGGCGGACGTTCGGGTGCAGGCGGGGACGGACGGGCTGATTCCGGTGGAGCCCATGCCCGGCCTGAAGCTGATCTCGTCCGGCCTGCTCCTGGCCAGCCCGGATGACGCCATTATGTGGCGGGACTCGTATAAGTTCGACTTCCTCATGCACCTGATCGGGGGAGTCGCCTGGGGTCCGCTGGACTGCCTGCTGATCGACATGCCCCCGGGCACCGGGGGCGAGTTGATCGGCATCGTGGACCTGCTGGGACGGGTGGACGGCGCGGTCATCGTCACGACGCCGCAGCAGGTGGCGGTGCTGGACGCCCGGAAGGCGATCGCGGCCTGCCGGGACTCGGGTGTGCCGGTGCTGGGCGTGGTCGAGAACATGAGCGGCATGGCCTGCCCGCACTGCGGGGGCCAGGTCCACCCGTTCCGGAGCGGGGGCGGGGAGGTGGCGGCCCGGTCGCTGGATGTCCCGTTCCTGGGCCGCATCCCGCTGGATGGCCGGGTGATGGAGCTTTCCGACGAGGGCCGGCCGCCGATGCTGGCGGAGCCGGACTCGCCGGGCGCCCGGGCGGTGTCGGCGGTGGCGGAGCGGCTGGTGGCAGGCTGGAGCAGCCACGTGGTGCAGTAGCAATCACCCCCTGGTCGGGCGAACCGACCGGGGGGTGACCGTTTTTTAGGAATACACTATAATAACAACAGTGAAAATATGGGGGTGAGGTTTGGTGGTGCGGGCCGTTCACTGGCCTCGGCGATCGTGGCGGGTCTGGGTCATGGTGTCGGTGATTGTGCTTTGGGCCGCCGCACTGGGCGGTGCCTGGGCGGCAAGCCGGGAGCACGGGGACCGGTCCTGGGTAAAACAACTTTGGTGGCTCGTGTACTTGTCCGTCTTCGACAGCAATAACTGGGACCCGGCGCTTCGCCTCCTCACCGATGGTGTGTTGGTGATTTTCGGCGGGATTGGGGCCACGACCCGGTACATACCGCTGGGAACCGCGGAGATTCTGAAGCGGTCCTCGCAGGGCGTCTCCCTCCGTTGGCTGGATGGTAAGCGGTACCGGCGGGGGTCGATTGAGTTGCCGGAAAACGCGGCGGCGGAACTGGAACAGGCTGTCCGGGAGGCCGGGCAGCATCCGGACCTGCCGCGCACCAGTGACCAGGCCGCCCACGCCGCCCGAATTGCGACGGACTGGACCCCGCCTCGGACGGTGGCGTCGGCAGTCATCGGGTTTCTCGTGCTGCTGGGCACGGCGCTTTGGTTCAACCAGCCGTTGGTGTTGGCCCCGCTGATCATCGTCCCGTTGCTCCGGTTCCGGGCTCGGAAGCGGGTCTACGCCCTGGTCGGCAACGAACTGCTAGTGCTGGTGCCGGGCGAAGAACCCGAGCACATCGCCCTGGCGGGGGCGGTGGTAACGGAGAAGAAGGGCCAGTTGCAGGTCGAGACCAGCCACCCCCGGTATCCGGTCATTCGCCTCGCGACCGGGAATAACTCGGACCTCGCCCGCTCGCTCATCCGGCGTGCCGCCGGCGAGCCGGACCCCGCACCCCCGGCCCCCGTGCGGCTTGAGCCCAAAAAGTTAGGCGCCGCCCTCCGCTGCTCGCTCTGCGGCCGGGAGGTCGAGCGGAGCCCCGTCGCCCCGCCGCCCGGCGAGACGGTGGTCTGCGAGCACTGCGAAGCCCGGGTCCGGCTGGAGGCTCAGGAAGGCGGCCACGGCCTCGCAGGCCGTGAGCCCCGTCCGCTGGGGTAGTGTCGACGCTCCTCTTCAAACCGGACGTGGGCCAGGAGTTGCCACATTGAGCGAGGCGGATATCATGTTCATGGCGATATTCGCCGGAGCAGGCAGCCTGCCTGGTTCCGGCAAGGGTCTGCCCGGCGGAACGGACCATTTACGGGATTTCCGCACAAATACCACTCCGGAACTGTTTAGCGAGAACCGCAAGGCGACCAATGCAAAAGGAACCGGACCCTGAAGTCCAGTCCCCTCGTGTGACTACTAGCGCTGTAGTCTTTGAAAGTGATTTCTGCTAATCGCGTTCATGATCTGTGAGGGATAACCAAGCGCCCGTATTACACAACAAATGGTACCGCACGTGCGGCCATTTAAGAAGCAACTCAATAGCCATGTGCCTTGTTCTGCGGCGAATAGTTCGTACGGCACCGCACCGAATGTGTAGTCACAGCCTGGACGTATCATCTCGCCGGCGAACAGATGCTGACGCCCCGACGGTGACTGCCATACCCAGACGAGGTGGTTATCGGGCCGTTGAATCCCTTCGAATGTGAGAATGGCCACAACCTCTGACGGTAGAGGCCCAAACTCGCGAACTTGTTTGAGGCCATATAATGTAGTTGGCTGGGGGATCGTATCTGTCAGAAAGAGAGACTGCGGTTCTTCCGGAAAGTCATTGATGCGGCCAACCGTGGCATCCCAAACAGAAAAGTAGCCGGTGTCCATCAAGTGATATTGACAGTTAAACGGATCAGGAAAGTGGTGGAATCTGTCGACCGTGAAACGGTACAAGTGCGGCCCGGGTGGTATGATCAAGCTGGCCGACCAGTTTTCGCCGTCATCCGAGTGGAGTTCGAATTCCCCAAAGTCGCTCTGGAGCGTGACCTGGGTGGCACCCGGAAAGTAAAACTGAGCCAAGAAGTCTGTGCCCATCAGTCGTCTCTCCTCCACCAAGGGGTGAAATGTCTGTCGCCCTGGTTCACCACCAAACCGGATCCGCCCCCGGTTGTTAGGCGGACCCGGTTCAGGTCAGGGGTAGCTTGCCTCTCAAGAAAGACCTACTAGGTCTCCGATTCGTGGCCTCCACGACTACGAGCAGAGCCTGAAGGAGCCTGACTGGGAGTCGATTCGTTGATCTGTGCCAGACTAGGTGTCCGAGTAGGGCTGGGAGCGGGAGTCGATGCATTGATCTGTGCCAGACTGGGTGTCTGAGTAGGCTGAGTGGGAGTCGATGCATTGATTTGTGCCGGACTGGGTGTCTGAGTAGGCTGAGCGGGAGTTGATGCGTTGATCTGCGCCAGACTGGGTGTCCGAGTGGGCTGAGGCGCGTAGGGATTCTGGGGAGAATTGTAGTACTGATTAAATGCCTTGTATTTTTCAGTACTAAAGACAACAACGTCCCCACCGAGGCTGATGGCGCCAAACAGCCCTGCTCCCTTCACAGCTGCCTTCGCGGCAATCCCCTCAACCGCTTTTTTCGTCGCCATACGTGACAAGGACTCCTGGGCCGCTTTTTCTGCGGCTACCTTGGCAGCGTCAGTTCCTGCCTTGAATCCGGCGGCTGCGCCAACCCCGGTGGTAAAGACCTTTTTCAGAGACGTGTAGCTCTTGGCAACCGCTGCCAGAGCATCATTGGTTGACCGCTCATCCGCCCATGCCATTTGTGCGAACTTGGCCACTGACGGATCCTTTTTCATCTGCTCCCGAATGTGGGCCTTGTCAGCCTCGTTTTCACGCCTGAAGTAATCCCTGACCTTCTGAGCTATGCCCGAAATTCCACCCAAGGAAATCACCTCCGAAATGTGCTATCCAATATATACCATACAATGCATCCAAATTCAACCATTTTTTATAAGATATCCCTTGTCACTTTGCGAAAGGAGGAAGTTCGTTGCGAGCAATTCGCTCGATCCTGGTTTCAGCGTGCCTGGTTACAGTACTTTATGTTGTATTGTATTGGTCCGATGGTTTTTTCCAACTTGATGTATTAGTTCACCTTGGCGCGGTGTGGGCCACGGCGATTTATTTCATGTGGTGGACATGGAAAAACGTTATCAATCGAAAGTAACCGGAGGGGCTCGGCCCGGCTTGTTCAAGGAGGTGGCAGGCTTGACGAACCATCTGGCCCCGGTGGAGGGCGGCGCCCATGCACTGGCCGTCTGGGACGGCTCATGGAACTCCTACAACAACTGCTACATCCTGGCGACGGAAGACGGCGTCATCCTGATCGACGCCGGCAAGGCCGAGCACGGGGAGGCCCTGGTGCAGGCGCTGGCAGACCTGGGCCGCAAGCCGGAGGAAGTGAAGCTGTTCCTTGCGACCCACCGGCATGCCGACCACATCGGCGCGAGCGATCACTTCCACTGCCCCAAGCTGATGCACCCGGACGATTGGCAACGGTTGGGTCCCGAGCGGCAGGCCCAGTTCGCGCCTGCCCTGACCGAAGGCGAGCCGGTCGAGGGTTTCGACTGCGTCCTGCTGGGGCAGCACACCGAGGGCTCGGTGGCGCTGTTCCACCGGCCCACCCGGAGCCTTTACTCCGGCGACCACGTCTGCTTTTTCGGCGTGCCCGTGGCGCCCGGGCGCCTGATCTCAGGCGGCGCCGCCGAGCGGGACATGGCCCGCAAGTTCGTGCGGGAGTTCGCCCAGAACACGGACCTCCGGGAGACGTGGAACTTCCCGGCCTTCGTCGCCGGCCTGGTGAAGATGCAGCGGTTCGACGCCAGCCGGGCGGCGTTTTGTGAGCCTACCCACGTCAGCGGTCCCGGCTTGTGCCCGGCCTCGCCACTAGCCGCTTCGGGGGACATTCAACTCACCCGGATGTCCTGGCATCCACATAAGAGCGGAAAACCCACCGGCCTCTGAGCCATAGCTCGGAGGCCGGTGTTTCATTCGGAGACTCGTTCCAAGGGGGCTTGACGCGTGTTTTCCTCCGTGTCATAATTTAACTAACCGATCAGTAAGTTATCACAAACGCATAACGGGAGGCGACAACGCCATGGCGCCCCGACCCAAGAACCCGCCGCCTGACCGGCGGCAGGAGATTCTGGAGGCAGCCCTCCAGGTATTCGCCCAGAAGGGCTTTGCGACCGCTACCAACGCCGACATCGCCAGAGCGGCCGGCGTGACCCCGGCGGCGCTCTACTATTACTTCCCCAGCAAGGAGGAACTGTTCAAGGCCGTTCTCAGGGAGCGGCAAGGCGTGATCCTGCCAGTCATGGAGCAGTTGAACGGCACTTTCCTGGACCTCCCGCCCCAGGTAGTGCTGCCGACGGTCGCCCGGAACATGGTTCAGTTCCTGATGGAGGAGCGGACCCAGGCGGTACTGCGCATCGTCGTGGCGGAAGGACCCCGGAATCCGGAGATCGCCCGCATCTACCAGGAACAGGTCATCGATGCCGTCATCCACTTCGTCCTGGACTACCTTGCCCACCAGATGGAGTTGGGCACCATCCGAAAAATGCCGCCCCCCATGGTAGGCGTGCTCATGGCCGGGCCGATGGTGGCGACCGTGTTGATGCGCGATTTCCTGCACGTTCCCGTAATGACCGAGGTCACCAACGAAGAGTTGCTCCGGCAGATCACTGAGACCGTGATTCCGGCCCTGCTCACGGAGACGCCGCAAAAGGAGTGACCCCACCATGCTGAACCGCCTCATGGCTCTCGCCGGCAAGGAATTCATCCAAGTTCGCCGGGACAAGCGGACCCTCGCCATGATGATCGCACTGCCGCTGCTCTGGCTGGTGATGTTTGGCTACGCCTTCAGTTTCGATGTCAAGGAAGTCAAGATCGCCGTCATCGACAACAGCGGAAACCAGACCGGCGCCCTGGTGGCCAAGGCGTTCCGGGAGTATGAGCGCTCCCGCGTCGTGAATCTGGCCGATCCAACGGAGGCCGGCATCAAAGCGGGCATGTACCGGGGCGAAGTGCAGATGGGCGTCATAATCCCGCCGGGGTTCGCCGAAGGGCAGACCAGCCCGTCCCTGAAGGTGCTCTTCGACGGTTCAGAACTCTTCGCCGCCCAGACCGGCACCCGGATGCTGCAAAAAGCCCTGGAACCGGTGCAGACCCAGATCAAAGCTGACCTGGAAGCCAAGGTGAAGGCCGCCGTTACCGCCCGCGGGCTCGACTTCACGCCCCCGTCGGCGCCTCAGCTGATCCCTCAGGTGGAGACGCTCTACAACCCGGAGCTCAAGAGCGCCAACGTGATGATCCCCGGCCTGCTGGGCCTCGTGGTCATGTTCATGGCGACCCTCATGACCGTGCTCGGGATCGTCCGGGAACGGGAATACGGCACCCTGGAGCAACTGGTGGTGACCCCGATCACCCCCTTCGAGCTGATGCTTGGCAAGCTGATTCCCCCGTTCATCATCGCCGCGGTGGATTTTACACTGGTGTACTTCCTGGGGAGCTACCTGTTCAACCTGACTTTTGTCGGCAACTTCCCCCTCTTTATCGGCCTTTCGTTGCTGCTGGTTTTCACGACCCTGGGGCTGGGGCTCCTGCTCTCGACCGTGGCGCAGAACCAGCAGCAGGCCATGCAGCTCGCCATGTTCACCGTTTTCCCGCAGATTCTGGTCTCCGGGCTCATCTTCCCGCTGACCTCGCTGCCGAAGTGGATTCAATACGTGGCCTACCTGCTGCCGTTCACCCACTACGTGCCCATTGCCCGCGGGATGTTCATGAAAGGGCAGGGACTGGACCAACTGATGGTTCCGGCCGTGGTGCTGGCCGTCTATTCCGTGGCCGTGCTGGGTCTGGCCTCCCTCCGGTTCCGCAAGCGGCTGGGTTAGGGAGTGAACGCGATGGACGCATCTATTCGCTTTATCGGCGTGTCCCGATCGTTCGGATCCGTTCAGGCCTTGAGCGGCATCGACTTTGAGGTCCGACCCGGGGAAATGGTCGGCCTGGTAGGGCCGGACGGCGCGGGTAAAACGACCCTGGCCCGGCTGGCGGCCGGCGCGCTGGCGCCCTCCGCGGGCAAAGTGGCGCCGGAGTCCCGCGGGCGGGTCGGCTACCTGACCGGGCGGTACAGCCTCTACCCCGAGTTGACCGCATATGAGAACATCCGCTTCTTTGGCCGGGTGTACGGGATGTCCCCGGCACAGGCCGTGGCGGAAGGCCAACGGCTCCTGGAGTGGGTCGGACTCTGGCCGTTCAAGGACCGGCTGAGCGGCGCACTCTCCGGCGGCATGCGGCAGAAGCTGGCGCTGGCCTGCGCCGTCGTCCACAAACCGCCCATTCTGATTCTCGATGAACCCACTACCGCCGTGGACCCGGTGGCACGGGTGGACTTCTGGGACCTGCTCCGCAGCCAGGCCGAAGCGGGGCGGGCCGTGCTGGTCACCACCCCGTACATGGACGAAGCCGAGCACTGCCACCGGGTCGGGCTGCTGCACCAGGGGCGGCTGCTGGCCTTTGACCGGGCGTCGGCCCTGAAAGAGCGGCTGCCCTGGCAAATGGTCCTGATGACGCCGGCCGCGGGCATGAGTCTGAACCGCATGGCGGCCATGCGGGCGGCCGGGGAGCTGACCGGGCAGCGGTGGATTCAGCCGCAGGGGACCGGTGTCCGGGTGGCCCTGGAGGCGGGAGCCCCCGTGGCGGCGCCGGCGGGTTACGAACTGACCCCCGTGCCGCCCAGCCTGGAGGATGCGTACATCTGGCTCTCGGGAGCCGCCGAGGAGGTGCACGCCCTATGAGTGCAGCCATCGAAACAAAGGGACTGACGAAACGCTTCGGGGAGTTCGTCGCCGTAAACGATGTGACCCTGCAAGTGGAGGCCGGCACGGTCATGGGGCTGCTGGGGCCGAACGGCGCCGGCAAGACTACGCTCATCCGGATGCTGTTGGGGCTGCTGGCCCCCAGCGCCGGCGGCGGGCACGTGCTGGGGCATGACCTGGCCACCCAGCCTGAGGCCATCCGGCAGAAGGCCGGGTATATGTCCCAGCGGTTCAGCCTCTACAACGATCTGACGGTGGCGGAAAACCTGGCCTTCTACGGGCGGGTTTACGGGCTGAAAGGCGGCGCCCTGCAGGAGCGGATCGGCGAACTGCTGGCCTGGAGTGGGTTGGAACCGCTCCGGCAGACGCCGGCGGGCCAGGTCGGCGGCGGGCTCCGGCAACGATTGGCCTTTGCCTGCGCCATTTTGCACCGGCCGCCTCTGCTCCTGCTGGACGAGCCGACGTCCGGCGTCGACCCGGTCTCCCGCCGCAAGTTCTGGGACCTGATCTACGGGCTGTCGGACACGGGCACGACCGTGCTGGTCACGACTCACTACATGGATGAGGCTGAGTACTGCGACCGGCTGGGCATGATTCTGGCCGGGCGGCTGGTGGCCTACGGGACGCCGGTCGAACTGCGGGCGGAGCACGCCGGCGGCGGCAGCCTGGACCGGGTCTTTATCAGTCTCGCGGGGAAGGCCTAGCCTCGCCGCAAGTACCAACAGCAAAGCAGCGGCGTCTCCCGTACGGTGGATACGCCGCTTTGTGTTGGCCCCTGCCTGCAGACGCAACCAGCCTTTTCCCCGACGGGCACTGGCAGTGGCTACAGCGGCGTCTCGCCCATTTCATGGAGCCAGCGCCACTGCTCTTCGCTCACCGGCATCACCGACAGCCGGGACTGGCGCACCAGTTCCCATTGGGCGAACCGCGGGTCCGCTTTGATTTCGGTCAGAGTAACCGGCCGCCGGAACGGGTAGGCCGGCGTCACGTCCACCACCACGAAGCGGGGGTCGCCCGCCTGCGGGTCCGGGGAGGGCTCCGTGGCAATGCCCCCCACGCCCACCACCGCCCGCTCGCCGCCGGTGTGGTAGAAGAGAAAGCGATCCCCGGGGTGCATGGCCCGCATGTGTTTCAAGGCTACCGGATTCCGCACCCCGCTCCACGGCTCCCGCCCCCGGGCCGCCAGGTCGGCATAGGCGAACTCCGCCGGTTCCGTCTTCATGAGCCAGTCTGCCACTTCCGTCCCCCCATGTTCTAACGGACCTCGTATCAATCCAAAATATCTAGTTGAATGTGGGCCTTTTGTGCTACGATGAAAGAACCGAGAGCCCCCCGCAAGGCAGGTGAGACGCGGTGGAACCCAAGCCAATTCTCGTGTTCGACCGGAACCTGAGTGTGACGGCGGCATCGCCCGCGTGTGCCGGCGTGCTTGGCGCGACGCAGTCACTCGTAGGGCTGGCCTGCCGGGACGTGCTGGGGTGCCCGTCCTGCCTGGGCGAAGCCTGCCCACTCCGGCAGGGATTGGCGGGGGAGGCCGTGGAGGGTCTCATGTCCCTGGCCGGTTCCGGGCAGCTGGACGTTTCAGCCTCCCCCGTGGAAGGCGCAACCCCGGAAAGTCGCATGGTGCTGCTCCAACTGCGGTCCCGGGAGCGGGATGAGCCTTCCCTGGGCGCCGGACTCGAGCCGGTGCTGGACAGCCTGCGCAAGCTCCTCAGGAGCGACCTCGCTGCCCTGGCTTTTTACGACGAGAGCCGCCGGGAGGTCCGCTGGCAGGTGACCAGCGGCACCGTGAGTCCGGCGCCAACGACTGTCCGGCTTCGGCCCGGCCAGGGTTTCCCCGGCCGTATCATTCTGACAGACCTGCCGCTTAAGAGTTTTCGCTTCCCTGAGGACCTGGCCGGCAGCCCGGCTTCGTATCCCATTTTCCTGACAGAGGGGCTGAAGGCCGCCATTGGCGTGCCGGTGCGGGGCAACGGTCGGGTTCTGGGTGTGCTCATGGTCGCCAGCCGCCGGGAGCGGGGGTACTCCGACCAGGACCTCCAGACGCTGGACAAAATGGCCAACTCGCTTAGCCTTGCCACCGAACTGATCACGCTGCACGAGGAGGCCATCCGGAGCGAACGGACGAAGCTGGCCCAGGAGGTCCACGACGGCCTCAGCCAGAACCTGTTCGGCCTGAAGCTGCTGCTGTATGATGCCCAGCAGTGCACCGGGAGTCCCGAAGCGGTGCAGAACCGGCTCAGTGAAACGTATCGCCTGTTGGACCGGACGCTGGCCGAAGTCCGCCGCCTCATCGCAGACCTCCGGGGCAGGGTCCAGCCGCAGAGCGGGCTGGTCGGTGCGCTCTCCGACTGCCTGGCCGACTTCTACCCGGAGAGCAACCTGCAGGTGGAACTGGCCGTCCGGCTGGCGCCAGGGGAGGATGTCAACTGTCCGGACGTGCATGAGGCGCTTCGGATCGTGCAGGAGGCGCTTGCGAATATCCATCGGCATGCGGAGGCCACGCACGTTTGGGTGGAGGTAGCTCGGGATGAGGAGCACTATCGCCTGATGATCGCCGACGACGGCAAGGGCTTCGACCCGGCCAGCCCGCCTGGCGAAGGCCACTTCGGCCTCACAATCATGCGGGAGCGGGCGGCCCGCCTCAAAGGCGACCTGCAGGTCCAGTCCGAGCCGGGCAAAGGCACGGCAATTACTTTACGCATTCCAGTATGACATAGAAGCCCCGGCGCGACAGGTGACGGATGACCCGAAGTCAGCCCTGGGGGGATTTCCGGTACCCGTCCGACCCGATGGCGCCACCCGCCCGTCTTGATGACGGGAGGTGTTCTCATGCGCAGGATCTGGATTGGGTTGATCGTGATCGCAGCCCTTGTTGCCGTAGCCGCCGGCGGCGTTTACACCGCGGGCGCCGCACAGCTTCGGGGGGTCCCACAAGCCCGCATCCACGTGACCCTGAGCGAGTTCCGCATCGATGTGTCCCCGGCGAACGTGCACAGGGGCGACCTGGTGGAACTGACCATCCGGAACGCCGGTGAGCAAATCCACGAGCTCGAGGTACAGCCGTACGACAGGGAAGCCGAGGACATCAAGCCCGGCGAGGTCCGGATGCTTCGGTTCCGGGTCACACGCTCCGGCCGGGTGGAACTGGCCTGCCACAAGCCCGGCCATTACGAGGGCGGCATGTACACGTTCCTGGAAGCCGGGGAGTAAGTCTGCCGCCACCGCGAGCATCAGGAGGGGAGTTTGGCGGCAGACTATGCCAATAAAAGTAGCAAGGGGAGGGCCGACCATGCCCAGAGTTACGCACTTCGAATTTGCCGCCGATCAACCCGAGCGGGCCGTCAAGTTCTACACCGAAGTCTTCGGCTGGAAAGTGAACAAGTGGGAAGGTCCCCAGGACTACTGGCTCCTGACCACCGGCGAGCAGGGCACTCCGGGCATTGATGGTGCAATCATGCGGCCCATGGGACCCCAGCGGGTGGTCAACACCATCGACGTGCCGTCGGTCGACGAGTTCGTGGCCAAGATTACGGCCGGCGGCGGCAAGGTCGTCGAAGGGAAGATGGCCGTCCCCGGCATTGGCTACATGGCCTACTGCCTCGACACCGAAGGCAACCTGTTCGGCTTGATGCAGTTCGACCCCAGCGCCAAGTAGGACGGTAGACAACCAGAGGCCGCAGACAGGAATTCCGGTCTGCGGCCTCTTCGCGAGCGTGGTCGAAGTTACGCCAGCCCGAGGCCGTGGCTGGTGGATGCCGCTTCCGCATCGGCGCCAGAGTCCCCGGCCTGAATGCGGAACGCCACTTCGCCCAGCCGGTCGCCCTTGGTGGTGGTCACCACGATGCGGCCCATCATGGCATTGGCGCTTTCCGGCAGCTTTACGGTCAGCGGTACCAGCGACTGCCGGCCGGGCTGAATGGTGACGGGCTGTGCCGATACCCCTTCCAACGCCAGGGGTGCCACGACGAACGTCGAGCCGGTCAGGTTGATGGCTTTGGTCTGTCCGGTGGGCGAAGTGATGCCCGCCATGACGGTCCACTGCCCCGGCACCGGGTTGGACTCCACCAGCGCCACCTGGCCCTTGTCGCTGGAAATGGTGGAGCGGTCGCTCTGGGAGACCGGGTCAAAGAGGCTCAGGGAGACCTCGACCCCCGGCTCGTCCCAGTTAAGCACGGCGCCCAGCTGCCGGGCGCCCACCGGCACGTCGATGGTGCCCAGCGCCACGTTGGCATCGCCTTCCGGACGGCCTTCCCGAGTCACCCCGGATTTGACTTCGCCGGCGAGGCTCTTCCAGACCAGTCGGGCCTCGGTCGACTGCGCCATCGCCTGTACGGTCATGGGCAGCCGCCCGGGGTTCGCCACCGAGAGCGCCATGGGCGCCTCCTGGCCCCGGCTCACTCTAAGCTGGATGATCTTCGGCGAGACCAGTTCGCCCGCTGTCTCCACGGTGCCGAAGTACGGCTCCGGCATGCCCCGCCCGCAGAAAGCGAAGGAGTGGAGCACCAGCCGCCAGTTGCCCGGCTCCGGGTGGGCCAGCACGAACTGCCCGCCCAATGTCCGGCTGTCGCCGTCGTCGAGAATGTCCTTGTCGTTGGACCGGCCCATGACCGCCACCCCGTTGGGATCGATCAGGTAGCACTCCAGGGCGTTGTCCACATCCGGCCACTGGAGCGAGGCCACCAGCGAGCGCGTGCCGGCGGGCACCGGCAGGTCGTGGTAGAGCCAGTCGCCGTTGCCGTAGGAACCCTGGTAGCCATGCTGGAAGGCCCCGGCGAAGGTGCCCTGGCCCTGGTTCAGGGCAATCGGGACGACCACGGCAAACGGGATCAGCAGGGAGCCTGCAACGATATGCCCGGCGTAGGTCCCGGCGATCGTCCCCTCCGGCACCCGCACGGCGATGGCCGTCTGCTGGGCCTCGCCCGGCGCCAGCATTACCGGCTGCGCCGGCCCCGACACCCAGCCCCAGGCCGACCGCCTGAACCGCCGGATGGCGAGCGTGAACGGCTGCACGGTGTCCGGCTTCCCCAGCCGCAGCACGATGCGGGCCGTCCAGGATCCGGCCTCCGGGCGGGCAATCCAGCAATCCACCGACTTGCCCAACTCCACGTCGCCGGACCCGTTGGGCCGCTGGTAGTTGACGAAGTTGCCCCTGGGGTCGTACATGGCGACCATGAGCCGAGGTGACCGGGGACCGTGGTCCTCCGTGGGCCAGTCCAGGGAAATCTGCATCAGGTCGGTGTGCTCGGGCACCATGAACATGATCTCCTGCGGCGTCTGGCCGGTGGCGATCTCGCCGTTAAACGCCTCGTCGGCCAAATCTGCCGGGGCGTACGTGTAAGCGCTCACTGGCACCTGCGCCGCCGCCGAACCCAGGTTCGTGAGTTCCAGGTTGACCGACGTCTCCTGGCCCGGCAGAACGGAGACCGGCGACAGCGGCCCGAAGGTGACCGCCGCCTGCGACGTCCCGGTTACGGCCTGCACGGCCCGGAGGGCGTTGACCCGGCCGGCCCCCTGCATGTGGGCCGGCAGCCCCAGGTCGTCCGTGGTGCTGCAAACGATCCGCATCGCCTCATCGGCCGACGGGTACCGCCCCTTCGCCCGAAAGAACGCCTGGTAAACCAGTGCCGCCGCGCCGCTCATGAGCGGGGTGGCCTGGCTGGTACCGCCGAACAGCTGCATGTTCTGCCCTTCCTCGGAGCCGGACAGCGGCGCCAGCCCCCAGTCGAAGGCACCCGGCGCCAGAATATCCGGCTTCAGCCGACCGTCGGCCGCCGGGCCCAGGCTGGAGAAAGAGGCAAGCTGGTCTACGGTCCACCGGTCGCCCTCGGCCAGGAAGCCCATTTCGGCGAACGACCGGTACATGGTGGAGGCCCCCACGGTAAGCGCCCCCGGCGAGGAGCCCGGAGAGGAGACCGAGCCCTGGCCGCCGCCCTCGTTTCCGGAGGCGACCACCACCAGAATGCCCCGCTGCCGGAGCGCGGTTACGGCCGCCGCCAGGGGGTCGTTGCCGTCGTTCGGCAGGGCGCCGCCGCCCAGGCTCATGTTGACGATCTGCGCGCCTTGCTCTGCCGCCCACTCCAGGGCCGCGATTATGGCCGTGTCATAGCCGCTGGGCACCCGGGCGTCAAAGACCTTGGCGCTCATGAGTTTGACGCCCGGCGCCATCCCTTTGATCCGGGTGTAGGCCACCGGCTTGCCGGTCACTTCGTTGTTAATGGGGTAGATCTGTTTCGCCTGGGCGGCGATGGACCCCGCCACGGCGGTCCCGTGCCCGATGGTGTCGGCCAGGTCCGTCTCCGTGAAGTCCACGGCCAGGAAGTTCCCGTCCGGCCCCACAAGCGCCGTCCCCTGCAGATCCGGATGGTTAAAGTCGACCCCCGAGTCGATGATGCAGATGCGCACCCCCGACCCGTCGATGCCCATGGCCTGGACGGCGTCCGCGTGGATCAGCGAAAGCGCCAGCGGCGACATCTCCGCATTGGCAGGCGAAGGGGCGGGCGCCTCGTCCTGCCCGTCAGCCGCAGGGCGGGGTGCCGCGATCTCGAACCGGTCGTCCGGCCCGAACGGCATGGGCGGAATCTGCCGACGCCGGTCGGGCTGCACGGTGGCGCCGGGGTAGCGGGCGAAGAACTTCTTCAGCGCATCCGGCGAGAGACCCGCCGCCACGCCGGGAATCAGTTGAAACGACTGGCAGACTTCGGCCCCGCACTCCTGGAGCTGTTCTTTTATGCTATCCGTGCTCCGGGCGTAGCCGCAGGTGTAAACGATCATACGTGTACTATTCACATAGGATGCCTCCTTTGTTTTCCATCATTTGGTAATTCGCCTTCGTTCCGACCAATTCCTGCTCTCCCCTGGCGAGTGCCGCCGTCCAGGCAGGATTGGCCACCGATTATGCGAATGATCTTGGAGCGAAAGTCTGACCCATGTGGAGGCACCTGTATGAACAAGGTGACCGTAGGCGTGGTGGGTCTTGGCGGCATCGCCCGGAAGGCGCACCTGCCGGTCTTGACCGCGCATCCCGGCGTGGAGATTGTGGCGCTTTGCAGCCGGACCGGCGAGCAAGTGGCCGAACTGGCCTCGCAGTACCGGCTGCAGCTTCAGGCCCGGACGTTCCCCGAACTCCTGGCACTGCGCCCGCAGGCCGCGTATCTGTTAAGCCCCACCGCCTTGCACCCCGAGCAGGCCGTCTCCCTGCTGGAGGCGGGCGTGGCTGTTTATCTGGAGAAACCCCTGGCCAACGACCTGGCAGAGGCCCGCCGCATCGTCGCGGCTGCCGGCCAGCCCGGACGGCTGCTCATGGTAGGCTTTAACCGGCGGTACGCCCCTGCCTACCGCCGGGTCCGGGCGCTCTTTGCGGGCCGCCGCATGGAGTTCATCCAGATTCACAAGCATCGGGAGCGGGGCTCTAAGGGCTGGCCGCTCCGGCAAATCATCATGGACGACACCATCCACATCATCGACCTGGCCCGATTTTACGCCGGCGAGCTGACCGTGCAGGTGGCGCATGCCCGCCTCGGCCTCGTGGCGGCCCAACTCCTGGCGCCCGACGGCACGCTGGTCCAGCTTTCGCAGAGTTTCGGCGCCGGCCGGCCGATGGAGCGGCTGGAAGTGCACGGCGACGGCCTCAGCGTCATTGTCGAGGGGATGGAGCGGCTGACCGTGGTCGAGGGCGGGGTCGAGCGGGCCGAGCCGATCGGCCAGTCCTGGACCGCCACGCTGGAGAAGCGGGGCATGGCCTCCGCCACCGACCACTTTCTGCACTGCCTGCGGACCGGCGTTCAGCCCGAGACTGACGGAGCGGAAGCCTTGCGCACCCAGGAGCTGGCGGAAGCGATTCTGCCGGCCGGAAGCTGACCACGCTCTGGCGCGAATAGCAACGGCGGCGGTTCTCTTGCGAGAGCCGCCGCCTCACGTTTTCCCTAAACCTCGGTCGCCGCCTTCAAGGCCGCCCGAGCCAGTTGGACCAAAGCCGCATCCTCCATGGGCGGGTTATGCAGGCCGGCCCGCACGTCCCGGTAATACCGCTCCAGCGGGTTGGACTTGAACAGCGAAGCTGCGCCCACCACCCGCATGGCCCGGTCCACCACGTCCAGCGCCGTGTTCACGACGAACACCTTGGCGCCGCCGACCGGGGCAGTCAGCGCCTCCCGGCGGTCCGGCTCCTCGTCCCAGCGTTGGGCCAGGGCGAAGAGCAGCGTCCGGGCCGCCAGCAGTTCCAGCTCCATCTGCCCGAGGTGGGCCTGAACCGCCGGCAGCTCGCCGATTACGGTGGTGATGGAGTTGGGCTGGTGCCGGGCAGCGAACCCCACGGCGAAATCCCGGGCCGCCTCGGCGATGCCCAGGTATACGGCCGGAATGTGCAGGTTCCACCCCGTGCCCCGCCCCGCCGTCCCTTCCGACGGGACGCCCCGGCCGAACTGCTGGACCAGCCCGTCCGCCGGCAGGGGTACGTCCCGGAGCACCAGGTCGTGGCTGCCCGTGGCCCGCATCCCGAGCGTGTCCCAGGTCTCCTCCACGGCGAGTCCGGGCGTCCCCCGCTCCACCAGAAACCAGCCGTTGGTCTCGGCGCCGTCGATGGCCGCCGACACGAGAAAGTAGTGGAGCACCGGGGCCATGGTGGTGTAGGTCTTGCGCCCGTTCAGCACCCAGCCGTTTTCCGTCTGGCGTGCGGTAGTCGTCGGGCGCCCGCCCCGGGTGGGGCTGCCGGTTTCCGCCTCGCTCACCGCTGCGTTAATCAGCCGCCCGTTCAGCACGGCGTCCCGGCAGACGCGCGCAAAAATCCGCTCGTCCCAGGCGCGGGTTTCGGCCAGTTGCCCGGTCTTGAAGAGGTGCCACCCGATGGCGAGCGCGGTCGAGCCGTCGCCGCGGGCCAGGTAGCTCTGCGCCAGCACCAGTTCGTAGACGCCGCCACCTTCGCCGCCGTACTCCCGCGGCATGGTCAGCAGGCTGTGGCCGGAAGCATACAGGTCCGCCACGTTCGCAAACGGAAAAGAGCCGTCCCGGTCATGAACCGGCGCCCGCCCGGCGAACACCCGGGCCAGCTCAAGCGCCCGCCCGGCGACGGCCCGGTGGCGGTCGGTCCGGCAGAAGAGGTCACGCTCCATGCACATGGTTTACCCATCCCTCAATGAAACCGCTGCTGATTCTATGCCGGCACGCTGTCCGACCCGCCCTGGTCGTGGGTACCACCTCATTTTACCATTTATTGAGCTTGGTCTTCACGAAAATGTCCCCGACAAACAGAAAGCCCGGGCGGTTCGGAAGAACCGTCCGGGCTGTTATGCCTATACCTTACAGATGAGCCGCAACTTTCGCCGCTTCCAGGCCCCGGTTCAAAGCGTTGCGGTTGACCGGAATGAACCGCTCCTTGTCCTTGCCCATCACCTTCAGCATGGCCTTGAGCACCGACTCCGTCTCGACGACCGGCAGGGCCGCCAACAGGGCGCCCAGCGCGACCATGTTGGCGAACTTGACGCTCCCCAGTTCCACGGCGATATCGGTGGCCGCCACCGGCACCACCGTGATGTCCTTGCGGGTCGCCGCTTTGGTGCAGAGCGATGTGTTTACGACCAGAACGCCACCCGGCTGGACCGCCGACTCAAACTTTTCGAGCGACGGATGGTTCATGACAATGCAGGCCGTGGGCTCGGTCACCAGCGTGCAGGCGACCGCCACATCGCTGACCACCACCGAGCAGTTGGCCGTGCCGCCCCGCTGTTCCGGGCCGTAGGCCGGGACCCAGGAGACCTGCTTGCCCTCGTAGTTGCCGGCGTAGGCGATCAGCTGCCCCGCCGTAAGCACGCCCTGGCCGCCGAAACCGGCGATCAGAATCTCATGCACGTACGACATTGGCGGCTACCTCCTTGGTCACGTCCTTGAACTCGCCCAGCGGGAAGACCGCGAGCATCTGATCCGTCACATAGGCGTTGGATTCGGAAGCGGTCAGACCCCAGTTGGTCGGGCAGTTGCCCAGAACCTCGACCATGGTGAAGCCGAGCCCGGCGACCTGGGCCTCGAAGGCTTTCTTGATCGCCCGCTTGGTCTTGACAATGTTGCCCACGTCGGCCACGTGCGTCCGGGCCACGTAAGCGGCGCCCGGCATGGAGGCCAGCGTTTCGGCCATGCGGTACGGCATGCCCGCCTCCGGGCCGCGGCCGTACGGCGTGGTCGCCGTGACGGCGCCCATAAGCGTCGTCGGCGACATCTGGCCGCCGGTCATCCCGTAAATCGTGTTGTTGTACATGATCGCCGTGAACTTTTCGCCGCGGACCGCCGAGTGAATGATCTCCGACGTGCCAATAGCGGCCATGTCGCCGTCGCCCTGGTAGGTGAAAACCACCAGGTCCGGCCGTGCCCGCTTGACGCCCGTCGCCACCGCCGGCGCCCGGCCGTGCGGCGCCTGGACGAAGTCCACCTCAAAGTAGTTGTAGGCCAGGACCGAGCAGCCCACGGAGGCCACGCCGATCGTCTTTTCCCGGAGGCCCAGTTCATCGAGCACTTCGGCGATCAGCCGGTGCACAACGCCGTGGCTGCAGCCGGGGCAGTAGTGCGTGGTCACCGGCGACAAAGCTTCAGGGCGTCCTGCAATCTGCTTCACTTTGCTTCGCCTCCCAAGACCTTCTGAATCTGCCCGAGCACTTCACGCGGGGTGGGCACGCTGCCGCCCGTGCGGCCGAAGAAGTGGACCGGTGCCCGGCCGAGAACGGCAAGTTGCACGTCTTCGACCATCTGGCCGGCGGACATCTCCACGTCCAGAACGGCTCGGACGCTGCCGTTGACCAGCTTAGCGAGCGCTTCCGTGGGGAACGGCCACACCGTGATCGGCCGGAAGAGGCCAACCTTGAGGCCCTGGGCGCGGGCGGCTTCCACGGCGGCGCGGGCGATGCGGGCGGAGGTGCCGTAAGCGGTGACCACCAGATCGGCCCCGCCGCAGAGGTATTCCTCCCACCGGACCTCCACCTTCATGGCGTTGAACTTGGCCTGCAGGGCGTTGTTGTGGGCTTCCAGACCATCGGCGGAAAGCTCCAGGGAGTTGATGAGCCGCTTCTTGCGGTCCTTCGCCCCGGTCAGCGCCCAGTCCTGCACCCCGGGCAGTTCCTTCATGGCCGGGAAGCGGACCGGCTCCATGGTCTGGCCCAGGAGGCCATCGCCCAGGACGGCCGCGGGGTTCCGGTACTTATCAGCCAGATCAAACGCTAAGTAGGTCACGTCCACCAGTTCTTGCACCGTGGACGGAGCCAGCGTAATCATGTGGTAGTCGCCGTGGCCGCCGCCCTTCACCATTTGGAAGTAGTCGGACTGGGACGGCTGAATATTACCCAGGCCCGGGCCGCCACGCATCACGTTGACTACGACGCACGGGACTTCCGAGCCGACCATATACGAAATGCCTTCCTGCTTCAGGCTGAAGCCCGGAGAAGAGGAGGAGGTCATCGCCCGCACGCCGGTCGAGGAAGCGCCCAGCACCATGTTGATGGCGGCGACCTCCGACTCGGCCTGTAGATATGTGCCTTCAACTTCGCGCATCCGCCGGGACATGTAGGCCGGCAGTTCGGACTGCGGCGTAATCGGATAGCCGAAGAAGAAGCGGCAGCCGGCCCGAATGGCCGCCTCGCCCAACGCTTCGTTCCCCTTTACCATGGTCAGTTCCATATCTGCGGTCACGAGAGCCACCTCCTAAGCGGTCTGCCAGATCGTAAACACGACTTCGGGGCACACCAGCGCACAGGCCTTACAGCCGGTGCACCGCCCTGCATCAACAACGGCTGCCGGCTTATAGCCGAGCGCATTAATGTTGCCGCCCATGGCTAGCACGTCCCGCGGGCAGGCCTGGACACACAGTTCACAGCCCTTACACAGATTCTCGTTCAGTTCGAGTTTGACTTCACGCATTTCCTTTACCCCCTTACTTGGTCTCCAGGGCTGCCAATTCCCAGGGAGGCCGCATTTTAAGATGCAATGACAAAACATCAAGCCCCGTCAATTGCGGGGCAACGTCCGACTTCGCCGCAGTGAACACCACCGGGAGTCCGAGCAACTCCCCCGCCGCCTGGACCAGTTTAAGCCCATCCAGCACGTGACGGGGTTCGGTAAGCAGGCCGGCGTTGGCGTTGTTCACCATGCCCGTGAACTTGATGCGGGCGATGGATTCCAGCCAGTGGGCATAGTCCGCCACCTGGTTTGCCGTGCCCGTCCCCGGCCGGTACGGGTTGACCACCATGAACGCCTGATACGAGCCCGGCCGCAGTAGGCCGGCCAGGCTGCCGACCACGCGGGCGCCCTCGTCGCCGCCGATGTCCGCGACCACCGGGCCGTCGTAGTGGATGAGCGACTGCATCGCTCTGGCAGTCACCACCGGCAAGTCCGACTGTCTCAAGTCCCCTTCCGGAGCGACGACGTCCACACCGGCCTCCGCCAGTTCAGGCAGCACGTCCCGGGAGCGATAGTACGGGGTTATAAAATCCAGGTCGAGCAATAGAGGACGCTTTGGTCCTGTACAAAGAGAAAGGGCATAATTTATGGCCACCTCGGTCTTGCCAGATCCGAAATGGCCCAGGAAAAGGGTGCGCTGTGCCGTGGACATGCTTATCCCTCCGGTTTTCATGATAATGGTCATGTCCCCTGCCGGGAATCGGCAATAGGGGGTAGACACAATGACCTAGGGACGCCAACCAAACGCACCGCGCCTCAGGTTTGGCGCGGAGATGCCAGGGTTCGCCTGTCGGAAAAATCGCTGCTGACCACCCGAAACGGCCTGTCTAACCGTGTCGAATCATTTTGGTGAGAAATTCGCGCTGCAACAGGTACCACCGACAGAATATTGAACGTCTTACTGTCAGACTCTGAAGGAGGGAACTGTATGCGGCTAAAGGTAAGACGGGTTCTGTTCGGAATGGTCATGGTCCTGGTGTTGGCCGTCGGTGCGGCCCTGCCGGCCTTCGCCGAGACACCTGTCACCGGAACAGCGCTTTCCGCCGCAGCTCAGGGCGGCGCCATCGTGACGCTGGCAGCCAAGGCGAAGCCGTCGATCGTGGGCATTCTTACGACCATGAAAGCGGTCCGGTCCACGCAGAAGAGCCATGCAGCCGGCACCGGTTGGGTGTACAAGGAAGGTGTCATCATCACCAACGCTCACGTGGTCGAGGACGCCGTAGAGGTGAAGATTCTCTACGCCGACAAGACCATTGAGACCGTGGCGCCCAGCCAGATCTTCGAAGACAAGACCGCCGACATCGCGGTGATCCGCGTGACGACCAAGAACCTGGTGCCCCTGGTCACGGCCGATTCGGACAAAGTGATGGTCGGCATGCCGGTAGTCGCCATCGGAAACCCGATGGGCTTCCGCCTGGGCAATTCGGTCACGTCCGGCATCCTGTCCGGCGTGGGGCGTCCCCTCGGCGCCGCCTACTCGTTCTTGCAGACCGACGCTCCGATCAACCCGGGTAACAGCGGCGGCCCGTTGTTCAACCTGGATGGTCAGGTGATCGGCATTAACTCCAACAAACTGGCGGACATCGGCGTCGAGGGCCTCAACTTCGCCATTCCCGTGAACACCGCCAAGCAGATCGCCGAGGTGCTGCTGCAGAACGGCAAGGTGGAGCGGGCGACGTTAGGCATGACGCTGGACGAGGACTGGCAGGCGCAATTCGGCGTACCGAATGCTGAAGGCGTCACCATCGCTTCGACCATTTCGGACGGCCCGGTGGGCAAGACCGCCCTGCAGCCGGGCGATAAGCTCGTAAAGATCGACGACACGATGATCTTCACCAGCGATGACTACTACGGGTTCCTGGCCGCCCACAAGCCGGGCGACACGGTGGCCATTACCGTGAAGCGGTCCGGGCAGGTGCTCTCGTCCAAGGTGACCCTGGTCTCGGAAGATGGACTCCGCAAGGCGGCCGAGGAGCAGGGCGTCCAGGACCAGGGCGGCATTCTCATCGGCCTGACGGCCGGTCAGATCCAGGAGGCCGCCGAGTTTGGCCGCCAGATGTCCAGGGGATCGGCCAACATCAACCGGGATTACTTCGCCTCCAGCGGACCCGACTTCGCCTTCCTGTTCACCGAGTACCTGTACGTCGCCCGCCGGATCTCTTCGGCTTACGAGTTCGGTTTCCAGCCGGGCGTCGGCTTCCAGCAGAGCCTGGCCAAGGAGATCAACAAGAAGGTGGAAGTCCAGGTCCAGATCCAGGGCGACGTGCCCGACTTCCTGAATAACGCCGCGTACTACCTGGAGCAGAACGGCAAGCGGGTGGCGGGCGATGTCTCCGGCACCGTCAACTACACCCAGTCGCCGGACGGCAAGGTGATCATCGCCATGCTGGCGATTCGCTTCCCCACCGGAACCATAAATTCGACTGATGACCTGACCCTTACGATTCAGCGGTTCGATGGCAAGGCGTCGGTCTTCCACTTCGCGATCAAAGACCTGCGCTAGGCGCCCATGTATACACAGAGAGCAGCCGGACCGGCTGCTCTCTGTTCTTTTCCGAAAGTTTTCTCATTCCCCATGCGAATATCTTGCATTTCGGGAACTTATGACGCATAATAAAGACGAATTCAAAGAGGGGGAATACCCATGGTGTTTTTCCTGGCACTTGGGACCTTTTACGTGATCAGCGTCATCGTAGCGAAGCGCGGGGCCGCGAACCACTAGTTACATATCAACTTAAAGGGGAGCAGTCACAACGACTGCTCCCTTTAGTTTATTCCCACGCCGGGCGCCCTATCAAGCGGCGTCCGGCCTTTTGCAGCTATTCTTCGTCGTGCTCCGACTCTTCTTCCACGTCCGGCGGGTCGGTCAGCCGGGGAATCTCCTCCACGGCGATTTCCACCTGCATGACCTCGCCCTGCCGGAGGATGGTCATGGGCACCTTCTCGCCGTGCCGCCGCACCGACAGCATCTTGCGGATAAAGCCCAACTGCGGCACCGGCTGCCGGCCGTCCACGGCCAGAACCATGTCCCGCTCCTGCAGGCCTGCCCGCTGGCCGGGTCCCTCCGGCGCCACGTATTCAACCAGTACCCCCCGGTCGATGGGGAGCGAGAAGAGATTAACCCACATCTGGTCGATCATTTCCGGCTCACCGGAGAAGCCAAGCCACGGGTGGACGGCCGCGCCCTGATCGATGATCTGGCTGGCCACCCGGGCCGCCACGCTCGCCTGCAGTGCCAGCGAGAGGCCGCCCTGCCATTGGAGCCCGTTCATGCCCACGATCCGCCCTTCCAGGTCGACCAGCGGGCCGCCGGTGTTACCGGGGTGGATGGGGGCAGTCGTAATGATCAGCCCGTCGGTCGGAAAGTTGCCCGTGCCCCGGACCTGCGAGGGGCGGTAGACGGTCCGGTCGCTGCTGGCGATGACGCCGTTGGCCACCGTGTGCTCATACCCGAGGGCGCAACCGACCGCGAAAACGTAGAGCCCGATCGGCGCCGTGCCGTCCGGAGCGAACGTCGGCGGATCCACCGGGAGTCGCTCGTTGGTTTTGAGAACCGCCAGGAAGTAGAGGGGGTCGATGCCGATGCAGGTCGCGGGCCGGCGCTTCCCGTCTACGGTCTTGACGGAGATCACATCACCCAAGGCGACAATTTGGGCACTGGAGATGATGTGATAGTTGTCCAAAACGATGCCGGTGCCCACTGCAATCTGGTTAGACTGAGGGGTGCGGGCCTCGACGTGTACGACGGCCGGACGCACCTTATCAAGCGCCGAAATCAGGGTAGTAGACCACAGGTCCACGCCTGCCACCTCCTTGCGGTCGTCACTTATTCTAGCAGAGATTGTCCGCATCCGGTGCGCTAGAGTTCGATCTCCTGGCGGGCGTTGTCGAGCACCCGGTCGTCCATGCACAGGCTCACCTTGAGGAGATAACTGCCGCGGGCCGGTTCCGACAAGGGAATCTCCAGCGTGAGGTCGCGGGTTCGGGTCGAGACCGTCACTTCCTGGCCGCCTACCTGGCGGCCGTCCGGCGCCGTCGCCGTAAAGACGAGCGTCAGCAGTGCTTTGGGCGCGCCTGGCGTCTCGCTCAGTCGCACCCGCGCCGCCAGCGATTTCTCACCCGCCGGCGACACCTCCAGGCCCGTGATCTGCAGCGGGTTCGCTGCCTCCAAACGGGCGCCATCCACCGGACCGTTCGTTTCCACGTGGTTCCACCCTCCGGGGGTCACTCCCAGATCCACCGGCCGGACCTCACCTGAGGCTTCACGCACGGCGAGGCTCTCCCCGGCCCAGGCGCCCGGCACAAAGACGTCGGCCGAGTGACCGCTCCGGCGCTCGGACACCCACCGACCGGTCAGTCTGATGAACTCCCGCACGGGATTCTGCAATTGACGGTCACTCCTGATACGAATATTTCTGCGCACTGGCTAGAACGACTTGGGCGCCTGGAAGACCAAAGCCACTACCGGCGCGTCGGAACGGTTCGCGATGGAGTGCTCCACACCGGGCCTCGCCAGCGAGATTTCGCCGGGGTTCAGTTCCCGGGTTTCCGAGCCTACCTGCACGGTAGCCCGGCCTTCCCAGATCACGTAGTATTTGTCCGTACCTTTGTGGCTGTGAAGCCGCTGGCTCTGCCCCGGCAGGAGGCAGTACACGTCCACTGCGGTCTGCTCCGTCTCGAACAGATTGTTCTTCTGGTACTTCTCCGGCGAAAACCGCCGTGCATCAGCTATGTTTCGAAAGTCCAACGTTAGTCACCTCAGGCTTACATTATAAGGCGTACGACCCATTCATGCACGTTAAACCTGCTCCACCACGGTGGCGATGCCCTGACCGACGCCGATGCACATGGTCGCCAGGCCATACTGGACCTCCCGCCGCCGCATTTCGTGCGCCAGGGTGGTCAGAATCCGGGCGCCCGAGCAACCCAGCGGGTGGCCGAGGGCAATCGCTCCGCCGTTGACGTTGATCCGCTCCGGGTCCAGACCCAGGTCCCGGATGCAGGCCAGCGACTGGGCGGCAAACGCCTCGTTCAGTTCGATCAGGTCCAGTTGACCGGCCGTGAGCCCGGCCCGTTGGAGCGCCTTGCGCGTCGCCGGCACTGGCCCAACGCCCATGCACGACGGATCGACGCCGGCCACGGCCATGGCCTTGATTTTGGCCAGGGGCACCAGGCCCAATTCCTTCGCCCGCCCGGCGGACATGAGCAGCAAGGCTGCCGCCCCGTCGTTAATGCCGGAAGCGTTGCCGGCCGTCACCGTGCCGCCGTCCCGGAAGGCTGGTTTTAGCTTTGCCAGCTGCTCCATGGTCACGTCTGGCCGGGGGTGCTCGTCGGTATCGACCACGAGTGCCGGGCCTTTCCGCTGCGGAATCGCTACCGGCGCGATTTCAGCGGTAAACGTGCCCGCCGCCATCGCAGCCCCGGCCTTGCGCTGGCTGCCGAGGGCAAAGGCGTCCTGGTCTTCGCGGCTGATGTGCCATGCTTCCGCCACGTTTTCCGCCGTCTCGCCCATACTGTACGGGTAGAACCTCTCCGCCAGCTTGGGGTTGGTGAACCGCCAGCCAATCGTCGTATCGTAGACCTCCGCCTTCCGCTCCCAGGCCTCACCATGCTTGGACATGACGAACGGTGCCCGGGTCATGGATTCAGTGCCCCCGGCGATGTACATGTCGCCATCCCCGGCCATGATCGCCCGCGCCGCCTGGTTGACAGCCTCCAGGCCCGAACCACAGAGCCGGTTGACCGTCGCACCCCCCACGCTGACCGGCAGGCCCGCCAGCAGGGCCGCCATCCGGGCCACGTTCCGGTTATCCTCGCCGGCCTGGTTGGCCGCCCCCAGGATCACGTCCTCGACGGCCTCCGGGTCTACCGCAGGATTTCGCTGCAGCAGCGCCCTGATCACCGCCGCCGCCAGGTCGTCCGGACGGACATCCTTCAGCGCACCCCCATAGCGACCGATCGGCGTCCGCACCGCGTCAACCAGGACCACTTCCCGCATGGTATTCATCGCCCCCACTGCTTTAGAGTCTGCCACCCTTGTTTCAAGTTCTGCACATCGTACGTCAAGTTTATCATGGAACCGCCAAACCCGAGGGTGGAGGAATCCGGTAACCCGAAACCGAACAAAAACCCCGCCCACACTGAACCCATTGGGCGTGGGCTGCGGTCTAATGAGTGAGAAGCGGCGTTCAGGAGGTACATCCATGATCGAGATCAACGCAGTGTCCAAGAGTTACAGCGGCGGTAAAAAGAAGGCCGTGGATAACCTGAGCCTTACGGTGAAGCCGGGCGAAATCTTCGGCTTCCTGGGTCCGAACGGCGCCGGCAAGACGACAACGATCAAGATGTTGGTAGGCCTTCTGCGCCCGGACTCCGGCTCCATCCGCATCAACGGGTACGACATTTCCGCCCGGCCCCTGGAGGCCAAGCGCCAGATCGCATTCGTGCCCGACACGCCCGAAGTGTACGACCGGCTGACGGGTCTGGAATACCTGAACTTTATCGGCGACATTTACGGCGTACCGGCGGATGAACGGCGGGAGCGCATCGAGCGGTTCGCCAATACGTTTGAGCTGACCGGCGCCCTTAGCGACCGAATCGGCGCTTACTCCCACGGCATGCAGCAGAAGCTGGTGCTCATGGGCGCTTTGCTGCACAACCCGCCGGTCTGGGTCCTCGACGAGCCGATGGTCGGCCTGGACCCGCGCTCGGCGTTCGTCTTGAAGGAACTGATGGCCGAGCACACCCGGGCCGGCAAGACGCTCTTCTTTTCGACGCACGTGCTGGAAGTTGCCGAGAAGCTTTGCGACCGGGTCGCCATCATCCAGAAGGGCCAGATCATCGCCTGCGGCACGCTTGATGAGCTGCGGGGCAGCCAGAGCGGCGAGTCGCTGGAGAATATCTTCCTGGAGCTGACGGAGAAATGAACAATCTCAAGGCGCTCCTGCGAGTTCAGCTGCTGATGACCTGGCGCGGCTTCCGGTACAACATGGGTGGCGGCCGCTCGAAGTGGGGTCTGCTGCTGCTGCCGCTTCTGCTGCTGGCCTTCGGGCCGCTGATTGGCGCCATGTTCCTGCTGTACACCGGACTCTACATGGCCGGCACCACCCTGGGCCAGGGGCAAGTGGCCCTGGTGTTTGCCCTGACCGGCGGCCAGTTAGCCTGCCTCATGTTCGGCGTTTTCTACGTGATTTCGGTCTTTTACTTCGGCCGGGACCTGAAGCTGCTGTTGCCGTTGCCGCTCCGGCCGGGCGAAATTGTGCTGTCCAAGTTTATTGGCATCCTTGCGGGCGAGTACCTGACAATGGCCCCTGTGGTCCTGCCGGCACTGGTGGTGTACGGGATTTTCGCCAAGGTCTCATGGACTTACATTCCGTTCGCGCTGATCATCTATCTGCTGCTGCCGGTACTGCCGCTGGTAATCGCCTCACTGTTTAGCCTGGTGCTGATGCGGGTGACCAACCTGAAGGCCAACCGTGACGTCTGGCGCGTGGTGGGCGGCCTGGTTGGCGTCGGCATGGCCCTGCTATTCCAAACCGTCGGCCGGTATCAGGGCGGGAGGACTGCCAGCAGCCAGGCCATGTTGGCGTTCCTGCAGTCGAAGCAGTCGCTGGTGGATTCCATCAGCAGATGGTTTCCCACCAGCATCTGGGCAACGAACGCCTTGCGGGAAGGCGCTCCGGCGCTCGGCGCCGGCTCGTTCCTGCTGTTTGCCGGCGTGGCCGTGGCCGCTCTGGTGCTGCTGACGTACGTCTCAGAGAAGCTGTTCTTCGGTGGCCTCGTAGGCGGCGAGGAGACTCGAGCGTCGGGTCGGGTACTCAGCCGGGCTGAACTGGCCCGAGAGACCGGCCAGACCCGGACGCCGCTCTGGGCCTTGCTTCAGCGGGAAATCAGGCTGCTGAACCGGACGCCGTCGTTCCTCATGGCGGCGGTGCTGCCGGTGGTGATGATGCCGGTCGTCATGGCTCTGCCGTTGCTGCAACAGAAAAACGAACTGGCAAAGCTGTTGGCCAAGGCGGAGGGCGTGGCAAACTCCCCCCTGGTGCCGCTGATCGCCATCGGCGCGCTCCTGTTCATGAACTCCGTTTCCAACTTGCCGGCGACGGCCATCAGCCGGGAAGGGCGGCACTTCTGGATCAGCCGGTCGCTGCCCGTGCCGCCCCGACTGCAGGTTCAGGCGAAGGCCCTCCACAGCCTGATGTTCGTGACGCTGAACCTGGTGGTCGTGCTGGCTGGCCTGGCGTTCTTGCATCTACTGACGGTCAAGACCGCACTGTGGGTCGTGCTGGGCGGCCTGGTTGCCAGCGTGGCCACCGCTTATGCCGGCCTGGTGGTTGACCTGCTGCGGCCGAATCTGAAGTGGACCGACCCACAGCAGGCCATGAAAGGCAACCTCAACGTGCTGCTGGGCATGGTGTCGATTCTGCTCCTGGGCGGCATCTTCGCCCTGGCTTCCATCCTGCTGTTAATGTTCGCGAAGCCGCTGGTGCTTCCGGGGGTGGTCGTGCTGTTTGCTGCGGAGGCGGTGGGGCTCTCCCGCTTTGCGGAGGCGCTGGCCGACCGGCGGTACCTGGAGTACGAGGACTGAGCGCTCAAGTGAACGAGGCATGATCCAACGCGTAAAAGCCGCTCCCGGACATTCCGGGAGCGGCCTTTTGCTACGCCAGACTGCTGAAGCTCCGCCGGGACTGCGCCACCTTGACCAGCAACGGGCAGGGCCGGTACCGGTCGTCCCGGGTCGTCTCGTAGAGTCCTTCCAGCACCTGCAACACCGTGCGGGGGCCGAGGCTGTCGGCCCATTCCAGCGGTCCTTGCGGGTAGTTCACACCCAACCGCATGGCGGTGTTGATGTCCCCGACCAGGGCGACGCCCTCCATGAGCGCATAGGCGGCCTCGTTCACCAGACAGGCGATCAGACGCGGGACGATCAGGCCAGGTCCGTCGCGGATGACCTCGACATCCCGACCGAGCGACCGGAAGAATCCCGCGGCCAGTGCTGCGGCCCCGGCATCGGTCGATAAGCCTGTGGCTACTTCCACCAGCTTTCGCCCGGTCAGCGACGGAATGCCCCCGTAGCCCACCACCCGCTCAGGCCGGTGGAACCCCGCGGCCATGGACGTCACCGTGGCCCGAGACGCCTCCAGAAGCACCAGAGCGCCATCGCGACAGTCGAAAGGCGTCGTGGCAAAGTCGCCAACCAGAACCACATCGGCGTCCGCCGGGTCCGGCGCCGGCGTGTAGCCCGCTTCCCAGACCAACTCCGCTACCGCTTCGTCCCCGATAACGCTGACCGTGCGGATGGACTCGGGGTGTGGCCCCCGATCGCCGGAAAACTCGGCTCCGGCCGGTCCGCTCAGCACCTGCTCGCCCTCGTACCGATACCACCCGGCGCCGGTCTTCCGCCCCAGCAGATTGGCCTTGACCATTTGCGCCTGGAGCGGGTGCGGCCGGAACCGGGGCTCGTAGAAGAACTGCTCGAAAACGGAGCGGTTAACGGCAAAGTTGATGTCCATGCCAACCAGGTCCATCAGTTCGAAAGGCCCCATGGGGAACCCGGCCCCCAGCTTCGCGGCCCGATCGATCTGGGCGACTCCCGCCACGCCTTCGCCAAGGATCCGGAGCGCCTCGCCGGGGAACGGCCGGGCGATCCGGTTGACGATGAACCCCGGCGTGTCCCTGGCCTGCACGGGCTCCTTGCCGAGCAGCCGGGTCAGTTCTGCCGTCAGGGCGGCCGTCTCCGGGCTGGTCCGGGCGCCCCGGACCACCTCCACCAGTCGCATCGCCGGGACGGGGTTAAAGAAGTGCATACCTACGACCCGATCGTGCCGGTCGGTCAGCGCACCAATTTCCGTCACCGAGAGGGAGGAGGTGTTGGTGGCAAGGACTACGTCGCTGCGACAGGTCCGGTCTAGCGCCTGAAAGATCTCCTTCTTCAGTTCCAACACTTCCGGCGCCGCTTCAACGACGAAATCGGCACCCTGGAAGTCTGCCAGGGAACTGGTGGTCGTAATGTGCGCAAGCAGTCCCTCCCGGTCGTCGGGAGACAGCTTACCGCGCTGAACCAGCCGGTCCAGACCGAACCGGATGCGGACCAGCCCGGCCTCCAGCGGCGCTCTGCCGATGTCGTACAGGAGTACGTCGAACCCGGCCCGGGCCGCCACCTGGGCGATGCCCGCCCCCATTGTGCCTGCGCCCACAACCCCAATGCGTTGCACAGGGCCTACCTCCCGGTAAAATTGGGCTCCCGCTTCTCCAGGAAAGCCGTAATGGCCTCCAGGGCATCGGCGGTTTTGCCTGCGGCCTCCTGGTCGTATGCCTCCAGCTCCAGGCTTTCGTCCAAGGACTGCTCCAGTCCCCGGGTGAACTGCCGCTTAATCCAGCCCATGGCCCGGGGTCCGCGCGCCAGCCTGGCCGCCCACTCACCCACGGCCTGCGCAAACTCCGCATCTGGTACGACCCGGTTACAGAGGCCCAGTTGCAGCGCTTGCTCAGGCGTTACCTTATCACCAAAGAGCGCCAGCTGCATGGCCTTGTGGTACCCAACCAGCCTGGGCAGTATGTAGGAAGCCCCGGAGTCCGGCACCAACCCAATTTTGACGAATCCAACCCCGAACGAGGCCTTATCCGACATGACCACCAGGTCGCAGGCCAGAGCCAGGCTGCAGCCGGCTCCCACCGCAGGTCCGTTGACGGCCGCGAGCACCGGCTTCTCCATTGTCCGGATCTTTTTCACCCACACGTTGTACTTCTGCCGGACGATGTCGCCAATGGGTTCGGCCCCGAGCGCGGTCAGGTCCTGACCGGCGCAAAAGCCCCGCCCAGCGCCGGTGATGACCACGCAGCGCACCGCCGGGTCCTGTTCCGCCTTCCGGAGGGCGTCGGTGAACTCCCGATGCAGGGCGTCATTAAAACTGTTCAGCTTCTCCGGCCGGTTCAGCGTAATTGTACCAATCCCGTTCTCTACGGCATAAAGAATGCTCTCATACGGCACAGTTCGTCCCCCCACAGACAAAATATGAGCTATTTCCCTGCCCACTCCGGTTTGCGCCGCTCGATGAACGCCTTCATGCCTTCCTTCTGATCTTCCGTTGCAAACAGCATATAGAACAGACGCCGCTCGACGTGTTGACCGCCCATCAGGGTGTTTTCATATCCTTGCTTGACCGCTTCCTTCGCCGCCATGGCGGCTACCGGGGCCTTTGAGGCGATCTCCTGGGCCAGCTTGAAGGCCTCGTCCAGGTACGCTTCTACCGGCACGACCCGGCTTACCAGCCCTGCCGCCTTGGCTTCCTGGGCCGACAACGTGCGCCCGGTCAGCACCATTTCCATGGCCAGCGACTTGCCGACGGCCCGGGGGAGCCGCTGGGTCCCGCCGGCGCCGGGGATCACGCCGAGATTAATCTCCGGTTGCCCGAACTTGGCCGTTTCCGACGCGACGATGATATCGCAGATCATTGCGAGTTCGCAGCCCCCGCCCAGCGCGTAGCCGCTGACCGCAGCCACCATGGGCTTCCGGGTCCTGTAAATCTCGTCGAACAGCGAGATGACGTCCATGGAGTACTGCTCGGCCAAGTTCCGATCAGCCATCTCCTTGATATCTGCCCCTGCGGCGAACGCCTTTTCATTACCGTACAGCAGAATGCAGCGAACCTCCGGGTTGGCGTCAAAGGCTCGCGAGGCTTCGAGCACCTCACCCAGAAGTCTGTCGTTGAGAGCGTTCAGGACCTGAGGCCGGTTCAACTGGATCCGTCCTACTGGGCCTTCCTGGGAAACGAGGATGTGCTGATAGGCCATATGTATAACCCCCTAAAAATTGAACTCCTGGACATCTGCATAATACATTGTGGACAGGCCTTTGGCAAAGGAACGCAGTTGCCTGCCCGCGTCCCCCATCTCCGGCGAGTGCATAGCGGCGTCCAGTGCCTGCTTGCTGTCGAAGTATAACTCTGCCACCTGAAAGTAGTCCGGCGGTCCCCAGGGCGCTTCCCCGAACCGGCCGACCTCCGCCTTGCGCAGCCCCGGCACTCTGGCAATTAGCTGCATGTGGTCGGCGTACTTGGCGTCGAACTCAGCCACTGGAATTTCGGGTTTGCGGTACAGCACGACCAGCTTAAACATCCCCCTGCATACCCCTCCCTGTGCGTTTGGCTTCAGTCTTCCCCACCAGCGGGGTCCGGAACCACCTGGAATGCCCCATCCATGAACCGGTTGGCCCCCGTGTTCAGGAGTCCATAGTATTCCTGGAACACCCCGCGGGCGTCCAGACCGCGCCAGCCGCCGGGCAGGAGCTCCCGCGGCAGGCCCGGGTCAACGAACAGGAATTTGCGGAAGTCATGGACCAGTTCCAGCTTCTCGACAAAGCACCGGTCGTCCGGCAGGGAACGCCCCTCCCGGAAGAGGTCCAGCCGCGGCGTCCACCGGAGGAGAAATTGATCATACCCCTCCTGGATCGCGCGCAGGTCCCAGCACCGCTGCACCAGTTCCTTCGGTGTCCCCGGCCCCATGTGCCGGGACAGGAAGGTGCTGACGCACGACTCAATCTCGTACCGCCGAATCAGCTCCTGCGCGGCTTCGTCCAGCGGATTTGGCGAAATCCACGCCCCCGATGCCAGCGGCGCAAACCCGGTCCAGGCAAGTTCGTGCCGCAGTTCGTCCCGCTTGGCCCGCATGGACTCCGGGATTGAGTAGGTCAGAATGCGCCACATCCCGTCCCAGGGCAGGTCCACCGGATCATACACCCGGCGGCACGCCTCCGTAATGCGCCGCTGGCCGCGCTCCGTCAGCGAGTAGCAACTGCGGGTTGCTACCCGTCGCACCTGGAGCCACCCCTGCCGCGTCATCCGGGAGAGCGCCTGCCGCAGCGTCGGCTCACTGATGCCAAACTCCGCCATGTAGCGGGTCAGGGTAACGGTCCAGACCTCTCCGCCCCGATGTTGAATATAGTCGCCCCACAGGTCAAATAGCAATGACCGGGCCTGCATGAGTTCACCCGCCAAGATGTGACGATTTTTCCCACTTCGTATCTCCTGTGTCATTCGACCGACGCCGGGCATTGTCCTGTTGAATCTTGGCGGCTGATGCGGCTCAATTCTTGAAAAAGCTCGTCTACCAATGGGAGTCGGTCCTGCTGCTGCATTTGAAACATGGAGCGGGAAACCTCCTCCTCAACATCTACCCGCCTGGCGACTGTGGCATGGACTTTTGCCAGCACCCCAATGCCCAGGGCGATGCGGGCACAGCCCATTGCTTTGGCCGTGTAATGCAGAATGAGGAACGCCTGTGCTTTCCGGCCCGGGGCGGCCCCCCGGAGGGTTGCGGCCCGGATGGCTATGTCGATTGCCCCCCGATGGTCGCCCGTAAGCAGGCACAGGTAAGCCCGGTTGTTCCACAAGCGGACCCGAGCGTCCAGATCGTTAGGAGCCAGCAACAAGTATGCTTCCGAGTCTCTCAGCAGCACGTTTACCGGCTCGGTCTGGCCGAGTTGGAGATATTGCCACGCCAAGGCGGCCCGATACCAGTCAACCTGTTGCGGCTCGGCTCCGCGGCCGGTGTGCCACCGGTAGGCTTTCTGGTGGTACTCCACCGCCTTGGCCGGCCGGCCCGTGGCCTGGTCGCAGAGAGCGATGAGGTGGAAGACGCGACCCTCCAGTCCCCGTGCCTCGCCATACAATGTATAGTAGTGGAAGTAGCCTTCCAGAGCTAAAAGCGCCCGCCTGTGCAGTCGGTTGTCGAAGCAGACAGAGGCCAGGTGGACTAACGCCTGGCCCAGCAGGTCGTACTGCCCGCTTTCCCGGCTGAAGTGCACCGCCAGTTCCCCGGGGCCGATGGCCTCCTGCCCGGCCTGCGCCCGGGTCAAACTCCGGGTCAGCGCCCAGAAAACCAGCGCCTTCTGCGGGACGGTCAGCCCCCCACGTTGGAGCCAGCCCTCCGCTGCCGCCGTACAATCGCCGAACCGCTCTTGCCTGAGGAGATCCTCCAGCGCGCCTGCCTCCATGGGGACACCTCTTATCGAAGCGTGTAACCACATTATAGCTGCCAGCGAACATCCGTTCAATCCCTGTTTTGTAAAATAATGCCAATCAGCACAAACAAAAAGCAGGCCCCGTTCGCAAGCCTGCTTTGCGCCTATTCAAGCGTTGTCCTTGGACTCACTAATGGCGTAACGACAGCACGTCCCGCCTTCGGCGATGCATTCGACCCGCTCGATGTTCTCCGTTCCGAGCACCGTCTTGAAGAACGACAGTTCATGGCGGCAAGCGTGCGGGTATTTGCGGGAGACCTGGTGCACCGGGCAGTTAAACTCCCGGAGCGTGAAGACTTCGCCGGAACCGTTATCCCAGTTGGCTAGATAGCCGTTGGACAACTGAATGTCGGTCAGGCGGGCAACCCGGTCTTTCAGAGACGCACCATCCGTGACAGCCGGCCCGAAGCGGTCGATCAGGCGCTGTGCGCGCGCGGCAAAGAAACGCTCGATGAGCAACTCGTCTTCCTGCGCCAGGAAGTCCAGCATCTCCAGCGTAAAGGCGCCGTATTTCTTGGGAAAGAGGTCATCAGCGGCTTCACTCAAAGAGTACACGCGGGTCGGCCGGCCCATGGGCAAGCGCTCCTGAACGGAGGTGACCAACCCGTCACGCTCAAGCGATGTAAGATGGCGGCGCACTGCCACGTGAGTGATGCCGAGTCGTTCGCCAAGTTCACCGACGGTGAGAGGGCCGACCATGCGCAAGATGTTGATAATCTCGCGGCGAGTTGACGTTTCCTCCTGGGTGGGCATCACGCTGGCAGGCATCTGTTAAACACTCCCTTAACCCGAGTACTCAACAGTTTAACACACTTCTGCATTCACGGGTACTTATTAAAACCGTTTGTCTACTATATATAGTTATTTGGTGCTATCGTCCAGCAGTCAAAAGTATCATTTAATTCACGGATTTGCGATCGGAACGCACCGCCGCAAGCAGAAGTCTACGATAACGGCCTCTAGACAGGGCCTGATTCGTATACTATGTTGATTGTGGTGAAGGGCGACGATGCCCGTGTGGCATCTACAGAGTGAGGAAGGTGGCCAGTTATGTTCCTGTGTAGACAGTGTATGGAGCAATATGAAGACAGTGAACTCGCTTACTCGCTGATCCTGGAAAGCCGGCTCCGCCACCCGGCGACAGAGTTGTTCATCTACAAGTTCTGCTCCCTGTCGCACCTCCAGGAGTTTCTCACGCAGATCAACAACCAGCAGCAACGGTACGTGCTGACGAAGCACGGCAAGAACGGTGACAAGCAGTTTGCCCCCGACAGCCCCATGGACCTGCTCCTCCTGGTCGGCAGCAGCAAGGCATCGTAGCATTCGACACCCCGGCTTTTCAGCCGGGGTTCTTTCATAGCAGGGAACAATTAGGATTAGGTAGAATGATCCTTCCTCGGCGGCCATCGCAGGGGGAGGAAACACTATGCCATGGGTGTTGGGACTGGACGGTGGGGGCACGCGAACGGTTGCCCTCATCGCAAACGAAAAGGGGCGCGTGCTGGGCCGGGGTGAGAGCGGATCTGCCAACTACCATACGGCGGGATTGGCTGCAGCATCGGAGTCGGTTTCCCAGGCCGTGCATGCGGCAATCACCGATGCCGGCCTCGTGGAGCCGGCCCTGTCGGCGGCGTTCTTCGCCCTGGCAGGGGTGGACCGGCCCATTGACCGGCAGGTGATGTCCGGCGCCATCGCCCGGACTGAGTTGCACTGCCCCTTGCAGCTTGCCCATCATGCAACGGCCACGCTGGCCGGTGCTACGGGCGGGCAGCCCGGTGTAGTCGTGATCGCCGGCACGGGCGCCATCGCCTACGGCGAGGATGGACAAGGGAACCAGGCCCGGGCCGGTGGCTACGGGCCGCTCCTTGGCGATGAGGGCAGCGGCTACGATATCGGGCGGAAGGCGCTGATTGCCGCGATGCGGGCGGAAGATGGCCGGGGTCCGGACACCATGCTGAGAGACCGCATCAAGCAGCGGTTTTTGCTGGAGCACATGGCGGACCTGATCAACCTGGTCTACGGCAATCCGGCGCCGCTGCAGCGGTCCGAGATCGCCGGGTTGGCGCCCATGTTGATGCAAGCCGCCCGGGAAGGCGATGCCATCGCCCGGGAAATCCTGCGAATAGCCGGCCGGGAGCTGGGTCTGGCGGCGGCGGCCGTGCTCCAGCGGCTCCGGTGGGAATCAGGCAAGCCGGTTCTGGTGGCCGGAAGTGGACCCGTTTTTACCGCGGGCAGCATCCTGACATTGCCGATGGAGCAGGTCATCCGCAGCGTCTGCCCGCAGGCCGAGATGAGCCAGCCCAGGCACACACCGGCGTACGGGGCGGTCTTGCTGGCCCTGCGGCTCCTGGGCATCCGGCCCGATGAAGTGCCGGGCGAGCGGACGCCGCAGAGTTGAAAAGCAAACGGCCCCCGCCAAAGTGTGGGGGCCGTTCCTGTCCGCTGAAATGCGGCCTAACGTCGGGGCGTCGTGCCTTGGGACGGGTGCGTTGCCGGGAATTCGGTGGTTCCCGCCGGGATGGACCGGCTCCGCAGGTCGTTCAGTTCAGCGGCAAACTCGTCCGGGCGCCGGCCGAGCCGGATGGAGTGGGCGATTTGTGCCAGGCGTCGGGCGTCGTCCGGAGCGGTCGCAAAACGCACTTCAGCGATGTTTGGATGCTTGGATCGCACCAGGTTAGCCACCCGATGCATAACGTCCATGGGTGTATGGCCCACAGCCCCGGCAGCCGGGGCTCCGCCGCCGCCGCCTTCAGTCATGAGGCTCCCGGCGGCATTTGGTACAGCCTGCGTGTAACTCGGCGTGCCCCCCGGGATGGCGGCACCCGGGCTGTTGCCACCGCCCGGCATCGCCGCCGGCGGGGAGCCGACGGATCCGCCGGGTCCCTGCAGCACCCGCGGGCCACCGCCAGGCGAGGTGCCCGGGTAGGCCGGATCGCTGGATGTCCCCCGAACGGGGTCGCCCGCGGTCCCACCCGGATTCGGATTGTTGAGTTGCAGGGCGACGAGGGCAATATTTCCGACGATCACGCTTTCCACGGTGCCGGCACCGCCAACGCCCGCCGCCGTCCGCGCAACCGCCGTGTTCTGGGCGGCGGTGCCCGGGCCGGCGGGGCTCACAGCGGAAGGGTCGGGCCGGGGCGCAGGACGGGACGTGCAGCCGACCACCGGCGCCGCCATCAGCACCCCGATCGCCAGAGCGCCGAACGCTTTCTGCCACATGCGGTTCACGCGAGCGACCTCCCCAAGTCTTGTCAAGGGGTAGTCTCTGCAGAGCGGCGGGTGTCTATCCTGGAGAAATAGCAAGGGAGGGTCATGCCGACCCTCCCATCATGCTTGGACTAACTACTTCTGGCGGGCAGCAGCGATCAGTTCCTGGATCCGATCCTTGCCGACCAACTGGACAAAGCCGCCGATCCGGGGCCCGCTGGGAGCACCCAGGAGCACGCCGTACAGGACCCGGAAGAAGTCCTTCGCGGCGTAACCCCGTGACTTGGCGATGCTGAAGACGCCGGTCTGGATGGTGTCCGGGTCCGCTTCCGCGGCGATCAGCCGGTCAAACTCGTCCACCATCTCCCACTCAGTGGCGGTGAGCGTGGGCGTTTCCCGAGTCGGCAGGATGAAGTCCTCGTAATAGTTGATGGCCTTGACCAACAACTCCCGAACGAACTCCTCGTTCTTGCGGATGCGCTCGTGCCCGAAAGAGCGGCCCAGATACTCGATCAACTGGTCGGGGTCCGTGACGCTGATGGCGTTCACCAGGTTGATGATGTCCGAGTAGCGCAGCCCGCCCAGATCGGGCCGGTCCCCGTGGTAATAGATGAAGCGGTACTGCGGGTCTTCTTTGGTCATGGTGAGCGTCTCGTCGGTGTACTGGATGATCGAATCCGTCCCCAGCTTCTTCTGCTGCTTCGGATTCTTGAACATGAGCAGGTTGAGGGAGTCCTGGGTACCCCAGCGGCCCCAGTTCTCCATGGAGATGCCGGCGCCGGTCGACTTGGAAATCTTGCGGCCCTCTTCAGTCAGGAAGAGCTCGTAAACCATATTCACGGGCGCCTTGCCGCCAAGCAGCTTGACGATCTCGCCCGAGAGCTTGGCGGAATCAATCAGATCCTTGCCGTGCATTTCAAAGTTGATGCCGTAGACGTACCAGCGCAGAGCCCAGTCGGCCTTCCAGAAGAACTTGCCACGGCCGCCCAGGGCGCTCTGTGTCCCCCGGTGTCCGCAGCCCTTCACGTCCCGGAATTCGCCAGTGCAGGTGTAGGTGACGGTGGCGGCATCGGCTTCGTAAGACTCGACTTGCGTGGTGTAGACCTTGCCGCAGTTTTCACAGATGGGCAGCCAGGGAAACCAGCCCTTGCGGTTTTCTTCACGCATGGTGGGGAGGGTTGCGTCGAGGACCCCCTGCATATTCTTGAACATCTTGCGGATGCCTTCATCAAAGGTGCCATCGCTGTAGCAGTCGGTGGCCGACTTGAACTGGGCCGGAATGCCGGTTTTGCGCATCATTTCGACCAGTTCGGCGTCCATGTGATGTCCGAAGGACTTATGGGTGCCGTAAGGGTCAGGGATGCTGGTGACCGGCTTGCCCAGGTGGTCCGCCAGCCAGGGAGCGTCGATATTCTTCGGGATCTTGCGCAGGCCGTCCAGGTCGTCGGAGAAGACGATGATCTCGGACTCCTTGCCCAGGTCCTTCAGAGCCATGGCCACAAAATAAGTGCGAACGACCTCGCCGATGGTGCCCATATGCGGATGTCCCGAAGCGCCGAAGCCGGTCTGCAGGATGTAGCTCGATTTCTGTGGCCATCGCTCCACAATCCGCTTCGCTTCTTGATGGGGCCATAGCCGTTCTTCGTTGCCCATTTCTCGGATGTTCCCTCCTGCAGGTCACGGGTTCGTGCCCAAGCACGTAGTTTCGCCCGGCCTACGAGGGCCGGGCACTTATCAGGGACAGTATAAAGGAGTTGGTTACGGGAGGCAAGCAGCCGGTACCACAAGATTCATCTATCGGTTAGACTTCGCAAATTGACGAGACCGGTACCCCGTGATAAAAACTGTTCTCACCTGCCTTGCCGAACGCAGCCGGCGCTGCAAAAAGAACTTCGCCTCCCTAAAGATGGCGGTTGACGAAGGCAAGCAAACCTGATATTCTATAAAAGCTGTCGCCGAAGGCAGCCACGACGGAAGAAACTGCGTGGTTGACGGACGGTGACGAACCTGGTAGAGTAAGTACTCGCCGCCTCCAAGCGGCAGACTTCGAACCTTGAAAACTAGACAGTGTAAGTCGAGTCACAAAACGACGGGTGATCTACGCAAGTGGGTCTGCCAACGTTGGCTTTGTGACTCGGTAGCAGAGTCGCTAAGAGATTAGCGACGAGAGCGAAGCGAGTCGTACGGAATG
>DASXVX010000021.1:0-62743 GCA_036504075.1 Symbiobacteriaceae bacterium | reverse complement strand
TTCCCTTGACCTTGGTCAAGAACGATCCGGCAAGTTCAGCTGACATTGGCCAACACCTCGGCGACGTTTTTCAGGCTGCCTGCGCAGCCCGTCTGCTACCTAGTCGCCGTTGGAGCACCTTTTTCCTCGAACAGAGCCTTTTTCTTTACACTGTCGCTGTGACAAGGAGTGAGCAAGGGCCATGTATCAACCGAGCCTGGGCACTTACTTGAGCCTCGCCAAGGAGTACTCGCTGATCCCGGTCTACCGGGAGGTGCTGGCGGACCTGGAGACCCCCATTTCGGTCTTTATGAAGCTCTGCCAGGAAGAGGCAGGCGCTTTCCTGCTGGAATCTGTCGAAGGCGGGGAGAAGGTGGCCCGGTACTCGTTCCTTGGGTGCCGCCCGCTCCTGACCCTGGCCCACCGGGAAGGCGTCAGCCGGGTCATGGAAGGCGAAGCCGCCACCGAATACCGCACGGCGTATCAGATGTCGCACGGCAACGGCACCGCGAAGAAGCTGCAGGGGGACCCGCTGAACCATCTACGGCAGGTGATGGCGGGCTACAAAGTCCACCAGCCGGCGAACCTGCCCCGCTTCTTCGGCGGCGCCGTCGGGTACCTTAGCTACGATGCGGTCCGGTACTACGAACACCTTCCGAACGTACCGAATGACGACCTGGACCTGCCGGAGGCGCTCTTCATGATCACCGAACTGGTCGTGGTCTTCGACCACCTGAAGCACAAGCTGATCATCATCGCCAACACCGAGCCGGGCGCCGAGCCCGAAGTGGCCTACCGGCGGGCGATCGCCTTGCTGGACCGGGCGGTGGAGCGGCTCCGGGGGCCGGTGCCGGTCCCGCCGGGGGTCCAACTTGGCCGGCCCCGCCCGCTGGCGGTCACCTCCAACATGACCCAGCAACAGTTCGAAGACGCCGTGAACCAGGCCAAGGAGTATATCAAGGCGGGCGATATCTTTCAGGTAGTCCTCTCCCAGCGGCTGACCACCAGCGTGCGTTCCCGCCCGCTGGACATCTACCGGATTCTCCGGACGGTCAACCCCTCACCCTATATGTTCTACATTACGTTCGGCGACCTGAAGATCATCGGTTCCAGCCCGGAGATGCTGGTCCGGGTGGAGAACGGCGTCGTCCAGACCCGGCCGATCGCCGGCACCCGGCCCCGGGGGGCGTCGGACACCGAAGATGTCGCCCTGGAAGCCGAACTGCTGGCCGACGAGAAGGAACGGGCCGAGCACGTGATGCTGGTCGACCTGGGCCGCAACGACCTCGGCCGGGTCTGCAACTTCGGCACCGTCGCCGTCAAGCAGATGATGCGGGTGGAGCGCTACAGCCACGTGATGCACATCGTCAGCGATGTGCAGGGGCGGCTCCAGGAAGGCAAGGACGCCTTCGATACGCTGGCCGCCTGCTTCCCGGCCGGCACGCTCTCCGGGGCACCGAAAGTGCGGGCCATGGAGATCATCGACCAGCTGGAGCCGGTGAAGCGGAACGTCTACGGCGGAGCGATCGGCTACTTCGCCTGGGGCGGGGCGATGGATACCTGCATCGCCATCCGGACGATGGTGATGAAAGGCGACAAGGTCTATATCCAGGCGGGCGCCGGTATCGTGGCCGACAGCGACCCGACGACTGAATACCAGGAGTGCCTCAACAAGGCCCGGGCGCTGGTCCGATCGCTGGAAGTGGCAGAGGAGGGGTTGGCGTGATACTCGTCATCGATAACTACGACTCCTTCACGTTCAACCTCGTGCAGTACCTGGGCGAACTCGGGGCGGACATGAAAGTGGTCCGCAACGACGCCGTCACGGTGGACGAAATCCGGGCCATGGCGCCGGAGCGGATCGTGATCAGCCCCGGTCCCTGCACGCCCAACGAGGCCGGCGTCTCGCTCCAGACCATCCGGGAACTGGGTCCGACGACGCCGGTGCTCGGCGTCTGCCTGGGGCACCAGGCGATCGGGCAGGCCTTCGGCGGGACGGTCTGCCGGGCGCCGTACCTGATGCACGGCAAAGTCAGCCGGGTCCGCCACAGCGGCCGGGGCCTCTTTGCCGGCCTGCCGAATCCGCTGACGGCCACCCGCTATCACTCGCTGATCGTCCGCCGGGAAGACCTGCCGGCCGATCTGGAAGTCACGGCTGAGACGGACGATGGCCTGGTGATGGGCCTGCAGCATAGCCGCTACCCGGTTTACGGGGTGCAGTTTCACCCCGAGTCGATCCTGACCGAAGGCGGCAAGCAGCTTCTACAAAACTTCCTGGCGGTGCCGATCCCGGCCGCCCTGGGTTAGGAGGATGACCGACATGGAAATGGATATGAAGTCTTTAATCACGCAGGTGGCTGAGGGCCGGAACCTGTCGGAGGCCCAGGCGGAGACGGCGATGGCGCTCATGATGAGCGGCGACGCGACGGCCGCCCAGGTGGCGGCGTTCCTGATGGCCCTCCGGATCAAAGGCGAGACGGTCGAAGAGATCACCGGCTGCGCCCGGGTGATGCGTTCCAAGGCGACGCCGGTGGTCCACAGCCGCGGCAACGCCGTGGACACCTGCGGCACCGGCGGCGACAAGTCGAACACGTTTAATATCAGCACCACGGCGGCCTTCGTGGTGGCGGGGGCGGGGGTGCCGGTGGCGAAGCACGGCAACCGGGCGGCCTCCAGCCTCACGGGGTCGGCGGACGTGCTGGAGGCGCTGGGCATCAACCTGACGCTGACCGCCGCCGACGTGGGCCGCTGCATCGACGAGGTGGGCATGGGCTTCATGTTCGCCCCGGCGCTGCACAGCAGCATGAAGCACGTGGCGCCGGTCCGCCGGGAGATTGGCATGCGGACGATTTTCAACGTGCTGGGGCCGCTGACCAACCCGGCCGGCGCCCAGGCGCAGGTGATGGGCGTCTTCCACCCGAACCTGACGGAGCCGCTGGCGCGGGTGCTGGGCAACCTCGGCTGCCGCCACGCTCTGGTGGTCCACGGGCTGGACGGCGTCGATGAGATCAGCATTTCCGGCCCGACAGTGGTCTCGGAGATGGAGGACGGCTTCGTCCAGACCTACCGGATCACGCCGGAGGACGTGGGTCTCGACCGGGCGCCGCGGGAGTACATCCGAGGCGGCGCCAAGGAAGAGAACGCCCGGATTACCGAAGCGGTGCTGGCCGGCGAGAAAGGCCCCCGCCGGGACGTGGTGCTGCTGAACGCCGCAGCCGCCCTGCTGGCGGCGGGCAAGGTGAAGAGCCTGCGGGAAGGCGTCCGGCTGTCGGAGGAGTCGATCGACTCCGGCGCCGCCAGGGGCGCACTGGAAGGGCTCCGGCAGTTGAGCCAGGCACTCGCCGTGAAGGCCTCCTAGTTTCAATCGAGGCGGAGAGGGTACCTCCGCAGCGACGTTCGGCGGCGTTAGCCGCCGGGGAGCAAGGAGGTGCCCCGGAGCCAGCATGCCGAATAGAAACAGGTCGAAGTCTCGTGCGTGAGAAAGGGAGAGAGTCAACCATGGCTACGAAAAAGACGGCCAAAGAGATCAAACGGGTCTTCTCCGGCGTGCAGCCCAGCGGCAGCCTGACGCTGGGCAACTACCTGGGGGCGATCAAGAACTTCGTCGAACTGCAGCACCAGGCGGAATGCTTCTTCTGCGTGGTCGACCTGCACGCCCTGACCGTGCCCCAGGAGCCCAAGGAACTGCGCGCCAACACGCTCAACCTGGCCCGCCTGTACCTGGCCGCCGGCATCGACCCGGACGTGGCGACGATTTTCGTTCAGTCCCACGTGTCCGCCCACGCCGAGTTCGGCTGGCTGATGGAGTGCTCCACTTACGTTGGCGAACTGAAGCGGATGACCCAGTTCAAGGACAAGTCGAAGAAGGCCGAAGTGGTCACCACCGCCCTCTTCACTTATCCCGCACTCATGGCGGCGGACATTCTGCTTTATCATGCGAGCCACGTGCCGGTGGGCGAGGACCAGAAGCAGCACCTGGAGTTGTCGCGGGATATCGCCACTCGCATTAACCACCGGTTTAACGAGGAGTTCCTGACGGTGCCCGAGCCGTACATCGCTTCCCGTAAGGGCGGCGGCCGGATCATGGCCCTGACGGACCCGAGCAAGAAGATGTCCAAGTCGCTGGAAGATCAGAACGGCAACATCTATCTGCTGGATTCGCCGGACGTCATTCGCAACAAGATCAAGCGGGCCGTCACCGACATGGGCCGCGAGGTCAAGTACGACGAGAAGAACAAGCCGGGCGTCTCCAACCTGATGGTGCTCCTTTCGCTCTGCACCGGCCAGTCGCTGGATGCGATCTCGCAGAAGTACGACGGCTACGGGCAGTTCAAGAAAGACGTGGCGGAGGCCGTGGTGGCCACGCTGGAGCCGCTGCAGAAGCGGTACGCCGAGCTGTCGGAACCGGGCGTGGTGGAGGCGATTCTCGACAAGGGTGCCGAGAAGGCGGAGGCAGTCTCCATGCCGACGCTCCGGGCGCTGCAGGATCGGCTCGGTCTGGTGCCCAGGCGGCGCGTATGATCCTGGAGCAGATCCTGGCGACCAAGGTAGCGGAAGTGGCGGCGGCCCGGGCGGCCCGTCCCCTGGACGAAGTCCGGGCCGCGGCGGCGGCCGCCCCGGCGCCACGGTCGTTCTACCGGGCGCTGGCGGAGCCGGCCGGCATCCAGGTGATTGCCGAAGTGAAGAAGGCCAGCCCGTCCAAGGGGCTGATCCGGCCGGATTTCGACCCGGTGGCCATTGCCCGGGCGTACGAAGCGGCGGGGGCGGCCTGCATTTCGGTGCTGACGGACGAGCAGTACTTCCAGGGTTCCCTGGCGTACCTGAAGGCGATTCGGGCGGCGGTCTCGCTGCCGCTGCTCCGCAAGGACTTTATGATCGACGAATACCAGGTCTATGAGGCCCGGGCGGCGGGCGCCGACTGCGTTTTGCTGATCGTCTCGGCGTTCTACCGGACCGGCAGCGAGCGGACGATGGCGGACTTGAGCCGGCTGGCGGCCTTGGCCCATGCGCTGTCCATGGACGTGCTGATCGAGGTGCACGACGCCGACGAACTGGCGGTGGCGCTCTCGTCCGGGGCAAAGCTGATCGGCATCAACAACCGGGACCTGCGGACGTTTGAGACCAGCCTGGACGTGACGTTCCAGCTGGCAAAGAAGGTCCCGCCGGTGCGGCTGATGGTGAGCGAGTCGGGAATTCAGACGCACGCTGACCTATCGCGTTTGGCGGGCGTTGGGGTGAAAGCGGTCCTGGTTGGGGAGTCGTTGATGCGGTCTCCCTCCGTTGGGGTCGCGCTTCAGCGGTTGCGCCTTGGAGATACGTTCGCCGGTCAGGGATGACCCTTCGCTCCGCAGCGGCTCCGTTACAGGCGCTACGCCTCCTTTCTGCTTGCCAATTTCGGAACCGCTGTTGTGGGATGCGCTTTTTGGGACGCACCGCCGAAATTGGCTCTCGCCGGTCGTGGCGAAGCGCCTGTACACTTCGCCTCTGATGTCGCTTCGGGGCCATCCCTGCCGCCTCTGTTCAGCCTGTTCCTGTCAGGAGTGTGCCTCCCATGTGGGTCAAGATCTGTGGCGTTCAAACCATGAAGGCGGCTCTGGCGGCGGTGGAGGCTGGAGCGGATGCGGTGGGGTTTGTGTTTGCGCCGAGCCGGCGGCTGGTTACGCCCGACCGGGCGGAGTCGCTGGTGTTCGGGATGCCGGAATCGGTCGCCCGGGTGGGCGTGTTTGTGGATGCTGCGCCTGCGGAACTCGGCCACGTGGCCCGTCAGGTGGGGCTAACGCATTTGCAGCTGCACGGGGCGGAGCCGCCGGAACTGCTGGATGAACTTGCGCTGCCGGTCATCAAGGCGTTTCGGGTGAGCGACGCTGCCGGCCTGGAGCGGCTGCCGCTCTACCGGCGGGCGGCGGGGATTCTGCTGGACCCCTTTGTGCCCGGGCAGGCCGGCGGGACCGGGCAGCGGCTGGACGCCGTGCTGTTCCGGCAGGCAGAGGCCATTCTGCTTGCGGCCGGGGTGCCGCTGGCCGGGCCGGCGGAGCCGCTTACGCCCGGGCGACCGAAGCTGATTCTGGCGGGCGGGCTGACGCCGGAGAATCTCTGTGCGGCGATCGCAGCCGCCCAGCCGGGCGGGGTGGACGTCTCCAGCGGCGTGGAGCTCGATGGGGTAAAAGATATCGCGAAGATCTATTCGTTTGTCGGGCTGGCAAAGGGGGGCTGCAAGTGAGAGGCGTATCGCAACCGGATGAGCGCGGGCACTTCGGACCCTTCGGCGGCCGGTATGTGCCGGAAACGTTGATGGCCGCCTGTATTGAGTTGGAGAAAGCGTATCGGGCTTACAAAGATGACCCGGAGTTCCTGGCCGAACAGCAGTACTATCGCAAGCACTACATCGGTCGGCCGACTCCGCTCTACTTTGCGGAGCGGCTGACAGCGCACGCCGGTGGCGCGAAAATTTATCTCAAGCGGGAAGACTTGAACCACACCGGGGCGCACAAGATCAACAACGCCATGGGTCAGGCGCTCCTCGCCCGGCGCATGGGCAAGCAGCGCATCATCGCCGAGACCGGCGCCGGTCAGCACGGCGTGGCGACCGCCACCGTCTGTGCGCTCTTCGGCCTGCAGTGCGAGGTGCACATGGGCGAGGTGGACGTGGCCCGGCAGGAACTGAACGTTTTTCGCATGCGGCTGTTGGGCGCCCGGGTAATCCCGACCACATCGGGTTCCCGGACCCTGAAGGACGCCACGAACGAGGCAATTCGGGATTGGGTCACCAACGTGGAGACCACCCATTACATCATCGGCTCCGTCGTGGGCCCGCATCCTTATCCGATGATGGTCCGGGACTTCCAGTCCGTCATCGGCGCGGAGACCATCCAGCAGATTCTGGCGGCGGAGGGCCGGTTGCCGGACGCCGTCGTCGCCTGCGTCGGCGGCGGGTCCAACGCCATGGGCATTTTCCACCCCATGTCGGCCTACCCCGAGGTCCGGCTTATTGGCGTGGAGGCCGGCGGGCACGGGCTCGATACGAACAAGCACGGGGCAACCATGACCGGGGGCGGCGAGGTGGGCGTCTTCCACGGGGCCCGCTCCTACCTGCTCCAGGACCCGCACGGCCAGGTGACGGAGGCCCATTCGATCTCGGCCGGCCTGGACTACCCCGGCGTCGGACCGGAGCATTCCTACTTCCGGGACCAGAAGCTCGCCGAGTACGTCGCAGTCACCGATGCCCAGGCGCTGGAAGGCATGAAGCTGCTCACCCGGCTGGAGGGCATCATTCCGGCCTTGGAGTCCAGCCACGCCGTCTATCAGGCGGTGCAGACCGCCCGGGCGATGCCGAATGACAGCATTCTGATCATCAACATTTCCGGGCGGGGCGACAAGGACATGGTCCAGGTCAGCAAGATTTTGGGGGTGGAGGCATGAGCCGCATCGCACAGCGCTTTGCCGAACTCCGCGCCAAAGGCGAGAAGGCGCTCATCGCCTATGTCGCCGTGGGCGACCCCAGCCTGGAGGCCAGCGCGGAAATCATCCAGGCGATCGCGGCCGCGGGCGCCGATTTCATCGAACTGGGGCTGGCCTTTTCCGATCCCCTGGCCGACGGACCCGTCATTCAGGAGGGCGCCCAGCGGGCGCTGGCCGCCGGCGCCAACACAGACAACGTGCTGGCGCTCATCGGGCAACTCCGGGCCGGCGGCGTGGACGTGCCGTTTCTGATCATGACCTACTACAACCTCCTGACGAAGCCCGGTCTGGCTAACTTCTGCCGGCGGGCAGCGGCGGCGGGGGTGGACGGGCTGATCATTCCCGACCTGCCCATGGAGGAGTCGGATGAACTTCTGGCCGAGACGAATGCCGCCGGGCTGGACCTGGTCCAGTTCGTGGCGCCGACATCGCCGCCGGAGCGGATTGCCCGGCTGGCCAGGCTGGCCTCCGGGTTCGTCTACTGCGTCTCGCTCACCGGGGTAACCGGCGAGCGGGCGACCCTGCCGAGCCGGTTTCGGGAGATCGTGGCGGAGACGAAGCAGCATACCGACACGCCGGTCTGCGTTGGCTTCGGCATCTCTTCGGCGGAGCGGGTGCGGGATGTCGCGGCCATCGCCGACGGGGTCATTGTGGGCACGGCCATCGTCCGGCTCTGCGGGCAGAACCTGCCTTTGCCGGAACTGACGGCATCGGTAAGCGCATTTGTGGCGGAACTCAAAGCGGCCACCCGAGCGTAGCTTTTTTGATCGACGATGTGGGGTTACAGGCAGATTCCCGGTTGACCAGGTGGGACGAAGGGTGTATACTCTGCTCAATATTCGAAAGCGATGACCGAGAGAAGTACGTCCAAATGCCCGAGAGCGTCAGAGAGCCGGCGGTTGGTGCAAGCCGGTGCCGAGGGCGGACCGAAATACACTCGTGAGCGCAGGCTGAACAGGCGCCGTCCCACCGCGGGGGACAAGCCCAAGTAGGTACGCCGGCACGCCTCCGTTACCACGGGCGAGGGGGATGTTAGTCCCCTATGAGATGGGCTCCGTTTGGAGCCAAGCAGGGTGGTACCGCGAAAGCTGCGTCTGTATTTGACCAGACAGCTTCCGTCCCGTTTCGGGGCGGAAGCTTTTTTGTTACCTTTTTCGGGTGCGAAATAACTACAAGGAGTGAGTGCATTATGATCATCGTCATGCGCAAGGGTGCATCGGAGCAGGAGATTACCTCCGTCATGGAGCGGGTCAAGTCGGTGGGCTTTGGGGTGCACCTCTCCAAGGGCGAAGAGCGGACGATCATCGGGGCCATCGGCGGGAACCGGGGCGCGCTCGAAAGCCTCGACCTGGAAGCCGCACCCGGCGTCGAGCGGATTACGCCCATCAGCAAGCCCTACAAGCTGGTCTCCCGGGACTTCCACCCGGAAGATACCGTCATAAACATCGGCGCCAGTACCGTGGGCGGCAACGACCTGTTCGTGGCGGCGGGGCCGTGCTCGGTGGAAGGGCGGGACCTGCTGCTGGAGTCCGCCCACCTGGTGAAGCAGTTCGGGACGCATGCGCTCCGGGCCGGCGCGTTCAAGCCCCGCACCAGTCCGTACAGCTTCCAGGGCATGGGCGAGGAAGGCCTCAAGATTCTGGCTGAGGCCCGGGAGCAGACCGGGCTGCCCGTGATCACGGAAGTGATGGACACCCGGGACGTGGAGCTGGTGGAGCGTTATGCCGACGTCCATCAGATCGGTACCCGGAATATGCAGAACTTCAGCCTGCTGAAAGAAGTGGGCAAGTCCCAGAAGCCGGTGCTCCTGAAGCGGGGCATGAACGCCACCATCGAAGAATGGCTCATGAGCGCCGAATACATCATGAGCGAAGGGAATCATAACGTCATCCTGTGCGAGCGGGGCATCCGGACGTTTGAGACGGCCACCCGCAACACCCTGGATCTCTCGGCGGTCGTCGTGGCGAAGCAGTGGACCCACCTGCCGGTGGTGGTCGACCCCAGCCACGGCGTGGGCAAGCGGGGCTGGGTGGTCGCCATGGCCCGGGCGGCGGTGGCGGCGGGCGCCGACGGCGTGCTGGTCGAAGTGCACCAGCGGCCCGACGAAGCGAAGTCCGACGCCGCACAGACCATCGGTCCGGCCGCCTTCCAGCAGATGATGACCGAGATCGGCGCCATCGCCGCTCTGCTGGGGCGCCGGCTGCCTCTGACCACGCACGCGAATGTCTAGGCCAGTCATCGTCATTTGGGGCGTCGGGCTGATCGGCGGCGCCCTCGGTATGGCCTGGCGGCGGGCCGGCGTCGCCGCCGAGGTCGTGGGCATCGGCCGCCAGCCGCTGGATGAGGCGGTCCGGCTCGGGGCCATCGACCGCTACGTGACCGACCCGGCGGAAGGCATCGCCCAGGCGGATGTGCTGGTGCTGTGTGCGCCGGTCACGACCATCATCGAGCAGGCGCGAAGGTTCGCCCGGTACGTGAAGCCCGGGGCCGTCGTCACCGACGTGGGCTCCACCAAGCTGGAGATCGTCTGGGCCTGGGAGGAATACCTGCCGGCCGGCGCCTCCTTCGTGGGCGGCCACCCGATGTTCGGGCGGGAGGTGACGGGCGTGCAGAACGCCACGCCCGACCTGCCCAAGGGCTGCCGCTGGGTGCTGACGCCCGGCCGACGGGACACGCCGGAGGCCCTGGCCCGAATCGCCGCCCTGGCCGAAGCGGCCGGCGGGGCGGTGCGGGTGATGTCCCCGGTGGAACATGACGACCGGGTGGCGGTCATCTCCCACCTGCCGCAGGTGGTGGCGACGGCGCTGGCCGCCGCCGCCCTGCAGTGCGAAAATGAGATGGGCGGCGTGCTGGACCTGGCGGCCGGCGGCTTCCGGGATACGACCCGCATCGCCGGCAGTTCGGCGGAAATCTGGACCGACATCTTCCTGACCAACGGCGGCGGCGTCCGGGCGGCCCTGGCGTCGTTCCGGGAGTCGCTGGACGCCCTGGAGGCTGCCGTGGCCGACGGCGATGCGGAGGCCATTGCCGCGATTTTCGCCCGGGCCAACGAGGCCCGGCGGCGGCTCCCCACCTGATTCAACCCACCCGGGAGGCTTGTGCATGGATGTGTGTGTCTACCCGGCCAAACGGCTGGAGGGGGTCATCGACCCGCCCGGCTCCAAGAACTATACCACCCGGTATCTGCTCGTCGCGGCCCTGACGGACGGCGAGTCGTTCATTCACGGGCCGGCCATGAGCGAAGACAGCGAGGCCCTGCAGCGGTGCCTCCGGGACCTGGGCGCCGTGCTGACGCCGGAGCCGGACGGCCTGCGGGTCCGCGGCTTCGGTCGCCATCCCCGGGCAGCTGGTGTCCTGAATCCGGGCAACGCCGGCGCCGTGCTGCGGTTCCTCATGGCGGTGGCGGCGGCGACGCTGCCCGAGACGACCTTCGTGACAGAGTACGCCGACTCCCTGGGCAAGCGGCCGCAGGACGACCTGCTGGAAGCCCTGCAGCAGTTGGGCGCCCGGACCACGAGCCGGGGCGGGCGGCTGCCGATCAGCATCTTTGGCGGCGACCTGTTCGGCGGGACCGTGCGGGTGAGCGGGGCGATCTCCAGCCAGTACACGTCGGCGCTGCTCTTTGCCGCACCGCTGATCGGGCGCGACGTCACCCGCGGCGTCACCCGCGGCGTCACCATCGAAGTGACCGGCGAGCTCAAATCGCGGCCGCCGATTCGCCAGACGCTGCAAGTGCTGCGGGAGGCCGGCATCACCGTGGAAGCGACGCCGGACCTGACCCGCTTCCACATTCCCGGCGGGCAGGCCTACGCGCCCCGCACCTACACCGTGCCCGGGGACTACCCCGGCGCAGCGGCGATCATGGCGGCGGCGGCGGTGGTCGACTCCGACGTGACTATCCGGCGCCTGTTCGAAGATGAGCAGGGCGAGCGGGCCGCGGTGGACGTCCTGACCGCCATGGGCGCCGACATCGTGCGGGACGGGCAGTCGGTCCGGATTCGCGGCGGACGGCCGCTAACAGGAGGCCGCTTCGACGGCGATCCTTTCACCGACGCAATATTGGCGCTGGTAGCCACTTCGGGTATTGCCATAGGTCAAAGTATCTATTATAATATAGAAAATCTGCGCTATAAGGAGTGCGACCGGATCAGCGACTACCGGCACGAACTTGTCAAGCTGGGTGCCCGGGTGGAGGAAGGCCCTGCGGAGTTGATCATCGACGGGCAGCCGAACGGGCTGGACGGCGGAGTGACCGTCGACAGCCATATCGACCACCGGGTGATCATGGGGCTGACGATCAGCGCACTGGCAAGCCGGGAACCGGTCGTGATCCGGGATGCACACCACGTCGCCAAATCGTACCCGGCGTTTTTCGACCATCTCCGGAGCCTGGGGGCCCGGATCGAGGTGGTGGAGCCGTAACGGGTGCCCATGGGCGAGGCGCACTCGGGGAGGGGACCCTGATGAGTGCGATGACCGTGGGCCTTCGTCGGCATCGGATCGAGCGGTTCCAGGACCGAGCGCTGCGGCTTATGGGCAAGGTTGGCATGTGGGGAATGGGACTGGTGCTGGCGGTGTCCGTGGTGCGGCCGGCCCTGTTGGAGCAGGGCGCCATGCAGGCGGCCATGGGCCTCTGCCTGGTGCTTGGGGGCGCCGGGTTTGCCATGTCCGGTAAGGGTACGACCGTCCGGGAGTATGCCGAAGGCGACTCGGAGGATTTGCCCGACGTGGCGAAACTCTGCGGCGGCTTCATGGCAGCGCTAGGGGGCATGTCGCTCATTGTGCTGGGCCTGTTCCGGGTCATGGGGTAAACGATCCGGTGAGCGGTGGGATCTCGATCGGAGTAGATGGCGGCCGTCTGCGTGGGGCAGGCGACCGCTCTTTTTCGCGACTGACTCGGTCAGTCGCGGGCATCGACGCATAATCCGCCCACGCCTGGTTCACAATACCCAGGCGGAGGGATCGTATGCACAAAGTATTTAGAGTAACCGTCGTGCTGGCTGCATTCATTGCGATTGCCGGGATCATGCGCTTCGCAGTGCACCGGGAGCGCCCGGTCCTCACGCCGGTGGCGATGGACCAGACCGTGCCCCCGATCCAGTTTGACTGGGATCATCCCCTGGACAAAAACCTGCAGATAGGCCAAATTGACCTCTGGGGCGACGCCGCCCAACCAGGAGGCTATTTTATCCGTCACCTGGGCGTTTTCCCGGCCGCCAGGCTGGACCTTACGGCGACGAAAAACGGCGAGTGGATTACCGAGATCATCGGCAAGGAGGCGTATTCCCGGGCGCAAACGATTGGCGTACTGGCGCCGGGGTCGCGCTCCTGGTCGGCGGAAATCCCCGCCGATACGGAGATACTACTGAAGACCTGGGCGCCGGCGGGCACCGTGCCCGACGCCAGGGCGACATGGCGCCTGACGCTGGGTCCGGCCATCGGCTGGCCGCTGCACGTCGTCGAAGGGAACGCCGTGCGGCTCCTGCCGCTGATCGATTACCCGGGCAGTCCGGGGCAGCACCAGGACTACGCCTTCGGCCTGCCGGTCTGGACGCTGGGGAGTGCGGGCGGTTACGTCATTCAGAACGTCCCCCCGTCCGGGACCGGCGTGCGCCGGCTGGTGGCGAGCGGTGCGGCGGCTGGCTGGAGGATTCGGGTGAAGCAGCAAGGTCGCCTGGTGGGCGACATGACGCCCGACCATCCGGCGCTCACGGTTGGACCCGGCGGGCTGCTGCTGAAGGTGCAGGGCCGACCTGGCACAGACCTTTCCGGCCTGGTCGTCGATGCGGCCCGTTCGTGAGCACCACCTGAAGCCAAGCCAGCGATCGTGGGAAATGGTTCTAGCATGAGCAAGCCCGGTTCGTCGCACATTAATGCCAACGACATAACAAGGAGGGCACTCAAGCACATGGCTGGTGGCAACAATAACAACAACGGTTACCTGATCAACAACGCCCAGAACGCGCTCCAGCAGCTGAAGAACGAGACCGCTTCCGAACTCGGGATTCAGAACTACCAGGGCCAGTACAAGGGCGACCTGCCCAGCCGGGTAAACGGGTCCGTTGGCGGCTACATGGTCAAGAAGATGATCGCCCTCGCTGAGTCGCAGTTGAGCGGCAACGCCGGTGGCACGCTGTAGTCCTAATCGGTTAGGAGGTTCAGAACATGGCCAACGTTTTCCCGGGTAACACGGGTTTTGGCGCTTCGGCTGTGGGAACCAACGCCACGGGGATCACCGTACCCGCGGTAACGCCAAGTACGGCAGCTACCACCGGGACGGCCGCTACGACCACATCGGGCGGCGGTGGGGGCGGCGGCGGTGGTAGCCGCAACAATGATTACCTGATCAACGACGCCCGGCAAGCGCTCCAGCAGCTGAAAAACGAGACTGCGGCGGAACTGGGCATTCAGAATTACCAGCAGCAGTACAAGGGTGACCTGCCCAGCCGGGTCAACGGATCCGTCGGCGGCTACATGGTCAAGAAAATGATCGCCCTGGCTGAGTCGCAGCTGGGCGGCAACTCCGGCGGCACTCTCTAGGGTCGCCACCACAAGATGAGGGACAGGGCGCAAGCGGGCTCTGTCCCTCTCCGCGACTGACTCCGTCAGTCGCCGAAGCGGCCGGCAGACTTTTGCGGAGCAAAAGGCGGGAGGCAACGCGACTGACTCCGTCAGTCGCGGCCAGAAGGGTACTCCCGTGCGGAGTACCCTTCTGGCTTAGTTGATATAGGTCAGGAGGTCCTGGGCCGTGATGCTGGTGTGCAGCACGGCGTTCAGGGAGCCGGCAATCACCTTGGCCATGTCGTCGATCAGATCGTCCACTTCTTTGGGCGTTACCACCAGTTCGCCCACGGCGGGGTTTAGCACCGAGCTCACCATTTGGCGCCGCTCCCCGGGCGTGGAGAAGAGCTGGAAGAACGCCTTCTGCCCCTTGTACTGTTTCTCCAGCGCCTCCATGGCGTCGTGGGCGATGGTGGCGGCATGGACGACCGTCGGGACACCTACTGCAAAAACTGGGATGCCCATGGTCTCTTTGTTCAACGCCTTGCGGCCGCTGCCAATCCCTGAGCCGGGCGAAATTCCCGAGTCGGCAATCTGGATGGTCGTGCCGATGCGCTCCACCGACCGGGCCGCCAGCGCGTCGATGGTGATGACGCAGTCGGGTTTGATTCGCTCCACGATCCCCTGGATGATTTCCGCCGTCTCGATGCCGGTGATGCCCAGCACTCCCGGCGAGATTGCCGCCACGGACCGGAGGCCGCCGGCCACATCGGTCGGCACATAGTCTTTGAGGTGTCGGGTCACCAGGAGCTTGCTGACCACCCGGGGTCCCAGGGCGTCCGGTGTGGCGTTCCAGTTGCCCAGGCCGACCACCAGCACACTGCTGGTCTCGGTCAGGTTCAACACCTTCGCCAACTGCTCCGTCAGGATCTCGCCTACCTGCTTTTGCAATTGGCGGTTGCGGCGCCGGAGTTGCGGGGAGTCGATGGTGATGTAATTGCCCATCACCTTGCCAACGGCCTTCTCGCCTTCCGGGGAGAAGACCTCCACCCAGGAAACCGTGGCCGCATCGTGCTGCTCGTCGTGCATCCGGATGCCGGGAAACTCGCGATGCGCTTCACCACGCAGGGCGGCCGTCGCCTCGACGGCCAGGTCGGTATAGGGGCTGAAACGATCGGGCTGATCCACCGGGTTCACCTCGTCAATCGCCAGTCTCGCGCCATAGTCTCCCCCTTGAAGGCGGTGCCATACCTACAGGTATCTGCAATGCAATGGCGTGGCCGCAATCCAATGGGTCATTGCCAATCCATTGGATATCTTGCCATTGATGCACTTTCGGGGTATAGTGATAATGCCTGTCCATTGCAGTTCATTGCAGCGGTGGCAATCCGCCCCAGGCGAACTCCTGGCACGGGAGGTGCTTCTTTTTGGCCCAGCCGACGAAAACCCCCTCTCTGGCGCCCTACCACATTGACATGGGCGAGCGGGGCATTTACCACACCGGCAACCGGCTGAACGACCTGACGGGGAAAGAGTGGGTCTTCAGCACCCGCTCGGTGATCAACAAGGCCTATCCGCCGTCGTTTCAGCACGCACTGCGGAGCGAGCATGGCGGGCAGAAGCCGCCGGAACTTTGCGCGGAACTGATCCGTACATTTACGAAAACCGGCCAGCGGGTGCTCGACCCCTTCGCCGGGGTGGGCGGCACGCTGCTGGGCGCGTCCATAGTGGGCCGTGAAGCGCTGGGCATCGAGTTGAACCCGCGCTGGCTGGAAATTTACCAGGAGGTCTGCCGGCGGGAGCGGGTGCCGGAGCAGCCGGTCATCTGCGGTGACAGCCGGTTGGTCCTGCCTGACCTGACGGAGAACGGCCCGTTCGATCTCCTCCTGACCGATGTGCCTTACTTCGACATGGACCGGCGCCGCCGCTCCACCGGCAAGTTCAAACGGGCCGGCGGCGAAGCGCACGAGCGGCGGCGGTCGAAGCTGAATACCTTTGCCGCGGCTGAGAACGAAGCCGGCACGGAGGCGCCGGCGCCCCCGGCGTCGGTTGGCACCGGCGGGCTGGACGAGTGGCTCGCGATGCTGGCCGAAGTGTTTTCCCAGGCCCGGCGGCATTTGAAGCCGCGGGCCTACGTCGTCGTCTTTATCGGCGATATGTACCACTCCGGGCGCTACCACCCGCTATCCGCGTATCTGGCGGGCGTGCTGGAGAACCTGGGGCTGGTTATGAAAGCGAACCTGATCTGGTACGACGTCAGCAAGAAGCTGAACGTCTACGGCTATCGCTACGAGTTCATCCCCAGCATGGTCCATCAGTCCATCCTCGTCTTTCGGAACCAGTAGGGGGTGAACGGGCGTGGCGCTGCCGCAGGTATTGTCCAGGTTGAAACCGGTTTACGTGCAGAATCGCAAATATATCGGCTGTAAGCACCACTTGCTGGACTTCATCGCCGAGGTGGTCGCCGCCCGGGCGCCCGGCGCCCGGAGCTTCGGTGACCTGTTCGCTGGCACCGGCGTGGTGGCGTATCACTTCGCCGAGCAGGGGTTGGCCGTCACCGCTGCCGACACGCTCTACCACAACTGGGTCGCCCTCCGCTGCTTCATGGGCGGGCGCCCCGGCGAACTGGACTGGGCGCGTGCCGAGAGCCTCCTTTGCGAGTTGAACGCGCTGCCGCCGGAGGCGGGCTACTGCCACCGCTGGTTCGGCGGCACGTATTTCACGCCGGCGAACGCCGGACGCATTGACGCCATCCGGGAGACCATTGCCCGTTGGTCTGCCGGCGGGTTCATCTCCCCGCAGGAGGAGGCGGTGCTGCTCACCAGCCTCATTTACGCCGCCGACAAGGTGGCCAACACCTGCGGGCAGTATGACGCCTATCTTAAGCACCTGGGTTCTGAACCGTACTCGGCCGAGGGGGTCCACCGGGTGGACGCCATGGTCTACCGGCCGCTGGCGCTCGGCCTGCCGCAGCCAGTGGAGACGGGCCGGTCGGCCGTGCTCTGCGCCGACGCCGGCCGGCTGGTGGAGACCGGCCAGTGGGACGTGCTCTACCTCGACCCACCGTACAACAACCGGCAGTATGTGGACAACTACCACGTGCTGGAGAACATCGCCCGCTGGGAGAAGCCGGAGTTGTTCGGCAAGACCCGCAAGTTCCCCCGGGGGGAGCTGAAAAGCCCTTACAGCACCAAACGGGCTGCCGGCGAGTACTTGCAGCGGCTAATCGGCCAGGCGCGGGCAGGGCACATCTTGCTCTCCTACAATAATGAAGGAATCGTGCCGGATGCGGCGATTCTGGCGGCTATGGAGCGGCGGGGTCCGGTGGAAGTCTTCACGCGGGAATACGCCATCTTTGGCAACGGGGCCGGCCGCTCCGGCCGGCGTCCCATCGTTGAACGGCTTTTCCACTGTCGGGTAATTACTGAACCCTGAAGGTTGACGTGGTACCGTTTGTGGGGTTTCCGCTGGAAGTGTCGGCAGGAAAATGGCGGCATTGGGACGAATGTCGCAGCCATACTGCAGCGCACAAGGAGGGACCCATGCATAGAGGAATCTTACGCGCCACGGCAGTCTGCCTGCTGCTAACGGGGCTGGTACTGCCAACTGCAGCCGCCACTGGCGAAACCCCGTCCACGCCGCCGACGCCGGCCACGACACCGGCACCGGCACCGGCCACGACACCGGCCCCGGCCACGACCACTCCGTCAGTCCCGACTTCGGGGTCGACGAGCCAGCCTGGCCCAACTGCAGCGGCCGGATATTCGGACCTGCCCCAGTCGCACTGGGCCTATCCGATGGTCATGACCCTGCGAGGGGCGGGGGTGCTTGCCTTCGATCCCACCGGCCGGTTCCGTCCCGACGAACCGATTCGCCGGGCTGAACTGTTCAAGATGGTGCTGACGGCTCGGAAAGTCGACACCGGCGCCGCCTGCCGCGGGCAGTTCCTCGATGTCCCCTGCTGGGCCTGGTATGCTCCGCAGGCCGAGATGGCCTACCGCATGGCGATTGCCGATCTGCAGGGCGAGGATAAACTGGCTCCGGAAGGCCAGGTCACCCGGCAGGAACTGTTCGCCGTGATCATCCGGGCTTTGGGCCGCCGCTGGGAGGCTGCCAACCTGGGCTGGGAGGAGATCAACACCCGGTTGAAGCCGTTCAGCGATCGAGACCAGGTCGCTTACTCGGCCCAGCCGGCGATGGCGCTGGCTCTGAAGAGCGGCATCATGTCGGGCTACGGCGACGGCACGCTTCGGCCGCAGCGGGTCACCACCCGGGCCGAAGCGGCGGCGGTCATCAGCCGCATCCTGCTGGCCGCCGAGGGTCTGCAGACCGCCACGGTGGATGGCCATAAGATCGTCTACAAGCAGGCCATCGACATGACCGCATCGGAGTACACCACCGGAGAGCCGGGCGTGGGCTGGGTGACCTATACCGGCTTGATCGTCCGGATGGGCACGGTGGCCGTCGACCCCAGCGTGGTCCCGCTGGGCCGCCTGCTCTATGTGGAAGGCTACGGCTACGCTGTGGCGGCTGACATCGGCGGCGCCATCAAGGGCAATCGGGTCGACCTGTTCACCTTCGACTACCACTCTGCGGCACTGCTGTTCGGGATGCAGCCGCGCAAAGTGTACGTGCTTCCCTGAGGCGACGGTTGCGTCGGCGGACAACCTCCGGTTGCGTCGGCGGACAACCTCCGGTTGCCGCGAGAAGGCGGACAGCGCCGGCGGCGCTGTCCGTAGAGTGGGAGAGGAGATGAAACGGAGGAAGAGCCGTCGGAAGGGTGCGAAACTCCTCCCGCTCGTATCCAACGGCAGGGGGCGCGTCTCGCCCACTGTGGACTCTGGCTCCTGCTCTCTTTAGAATGGAAGAAAGGGCGACCCTTTATGCAGGGGCCGCCCTTTCTCAGGTAAAATACTCTATGGTGGCCGCGGGGAAACGCTCCCGGATCAGCATGTTTGGTTTGGGCCGTCCGGAGGCCGTATGATTCGCCCGCCGGGTGGGAACATGAGGCAGAGGTGAGCCAGATTTGCGTGTGATCACAGGAACGGCCAAAGGGCATTCGCTCAAGACCGTCAAAGGGCGGGATATCCGGCCGACGGCTGACCGCGTAAAAGAGTCACTGTTCAACGTGCTGGGCGGCCGGGTGGCCGACGCCGAGTTTTTGGACCTGTTTGCCGGGTCCGGCGCCGTCGGTATTGAGGCGCTCAGCCGGGGCGCCCGGCGGTGCGTTTTTGTCGACCTCGCGACGGCGCACTTGAAAGTGGTGGCGGAGAATCTGACCGACACCCGCCTGATGGACCGAGCCGAACTGCTTCGCCGGGATGCCCGGGCGGCTTCAGCGGACCTCGGCCGCCGCGGCCGGCGGTTCGACCTGATTTTCGTCGACCCGCCGTACGGTCAGGAACTGGTGCCCCAGTCGTTGCAGGAGATCGTTCAGCATAGCCTGCTCAAAGATGGCGGCTGGGTCATTTGCGAGCACCATCACAAGGACCCGGTACCAGATGTCGTCCCCGGCCTCTTGGAGGCAGGAGGTTTGACACGCATTCGGGAACTAATCTTTGGCGAAACGGTACTTTCCCTGTATGGTAACGCTACCGCACAGGTCGGGAGGCAAGGCGATTGACGAAGGCAATCTGTCCGGGAAGTTTTGATCCCGTGACGTTTGGACATCTCGATATCATCCAGCGGGCCGCGACCACGTTTGACGAAGTGATTGTGGCGATCATGCCCAACCCGCGCAAGCAGGCGCTTTTCACCGTGGAGGAGCGGCTGGCGATGCTGCGGGAGTCCACCCGGGACATCCGGGGCGTTACCGTGGCGACCGCCGACGGACTCCTGGTCGACTTTGCCCGCGCCCGGGGCGCCCTGGTGATCGTAAAGGGGCTGCGCCCGATCCAGGACTTCGAGTACGAGTGGCAGATGGGCATGGTCAACAAGGAACTGGCCGACGATATTGAGACGTTTTTCCTCATGAGCCGCAAGGAGTATTCCTATTTGAGTTCCAGTATTGTACGGGAAATTGCCGCTTTTGGCCGGGACGTGGAATCCCTGGTGCCGGCGGGGGTCGCCGCGCGCATGCGCGAGAAGTACAGCCAACGCTCGTAGCGAAAAGCTCAGCTTAGATCGTTGCTATTCGGGAGGTTATCACGGTGGAGATCATGGCCTTGCTTGACCGCTTAGAAGAACTCATCAGCCAGGCAACGAAAGTGCCGCTCACCGGCAAGGTACTGATAGACCCGGATGAGCTCCTGGCGCTCGTGGACGAGATGCGGGACTCGCTGCCTCAGGAAATTCGGGAGGCGAACCGCGTCGCCCGTGAGCGCGAGGCCATTCTGGTCGAAGCGCGGGAGCATGCAGAGCAGACCGTGCGGGAAGCGCAGTCGATGGCAGTCCGCCTCACCAGCGAGGCGGCCGTCACGAGGGAAGCGCAGTCCCAGGCTGACGAGTTGATCGACCAGGCCAAGCGCGTGGCCCGCGAGATCCGGCAGAACGCCCTGGAGTGGGCCGACGAACTCTTTGCCCGGGTCCAGCCCGAAATCGAGCGGGTCGCCCTGGAATCACAGAAGGCAGTCACTACCGTGCGCAAGGCACGGGAGGAACTGGGCCAGCAGCTATAGTCCGATCGAGGTCCGATCGAGGTGAGCGAAGGGGGAGAGCGCCCCGTGCAGCGAACACGTTGGTTGAGCCGGTTGGGTGCCTGGTTTGCGCCATCAGGCGCCTGGGCCCTTCGGCTTCTGGCCGTGGTCGCGGGGGTCGGGGTTCTGTTTTCGGTCCTCTGGTTTATCCCTACGCCATACTACATCACGGCGCCGGGCGCGGCGATCGATACCAGCCGGCTAATTACCACACCTGGCGGCGAGGCGCATCGCGGACGCCTGTACATGCTGGTGCTGAACACCGACCGGGCCAACCTGCTCTGGTACCTGGAGGCCAAAGTGGACCACCGGTCCAGCCTGGAGACCAAGGAGCAGTTCCTCGGCAACGTGCCGGATTACGACAAGTACCTGGAACTGACCCGGCAAATGATGGCGGACAGCCAAAAGACCGCCAAGGCCATCGCATTGCACCAGTTGGGCTATGGGCTGGGCGTTCAGGCCGTGGGCGCTGAAATCACCGACCTGGGCACCGGCAGCCCGGTTGCCGGGCTGCTGCAGAAAGGCGACGTCATCGTGGAAGCCGGCGGCAAGCCAGTCCGGAATACGGCCGACCTGACGACCTTCATGAAAGGGATCTCGCCCGGCACGAAAGTGGACCTCCGCCTCCGGCGGAACGGGCAGGAACTGAGCCTGACCGTTCCCACCATCGAGAGTGCGGTGGCGGACCGCAAAGGCACTGCGGCGTTCGTCATCTTTATCAAAGACAGCTTGCTCTTCGACTTGCCGGTCGACGTAGAAATCCAGCCGGGCGCCGTCACCGGCCCCTCTGCCGGCCTGATGTTCACCCTGCAAATCATCGATCAGATGACGCCGGGCGGCATCACCGGCAACCGGGTCATCGCCGGCACCGGCACGATCGAAGCGAACGGCAGCATCGGCCCCATCGGCGGCATCCAGCAAAAAGTCTACACGGCGGAGGCGGCGGGAGCGAGCGTCATGTTCGTGCCGCGGGGAAACTACGCCGATGCCCAAAAAGTGGCGACCCGGGTGGAACTGGTGCCGGTGGATACCTACGGGGATGCGCTCACCTGGCTCCAGCAGCACCGGTGAGCAAAAACAGGCGCGGCAGGGCATGAAAGCCCTGCCTTTTGGCTACCCTAGAGAGGATTCGTGCCAGCGCGCCTGGGCCTACGAGGTGACAAAGGTGAGCATTGCCCGATCCCGGGTTCTGAAACGGTACCGGACGGTCTTGCGGGTGCTCTCCCGCTACGGGTTCAGCGTGCTGGCCGAACGGTTCGGCGGCGACGGTGCGGAAGGGCGGGGGGAGCGGCTCCGGTACGCCCTGGAGGAACTGGGACCGACTTTTGTGAAGCTCGGCCAGATGCTCTCCGTTCGCAGCGACCTGTTGCCGCCGGACGTGGTGGCGGCCCTCGAGCGCCTGCAAGACCAGGTGACGCCGGTCCCCTTCGGCCAGGTGGCGGAAGTGCTGGAAGCGGAACTGGGGTCGCCGCTCGGGGAAAAGTTCCGGGAGGTGGAGCCGGAGGCGGTGGCGGCGGCCTCCCTGGGTCAGGTGCACCGGGCTGTCCTGCACGATGGCCGTAAGGTCGTGGTAAAAGTCCAGCGACCGGGGGTTGCCGGACAGGTAGACCTCGATCTGCACGTCCTGAAAGGCCTGGCCCGCCTGGCCTCCCGGCGGACCCGCTGGGGGCGGAACTACGACCTGCCCGCCGTGGCTGCCGAGTTTGCCGCCATGCTCCGGGCCGAACTGGACTACCGGGCCGAAGGCCGGAGCGCCGAGCGCTTCCGCAAGAACTTCGCCGGCGACCCGGAGGTCAGTTTCCCCGCCGTCCACTGGGAATACACGACCAGTCGGGTGCTGACCCTGGAGCGGGTGGGCGGATTCCGGGTCACCGACCGGCCGGCCCTGGAGCAGGCGTCCATTCCGCCGGCCGTCGTCGCCCAGCGGCTAGCCGGGGCAATCTTCCGGATGGTGCTGCGGGACGGCTTTTTCCACGCCGACCCGCACCCCGGGAATCTCTTTGTCGGCCCAAACGGGGCCATCATCTTCGTGGACTTCGGCATGGTGGGCGACCTGACGCCGGCCATGCGGGCGAACGTGGTGGACTACGTGGTCGGCGTCGTGACCCAGGACGCCGACCGGGTGGTGGAGGCGATTCTCCGGATGGGCATGATCCACCGCCCCGGCGGCCGGACGGCCCTGCGGCGGGAGATCGTGCGGCTGCAGCAGAAGTACGGGGAAGTGCCGCTCCGGCAGGTTCAGTTCAGCCAGGCCCTCACCGAGACGCTGGCCGCGGCCCGGCGGTTTGAAATTAGCTTTCCCACCGGCTATACGGTGCTGCTCAAGGCCATGACCACCCTCGAGGCGGTCGCACGGCAAATCGACCCGGACGCCACGCTGGTCGGCCTGGCGGCCCCCTACGCCGAGCTTTTGATCCAGGAAGGGCTGCAACCAAAACGGCTGCTGTTCGAGTTGGGCCGGGACCTGGCGCAGGCCTCCCGGCACGTCGTCCGAATCCCGGGGCAGGTGGGCCACCTCCTGTCGCTCCTGGAGGAGGGGGAGTTCCGGATGTCCCTGGATCACGCCGGCCTGGACCCCGGCCTGGCAAGGCTTTCGGCGATCGCCAACCGGCTGGCCATCGCCATTTTGCTCGCTTCCCTGATCATCGGCACCGCCTTGATCGCCAGCACCGGCAAGGATTCGTTCCTGCAGCGCTACCCGATTGCCGACGTGGGGTTCCTGTTGATCGGCGCGGTGGGGGTCTGGCTGGTCGTTTCGATTCTCCGTTCCAGCCATTCCTGATCCTGACTGATCGCATACTGGAACTTGCTGCTTGGTTGACAAAAGAACCCAAGCCTCGATATAATACTTGATGTGCCTTCAGGCGGGCGAAACCCCTGGCAGGATCAATTGAGGTGAGCAAAATGCGGGTAAACGTCGCCGATCTGAAACTGGAGGCGGGCAGCCACAAGACCGTTCCTACGGCAATCTCCCTGGAGCCGATGGAGATGGGTGGGCAGTCCGTGGTTTTTGACCAGCCTTTCACCGGTGAGGCCGAGATCTGGAACGCCGGCGACCGGATGTTGGTGCGGGCGAAGCTCTCGGGCGAAGCGGTTCTGGAGTGCAGCCGGTGTCTCGGTTCATATCGGATGCCGGTGCGTCTCTCTTTCGAAGAAGAGTTCTTGGAAGGGGAGCCCCGGGAAGACGTCGAACTAGAAGCCGTGGAGCAGCGGACCGTCTCCTTCTTCGAAGGCGATGAGATCGACCTGACCGAAGCGTTGCAGGACAACGTGCTGTTGGAGCTGCCCATGAAGCCCCTCTGCAGCAAGGACTGCAAAGGCCTTTGCCAGACATGCGGGAAGAACCTGAACGAGGGCCCCTGTGAGTGCCAGGAGACGCGGTCTGTTGACCCCCGGCTGGCAAAGCTGAAGGACCTGCTTCAGAAGCCGGATCATAACGCATAGAAATTCCCCCCGGGACACGGTTCTCGGGTCCGTCATCTGACCTGACGGAGAATTGAAAGGGGTGTAATCAGCATGGCGGTTCCGAAGAAACGTTTATCGAAGGCTCGCCGGGACTCTCGGCGCGCGGAAAACTTCAAGCTTGAGGCTCCGAATCTCAGTGTTTGCCCCAACTGCAAGGCTCCGATGATGCCTCACCGCGTCTGCCCGACTTGCGGGCAGTACAAGGGCAAGCAGATCGTCAACATGGAGTCCGAGGCCAAGAAGGCGTAAGTTTCTCGGGGACAATAAGATTGCAACGGAAGCAGGGAGCCTGGCTCCCTGCTTCTCGCGTACCTGGGAGGTTTCTCCCCGCCGTAATGTAGATGTCTCGCAAGAAAGTCTTGCCTCCCGCGATCGGAGTCGCTATACTTAACACCAGATACTAAAACCACGTTGTATAACCGTCGCGCATATTCAGGTATTGCGATCCAGGGCCAGACGGGGTGAACAATTCATGACCTCGGGCGCTAAAAAGCGAGACCGGCAGCAGTTGTTGCGGGAGAAGATCCGGGAGAATCCGTTCCTCAGCGACGAAGAACTGGCACAGTTCTTCGGCGTCAGCATACAAACCATTCGGTTGGACCGGCTGGCTATGGCCATACCCGAACTCCGGGAGCGGACCAAGACCGTAGCCGAGCGGACGTACGGGATCGTCAAGTCCATCGGCCACAAGGAGATCGTCGGCGAGCTGATCGACATCGTCCTGGGTGAGCGGGGCATCTCCATTTTGGAGACGGCGGAAGAAATGGTGTTCGAGCGGAGTCGGGTGGTGCGTGGGCAGTATATGTTTGCCCAGGCCGAGTCCCTCGCCATCGCCCTGATTGATGCCGATGTCGTGCTTACCGGCCTCGCCAACGTCAAGTATAAACGGCCGGTCACGGTTGGCGAGAAGCTGGTGGCCAAAGGGGAAGTAATCCGGCGGCGCGGCGCCCACTACGTCGTGCTGGTGGAGACCAAGTCCGGCAGCGAAAAGGTCTTCCGGGGCAAATTCTCCGTGTTCGCCGTCAACCCGGCCCGGGTCACAGGAGGGGAACAAGTTGAAGATCGCCATTGACGCCATGGGTGGGGACAACGCCCCCGGCGCGGAAGTCCAGGGCGCTATTGCTGCCGCCCGCGAGTGGACCGATCTGGAACTGGTACTGGTAGGCGACGAACCACGGCTAAAAGCGGAGGCGGCCAGACATGGCGGCTTGCCTGGCAATGTCGCCATTGTGCATGCCTCAGAGGTGATCACGACCCACGAAGAACCCACGAAAGCCTTCCGGGCCAAGAAAGACGCCTCGCTGGTCGTCGCCGCCCGCATGGTGAAGGAAGGTCGGGCTGACGCCCTGCTTACCGCCGGCTCGACCGGCGCCATGGTCGTGGTCGGGACGCTGGTCGTCGGCCGCATGAAAGGCATTGAACGGCCCGCCCTGGGTACGATCTTCCCGACGGTGGGCGACCCGACGTTCATTCTGGACATCGGGGCGACACCCGACTGCAAGCCCGAGTGGCTGGTGCAGTTCGCACTCATCGGCGACGTTTACGCCCGGGAGATTCTCGGGCTGAAGAACCCGACGGTGGCCCTCCTGAACATTGGCGTCGAAGAAGAGAAGGGCAACCTGGCGACCAAGGCGACTTACGAACTGCTGAAAGGGACAAAATCCTTCAACTTCGTGGGCAACGTCGAAGCACGGGACGTCCCCTGGGGCAAAGTGAACGTGGTCGTTGCCGACGGCTTCCCCGGCAACGTCTTCCTGAAAACCTTCGAAGGCGTCGGCACGGCGCTCATTCAGTCCATGAAAGACGCCATGACGGCGACGACCATCTCGAAAATCGGGGCCTTGCTGGTCAAGCCCGGCCTCAAGAAGATGCTCAAGAAATTCGATTACACGGAGTACGGCGGCGCCCTGTTGCTGGGGCTGAAGGCCCCGGTGGTCAAGTGCCACGGCTCGTCTGAAGCCAAGGGCATCAAAAGCGGAATTCGGGTCATGCGCGCCGCCCTGGCCGGGCGGGTCATTGAAAAGCTCGGTTCCTCCATCGCGCACTACGAAGAGACGCAAACGCAGAAGTAGGGGGAAACCGGGAAATGTCATTACGGGCTGTCGGCATCACAGGTGTCGGAATGGCCGTGCCTGAAAAGGTGCTTACGAATGCCGACCTCGAGAAAATGGTAGAGACCTCCGACGAGTGGATTGTCTCCCGGTCGGGGATTCGGGAACGTCACATCGCCGAGCCTGGCGAAGCGACCTCGGATTATGCCGTCAAGGCGGCGCAGAAGGCCATGGCAATGGCCGGCGTGACGCCGGACGACATCGACTTGATCATCATTGGCACGGTTACGCCGGACCACCCCTTCCCGTCGACGGCCTGCATCGTCCAAAACGCCCTCGGCGCCACCCGCGCCGCGGCCTTCGACATGTCTGCCGCCTGCCCGGGGTGGCTCTACGGGATCGTAATGGCCCAACAGACCATTGCCACCGGCATGTACAACTGCGCCCTGGTGATCGGTGCGGAGTTGCTCTCCAAGTTGTTGGACTGGGAAGACCGGGCGACCTGCGTGCTCTTCGGCGACGCCGCCGGGGCGGCGATTCTGCAGCCGGTCAGCGAAGGCAAGGGCATTCTCGCTTCGGTGCTGGGGTCGGAAGGCGCAGGTGCCTGCCACCTGATGCTGCCGGCCGGCGGTTCCCGCTATCCGACCAGCGCCGAGACCGTCCAGAACAAGCAGCACTTCATCAAGATGAACGGTGCCGAAGTCTATAAGTTCGCCGTCCGGGTCATGAACGAGGCGACCACACAGGTGTTGGATAAGGCCGGCCTCACGGTCGGCGACCTGGACCTGCTGGTACCGCACCAGGCGAACATCCGCATCATCGAAGGCGCCATGAAGCGGCTGGAGATCGGTCCGGAAAAGGTGATGATCAACCTGGACCGGTATGGCAATACCTCGTCGGCAAGTATCCCCGTGGCGCTCTGTGAGGCGTTGGAATCCGGCCGGCTGAAGGACGGCGACGATGTCGTGCTCGTCTCCTTCGGTGCTGGTCTGGTATGGGCTTCCGTGGCGCTCAGGTGGGGCAAGTAGGGGATTAGGAGGTCGGGTACATGGCGCTGCGCATCGTGACGGACAGCACGGCTGATCTGCCCAGCGAGATCCGGAAGGAATACGGCATCGAGATGGTGCCCCTTACCGTCCACTTCGGTCCGGAGTCCTTCCTGGATGTCGTGGAGATGGACCAGGAAGCGTTCTGGGCCAAGCTGAAGACCAGCTCGCACCACCCCAAGACGGCCCAGCCCAGCCCGGGCGATTTCCTCCAGGTGTATGAGCGGCTGCACAAGGCCGGCGACGAGATCCTCTCCATCCACATCAGCAGCAATCTTTCGGGGACACTGAATTCGGCCCAGATTGCCGCGAAGATGTTGCCTGACGCCAAGATTACTACGGTGGACACCAAGAGTGTCTCTCTGGGCATTGGCATGATGGTCATCCAGGCTGCCCGTATGGCCAAGGCTGGCAAACCGGCCGCCGAGATTGTGAACTGGATCGGCGAAGTGGCTTCCCGCGCCTACATCATCTTCACGCTGGACACGCTGGAGTTCCTCCACAAGAACGGCCGCGTCGGCAAGGCGCAGGCGTTCCTGGGCGGGTTGCTGGGTGTCAAGCCGATTCTCGAGATCGACCGGGACGGGTTCGTCGCACCGGCCGACAAGGTCCGGGGCAAGTCCAAGGTTCGCCCGCGGGCCCTCGAACTGATGCAGGAGCGGATTCCCGCCGGCCGTAAGATCTGGATGTCGATTCTGCACGCACAGGTCCCCGAAGAAGCGGCGGCCTGGGTCGAGGAGGTCAAGAAAATCTACCAGGTGGAGGAGTACTGGATCGCCTCCATCGGTCCGGTGATCGCCACCAACGGCGGTCCCGGCACGCTGGGCGTCGCGTTCTTTGAAGTTTAGGCTGTCGCAGGCGCGCGGCGGTTATATTAACTCGCTGAAGAAAGTAGGTTGAAGCATCGTGGCCAAGACGGCGTTTCTCTTTCCGGGCCAGGGCTCGCAGTATGTGGGCATGGGCCAGGAACTCGCCAAACAGTTTCCGCTGGCCGCCCGGCATTTTGAAGAAGCCAATGAAGTCCTCGGTTTTGACCTGACCAAGCTGTGCTGGGAGGGCCCGGAAGAGGAACTCAAGAAGACCATGAATCAGCAGCCGGCCATTCTGATGGTCTCGGTGGCCTGCCTTGCCCTGCTGCAGGAAAACGGGTTGAAACCCGACGTAGTGGCCGGCCTCTCCCTGGGCGAGTATTCCGCCCTTGTGGCGGCATCCACCCTGCAGTTCCGGGATGCGGTGCCGCTGGTGAAGCGACGCGGCACCTATATGCAGGAAGCGGTGCCCCTGGGCATGGGCGGCATGGCCGCCGTCCTCGGCTTTGACGCCGGCGTGGTGGACGACCTCTGCCTCAAGGCCCGTCATGCGACGGGTGATTGGGTCGAAGGCGCAAACTACAACTGCCCCGGCCAGGTCGTCGTCTCCGGCCACTGGTCGGCCGTCGAGAAAGTCATGGAACTGGTGTCGGAGGCCGGCGGCAAGGCCGTGAAGCTCTCCGTTACCGCCCCGTTCCACTCCAAGCTGCTCACCCGGGCCGGCGAAATGCTCGCCGAGGCCCTGGACAATACCACCATTCGGAACCCGCAGGTGCCGGTCGTTGCCAACGTGACGGCCGACTACGTGACGGAAGCGGCCCAGATCAAGGACCTCTTGATCCGCCAGGTCTCCAGCCCGGTCCGCTGGGAGGAATCCGTCCGCCGGATGATCGCCGACGGCGTGGAGGTTTTCATCGAAGTCGGACCGTCGCGGGCCCTGTCGAACTTCCTCAAGAAGATTGACAGAAAGTTGCACGTATTCAATGTCGAGAACCCGAAGACGCTGGGTGAAGTCCTTGATTCCTACGGGAGGGTCTGCTAATATGTTGCTAGCCAAGCGGGTGGCAATTGTAACCGGCGCTTCCGGTGCGCTGGGAAAGGCCATAGCGAGCGCTCTCGCGAAAGAGGGCGCCACGGTGGTGGTGAACTACGCCAGAAATGCCGCGTCGGCGGCGGAACTGGTCAAGCAACTCACCGAGGCCGGCGGTGCCGCCATGGCGGTGCAGGCGGACATCTCCACAGCGGAAGGCGCCGAAGCGCTGGTCAAGGCCGCACTGGACGCATACGGGCGGGTCGATTTCCTGGTGAACAACGCCGGTATCACCCGCGACATGTTGCTCATGCGGATGAAAGAAGAGGACTGGGATTCCGTCCTCGACACCAACCTCAAAGGCGTTTTCCTCTGCACCAAAGCGGTTACCCGGCCGATGTTGAAAGCCCGCTTCGGGCGGATCATCAACATCGGGTCGGTCAGCGGTCTCCTGGGCGTGGCCGGGCAGGTGAACTACTCGGCTGCCAAGGCGGGCATGATAGGGCTGACACGGGCGGTAGCCCGGGAACTGGGCAGCCGGGGGGTGACCTGCAACTGCGTCGTCCCCGGAGCGATTGAGGCCGGCATGCTCCTCGAACTTGGTGAGGAACAGCGCCAGTCGTACCTGTTGCAGATCCCACTGGAGCGGTTTGGCAAACCCGAGGATGTTGCTGCTACTGTGGTCTTCTTCGCAGGGCCGGGTGCGGAATACATTACCGGGCAGACGCTGGCCGTTGACGGTGGTCTGACCATGCAGTAGATTTTTGAGAGAACCCCCGGTGTTCGGGAGGAGGTGAATCACCCAATGGCCAGCAAGGATGATATGTTCGCGAAGGTTAAGGCTATTATCGTGGATCAGCTTGGGGTCGAAGAAGAAGAGGTTACCCTTAAATCCTCCTTTATTGAGGACCTCGGAGCTGACTCTCTGGACATCGTGGAACTGATCATGGCTCTCGAAGAAGAGTTCGAGATCGAAGTTCCCGATGAGGATGCCGAGAAGCTCATGACCGTTGAAGACGCGATCGAGTATATCACTGCGCACAAGTAGGTCGGAGCCCGGTTCCGGAGCCAGTTCAGCACGCTGATTTCCGAATCCCGGAAGTCCCGTAACGAGCGCCCGACGGGGCGCGCCGCTGCGGGACTTTTTCACTGGAAGCGGACTTAACATGGGAGTGGTACTGGAGTTGTCTCGCCGAGTCGTAATTACCGGCCTGGGCGCTGTGACGCCGCTGGGGCTGAGTGTCGGGGAGTTCTGGGAAGGGCTCAAGGCCGGGCGCAGCGGGGTGGGGCTGATTACCCGCTTTGATACGGAAGCGTTCGAATGCAAGATCGCTGCGGAAGTAAAGGGCTGGGTCCCGGCCGATTTCCTCGACCGCAAGGAAGCCCGCCGGATGGACCGCTACACCCAGTTTGGCGTCACGGCCGCACACATGGCCTTTACGGATAGCGGCCTGGAGGTTGCGCAGCTCGACCCGGAGCGCTCCGGCGTCTACTTCGGCAGTGGCATCGGCGGTATGGAGACGTTCTCCGATGAGATGACCACCCTGCTCCAGAAGGGGCCACGGCGGGTCAGCCCGTTCATGGTGCCCATGATGATCGCCAACATGGCGGCAGGCACCATCGCCATCCACTTCAATCTTCAGGGGCCGAATATGACCACGGTCACGGCCTGCTCTTCGGCGAACAACGCCATCGGCGAGGCGTACCATGCCATCCGGGCAGACCGGGCCGACGTCATGGTGACCGGTGGGGCGGAAGCCTCGATCGTGCCCATCGCCGTGGCCGGCTTCGGCAACATGCAGGCGCTCTCCACCCGCAACGACGCCCCGGAAAAGGCGTCCCGGCCGTTCGACAAGCAGCGGGATGGCTTCGTCATGGGCGAGGGCGGCGGCGCCGTCATTCTGGAATCGCTGGAGCACGCCCAGGCGCGGGGCGCCCGGATTTACGCCGAAATCATCGGCTACGGCTGTGCCGCCGATGCCTACCACATGGTCCAGCCGCCGGTGAATGGCGAGGGCGGCGCCCGGGCCATGGTGCGGGCGCTCAAAGACGCCGGCATCGCCCCCGATGCGGTCGGCTACATTAATGCCCACGGGACTTCCACGCCCCAGGGCGACATCGCGGAGACCCGGGCGATCAAGGCGGTTTTCGGAGAGCACGCCCGGCGTCTGGCCGTCTCCTCCACCAAATCCATGCACGGACACCTGCTCGGCGCCGCCGGCGCCGTGGAACTGATCGCCTCCGTGAAGGCGCTGGAGGAGGGAATCCTGCCGCCGACCATCAACCAGGAGGAGCCTGACCCCGAATGCGACCTGGACTACGTACCCAACGTGGCCCGAGAAGCCAGGGTGGACGTGGCGCTCTCCAACTCCTTCGGCTTCGGCGGGCAGAATGCCACGGTCATCGTCCGCCGGTTCGCCTGAGTGCGCTCGGAAAGTGGGTGAGCCTGTTTTGAACGGCCAGCTCGAAACCTGGACCCGGGAGTCCCTCGGGTATGAATTCCGCAGTCCGGACCTGCTGGTTCAGGCCCTGACCCACACCACCTTCGTCAACGAAAACCCCCGGTCGCTCTCCAACGAACGGTTGGAATTCCTGGGGGACTCCGTGGTCGGTATGGTGGTGGCCGAATACCTGTTTGAGCAGTATCCGGGGCTGCCGGAAGGCGAACTGACCAAGCTCCGGGCCAACGTGGTCTGCGAACTGTCGCTCGCCGCCCGTTCCCGGGCATTGCAGGCCGGCAAGTTCATGCGGTTCGGCAAAGGCGAAACGGTGAGCGGCCAGGACCGGAACTCGATTCTGGCCGATGCCTTCGAGGCCATCGTCGCGGCGATGTTCCTGGACGGCGGCCTGGAGGTGGCTCGCAACTTCGTGCTCAGGGAGTTGGGCCCGACGGTGGCAGAGGCCCGACACGGGCATGCGCGCGTGGACTATAAGACCCGCTTACAGGAGCTGCTGCAGCGGGACAGCGCCGAAGCGCCCACGTACCGGCTGCTGTCCGAGGAAGGGCCGGCCCACAACAAGCGGTTCCAGGTGGCGGTTTATCATCGGGAGAAGCTGCTGGGACAGGGCTGGGGCCGCAGCAAGAAAGAAGCGGAGCAGGAGGCTGCCCGGGAAGCCCTGGGTATGATCGCTGCCGTATAAGCAAGAGCCGGACCGAAAGGTCCGGCTCTAAAACCATCGCTAACAGTGCTAACAATATAGACACTACTTACTGACTCTTTCAATAAAATTGTCTGAGGCGCAGAGGATATTATCACTTCTATTGCGAATAGGTGTGGTAGCTACATAACGCAGCACACTTATTTCTAGCTAGAGGGGAGATATGGCCGTGGAAGTACTCAAAGTATCTGCACAATCCAAACCCAAATCCGTGGCCGGAGCACTGGCCGCCGTACTTCGTGAGAAAGGGTCGGCCGAGGTTCAGGCAGTAGGCGCTGGTGCGGTTAATCAGGCGGTTAAGGCGATCGCCATCGCGCGGGGCTACGTGGCACCGAACGGCATAGATCTGATTTCCATCCCGGCTTTTGCCGAAATTATCATCGAGAATGAAGAGCGGACAGCGATTCGCTTCATCGTGGAGCCCCGTTAATCTCCAGCCGGACTCCGGCGGACCTCGAGGAGCCTCATCCGCAGTGGATGAGGCTCTTGTTTTATGGTTAAGCAGGGAGAACTGCCCCCGCTTGTCGAAATTGCTCTGGCGCCAGGAGGCGAACCTGGCGTTTTCTTTTGCGCGTTGGACGGGAGGCTGCCGATGTATCTCAAGCGTCTTGAACTCTTCGGATTTAAATCTTTTGCTGAAAAGACGGAGCTGGAGTTTGGCCCGGGCGTTACGGCCGTAGTAGGGCCGAACGGGTCTGGCAAATCCAACGTGGCGGACGCCATTCGCTGGGTCCTGGGCGAACAAAGTGCAAAAGCGCTGCGCGGTGGCAATATGGCGGATGTGATCTTTGCCGGCAGCGACGGCAAGAAGGCCATGGGCTTCGCCCAGGTCACGCTGCTGCTCGACAACGCCGACGGCAAGCTCGGAGTGGGCTTTTCCGAGGTCATGGTCACCCGCCGGGTGGACCGCTCCGGCGAGGGCGAGTATTTCATCAACCAGGTGCCCTGCCGCCTGAAGGACGTGCAGGACCTGTTCCTGGACACCGGCGTGGGCAAGGAGAACTACTCGATCATCGGGCAGGGCAAAATCGACGAGATTCTGTCCAACAAGCCCGAAGACCGGCGCGCCCTGTTTGAGGAGGCCGCCGGCATTGCCCGGTACAAGGCCCGCAAGCGGGAGGCCCAGCGGCGCCTGGACGAGACGGAGCAGAACCTGCTGCGCATCACCGACATCATCGGCGAGCTGTCCACCCAACTGGTCTCCCTGGAGGAGCAGGCGCAAAAGGCGCGGGTGTACAGCGATCTGCACGGGGAGCTGACCCGCCTGGAGATCGGCCTGCTGGCTCAGGGCCTGGACGCGGCGGCGGAGAAGCTGGAGAAGCGGCTGGCCGATAACCAGCGGCTCCAGGAGCGGCTCCTCGAGCTTGAGGCGCGGCTGGCGTCCGGGGAACAGGCGCTGGAAGTGACCCGCAACCTGACCGAGTCGTTGGATCAGGAGATGGCCGTGGTCGGCCTGAACGCGACCGAAGCCAACGGACGCCTGGAGCGGGCGGAAGGCCGCCTGGCGCTTACCCGTCAGGAACAGAAGGCGGCGCTCGGTGAGTCCGAGCGGCTCACCGCCGAACTGGCCGCGCTGGAGCAAAAACTGGCCGGACTCGATGGCGAAATTGTGGGCCTGGGCGCCCAGGTGGAGCAGTTGCAGGCGGACCTTGCGGCGAAAGTGGCCCTGCTGTCCGAGCGGGAGCAGAGCCAGGTGGCCGCGCAGACGGAAGTGGCCGAAGCGTCCCGGGCGACGGAAGGCAAACGGAATCGGATCGTTGCGATTTTGCAGTCTGAGGCCGAAAAGAAGAACGCCGCCCTCGTGGCCGACCGGGCCGGCGAGGACGCGGCCCGGCGCAAGGAGCGTCTCACGGGCGAACGGGAGCGGGCAGAAGGCGAGGCTGCGGCGATTGCCGCGGCCGAAGCGACGCTGGCTGCGGAGACGGCCTCGCTGCATGCGCAGCGGACCGAGACCGCTGCCGGGCTGGAGGGGCTGCGCGGAGCTCACCGGGAGGCGGAGCAGCGGGGCGGTGAGCTCCAGCAGAAAGGCGCTGCCCTGCGGGAGCAGATCCAGGGCGCATCCTCCCGCCTGGGGGTCATCGAGGAGATGGCCAACGCCTTCGAAGGCTATCAAAAAGGCACTCGCACGGTTCTGCAGGGCCGGGAGAAGGGGCTGTCATTCGCGTCCGACGTGCTCGGGGCCGTGGCGGAGGTCATCCGTGCGGAGCCGAAATTCGAAAAGGCCGTGGAGATCGCGCTGGGCGGCAATATCCAGAACATCATCACGCAGACGGACCAAGGCGCCAAGGAGGCCATTGAACATCTCAAGAAGACCGCCGGCGGCCGGGCGACGTTTCTGCCGCTGAATACCATCCGCACGAACACCTTCCGCCCGGACGAGGAGCGGGAGTTCAAAGGCGCGCCGGGCATTATCGGCGTGGCGCTGGATCTGGTGCGGTTCGAAGACAAGTTCCGGCCGGCCATGGCTTCGCTGCTGGGTCGGACGCTGATCGCGGCGGACATGGACACCGCGCTGGCGTTCGGCAAGAAGACCGGCATGCGCTACCGCCTGGTGACGCTGGACGGCGAACTGCTGGCCCCGGGCGGCGCCCTGACGGGCGGCTCCACCGGCGGCCAGGGTTCCGGCCTGCTCTCCCGGGAGCGGGAGCGGGAGGAGCTGACCACCCGCATCGCCGCCCTCCGGGAGGAACTAACTGCCACGCGCACCGCCTATGAGGCCACCCAGAAAGAGAAAGCGGACCTGGCCGTCCGGGTTGGTGCCGCGGAACAGGCGCTCCGGGCTGTGGAGACCCGCATCACCCGGGCCGAAGGCGAAAAGGCCCGGCTGGCCGGCGAGGCCCGCCGCTGGGCTGATCACCTGGCGACTTTTGCGACCGAGTTCCAGACCATCGAGGCCGATGCCCGGCAGGGGGCCGAGTCGGCGGTCGGGCTGCGGGCCGAGCTGGCGGTCCTGTTCGCCGAGCGGACGGCGCTGGAGGCCGAAGTGGCGGCCCTGAATCTCGACGGACAGGCACGGGTGGCGGCCCTTGAAGAACAGGCCCAGGAGCTGACCGGAATTCGCGTGAGGCTGGCCGAACTGAACGAGCAGCTCCGGAGCCTGAACGGCCAGCGGACCCGTCTGCAAGGCGAGACGGCCGTCCTGGGGCAGGAGCGGACGGCCAAAACCGAACAGATCGCCGTCACCGCCCAGCGGCTGGAGCAGGCCGGCGCCGGCATCGACACCGCCCGGCTCGAGGTGGCCGAGGCTGCCGAAGCCAAGCGGCTGGCCGACGAGGCGCTCGCGAAATTGCAGAGCCGCAAGTTCGAAGCGATGGAGCAGGCCAACAACGCCGAGCGGGAACTCCGGAACCTCCGCCGCTCCCAGGGCGACGCCCAGTCCAAGCTCCAGCAGGGCGAAGTGGAGCTGGCCCGCCTGCAGGCCGAACAGGAGAACCTGGTCGTGAAACTGCAGGAGCAGCACGGGCTGACCCCCGAGCTGGTGGCGGGCCGGGCCCTGCCCGAGACGATGCTGGAAGGTGCCCGGGAGCGGGCACAGTACCTGCGGGATGAGATCCGGGACCTGGGTCCGGTCAACTTGCAGGCGATCGACGAGTATCAGGCGGCCCAGGAACGGCACGCTTTCCTTGGGCAGCAGAAGGCCGACCTGGAGGAGGCCAAGTCCTCGCTCTACCGGGCGGTGGAGGAGCTCGACAAGCGGATCAAGACGCATTTCCTGGAGTCCTTTAACGTGATCCGGCTTGAGTTCCAGAAAGTCTACGCCGAACTCTTTGAAGGCGGTCGGGCCGACCTGCATCTCATGGACGAGAACGACCTGCTGGAGACCGGCATCGAGATCGTCGTCCGGCCGCCGGGCAAGAAGCCCCAGGCGCTCAGCCTCCTCTCCGGCGGCGAGCGGGCCATGACGGCCACCGCACTGCTCTTCGCACTGCTTCGGGTAAAGCCAACGCCCTTCGTCGTCCTGGACGAAGTGGAGGCGGCGCTCGACGAAGCCAACGTGGAGCGGTTCGGCAAATTCCTCCGGCAGTTCTCGGCGCAGGGCTGCCAGTTCATCTGCATCAGTCATCAGCGGGGCACCATGGAAGTGGCCGACGCACTCTACGGCGTCACCATGGAGGGCACAGGCGTCTCCAAGGTCGTCTCCGTGCGGCTGGTGGACATCGAGCGGGAGGCCAGCTAAATGAACGAGGACCACCGGCCGGGACCGGTCTTCTACCTCTTCGCCCTCATGGTGTTGGCGGCCGCGGTGCTACTGGTGGACTGGGGTTTGAACCTGCTCCTGCCCCCTCGGTAGTGCGGTTGACGACGGCTGGGACGAAGGCCACAATATAGGGAGTCAGGCAACCAGCAGAAGGAGCGTGTCCCTGTGGGATTCTTTGACCGGCTCAAAGATGGATTGTCTAAAACCAAATCGGCCCTGGTGGACAAAGTCTCGTCCATTATGACCGTTTTTCGGAAGATCGACGACGAGCTCTTCGAGGAGCTGGAAGAAGCGCTCATTCAGGGCGACGTCGGCGTTCAGACCAGCCAGAAGCTGGTCGCGGACCTGAAAAAGGAGGTCCGCGCCCGGGGACTGAAGAACGGCGAGGAGTTAAAGCCGGTCCTGAAGGAGCTGATCGTCAAGCTGCTGGGCGAAAAGCCCGAGCCGCTGACGCTGGTGCCGGGGAGCCTCACCGTTATCCTGGTCGTCGGGGTGAACGGCGTCGGGAAGACGACCACCATCGGCAAGCTGGCCCATCACCTGCGGGTGGACCTGGGCAAGAAAGTCGTGCTGGCGGCCGCCGACACGTTCCGGGCGGCAGCGATCGAACAACTGCAGGTCTGGGGCGACCGGGCCGGGGTGCCGGTCGTCGCCCACACCCAGGGCTCCGACCCGGCCGCCGTGGCTTTCGACGGCCTCGCCAGAGCGAAGGAGACCGGCGCCGACGTGCTGGTCGTGGATACGGCGGGCCGGCTGCACAACAAGGTGAACCTCATGGACGAGCTGGGTAAGCTCCGCCGGGTGCTGCAGCGGGAACTGCCGGGCGCACCGCAGGAGTGTCTGCTGGTGGTCGATGCCACTACCGGGCAGAACGCCGTGCAGCAGACGAAGCTCTTCAAGGAAGTGGCCGGCGTGACGGCCATCGCGCTGACCAAACTGGACGGCACGGCCAAAGGCGGCGTTGTGCTGGCCATCCGGCAGGCGGAAGGGGTCCCGGTCAAGTTCATAGGCGTCGGCGAGCGCATGGACGACCTGCAGCCCTTCGATCCCAAAGCCTTTGCTGATGCGCTCTTTGCAGACGCCCTGTAACGTTATGCAAGCCAGGGGTGAGGCTTCTCAAGGAGCCTCACCCAACGTATTCCTCCTGGGGGTTGACCGAACAGGGGAGGTGGCCACAATGAAACTCAAAGAGATGCAGGCCGAAGTCGACCGCTGGCTGAAGCCGTTCGGGTACTGGCACCCGCTGGCGAACCTGGCCCGGCTAACGGAAGAGGTGGGCGAACTCGCCCGGGAAGTGAACCACCGCTGGGGCCCCAAGACCAAAAAGCCCACGGAGGAGACCGGAGACCTGGCGTTGGAGATGGGCGACATCCTCTTCGTGGTGGCCGCCATGGCTAACCAGATGAACATCGACCTCGAAGAGGCCTTCCGGCGAGTCATCGCCAAATACGAACAACGGGACGCCAATCGCTGGCAGCGGCAGGAGCCGAATCAGGAGCTGTAAGAGGTTTTTACTTGACAGCTCCCGCAGCCCTGCCTATACTCAAAAGGTGTCCAGTACTTTCCCTTGACACCGCCCCGCCGGCCCGGGCAAAAGGGGATTTTGCGGTGAAAGACTTGAAGCGCATGACGCTGCTCCTGGACTTTTATGGCCCGTTGCTGACGCCCCGCCAGCAAGAACTCATGCAGGCGTACTATCTGGAAGACCTTTCGCTGGCCGAAATCGCCGGGGAAGACGGCGTCAGCCGGCAGGCGGTCCACGACCTGATCAAGCGGGCTGAAACGCTGCTGCAAGAGTACGAGGCAAAGCTCGGGGCCGTCCGCGAGTATGCGGAGCGGCGGGATAAGCTAATCCGCCTGGAAGAGGCGCTCCGGCGTGACGACCGGGAGTCCGTCAGCGCCCTCCTTGAAGAGCTGAAAGCGGAATAAACGTGTTGATTGAACACCCGAAAGGGGTGCCGATTCCGATATGTTCGAAACGCTAGGCGAAAAATTCCAGGAAGCCTTCCGACGTCTGAGAGGCAAGGGGAAGCTGACCGAGGCCGATGTGGCTGAAGCCATGCGCGAAGTGCGTATGGCACTCCTGGAGGCCGACGTCAACTTCAAGGTCGTCAAGGAGTTCGTTGGCAAGGTCAAGGAGCGGGCCGTCGGGCAGGAGGTCATGGAGACCCTTGCACCCGGGCAGATGGTCATCAAAATCGTCCACGAAGAGCTAACCGCCATCATGGGCGGGGAGAACGTGGGCCTAGCCATCGCCGAACGACCGCCCACGATCATCATGCTCTGCGGCCTGCAGGGCTCCGGCAAGACCACCCACGCCGCCAAGCTGGCGCTCAAGCTCAAAAAAGAGGGCAAGAAGCCGCTGCTGATCGCGGCGGACATCTACCGGCCGGCGGCCATCAAACAGCTGGAAGTCATGGGTGAGCGGGTCGGCGTGCCGGTCTTCGCCATGGGCGACCAGGTAAGTCCGGTGGAGATTGCCAAAGGCGGCTTCGCCCACGCGGCCGAGCACCACCGCGATGTCATCATCGTCGACACCGCAGGCCGTCTGCATATCGACGAGGAACTGATGCAGGAACTCCAGGAGATCAAAGCGATTCTGAAACCGCACGAGACGCTGCTGGTGGTGGACGCCATGACCGGCCAGGACGCCGTGACCGTGGCAGAACACTTCAACGGCAAGCTCGGCATCGACGGCGTCATTCTGACCAAGCTCGATGGCGACACCCGCGGCGGCGCGGCGCTTTCGGTGCGTTCCGTCACCGGCAAGCCGATCAAGTTTGTGGGCGTCGGCGAAAAAGTGGAGGCGCTGGAAGCGTTCCATCCGGAGCGGATGGCCTCCCGGATTCTGGGCATGGGCGACGTGCTGACCCTCATCGAAAAAGCCCAGGAACAGATGGACCAGAAGCACGCCGAAGAGATGACCCGGAAAATGCTCAAGGCCGAATTCAACTTCGAGGATTTCCTCGATCAGATGCGGGCCATGAAGCGAATGGGTCCGCTGCAGGATTTGCTGAAGATGCTGCCCGGCGTCGGCGCCCAGCTAAAGGACGTCAACATCGATGAAAAAGAGATGACCCACGTTGAGGCCATCATTCTTTCGATGACGCCCAAAGAGCGGCAGCACCCGGAACTCCTGAACCAGCGGCGCCGGGAACGGCTCGCCAAAGGCTCGGGCCGGCCCATCGCCGAAGTGCACCGCCTGATCAAGCAGTTCGAGCAGTCCAGGAAAATGATGAAGCAGTTCGGCATGCTCGAAAAGCAGATGAAGAAAGGCAAGGGTGGCGTGCCCAAGATGCCGTTCGGCGGCGGTGGCCCCGGCAAGGGGTTCTTCGGCAAGCGTTAGACCGCTCAGGTGCCCATTTTGTGACCCACGCGGCGACCTCGACGATCGGGGCGCCCTGGCAATATAACGATCCGGGCCTGATTTCGATCGCATTTTGAGGAGGTTACCGACAAATGGCTCTGAAGATTCGTCTGAAGCGCATGGGTATGAAGAAGGCTCCGTTCTATCGGTTTGTCGTTTCCGAAGCCACGTCGCCCCGCGACGGCCGGTTCGTTGAGGAACTGGGTTTCTACAACCCCATCAAGACGCCCGCCATTCTCCAGATCGATGAGGAAAAGGCCCTCAAGTGGCTCTCCACCGGCGCCACCCCCACCGATACCGTGCGGGCCATTTTCTCCAAGGCCGGTATCATGAAGAAGTTTGACGACAGCAAGAAGTAGCAGGATCCCCGCCTGATTGGGGGTAACATTTGATGCTGAAGAAGCTGGTGGAAGTTCTGGTTAAGGGGTTAGTGGACCAGCCCGACCAGGTGGTCGTAACGGCTGTGGAGAACCCGCGTGCCATCACCTTGGAGGTCAAGGTGGCGGACGGCGATATGGGCAAAGTAATTGGCAGGCAGGGCCGGGTTGCGAAAGCGATCCGGACCGTGGTGAAGGCAGCCGCCGTCAAGGACGGCCGCCGCGTCGCGGTGGAGTTTGTGCCATGAGCATGCAAGTCCTCCGCCCCGTCACTGTCAAAGCCAGGGTGACCGACGACCTCAAGGCACGCCTGGGTACAGAGTTAAGCGAAGCGCTCCGCATGCTCGACGACGAGATGCAGCAGTTGGAATCCCAGGTTAAGCGGGCCCAACTTGCCGCCACCATCAACCCGCAACAGCAACTGCAGCTGCGGCAACTGGTGGAGGGCGAAAGGGCCAAGCGGGCTGACAAGAAGGCCCAGCTGACCGAAGAGATCCGGGCCGTCCAGGGCCTGCCGATCGGCTCCGAAATCGTCCAGGGCACGATCCAGTCCATCGTTACCATTGACATTGGTTCCGAGTACGACACGATGGTCGATATGGAGATCGTCGTGGAAGACGGCAAGGTTATCGCCATCCGCAAGGGTCAGTAAAGGTGGATCCGAAGTGAGCGACCAGCACGAATCCGCAGGTGGACCGGCCGACCTCATCAAAATCGGCGTGGTCACCGGCGCCCACGGGCTGCACGGTGAAATCCGGGTTCTTCCCCTGACCGACTTTCCAGAGCGGTTTGCCACACTGCGGCAGACACTTCTGGGTCCGGACGCGCGGCCAACCGCCATCCGGTTCAGAGGCACGGTCAAGGAGCTGATCATCTGCACGTTCGATGGCGTCGAAGACCGGACACAGGCGGAGAAGCTGCGCGGGCAGTACCTCCAGGTGCCGAAGTCCGAAGTCTACCCGCTGCCGGAAGGCAGCTATTACATCTTCGACCTGATTGGGCTGGCGGTGATCGATCCGGAGGGCAATCCGCTCGGCACACTGGTGGAAGTGGAGCACGGCAACGCCGCGCATGACCTGTACGTGGTGGAGACGGCACCCCGCAAGCGATACATGGTGCCGGCCGTCCGGGAATTCGTGAAGGAGATCGACCTGGCCAAAGGCCATGTGGTCATCGCACCGATCCCGGGCCTGCTAGAGGACTTGTGAGTACCTGAGGGGCCGGCGACGGCCCCTTTTCCGCATGAACCCGGGCAAATGTGCCGGAGGAGGAGGACCCGCCATGTTGATTCACCTGCTGACCATTCATCCCCCCATTGTTGCGGGCCCTTTGCAGGAGTCGATCCTGGGGCGGGCACAGGCGCAGGGGCTTTTGGACATTCAGGTCGTCAATATCCGGGACTTCGCGCTCTCCAAGCACCAGCAAACCGACGACTATCCGTACGGCGGCGGCGCCGGGCTGGTTATGAAGCCGGAACCTGTCTGCGGGGCCGTTCAGTGGTGCCGGGAGCGGGCGCCGGCCGGGGCGAAGCCACCCCGGGTCATCCTCATGGACCCGCAGGGGCAGACCTTTACGCAGTCCCTGGCGGAAGAGCTATCCCGGGAGGACCAGCTGGTGCTGGTGTGCGGCCGGTACGAAGGGTTCGATGAGCGGATTCGTGCGTTCGTCACCGACGAGGTCTCAATCGGCGATTACGTGCTCATGGGTGGGGAGCTGCCAGCCCTGGTGATTGTCGAAGCGGTGAGCCGCCTGATTCCCGGGGTGCTGGGCGACATTCAGTCCGCCGTTACGGAGTCGTACTCCTCGGGCGTTCTGGAAGGCCCCCAGTACACGCGGCCGCCTGAGTTCCAGGGCCTGCGGGTGCCTCCGGTCCTTACCTCCGGCGACCACGGCGCCATGGAACGCTGGCGGCGCAAGGAGGCGCTCCGGCGCACGCTGGAACGCCGGCCGGACCTGCTGGACCGGCTGGAACTGACCTATGAGGACCAGGTGGCCCTGGCCGAGCTGAAAGGCGTCGCGCCACCGCCGGATCCGCGCAAGAAGCGGCGTAAGCGCCAGCCTGGGAATACTGATTTCATCGTGTAACTGGGGCTTGCTAGGCCCCGGCACGATTGCTATAATAAAATGCGTGTCATAACGGACGGTCCGCTGCCAGACACTCCTGTGCTCGGGAGGCTGGACATGAACGTCACGTACAAGAGGTGAAAACAACGTGTCTAACATTATTGAGCAGATTGAGAAGGAGTACCTCCGGAGTGATATTCCGGCGTTCCGTCCTGGCGATACCGTCCGGGCGCACGTGAAGGTCGTCGAAGGTACCAGGGAGCGCGTCCAGGCCTTCGAAGGCGTGGTCATCAAGCGCCAGGGTGGTGGCCTGAACGAGACTTTTACGGTCCGTCGCATCTCTTACGGGGTCGGCGTGGAGCGTACTTTCCCGGTTCACAGCCCCCGTCTGGCTCAGATCGAAGTTCTGCGCCGTGGTATCGTCCGCCGGGCCAAGCTGTACTACCTGCGTAAGCTGACCGGCAAGGCAGCCCGTATCCGTGAGCGGACTTTCGTCAAGAAATCTGTCTAGACATGCAGTCGCTCCGCTCAACACGTGACGTGGTGGGCGGGGCGTTCGTCTATATTACAAGAAGCGACCCGCGGGACTGTCGTCAGTCCCGCTTTTCGTCGATTGGAGGAAAGCTCGTTTGGCGCAGATTACGGAAGTACCGCCGCCCGGCAACCGAAAGAGTCCCACGCGGGAACTGGTGGAGACGATCATCGTGGCCCTGGGCATCGCTCTGGTCATCCGCTTCTTTGTGGTGGAGGTCTACTGGGTTGAGGGCAGTTCCATGGAGGCGTCGCTGCATAACGGTGAGCGGGTGCTGGTCAACAAGTTCCTCTACAAGACTCATATCCGCGGGCCTGAACCGGGGGATGTCATCGTCTTTCAGTACCCCCGTCAGCCCGACCGCGACTTTATCAAGCGGGTGGTGGCGGTAGGCGGGGATACGGTAGAGATCCGGGCGGGCAAAGTATACATCAACAAGCAGCCATTCATCGAAGCGCCCAGCGCTCTGGTTTCGGACGAGGATTTTGGACCCAAGATCGTCCCGGCAGATTCCGTCTTTGTCCTGGGGGACAACCGGAACAACAGCGAGGACAGCCGGGTGTTCGGGCAGGTGCCGATCGACAACATTCGCGGCCTGGCCTTTTTCCGTATCTGGCCGCTGACCCGAATGTGCCGGTTCGCCAACCCCGAGGCTGGTGCGGCGGGCAGTGGGGGGGTTATGACGTGCCCGTGATTCAGTGGTTTCCCGGGCATATGGCCAAAGCCCGGCGCGTTCTCCAGGAGAACGCGGACCTGGTGGACGTGATTCTGGAAATCATCGACGCCCGTTGCCCGGGGGCCAGCAGCAACGTGGACCTCATGAAGTTGGTCGCTCACAAGGTGAGCATCAAAATCCTGAATAAGGCCGACCTGGCGTCGCCCCAGGCTTCGAAAGCGTGGGTGGAGCACTTCCGGCGCCAGGGTGAGCTTGCCGTGCCCCTGGACGCCCAGAAAGGCACGGGGGGCCGGGAAGTAATCGCCGCCATCGGAGCGGCATTCGCTCCACGCCTGGCCGAATGGGTGGGCAAGGGGCGTAAGCCACGTGCCGCTCGGGTCATGGTCGTGGGCATGCCCAACGTAGGCAAGTCCTCCGCCATCAACCGGCTGTCCGGCACCCGGCGGACGCTGGTGGGCGACCGGCCAGGCGTCACCCGCGGGAAGCAGTGGGTCCGCATCGGCGGCGATGTGGAGCTTCTGGACATGCCGGGCATCCTCGTGCCCAAGTTCGAAGACCCCTGGGACGGCATTTTGCTGGCCGCGGTCGGCTGCATAAAAGAAGAAGTTTTCGACCAGCGGGAAGTGGCCGGACTCCTTTTGCCGGAACTCTGGGCGAAAGCGCCGGATGCAGTGGCGACCCGCTTCGGCCTCACAGCGCTCTCGGAGAACCCCGAGGAGAACCTGCAAGCCATCGGGCGGGCACGGGGACTGCTCCGGCCCGGCGCCGTCGTCGATGATGGTCAAGTCGCCAACCTGGTGCTCAAGGAGTTCCGGGAAGGCAAGCTGGGACGAATCACGCTGGAAGGACCGCCTGCCGACTTCTAAACTCCTGGTAAGCAACGGCAGGATTTTCTGGAAAAGTCGTCGAACCTAACCCCCTGCCCTGATTGTCCACGAGACGGACGGGTTGCTTTTTGTTGCGCCCGTTCACCCCCAGGGGGTGTGCTCCTACCGTGCGTATGAACGTGAAGAAGATGAGTTTGAAGAAGCTGCAGAATCTGATCAACGATCGCGGTCCGGACGTGTATGCCGAAGTGATTCACGTGCTGGGTACTGACCCTCGGGGCGGTGCACAGAAGTTGGTCCGGTACTGCCAGGCGAAGCAGGAGGAGTACCAGCGGGAGCGGGAACGCGTCGCTCGCATGTTCAGCTACGAACGCCAGGTCTGGGCCATGGGCTACAAGCTCGTGGCGGGGCTCGATGAAGTCGGGCGCGGGCCACTGGCCGGCCCGGTGGTAGCTGCCGCCGTCATCCTGTCCGGCGAAATTCTGTTGCCGGGCATTGAAGACATTAAACGGCTGTCGCCCAAACGGCGGCAGGAGCTTTACGCGTTTATTAAAGCGAAAGCAGTCGCCATTGGCATTGGCATGGTGCACCCGGAGGGGATCGACGAGGCCAACGTCATGATGGCTACGTATAGGGCGATGGTGAAAGCGGTGGCCGACCTGCCGACCCCGCCGGACTACTTGCTGATCGACACGCTGCACCTGCCCGGCGTCGGACAGCCACAAGCGCCCATCGTCGGCGGCGAAGGGCAGTCCTGTTCCATTGCGGCGGCATCCATCGTCGCCAAAATGACGCGGGACGAATACATGATTGAAATGGATAAACTGTACCCCCAGTACGGCTTTGCCAGCCATAAGGGGTATGGAACGCTGGAACACCGTCAGGCGCTTGAACGCTACGGCCCATGCCCGATCCACCGGAAGTCTTACGGCTCGGTGCGCGAGGTCGTGGCGCTTTCCGGCACCATCTTTGCCGATGACTGAGGAGTACATATGCGGACAAACGTTGAAACAGGGCGGGCCGGCGAGCTAGCAGCGGCCCGCTTTCTCATTGCACAGGGCTACCGGATTCTGGAGCGGAACGTTCGGTTTCGGACGGGCGAAATCGACATTGTGGCCCGCGAGGGCGGGGCGCTGGTCTTCGTCGAAGTGAAGACCAGGACCGGCTCCCGGTTTGGCGCGCCGGCAGAGGCGGTTACCCGGGCCAAGCAACAGCAACTGGTAAGGCTGGCGCAGCTTTACTTGACCGGTCACGGCCCCGCAGATCAATCTTGTCGGTTTGATGTCGTCGCGGTGGAACCAGCATCTCGAGGCGGATGGACCTGCACGCTGTTTCAGAACGCGTTTTCCGCCGGCTGATTTACAATGATTGACAGAGCCGGCGAAGTCATGATACATTGAGCCTCAGAACAAGCGTTTGGCCCGTGGAGAGTACAGCCACCCGGGGATTTTACCGGGTGGCTGTTTCTTCTTCTGGAGGAGGCTGCCATGTTCGTACGCGTGCTCAGTTTTGCACTAGATGGGATCACTGCACTGCCGGTGGCTGTTGAAGTGGATGTGAGTCCGGGCATCCCGCAGTTCGATATTGTCGGGTTGCCGGATGCCGCTGTGCGGGAGTCCCGGGAGCGGGTACGCGCGGCCATCAGGAATGGCGGCTGGGATTTCCCGGCCCAACGGATTACGGTCAACTTGGCGCCGGCTCACACCCGCAAAGCGGGGGCCGGGTTTGACCTCGCGGTTGCCCTCGGCGTCCTGTCAGCTACGGGCCACATTCCCCGGGAGGCGCTGCAGGGTACGGCGGTGGTGGGGGAACTGGCTTTGGACGGGTCGCTTCGCCCTGTGCGGGGTGTGCTGGCCATGGCGCTGGCTGCCCAGGGGGAAGGCCCGCTGGCCTTGCTGGTGCCGGCGGCCAATCGTGACGAGGCTGCTCTGGCCGGTGGCGTAATCTTTCCAGCCGGACACCTTCAGGAGGCTGCGGACCACCTGACCGGCCGGACCCCGCTGGCACGGGCGCTTCCGCCGGCAGGCAGCGGAGAGTCAGAGCGGACCGGCCCGGATCTGGCCGACGTGAAGGGGCAGGCGGTGGCCCGGCGGGCCCTGGAAGTGGCGGCTGCCGGCGGGCACAACCTCTTCATGATCGGGGCGCCCGGAGCAGGCAAATCCCTGCTGGCCCGCTGCTTGCCTTCCATTTTGCCACCGCTCCAGGCGGATGAATCGCTGGAGGTCAGCCGCATCCACAGCGTGGCCGGCTTGCTGCCCGGTGGGCGACTGCTTTATGCCCGCCCGTACCGGGCGCCGCATCACTGTGCCTCCCGGTCTGCGATTCTGGGTGGCGGCACCCCCTTGCGCCCCGGCGAAGTAACGTTAGCTCACCGGGGCGTGCTTTTTCTGGACGAACTGCCCGAGTTCCGGCGGGACGTGTTGGAAGGGCTGCGGCAACCGCTGGAAGAGGGGCGGATTCTCCTCTCTCGGGCGCATTCCAATGCCTCCTTTCCGGCCCGTCCGATGCTAGTGGCAGCTGCAAATCCCTGCCCCTGCGGCTTTTTCGGCGATAGTACCCGAGAGTGTTCTTGTCCGGGCGCGTCGGTCACGCTCTACCGTGCCCGTCTGTCGGGTCCGCTCATGGACCGGTTCGATCTGCAGGTGTTCATGTCGCCCGTACCGTACGAGCAAGTTGTCGGGCCGGCCTCCGGCAAAACGGAGCCATCCGCCGCCATCCGGGAGCGCGTCTGCCGGGCTCGGGTCCGGCAACTGGAGCGGCTGCGTGGCTCCGGCGCCGCCTGCAATGCCGAGATGTCCGCCGGTCAGGTTCGGCACCTTTGCCGACTTCCGCCCGGTGGGGACTCGCTGATGCGCCTGGCCATGGAGCGCATGGGGCTTTCGCTCCGGGCTCACGACAAGGTGCTGAAGGTGGCGCGTACCATCGCCGATCTGGCGGACGTCGATGCCATAGAACTGCAACATTTGGCGGAGGCGCTTCAATACCGCAGCCTTGACCGGCGGAACTGGGCAGGAAGCGGCCGACTCGGAGCGGTATAATTCTGATGCCCCGCGCATGCTAGGACTGCCGGCCGCTTCAGGCCGACAGACGACCATGGCAGGAGGGAGCAAACATGTCCGGGGAGTACTCCCACGAGCACGGGGTAACCATCCACGAGGGTCCCAGAGCGGATCAGCGGGGCACGGGGTGGCGGGATGACGCCGCCAAGTTGGAGGAACTGAACCAGCGCCGGATCGAGAACCCCATGCAGACGCTGCCGAACACAATGACCAGCATCGACAAGGCGCACGCCCACCGGGCTAAATCCGACGAAGGCAGCGTCGACAAGACTGACAACGCTGTCGGTGGCGACCATATCGAGGTTCGTGAGGGCAAGTAGAATGGCGGGGGCCATCTGGCTTCACCTCAGCAGATTCGGCGGTTTCACCGGCCGAAGGAATCCTTGCCGAATCTGCCGGGGGGGCGCCCCCACCAAAGTGGGGTGTCAAGATGAAGCCCGCAGGCGAGGACGAAGTGCGGCAGGCTGTGCTGGCAACCGGCCAGGAGATCCTGGACGAGGTTGGGAATTCGCTGGGCTATGTGGCGCAGCCGGCCTGCTTTAAGATCTCCCGGCCGTATCTGGCCCGGGGCGGATTTCTGGTCGTCACGCGCGATCAGGAGAGCGGTGCCTTTAGGGGAATTGAGTTTGATGCGCTGCCCCACCCGAAGACAAAGGGGCTTTACCCGGCCGGTCACTCGGAGCAGGGTTGGACTGCCGGCTCACTCCAAGAGGCAGTGAGTCTGGTCATGGCTTATCTTCATGCACTTGATGTAGAATAACCTTCGTAAAGATCGTCTTTACCCTAAGGAGGCCTGGGTCATGTCCCAACCGGAAATCAACCTGCGGGGTGTTGATCGTTCCATCGATCTGTGCGGCGACGTCTGCCCGATTACTTTTGCCAAGACGAAGATCGCCCTGGAGGAAATGACCATCGGGCAAGTGCTGCGGGTCCTCCTCGACTATGAACCGGCTACCCGCAACGTGCCCCGAAGCGCCCAGATGTACGGTGATGAAGTGTTAAGTGTCGCACCGATCGGCCCGGCGCAGTGGGAAGTGCTGATCCGCAAACGCGTCGAGTAACGGTTGGCGGGCCCGGGGGAGAGCCCCAGGCCCGCCGCCCACCTTCGGGTCAGGTTGTCAGGGAGTGCAAGAACCCGGCCACGGCCTGGTTGAAGGCCTCCGGGCACTCCTCCTGGGGTACGTGGCCGCACGCCTCAAAAACGACTAGCTCGCTGTGCGGCAGGCTAGACGCCAGCCGCCTGCCCAGCTCTATGGGAATCCAGGGATCGCTTGCGCCCCAGATCAAGAGTGCACGCTGGGTGATCTCGCCGAGCCGGCCGGCGGTCCGGCCGAAGTCGGAGTCCCGCAGCATTCGCAAGAAGACTGGAGCCGAGCCCGGAACCCGGGCCGGCAGGAGGTACGCGTTCACGTCGGCCTCGGTCACCAGGCCCGGTTGGTGGAAAGCGGTCTGCAGGGACCGGGCAGCGAAACGACGATTCATTACGACCAGGCGGAGCAGCAGTGGGCCGAGGCCGGGCATGGCCAGTGCCCAGCGCTCTACCACCGGTCGTTCGGTACGCTGGACATACCCGGCTGAAGAAACCAGGACCAGCGCCTTCACCCGCTCCGGATAAGACAGCGCCAGGCGCAGGGCGATTTCGCCGCCCATGGAGTTGCCGCAAATCACCGCCTGTGGGATCGCCAGCGCGTCCATAAACGCCCGCACGCATTCCATCTGGTCATCCAGGGAATGGCCTCGCTCCGGACGCCGCTCCGAGAATCCGAATCCCCGGAGGTCGGGAGCCAGCACCCGGGCGTGTTCGGCCAGGGCGGGCAGGTTCCGGCGCCAGGCATAAGACCAGGCCATGAAGCCGTGCAGCAGAATCACGGGCTCGCCGCTGCCCGCTTCGACATAATGGACTAACTCCCCGTTTGCGACGGCGTATTGGCCGAACCAGCCGCCAGCGCCGGCTTCAGCAGCAGCCCGACACCACCGGCAGAACGGATCCTTGTTCACGATCGTTCCCCCCAGCGATCCAGTATACGGACCGTTACTTCGTCAGGCCGGGAATGGGTCCCTTTCCATTCCTTTGGGCATCGGGTATAATGCGAAGTTGAAACGCTAAAGGGGGTCTGATATCCGTGAACCAGCAAATAGACACCCCCGTTGCCCGCCGTTTCCTGGACATGGCCCAGACGGTCCTCCCCGCGCTGGTACAGGAAGTCATCACAATCTGCCAAATTCCGGCGCCGACCTTCGAAGAGGAGCAGCGCGCGGCCTACGTTCTAGAGCGAATGACGGCCCTGGGGCTGGACGAAGTGGCCTTGGATGCGGTAGGGAACGTATCGGGCCGGATTCGGGGCACCGGTGAGGGTCCTGTGCTTCTGCTCGCGGCGCACATGGACACAGTCTTTCCCAAGGAGACCGACGTGCGCGTCCGATCCGAAGGGGAAGTGCTACGAGCTCCAGGCGTGGGTGATAACTCGGCCAGCGTCGCAGTGCTGCTCCATGTTGCGGAACTGCTTCGCAAGTCCGATGTCCAGCTGCCGGGGGAGACCATTTTCGTCGCCACCGTCGGGGAAGAAGGACTGGGGAATCTGCGGGGCATTCGGTCCGCCGTGGAGCGGTACGGCCCCGAAGTTGATTACGTCATTGCCCTGGACGGGTCGCTGGGCAGCATGGTCCGGCAAGGAGTCGGCAGCCGCCGCTTCCGGCTGTTGGTGAACGCCGAAGGCGGGCACAGTTGGGGAGCCTTCGGCAGCCCCAGCGCCATCCACAGCCTTGGTCGCATGATCGCACACATCAGCGAAATTCGGGTGCCTACGAACCCGAAGACAACATTTAACGTAGGTACTATTAAGGGTGGAACCTCTGTCAACACGATCGCCGCTCAGGCAGAAGCGGTCATCGATATGCGGTCGTTGGACCTGGAGGAACTGAAGCGGCTGGAGGAGCGGGTCAAGCGGATCGTCACGGATGTGGCCCGCCAGACCGGTGTGGCCACCCAGATGGAACTCCTTGGAGATCGCCCGGTCGGGATGATCCCGGAAGAGCATCCACTTTGCCAGTTGGTTCATACCGTGCATCAGCGGCTCGGAATTCAAACACGCTCCTATCCGTCCAGCACTGACGGCAATGTGCCGCTCTCCCTCGGTATCCCGACAGTGACTGTCGGGGTGACCCTGGGTGGAAACGGCCACCGCTTCGATGAATACATCCACACGACGCCGCTCTCCCGGGGCCTGGGGCAGGTCTTGCTGCTGATTCTGGCCGCTCAGGAACTGCCTGCCCGAGTCCGGTAGCAGCGTCCCGGGCTTGCCTCTCGGAAGGGAGAGTAACCGGTGGAGGGTGCGTTGACCTGGTTGATTCTTTCCCGGGCGCTGGGAGTGGGGCGGGTGCGGTTGGCGGCACTGATCAAAGCGTGCCCCGACCCGCAGGACGCCTGGCATCTCTCCGCCCTGGACTTCATGCAGGTTGAGGGCATGGGTCCGGCGGCAGCGCAGGCGCTGGTGGCTGTACGCAAGAGCGCAGAGGCACGGCATGAGGCGGAAGCAGAGTGGGAGTGTGCCCTCCAGGCGGGGCTCCGGCTGGTGTTCCTCCTGGACCCGGACTATCCGGTCCGCCTCAAGGACACGCCGGACCCGCCCCCGTATTTCTACCAGGCGGGTCCCTGGACGCCGGACGCCCGTCCAATGGTAGCGGTCATCGGTACCCGCAAGCCAACGGCTTACGGATTGTCCGTGGCGGAGCGATTTGGCTCCGACCTGGCCCGGGAGGGCGCAGTGGTGGTCAGCGGCATGGCCCGCGGCATCGACTGTGCAGCCCACCGGGGGGCGCTTCAGTCTGGTGGCACCACCATCGCCGTACTAGGCGGGGGGGCCGACATCTGTTACCCGAAGGAAGCCAGGGCGATTTATCGGGCCATCCGGGCCACCGGGGCTGTCATTTCCGAGCAACCGCCAGGCTCAGAACCCCGAGCAGAGTTCTTCCCTGAACGCAACCGCATCATCAGCGGGCTGGCCCACGGCATTGTCGTCGTGGAGGCGGGGGAAAAATCGGGCACCCTGATTACGGTTTCCGCTGCGGCTCAGCAAGGAAGAGACGTTTTCGCTGTGCCGGGGCCGATCACCAGCCCACTCTCTGTGGGTCCGCACGCCTTGATCCGGGATGGAGCCGGCCTCGCGACCAGTGCAAGCCAAGTATTGGAGGCGCTGAAGTTCAGTTCGACCGTGCCGGTGGAGCGTTCGCTTCCCCGGGATCTCGGGTCAACTGAGCGGCAGGTCTTGGGCTGGATGGGCGCTGAACCCAGGCATGCGGAGGATTTGGCGGCCGCCTGCAGCCTCACTGCGGGTGAGATTCAGGCAATGCTTACCATGCTGGAGTTGCACGGCCTGGTTCGGCAACTTCCCGGTGGACAATATATACGAATCGGGTAAACGACCGGGTTACCTATGAGTGGCACACGGGGGTGTCAGGCGATTGTCTAAGAACCTGATTATTGTGGAGTCTCCGGCCAAGGCCAAGACCATCGAGAAGTTTCTCGGGCGAAAGTACACCGTGAAAGCATCCATGGGCCACATCCGGGACCTCCCCAAGAGCCAACTCGGGGTGAACGTGGAAGATGGCTTCACGCCAAAGTACATCACCATCCGGGGCAAGGGCGACATCCTCAAGGAACTGCGGGAAGCTGCGAAAAAGGCCGACAAAGTCTTCCTTGCGACTGACCCGGATCGCGAGGGTGAGGCAATTTCCTGGCACCTGGCACAGGTCCTGAACATTCCGGGGGACCAGTCGGTGCGCATTGAATTCCACGAGATTACAAAAGATGCCATTCAAAAGGCGATCAAAAAGCCGCGGGTGATCGAGTCGCATCGGGTGGAAGCCCAACAGGCCCGACGAATTCTTGACCGCCTGGTCGGCTACAAGTTGAGTCCACTGCTCTGGCGCAAGGTGCGCCGGGGACTTTCCGCGGGGCGCGTCCAGTCGGTGGCTGTAAGGCTAATTGTCGACCGTGAGGCAGAAATCCGGGCTTTCCGGCCGGAGGAATACTGGTCCCTGACTGCTCGCCTGACCACGGCTGCCGGTGCGACGCCTTTTTCCGCCAAATACTACGGCAATGCTGCAGGCCGCCTGGAGCTGAAAAGCGAAGCGGAGACCAGCGCAGTGGTGACCGCCGTTCAGGGCGAGTCGTTCCGGGTCCTCGCGGTCAAGCGGAGGGAGAAGCGTCGCAACCCGGCGTTCCCCTTTACGACGTCGAGCCTGCAGCAGGAGGCGTCGCGCAAGCTCGGCTTCACCGTCCGCCGGACGATGTCCGTGGCCCAGCAACTCTATGAAGGTCTCGATCTGGGTGAGGCCGGCCACAGCGGCCTTGTGACGTACATTCGTACCGACTCCACCCGCATCGCCCAGGAGGCGGAGGAGGCGGCCATGCATTACATTCAGACCACTTACGGCCAGGAGTACATCCCGCTCGAGAAGCGGGAGGCCGAAAAGCGGGCTGGAGAGCAGGGTGCTCACGAAGCCATTCGCCCCACCGAAGTCGCCCGTACGCCTGACTCCGTCAAAGGGTTCCTGAGTACGGATCAGTACAAGCTTTACAGGCTAATCTGGGAACGATTTATCGCCAGCCAGATGGCGCCGGCGGTGCTCGACACCGTTAGCATAGAGATCGGTGCCGGCGATCAGATCTTCCGGGCCAGCGGGTCAACCATTAAATTTGCGGGTTTCATGAAGATCTATATCGAGGGCGAAGATGAAGATGCGTCTCGGGAAAAAGAAGATGAAGGGCTTCTGCCGGACCTGACTGAAGGTCAGGCCCTGGAGCGGCTGGAACTGCTGCCGAAGCAGCACTTCACTCAGCCGCCGCCCCGATACTCGGAAGCGATGCTGGTCAAGGCGCTCGAAGAGCGTGGCATTGGCCGGCCGTCCACGTACGCACCCATCATCGAAACGATCCAGGCCCGCGGATACGTGGAGAAAGTGGAGAAGCGGTTTGCGCCCACCGAACTGGGCCAAATGGTGATCAAAATCCTGACCGAATACTTCACCTGGATCATCGACGTGGAGTTCACCGCCAAAATGGAAGGCGAATTGGACCACATCGAAGAGGGTGAGGCGGAATGGCACCAGGTGCTGCAGACCTTCTTCGAGCCTTTTGCGGCAACGCTGAAAGACGCGGAGGAAAAAATCGGCGGTTTCGAACTTCAGGACGAGGTATCGGACGTGGAATGCGAGAAATGCGGCCAGCGCATGGTAATCAAGTACGGCCGCTTCGGTAAATTCCTGGCCTGCCCCGGGTTCCCAGAGTGCAAGAATACCAAGCCGATCTTCGAGGAGACCGGCGTGGTCTGCCCGCAGTGCGGCGAAGGCCAGATCGTAGAGCGCAAGGCCAAGAAGGGCGGCCGCAAATTCTACGGCTGTGCCCGCTATCCCGCCTGTGACTTCGTCTCCTGGGAGAAACCGGTCTCCCAGAAGTGCCCCGAGTGCGGCGCCTCTTACCTGGTCGAGAAAAAGCACAAGGAACTGGGCCTGGTGCGGGCCTGCAAGAACCAGGGGTGTACGTACATGGAGCCCGTCGAGGAAATGGAAGAGGTGCCATCCTAAGTGACTGAAGCAATCACCGTCATCGGCGCTGGCCTGGCGGGTTCGGAGGCGGCCTGGCAGGCCGCCTCCCGTGGCATCCGGGTGAAACTTTACGAAATGCGGCCCAAGCACAGCACGTCCGTACATGTGACGGACTATTTTGCTGAACTGGTATGCTCCAACTCGCTGCGGGGGGGCGGTCTGGAGAACGCCGTCGGCCTGCTAAAGGAGGAGATGCGCCGCCTGAACTCGCTCATTATCCAGGAGGCACTGCAGCATGCCGTGCCAGCTGGGGGAGCGCTGGCGGTAGGCCGGGAGCACTTTTCGCGCGGCGTTACCGTAGCGCTGTTGAACCACCCGAACGTGGAAGTAATCCGGGAGGAGGTCCCCACCATTCCCCCGGATGGGATTGTGGTGGTGGCGTCGGGCCCGCTCACCTCCGACGCGCTGGCTGCGGATATCCTCCGCTTTACGGGGGAGAAGTACCTATCGTTCTACGATGCGGTGGCGCCAATCGTCACCCTGGAGTCCGTTGACATGTCCAAAGTCTTCCGTCAGAGTCGCTATGGCAAGGGCGAAGGCGACGAGTACCTGAACTGTCCCATGGACAAAGCAGAGTATGAACAGTTCTACGAGGCGTTGGTGTCCGCCGAAAAGGCGATTCCGCATAACGAGGAGGACGCCAAGGTCTGTTTCTTCGAAGGCTGCTTGCCCGTCGAGGAAATGGCCCGGCGTGGACCTGACGTGTTGCGGTTCGGGCCACTGAAGCCGGTGGGCCTTACCGACCCGCGCACTGGACGCCGCCCGTGGGCCGTGGTGCAGTTGCGGCAGGACAACGCTGCCGGCACACTCTACAACCTGGTGGGCTTTCAGACGAGCCTCAAGTGGGGAGAGCAGAAGCGGGTGCTCCAGCTCATCCCGGGCCTGGAGAATGCCGAGTTCGAACGGCTTGGGGTTATTCACCGCAATACCTTTCTCAAGTCGCCGAAAGTACTGAACCCTACGCTACAGACCAAAGCCCGGCCCGGCCTCTTCTTCGCCGGCCAGATGACTGGCGTGGAAGGGTACGTGGAGAGTGCGGCGGGGGGCATGGTGGCCGGCATCAACGCCGCGCGGCTGGCCCTGGGGCAGCCTCTGGCGGAATTCCCGCGGGAGACCGCCACAGGTTCGCTCATGCATTACATCACCCACGCAGACTCGGACCACTTCCAGCCCATGAACATCGCATTTGGCATCATGCCGGAACTAGAGGGTCCTAAAGTGAAGGACAAGCGGGAACGCAAACGCACAATCTCAGCACGATCTCTGAAAACATTGGTAGAATGGGCACCTTCGGCGCTTGGTGTGACGCTCCTCCCGCCCAGGGCGATCGAAGCAGATGGGGATGTTGAGTGACAACTTGTCACAACTTGGAAGGCACCCGTAAAGGGCAGAAAAACGGTGATAACTTCCGGCAATTCGCCGCAACCGACGCAAATGAATTGGCATCGGATTGAGGTATATTCTGAATTGTGGTCTTGCCCGGTGAATATACTATGTGCTAGGATAGAATCCGACCATGATTCGACAAGGTATCCTTTGGAGCACCGGGATACCTAATCCCTGGTCGAGGGGGGTGGAATTGGCCGTGTTTGCGACGTTTCGACTCCGCGGGAGAAGACCGCGCAAGGGCTGGCCGAACGCACCTACCCAATAGACTTTAGATCGTCCTTTGCCTGGCTGGCGACAGGGAATGGATGCATGTCGCAGAGGGCGGCGGCCGGTCGCGACCGCACGAGGTCGCCCGCGAACCGGCGCCAATCGTCCATCTGGACATGAGGGGCCTGGCGGCGAAGATTGGCCACCTGACCGTTTCTGACTCACTCGCCTGCGTGTAGCGGCCGGAATGCAACCATCACCCGTCGCCCGAGAGCCCTCAACCCTTTAAAAGCCTTCAACCCTTCAAACGCCTTCAACCCTTCAAACGCCTTCAACCCTTCAATGGTTCTTCAGACCTGTAGCCGAAAGGGCATTTGGCAGACTGCTTTGTTTCAGGCGTGCACAACCAAGTCGCCTCGTTCGGGACCGCTTGTCACGGTGGACAAGCGCAACGAGCCTAGGGTGTCGAACGGAGGGGCTTCCACCCCAGGTGCTAGGCAAAAGGGTTGAGTAGTCAAATTTGTTTTCAGGAACCCTTGCCGAAACTGTCGGTCCTATGGTAAAGTCCGAAAGGATGGAAGAAGGCGAACCGAAAGCCAGCAAAACGGCATGGGAGCGGCACTTCCACTCGGACCCCAAGGGCATGTCGGCTCATGGCACTTTCGATGGGCATGTCGACGGTTAGGTCGGAAGACAGACTGCTTTAACAATGCACGTTCATCTGACGCCCTCTTTTGACTGACAGCTTCCGAACCAGAATCCTCGCTACAGTTGTAGCCAACCAAGACGAAGCCGCCTCATCCCATAAACACCACGCAACCGAATGGAGGCCTGTTTCAATGAAGTCGCTGCTTGAGAAAACCCGCCGCATTAACCGACTGCTCCAGAAGAGCGCTGGGAGCGCTGTGAATTTCAGCGAAATGTCTCACGTCCTTTCTGAACTCCTGAATGCCGATATCTACGTTGTTTCCCGCCGGGGCAAGATCCTGGGTGCCGCTCTTTTGCATGGCGGCAATGAAGATAACCTCCACGGTGCGACTTTCACCGACGAGTTCAACCTGCGCCTGATGAAGCTTGACGATACCACATCAAACACGCCCGACGCCAAGCTGACCGTTGTGCAGGACGGGCAGGAGTTCGTCTTCGAAGCCAAGTTGGTCACCATCGTTCCGGTGAACGGTGGCGGCGAGCGCCTGGGCACCCTGCTGCTGGGCGGACCCAGCGAGTTCCGCGACGAGGATCTGATCCTGGCCGAGCACGCTGCGACGGTGGTGGGTGTGGAGATCCTGCGGGCCCATGCCGGCGAACTGGAGGAAGAGGCACGCAAGAAGGCCGCCGTCCAGATCGCGCTGGGCACCCTCTCCTACTCGGAGCTGGAAGCTGTTCAGCACATTTTCGATGAACTGGAAGGCAGCGAAGGCCTGCTCGTGGCCTCCAAGATTGCGGATCGGGTCGGCATTACCCGGTCGGTGATCGTCAACGCTCTGCGGAAGTTTGAGAGCGCCGGCGTCATCGAGTCTCGCTCCCTCGGCATGAAGGGTACTCACATTAAGGTTTTGAACGACCGCCTGGTCGATGAACTTCGCAAGCTGCGCTAAGTCTGATGCAAACAAAGCACCACCCGGCGGGTGGTGCTTTTTTCGTCGCTTCTGGACCTCGGTTGATAATCTTGTTTGGGCACGCCCAATTTCTTTCATACAAGCGACGAGTTTATGAAGGAGAGCGGGAATAGCCGGGTCGAATTCCCAATCATGACAGGCGTTGTGCGTGGATGAAATGGGAGGAGGCGCTACCCATGATCAAGGTGACGAAGCTACGGGCGCAGGAACCTGAGCTGGTGGTAAACGCCGAGTTAATCGAGACGGTGGAGGCGACTCCCGACACGGTGATTACGCTGACGACCGGACACAAGATCATCGTCCATGAAACGGTGGATGAAATCATCCGCATGGTCGTGGCGTACCAGCGGACCATCCGGGAGCAGCGGTCGGCCGGGAGCGGAAGCTGAAACCGGAAGCCGGCCAAAGAAGGAACGAGGCCAAAGAAGGAACGAGGCCATTCGGGGCCAATACTCAATGACGATCTACGTTGCCGGTTGCAGCACCCGCGGGCGGCGCGACGAGGGGGACGACCAGTATGAATGAACAGCGGATCTCGCAGGCAGAGATTGACGCGTTAACGGCCGGACTGGAATCGGGCAGCGAACCGGCAGCGAACACCGGTTTGGGGACAAATGACCTGCCCCTTCTGCGTGACCCACTGGGGGGCTTTATTTCCCGAGCTGTTCCTGCCCTGACCGAAGTGACCGGTGCCCCGTCCGAAGGCGGCGTGGCCGATGTGACGCTGACCACGCTCAAGGAGGTCACCGGCCTCGGCGCGGCCCGGGTGCTGGTGGGGCGGGCGGAACTCAGCGGGGGACTGAAGGGACCCATGTACTATGTGATTCCGCTGCCCCTGGGCAAAATGCTCATCCGGCAGCTGGGCGAATCAGCCGCCGAACTGGCGGACGAAGCGCTGGGCAAATTGGCAGTAGCGTTGACGAAAATGAACAAGGCCGGGCTAAAGCCGCTCTCGGAGTACCTGGGTGCCGAAATCATCGCTGAAGCGGTGGCGGTAAGAGAGTCCGGCTCCCTGGCCGAGGCGGTGGAAAATCCGCCTGAGACGCCGGTGATGGTGGCGGGCGTCGACATGGCCGCAGGCGACGCCATGGGGCGAATCCTCCTGGTGTTGCCGGTGGAGGTGGCCAATCCCCTCGGGCCGGTCGTCCGGGCCAAAGCGCCCAGGGGCGCGGCTCTGGCTGCCTCCTCGGCTCCGATGGTGCCAGTGGTGCCGACAGGCGCCGGACCCACTTCCGCAGCGTCACCTGCACAGCCGCCCGCTTCCCCGGCGCCGCCTGCACAGCCGCCTGCTGCGGCGGCATCGGTCCTGCCGACTGCGGACTCCGTGGTGCAGCCGGTCAAGTTCCCGAGCATCGCCCCGGAGGCTCCGGCACAGCAGCCCCGTAACATGGAACTGCTCATGGACGTCCGGCTGAAAGTAACGGTGGAAATCGGGCGCACACGGCGACACATCAGAGACGTCCTCTCGCTCGGTCCGGGATACGTGCTGGAGCTGGACAGGCTCGCCAACGAGCAGGTGGACGTGCTGGTCAACGGAAAGCTGGTCGCCAAGGCAGAGGTCGTGGTGGTCGATGAGAACTACGGCGCTCGGATCACAGAAGTAATCAGCCCGGGGGACCGGGTGCAGGCCATGCGCCCGTAGATTCTCCGCCGGGCGGAAGGCAGCCGGCTACGAATGATCTGGCGAGAGCCCGGAAATGGGTAAACTTTTCTTCAACTCATGGTATCATGATAAAAAGGACAGTCATGCGGCTGCTGCGGATCGTGGCGCCCACTGTCGTAGATCACCGCCGGGGAAAAGCGCCCGGAAAGAGATGAACTGGCCGACTCGCGGACAATCACCGGGGCCATCCAGGGGCCTGAGGTCCCGGCAAGATGGCTCCAGGGGAGGATACCTGCCTTGCTACTGCCCAAGATCAACCAAAAAGTCGAGTTCAAAGTCCTCCACGGGCCGTACGCGTCGGCATTCTCCACGTATGTTGAGGATGTGGACGACCGGACGATCGTCGTGGTTCGGCCGATGATGGGTGGGCAGCCGGTGCCGCTCACCGTTGGCGATCCGGTCCGACTGGAATACGCGGTGGAGAATACCGCCCGTCTGGCCTTTCCCACCCGGATCAATGGCCTGGACGTACGGGTGTTGCCGGTGGTGCTGTTAGCGCATCCCAACGCGAAAACGGTTGAACGGTTTCAGCAGCGGGACTTCGTCCGCCTGGAGGCGGTGTTGAACCTCAGCTATACCGTCCGGTTCGTGCCGGGACGTGCAGCTCCGCCAACGGGCACGGCCTTCAGCCGGACCCGAGACATCAGCGGCAACGGCGCCCAGATTCTGTGTCCCGCCTACTACCCGTCGGGCACCCAGTTGGACATGAGCCTCAACGTGGGCGAGTACCTCGTCCGGGTGGTGGGCCAGGTCATCCGGCAGTTTCAGCCGCCAGGTACTCGGGAAGTCTGGACGGGAGTGCGGTTTGTGGCCATCGATGAACGGGACCGTGACGTCATTATCCGGTACATTTTCAACGAGCAGCGGGAACGGCGCCGGAAAGGGTTCCTGTAACCGGACAACCCCTCTTGTTAAGCATGGAGGTGCCTGGTCGTGGCCGTCCGTCCGATCGATATGCTGACGATGATTCCCCGGTTGAACGAAGCGACCCGCCACCAGCATCAGAGCGAGTCGCAGCAGCTGGCCAACCAGCAACTGCAGGCCGCTCTGGCACCGTTGAAAGCCGCGCACGAGCAGCAGAAAGTCCAGCATAAGAACAACGCCGAACCGGCCCACATTCAGCGGGACGGTGGTCGCCGGGGCGGCGGGTCCGATCAAGGTGAAAAGAAGGCCCCGGAACGTTCCCGTAGGCAGAGCAAGGATCAGCCTGATGACCCGAATGCCGGCCACCGGCTCGATGTAAAGGTCTGAGCGGCTGTGCCGCGAAGTTCGCGCCAAGTGGACATTCAATACCAGGACTCCGGCATACTACTTGTACGAGCCGGGGTTCTTTCATTCTGTCCCGCGGCCAAAGAGGGGTAGAACGTGGTGACCACAAAGGCCGGAACGGATGGGCGTTCCGGGCCGGCGGTTTTCCTGAGCGGGGTGGTTGCGGGGCTGCTGGTGGCCTTCGTGATTCTGTGGGGCGGCATGACGGCCATGAAGAAAGAGGGCGTCACGGTGCAGGTGGACACGGGGCGCATTGCCGAGCAGGTCCGCCAGGAGGTCCGCACGGCTGCACGGCGGGAACTGCCGGGCCAGCTTCAGATGATGCAGGAGACCTTCGTCCAGCGGACGACGGCAGATGCCCTAGGGCGGCTGGCGACCACGAAAATCGACCTGGGCGGCTTTACGGTGGTCACCCCACCGGCGGTAGTGGCGGCGGTCCAAAGCAGCCTGCAGGAGGCGCTCCGCACAGGCGCCGAACGGGCGGCCCGGAATATGAATATGGATACCGTGGCGGATCAGTTGGGGAACCGGGCATTCGCGCTGGTACAGGAGCGGCTGGCAGGGGCGTTTTCTGACCAGCGGCTCGTCGTGCAGCCCTGGCCGGGGTTCGACCTGCCCGTCCGGCTCGTCCCGCGGTAGTGCCTGAAGGCGCCGGCCGGCCGGAGCAGGAAGGCCCTGGCTTCGGTGGAAAAGCCTTTGCCACCAGGGCCTGTTTGTGATAAAATAGCCGGTGGTGTCATTACACACGCCGAAGGACTCCAGCGGTGATGCTGCTCCAAGCAGTGCCGTTGCAGGATGAGATTGGCGGCGGTTTCAAAATCTACGGAGGTGAATGTTTCAAGTGTCTGTGATCTCCATGAAGCAGCTGCTCGAAGCCGGTGTCCATTTTGGCCACCAGACCCGTCGCTGGAACCCCAAGATGAAGGAGTATATCTTCACCGAGCGCAACGGCATCTATATCATCGACCTGCAGAAGACCGTTCGCATGGTGGAAGGCTGCTACAACTTCGTCCGGCAGACCGCGGCCGACGGTGGCAAGGTTCTGTTCATCGGCACCAAGAAGCAGGCGCAGGACGCCGTCCGTGAGGAAGCCGAGCGGTGCGGCATGTATTTCGTTAACCAGCGCTGGCTGGGCGGAATGCTGACCAACTTCGAGACGATCAAGAAGCGCATCAACCGCCTGTCGCAGCTGGAAGAGATCGAGACCACCGAACAGTGGTCCAAGCTGACCAAGAAGGAACAGGCCGGCCTCCTGAACGAGCGGGAGAAGCTGGAGAAGTTCCTGGGCGGCATCAAGGGCATGAAGGGCATCCCTGACGCCGTCTTTATTATCGACCCGCGCAAGGAGCGCATCGCTGTCGCCGAGTGCCGGAAGCTGGGCATTCCCATCGTGGCCATCGTGGACACCAACTGCGATCCCGATGAGATCGACCACATCATCCCGGGCAACGACGACGCGATCCGGGCCGTCAAGCTCCTGACCGCGAAGATGGCTGACGCCGTCATCGAAGGCAAGCAGGGCGTTGACGCTCCTCCTGTCGCCGAAGAGGGCGAAGTGGCCCCGCAGGAAGAACCCGCTCCTGCCATCGAGGTCGAGTAGCCAGAAGCAAGTATGAGCGGGGCTGACTTGAGGAAACATATCCCCCTGAATGTTCTTATTCGGAAGGGATTGCAGCCTTGGTCGCCCCGTTTCTATGTGCCAATCCCTGTACTTAAAGATTCTCCCGGAGTCATCCTGTTTCGCTGCAACCATGGAACGTAAAGCGGCCACGGCAAAGGTTTGCCGGCTGCTGTAGAACAGGGGGTTTGTGACGATGGCTGAGATTTCTGCAAAAATGGTGGCTGACCTTCGGGCCAAGACCGGAGCGGGCATGATGGACTGCAAGAAGGCGCTGATCCAGACCGAGGGCGATTTCGAAAAGGCCGTCGACTGGCTGCGCGAGAAGGGCCTGGCGGCTGCCGCCAAGAAGGCGAGCCGCATCGCTGCCGAAGGGCGCGTCCACGCGATCGTCCGTGACGGCGCCAAGCTGGGGGTCCAGGTCGAAGTTAACTGCGAGACCGATTTCGTTGCCAACGGCGACGACTTCAAGGGGCTTTGCGACAAGGTCGGCGAAGTGGTGCTGGAGAAGAATCCGGCCGACGTTGAGGCGCTTCAGGTGGAGCTTGGCACCCTGATTACCGAAACGGTGGCGCGGATCGGTGAGAAGATTTCTGTCCGCCGGTTCGCCCGTTATGAAGTCGCCACCAGCGGCGTTGTCCACGCTTACATTCACGGCGGCGGCCGGGTGGGCGTGCTGATCGAGATGAGCGCTGCGAACGACGCCGTGGCTGCCCACCCCGAAACGAAGCAACTGGCCCAGGAACTCTGCCTGCAGATCGCTTCCATGAAGGCCCGCTGGGTCGACCGGAGTGAAGTCCCTGCGGCCGAGCTCGAGCATGAGAAGGAGATCATCAAGGCACAGGCCATCAACGAAGGCAAGAAGCCCGAGATCGCCGAAAAAATGGTCTCCGGCCGCATCGACAAGTTCTTCAAGGAGTTGTGCCTGGTTGACCAACTGTGGGTCAAGGACGACGCCAAGACCATCGCCGGCCTGGTGAAGGAAGTCTCCGGCAAGGCTGGTGGCGAACTCAAGATCCTGCACTTCGTGCGGTGGGAGAAGGGTGAAGGCCTCGAGAAGAAGTCGGACGACTTCGCGGCCGAAGTAGCCAAGGCTGCCGGCCTGAATCAGTAACATTGCCAGGGGAGGGGCGGGGGGG
>DASXVX010000020.1:0-60336 GCA_036504075.1 Symbiobacteriaceae bacterium | reverse complement strand
GGCGTAGATTCGGGCGATCAGGAGTCCGCCTGCGCTTTCTCGACCTCCATGACTCTGCGGTCATGATCCATCAACATTCGATCGTGGTGGTCCAGGCGTCGCCCAACCATGGTCAATTGCACCCGAGTCTCCCTGCGGAATTCCTGCAAATCGGTCTCCATGCGCGCCTGCCGACCGTCCATATGGTCCAGCCGGTCTTCAATGCGCTTCACAGCAGCCGCTATCTCCTTGACCGCCCCCACCAGGGCAGAAAACTCCTCCCCGTCCACAGGAATCAACTCCTTCCCGTATGTTGCTTCGACGGCGTCGGCTTATCACCTTTGAGCCGCCCCCGCAACATGTTTGTGCCACACAAGCCATTCGAAACGCTGTGACCCAGATACTGGAGGCGTAATTGTGGCGCTGGTGCGGGTCGTGAGCGCCTTGTTCAAGGACGACACGGAGTTCTTCAAACAGTTCATGGACAACGAGTCCTTCCGGCGACTGGTAACGGATACCGTTTTCGGGCTCACGTATGAGCGGAAAGACGCTTCCTGACATGCAGCATAGGGTTGGGCATCCATCCCGGATCGTTGGGCACTCTGCCCAGGACCCAACCCGGACCGTTGGGCACCCTTCCCGGATCGTTGGGCACTCTTCCCGGCAACCCTGCCCGGATCTTTGGGCACTCCTTCCCGGATTGATGGGCACCCTTCCCGGATCGATGGGCACCTTCCCGGACCGCTGGGCACCCATCCCGGACCGCTTGGGCAACCCTTCCCGGATCGTTGGGCACTCGGCCCCCGGATCGTTGCGCACCCTTCCCGGATTGCTGGGCACCCGACCCCTGGGCGACCGCCCACCTTTCCGCCACCCGACACTAAAATCGTAAATGGCGGGACGTTTGTTCGGTGCTGACCCGCTCCCGCAAAAAAATCTTGGATAAATATAACAATGGGGATTCCATTATCTCCCTAAACATGGTATAGTAAGGACGTTCCTTACAGAAATAGGGAGGATCAAAAACATGACCGGTAAGTTCGATTTTACCCGCGTACCGCTCCGCAAGAAGAACATGCTGGACGCCGTAGGCACGATCGCGTGGGACAGTTACCAAATGGAACTCGTGTCGCTGGCGGAGACGTTGATGACCCAGGTATCCGAGGACGCGATCGCCCAGAAGTACCCCAAGTTCCTCCGGTTGGAGCAGTTCGCGGAAGAGCCCCGGGCGATTGTCGCCGTGCCGGCCATGGTCGAAGGGCCGGACACGGTCCTCGTCATCTATGGAGACCAGGCCAAGTCCGTCCACGTCGATATGTCCCCTTTCTTCGCCGTGGAGCCCCAGCACATCCCGCGCGGCACCCGGGCATACATCCCCTTCAGCCGTAAAGAGCTTCCGGACCTCGGCCCTTGCCTCATCCTCCACTTCGGCCAGGCCGAATACAAGGCCATCACCGCCGGCAAGAAGAAGTCCACGAGCACCGCCCCGGAGGCGACCCCGGTGCAGGCGAATGCGGTGCAGGCGCCGTCGGTGCAGTTGACGCCGGACCCGGATTCGACCGAGAAGCCGGCCGGAGCGAACTAAATCACAAGGGCGGGAGCCATACACGGCTCCCGCCCTTCCGGCTGATGATAACCCTCACATCCGATGAATCGGCGCATAAGCACCGCCTTGTTCGTGGCGCCGGCGTCTCCGGGCGGGTTTCTTTGGGCTCTCCGGACCCGTCCGTCGCGTCGCTGGTATGACCCCCGGGTCGGTTCTGATAGGTTTTATCACGGTATCCTGGCGACATCAGTGATAAAACCTTTCGCAACCCAGGCAGGTAGCCTGATTTCCATACCCCTGGTAGGTATTTTTTGCCGGTTCAGGGCCTATTTTGGTGGTTTCAGGAAGCGAATCACGCTTGTTTCGACAGGTTTTATCAGCTCGATCCACTGACTCCGGTGATAAAAGCTTTCGGAACACGCTTTTTAGCCGAAAAACGCGGCCAGGGCGGGTCCCAAGAAGGGGGATACCCCCCCAAGCAGCCCATGCGAGGGCCGCCCGGCTCATCGGGACATCCCGCACCAGGGGTCTCGCCGGCGCGACGTACCGGTCGTCCCGCCCGGCGGCGCCGGCAAGCTGCGGCCAGGGGCGCTCGGAAGACGTGAGCCCCCGCAGATCTCTAGCCGGGCGGAATGCGTGAATAAGCCGACAGCAAGCGCCCGCCGGCCGGCGATCGTGACCGAATCGGGCCGGTACACCTGACGCAGCGGACAGAGAGCGGGCTAAATGCCCATGCACCGGCGACGTCCAGCCGTGCGGGAATCCGGGACATCATCATCCGTTGCAGACTACGACCCGGCCGGCCGCCCGCTCAGTTCCACCAAAACCGCTGCCGTCTCGGCCGCATGCGAGAGCGGGAACTGATGGCCGTACGGCAGCCTGGTCAGCGTCACACCGTCATGCAGCGAAACCGCCTCCTCGCCCCAGGCGACCGGGTAGGCCCCGTCTCGGGTACCCCAGACCAGGTGGACCGGGATCGGCGGGAGCCCATTCAGATCCATCCCCCGATGCTCACGACCCACCCAGGCCAGGGCCGCGGCATGGGACCAACGAACCCGGGGGGAGCGCATGTCGGCCGCGATTCGCGCCGCGTGGCCGGCGGGCATCTCCGCCACGCCGGCAAACCCATCGCTGCTCACCAGCAGGCGCGTGAGCAAGCGCCGGTTCTGACCCAGGCGCAGGGCCTGGCGCAGAAGCGGGCGGGAACCGGTCCCGGCGGCGATCAGCCGTGAGAACTGCGGGCGCCGCAGCGGCGGCTGCAGCAAGTAGAGTTGCGCCACTTTCTGCGGCTGGGCGGCAGCGACCCGGGCCGCCACCAGGGCGCCCAGGGAATGGCCCACCAGCCGCACCGGCCCCGGAATCTCCGCCAGCGCCGCCAGGACGGCGTCCACGTGCCCCTGCAGCAGGTCCGGCGCATGATGGAGCGGTGAACGGCCGAAGCCGGGCAGGTCCAGCAGCCAGATCGGCGCCCCCGGCAACGCTGCGGCCAGGGGGCTCAGTTCGTCGGCGTTGCTGAACAATCCGTGCAAAATGACCCAGGGAGTCCCCGTTCCGGGCCGGGTCAGGGCTGCCAGCCGCCCGGCTCGCCCGCGCCGCAAGCCGTGAGCCGGGCCCGAAGCCGCTCCCACCCGCGACAGGCGGTGATCCAGATCGGCGATCACGAAGGGCAGCACGCTGCTCACCGCCATGTCGCCTATCTGCAGGGCCGCCTGCGCCTCCCGCAGAGCGGCCGTCGGGAAACTGCGCGGCGTGATGAAGTCCATCGCCGCAGCCGGCATCCCCAGCAGGGCGCTGCCCCCGAAGCGCAGGGCGTTCTTGAGCCACGACACCGGGAGGCTCAGGCGCGGCGGGCGCATGCCGAGTTCCCGGGCGAGGACCCGCATCAGTTCCGGCATGCGCGGACCGGTGGGATCCAGCAGCGTGTAGGTCTGGTTTTCCCCGCCCGACCAGGTGGCGACCCTGGCGATGAATTCGGCCGTGTCATCCACGCTTACCAGCGGCAGCCAGTGGCTCTCGCCGCCCGGGATGACCGGCACCACGCCACGGCGCACACTGTCCACCACCAACCCGAATCCCCCTAGCTGTTCGGTCTCGCCCGTCGCTCGGTCGCCGATTACGGTCGCCGGATTTACGACCGTGAGCGGGATGCCGGCGCGCCGGGTGACCTGCCGGACCAGCAAGTCGGCCTGGAACTTGGCGCGTTCATAGGGGGCAGCGTGCGGCAGGAAGTTGGGCATCTGCCTGGCATCGACGGTCATGTCCACATTCCCGTCATGAAAGGGAGACATGTAGCCCACCACATGGACGAAGCGCCGGAGCCCCCTGGTGCGCTGGATCGCGACCGCCACGTCCAGGACCCGGTCCGTTCCCGCCAGGATGTGGCGCTTCGCAGTCTCCGGGTCCAGGGTGATATCCATTGGTACCCCGGCGTGAATCACCACGTCGACGTCCATGACCCGCGCCATGCCGGCCGGCGACAGGCCAAGCTCCGGGCGACTCAGGTCCCCCGCCACCGCCCGGAGGGCGCTCCCGGCTTTTAGCCCAAGTTGTTGCCGCAGCGGGGAGAGCCGCTCCTCCGCCGCGCTATCGCCGTCGCTCCGCACCAATGCCAATACCTCATGGCCGGCCTGGATCAGATCGCGAGCCACGCGCCGGCCGATAAACCCGGTGGCACCGGTAAGAAACACCCGCATCGCTGCCAACTCCTTCGTAGTAGAACTGACTGGTACTAATGGTGAACAAAAAAAGGGGCTCACGGACGGAGCCGCAGCAAGTCCAGCAATAAGAGCCCCCGCTCCTTCAGCAACGCCGCGTTTCCCGAGGCCTGCGCCAGGACCAGGGAGCCCTCGACGGCCGACATGATCAGGCCGGCTGCCTGGGCGGGAGCGATGTCCCGCCGAATCTCCCCCCGGTGCATGCCCGCCACCAGAAGGGATTCAAGTGCCTGGGTCTGGTCGTGGAAGAAGCGGTTGATCCGTTCCTGTACCCGCTCTTCACGACCGGCCGTCTCCATCACCAGGGACGCGAAGGGGCAGCCGCCGACGCAGCTACGGCCTGCCAACTCGTCGGTCAGGCGGGCGATGTAGCGGGCGAGCAGGTCCAGGACAGAGCCGGACGCTGGTTCCTGCATGACCTGCAAGACCATCGCTTCAAAGGCCTGAATCTGGTATTCAGCCACTGCGACCAGCAGGTCGCTCTTGCTCTTGAAGTGATAGTAGATGTTCGACTTGGAGACGCCGCTCTCCCGCACCACATCCTCCATACTGGTGTTGGTGACGCCTCGCAGCAGAAATAGCTGAGCAGCGACGGCGATTACATGCTCCCGATTGGAACCCGATGACTCGGCAATGGTTTCTTTCATGATTAGAACTATACGGTCCTAATTGGCGGTTGTCAAGTCAGCGGTGATCCGGGCCATCCGCGGGCAATAAGAGGGCGGGAGCCACTCACGGCTCCCGCCCTTTCCCAAAAACCCCAAGCGGCTATTTCCCGCCGGCCCAGTCCCGGTCGAAGACCGTGCCAAAGTACGCTGCCACGGCCGGGTGGTTGAGCACCACGGCCATCTCCCGGTTGTTCAGCGGGCTGTTCTGCGTCCAGTTGACGCTGGAGACCAGCACCCGGCTCTCGTCGGCGATGACGCCCTTGTTGTGGATGCTCAGGTGCGTGGCGCGGTGGTCGAGAATCCGGACCTGGATATCCAGGTGCTCCACGGCCGCCAGGTCCTGCAGGTACTTTTGGGTGAAGGTGTTGTCACGGGGGTTAGTGGCGTCCAGGTGGCCGCCGTCCATGAGCACCCGGAGGCGGACGCCCCGGCGGGCCGCCGTCACCAGTTCCTGCAGGTAGAGGTTCGGCATCGTCTCCATGGAGTCGGTCGGTTCGTAGCCCCAGAACAACTGCAGGTCCGCCTGCTGGACGTCCAGGCTTGTGGTGGCGCTCCGGATGAGGCCGGCGATGCCGGGGGACTCCAGGAGTGCGTGCTCCGGCGCCAGCATCGGGGTGACGGCAATCGGGCCATCCATGCGAATGGGCTGGATGGGGTTAGTCAGGGGCACGGGTTCCAACTCCAGCTCCGCCGCCGTGAGCGCCGGGACCGGTTCGGGTATCTTCACGCCCGCGTCCAGGAGGACCGAATCGGGGCTCAGGGGGTTAAAGTCGCACGCCAGCACGTGGGTCAGGTGTGCCGCCAGCTCCGGGGAGTCCAGAATGACGCCCCAGCCGCGATTGCCGGACTGTGCCGTGACCGGCACGGACGTGCGGGTCCAGTTGTCCGACATGATCAGGCACAGATGCCCGTCCACGACCGCGTATTTGGCGTGGTCGTAGTGATACCGCTTGAACCCGCCGCTGGTTCCCTTCAGGATTCGAACCTGGGCGCCGGCCTGCCGGAGTTGGTCCAGGTTCTGGCGCATGAGCGGCGGCACGCCTTCAAAGGGCTGCCCTTCCAGGAACATCCGCACCGCCACGCCCCGCTGGAGGGCCGCCTGGACATGGACCGCCAGGGCGTCCTGGGTGAAGAGATAGATGTTAATGTCCAGGCTCTGCCTCGCCCCGTCCAGGTAGTCCTGCAAAGCGGCAAAGCCGCTGTCGGGCATGGTGAACGTCACCGCTGAATTCGCGGCGAACGTCGGGTAGGGGAAGGCGCCCTGCCCGACCCGCATCTGCCGCCTGGGCAGCCAGGCGGTGCCCTGCTTCCAGGCGGCGGCCGTTCCGCCCGGCGTTACGAAGTTGCCGGTACTCACGGGCGAGAGCGAGGCCTCATCGATCGCCCGGAGGTAGACCAGGCCGGGGTCCAGGGCGGGGGCACCGGGGCCGGTCCAGCCGTCCGATGCGGGCGCCGTGCCCCAGACCAGCGCGTCCACGAAGGCGCCACGCACGTCCAGCAGCCGGACATGCCCCCGGGCGGCGTCCAGGGCCGCCGCGGGTGCACCGTTGCCCGCCATCGCCGGCACGCCCGGAAAAGCCGTCAGCGCGAAGTCAGGCAGGTGGGTCAGGTTCTGCCGGAATGCCATGGCGTCACCCGCCACGTACAGGCTGCCGCCGCCGGAAATGGTCGCGCCGCCGGGAAAGTCCAGAGGGAGGGTGGACCACTCCAGCGTCCACCCGGACAGGTCCACCGGATTCGGGCCAGGGTTGAAGAGGCGAACGTAAACGGCACCGCTACCCGGCGTGTAATCACTGACATAGACTTCAGCCAGCAGCGGACGGGGTCCGATGTCCATGAGACAGGCCTCCTTATCACGCAGTTCATCACACACTCGAATGAAGAGTTTCGCTCGAATGAAGAGTTTTGCTCAAATGAAGGGTTTCGTCATGCGCCTCCCAATTCCTGGTAATTTGCGCCATATTTCCCGCCCGCGAAGAGGCGCACCGCGGAACTCGTGCTGCAGACTGATGCGAAGTGACGGCAGGTATAGTAAAATAGTGGCTAGACCTCCCGCCGAAAGGAGCCGTTACCCTATGACCGAACAGTTTACCCATGAGCGGGATCACCTCCAGGGGCTGCACTGGCAGTGCTTTGGCTGCGGTGAGGACAACCGGCTGGGCCTGCGACTGAACATCCGCACAATCGGCGACAAGACCGAGTGCGACTTCACGCCCACGGCTGACTTCCAGGGCCCGCCCGGCATTACCCACAGCGGCGTCGTGGCCGCAGTGCTCGACGAAGTGATGAGCCAGTTGATTTACGCCCAGTTGCAAATGGCCGTAACCCGTAAAATCGAAGTTACTTACCGGCGGCCGCTGCGAGTCGGCCAGAGTTACCATTTCACGGCCGAAATCGCCGGCCAGAACCGGCGGATTATCGCCGCCCGGGCCGAAGCCCGCGACAGCGAAGGGAACCAGGTCGCCCGCGCCCGGGGCGTCTTTGCTCCGCTGGACGAAGAGCGGGTGGCCAAGCTATTGGAGAAAGAGTCGAATCGTCACGCCAACAATCAACCTTGACAGCGCCGGATGAGCGGTGCATAATGATCTATAAATTAGGCGGCAATGACGGGGACAAAATCGCCTGCACACCTCCGAAGAGAGAGAGCGCCACAGGCTGAAAGCGCTCTTGCGGTTAATGCGGCGGGAAACCACCCACGGAGCCGGTCCGGGAAGCTTTTTCAGACCTGATGCGGTCGGAAGATAACCGGAGAGGGAGCGCCCTGTACAGCGCACACAAGCCTCTGCCGTTGCACGCGCAATGCCAGGGGAATCAGGGTGGAACCACGGGAGCAAAGCCTCTCGTCCCTTTCGGGACGGGAGGCTTTTTTGTTTTCCTGAAGCGTGGCCGGTAGATACCTGACAGAGAGAAAGGGGATTCGAACCATGTCCAGCATCGTGCACGTGACCCTGCCTGACGGCTCCGTGCGGGAGTATCCGGCGGGCATCAGCCTCGGCGAGGCCGTGGCGCAGATTGGCAGAGGCCTTGCGAAAGCCGCTCTGGCCGCCAAGGTGGACGACCAGGTGGTCGACCTTTCCGCCAAGCTTGAGAAGGATTGCGCCTTGAAGATCCTGACCTTCAAGGATGAAGAAGGCCGGGAAGTCTTCCGGCATACCAGCACCCACATCATGGCGCAGGCCGTCAAGCGGCTCTTCCCGGAAGCCAAGCTGACCGTCGGCCCGGCCCTGGAAGATACCTTCTACTACGACATTGACATGCCCCGGCCGCTGACCCCCGACGACATGGCGGCCGTTGAAAAAGAGATGGCCCGGATCATCGAGGCGGACTATCCGCTCGTCCGGTCCGAAGTCCCGCGGGAGAAAGCCAAGGCGTTCTTCGCCGAAAAAGGCGAGTCGTACAAGGTGCTGCTGGTCGATAAAATCCCCGAGGGTGAGGACATTTCGATGTACACCCAGGGCGAGTTCACCGACCTGTGCGCCGGCCCCCACGTGCCCTCCACCGGGCGTGTGAAGGCGTTCAAGCTGCTCTCTGTGGCCGGCGCCTACTGGGAAGCCAACCAGGCCAACAAGCAGCTTCAGCGGATCTACGGCACCGCCTTTGAATCCAAGGCGGACCTGGAGCAGTACCTGTTCCAGCTCGAAGAGGCCAAGCGGCGTGACCACCGCAAGCTCGGTCCCGAACTCGGGCTCTTCCAGTTCAAGGAGGAAGCGCCGGGCTTCGCGTTCTGGCTCGACAAGGGCTACAAGCTCTACCGGTCGCTCGAAAACTGGAGCCGGGAGATTCAGGACGAACTGGGCTACCAGGAAGTCCGGACCCCGTGGATCGTCTCCTCGAAGCTGTACGAGACTTCCGGCCACTGGTTCCACTACCGGGAGAACATGTTCACCATTCGCTCCGAGGACCAGGATTTTGCCACCAAGCCCATGAACTGCCCGAACCACTGCGTGGTCTTCAAGAGCGACTTGCGCTCTTACCGGGACCTGCCGATCAAAATGGCCGAGTACGGCCCGCTTTCCCGGTATGAGTCCTCCGGCACCCTGCATGGCCTCATGCGGGTCCGGGGCCTGCACCAGGACGACGCCCACCTGTTCGTCCGGGAAGACCAGATCGAAGAGCAAATCCGCGAAGTGCTGGGCATTGTCGACACCATCTACAGCGTGTTCGGCCTGAAGTACGAGATCAAGCTCTCGACCCGGCCGGAGGATTTCATGGGCGAAATCGAAGTCTGGGACGCCGCCGAGGCGTCGCTGGCCCGGGCGCTGGACGCCATGGGCCGGACCTACCGGCTGAACCCCGGCGACGGCGCCTTCTACGGCCCGAAGCTGGACTTCGACGTGACCGACGCTCTGGGCCGCAAGTGGCAGCTCGCTACCTGCCAGCTGGACTTCCAGCTGCCGCTCAAGTTCAACCTGGAGTATATCGCCGAGGACGGCAAAGTGCGCCGGCCGGTCATGATCCACCGGGCGATTATGGGCTCGCTGGAGCGGTTCATCGGCATTCTGACCGAGCACTTCGCCGGCGCCTTCCCGGCCTGGATGTGCGGCGTGCAGGCGCGAATCCTGCCCCTGACCGACCGGCACCTGGCTTACGGCCAGGAAATACAGGCGAAGCTGAAGGCCGCGGGCATCAAGGTGGAGCTGGACACCCGCAACGAGAAAATCGGCTACAAGATCCGGGAAGCCGAAATGCAGAAAATCCCCTATATCCTCGTTTTGGGCGACAAGGAGCAGGAAGCCGGCGCCGTAGCGGTGCGGCGCCGTGGTCAGAAGGACCTGGGTGCGATGCCGCTGGCGGCCTTCCTCGACCTGGCCGGCAGCGAAATCGCCGGCAAGGTGCTCGATGAGGCGGCCGTCAAGGCGGCGTCCGGCAAGAAGGAGTAAATCTGTACTGGGGGTGTCCTCCGTGGCAGCTTGGCGTGGCGTCATAAATTCTTATCGCCGTTTTCTTCCGGTTACCGATAAAACCCCGGTTGTGACTTTGCTGGAGGGCAACACCCCGCTGGTGCCGGCTCCCCGGCTTGGCGAGATGTTGGGACTGGACCTGTACCTGAAGTACGAAGGGCTGAACCCCACGGGTTCGTTCAAGGACCGGGGCATGACCATGGCGATGTCCAAGGCGGTGGAGGCGGGGTCCAAGGCGGTCATCTGCGCTTCCACGGGGAACACCAGCGCCGCCGCGGCCGCCTACGCCGCCCGGGCGGGACTGCCCTGCTACGTCGTGATCCCGGACGGGGCCGTGGCCATGGGCAAACTCGCCCAGGCGCTCATGTACGGGGCCAAGACCATTCAAATCGAAGGCAACTTCGACGACGGGCTCCGGCTGGTCCGCCAGCTGACCGACGCCCATAAAGAGATCGCCCTGGTCAACTCCGTCAACCCGTTCCGGCTGCAGGGGCAGAAGTCGGCGGCCTTCGAAGTGGTCGACGCCATGGGTTCCTACCCGGACTTCCTGGCCATTCCGGTGGGCAACGCCGGGAATATTACGGCGTACTGGATGGGCTTCAAAGAGTACGTGGCCGCCGGCGTCGGCGTGGTGGAGAACTGCGGCTGCGGCGGCGCCGGCCCGAACCTGCCCCGGATGCTGGGCATCCAGGCCGCCGGCGCGGCCCCGCTGGTCAACGGCGGCGAAGTGGATGATCCCCATACCGTCGGCACGGCCATCAAAATCGGGCGGCCGGCCACCCGGCAGGGCGCCATCAACGCCGTGCGGGAGTCCGGCGGCTCCTTCTGGTCCATCACCGACGACGAAATGCTGGAGGCGTACCGCCTGCTGGCGGCGCAGGAAGGCGTCTTCGCCGAACCCGCCTCCTGCTCGTCCGTCGCCGGCCTGATCAAAATCTGCAAGGCCGGTTACTTCCAGGGCGATGCCGCCGGCGGCCGCATCGACGGCGAAGCCGCACCGGCACCGCAGCACCGTCCATTCACCGGCCGGGGCCACCGGCCGAAGGTGGTCGCGGTGCTGACCGGCCACGGGCTGAAGGACCCGGATACCGCCATTCGCGTCTCGGTCGCCCCCACCAAGATGCCGGCTGACTTCGGCATGCTGGAAGCGCTGGTGCTCGGAAAGTAAGGGAGGACGACTCGTGGTCAAGGTAACCGTCCCCGCCACCAGCGCCAACCTCGGGCCTGGCTTCGACACGCTGGGCGTGGCGTTGGACCTGCGCAACACCATTGAGATGTCCGAAAGCGGCGTCGGCGAAGTGCTCATCGAAATCGACGGCGGCGGTGAAGCGCTGGAGAACCCCGAGAACAACATGGTCTACCTGGCGGCGGTAAAAGTCTTCGAGCGGCTCAACTACAAGCCGAATGGCCTTTTCATCAAGGAGTATGTCGAGATTCCCGTCGCCCGCGGCATGGGCTCCTCGGCCGCTTCCATCGTCGGTGGGCTGGTCGCGGCGAACGCCCTGGTGGAGGCGACCGGGCGAAAGGGCCTCTCCCGGGAAGAGTTGCTTGCGATGGCGGTCCAGATCGAAGGTCATCCGGACAACGTGACCCCGGCCATGGTGGGCGGCTTCACCGTCTCCTGCATGGATGAAGTCCGGGGCCCGCTTTACGTGCGGTTTGACCCGCCCGCAGGCCTCGACGCCGTGATTGTCATGCCGGAGTTGCCCGTGACCGGCAAGAAGACCGAGAAATCCCGGGGCGTGCTGCCCACGGAAGTCTCGCTCAAGGACGCCGTCTACAACCTGAACCGGACGGCGCTGCTGGTGGCGGCTCTGGCACAGGGCCGGGTGGACCTGCTGGCCGTGGCCACGCAGGACCGGCTGCACCAGCCGTACCGGGCCTCGCTGGTCCCCGGGCTCCGCTCGGTCTTCCAGGCCGCCCTGGATGCCGGCGCCAAGGGCGTGGCGCTTTCCGGCGCCGGGCCCAGCGTGCTGGCCTTCGTCGACCAGGGTGCCGAGCTCGTCGCCCGGGCCATGGAAGGCGCCTTCCAGTGGGCCGGCAGCGACGCCAACTCGCTTTTCGTCGGCCTTGCGGCCGAAGGGGCGAAAGTGGTCTCCCTGGAGTCAGACCGGCCGGCCGAACGGACTCAGGCGCCATACTGGGGCTAGTTTCGGCACAGTTGAAGAGTACAAGGCGGTGCGCACATGCACCGCCTTGTTTATTTGGGGTGACCCGGCACCTATATTCTTCCTATCAGAGGTCGAGAAAGCAGGAATGAATCGGAAGTGCGTCGAACCGATTATTGCGAATACATGAGCGATCCTTCTCCGTGGGTTGAGCAATCGTAGGGGGTCCAAACGTGAATCGCAAGCGCCGCACTCGGCAGCACGTCATCGCAGACCTCAGCTTCAACCATATTGAGAGATTCATTTTCCGGTGCACATACTCCGCCGAACGGATCAGGTCTGACTATGGCATAGATCTGTCCATATTTACGTACGATAGCAACGGTGCGATCGAAAACGGGAGCATCGGCGTTCAACTCAAGGCGACTGATTCGATCAAGTTGAATAAGGATGGCAGCGAGATTCACTTTAGCGTGGAGACGTCCTACCTGGAGTCGTGGCTGGACGAACCCATGCCGGTAATGCTGGTTGTGTACGCGGCCAAGAATGATGTGGCCTACTGGCTATATGTGCAGAAATACTTTGAGAGCATTCCTGCTTTCGATCTTGCCCAGATGGGTAGCACAGTCACCGTTCATATTTCGATTGCGGACATTGTCAATGAAGAAGCCGTCACGCAGTTCGCGGCGTTCAAGCAGACCATTCTCGATCAAGTGCAAGGAGTGATACGCCATGCGTAAGGCTGTGAAGAGGCTTCAAGAGCGTGGCGCCAAGATGATACAGGATTCCGGAAACCCGGTGATCATTCACCTGGCTGATGAGAAAGCCTCTGCTGTGAAAGAACCCGCAAAGACGTATGGAAAAAGCACACGGAACGTCCGTTACTACGGGCGGATCGCCCGGCGTCGAAGTACGATTCACCAAGGGATAACCTTCAAGGAGTTATCGCATTTTCTTGTTCAACATGGGTTCGAGCAGGTTCGTACTGCTGGATTGCACAAGGTTTACCGTGAGAAGAGCAGTGACGCCATGGTTGTGCTCCCCGCCTACAAGGACTCGGACGAGATTCGACCCTTCCACTTGGCGACGGTCAGGAAATTGCTTGTGGAAAGAGGGCTTGTGAGCCGGAAGGCCATGGTGGAGAAGGGCGATTCATGAGGGGCGTCCGGATCGCAAGGGGTCAGAAGCGGTCAACCCGACCAAAACGAAGGGGCATCCACCATTGCGGGATGCCCCTTCCTCGCGCAAAGAAGTGTAGGGGAACGAAGGGCGTCGGCCCGATAGAGGCTACTGTGAGACCAGCGAGAACGTCCAGACCGCCTTGCCGAAGTCCGGATGGGCGAACGTGAACTTGTAGTCTCCCTTTACCTGTTTGGACAGGAAGCCGACCCAGCCTTCCGTGCTCTGCCCCTTGGCCAGGGTGCCCTGGAGGCGGGGGTTGCGCTGGCTGGTAGCCGTGGCGTTGGTGGTGTTCACCTTGCCGTCGGGCGTGTCCAGCTTGAAGTGATCCATGGTATTGATGGTGAAATCCGCGTCGCCTTGGTTTTTGACCGTGAAATGCAGCAACACGTAGGCGTACCCCTGGGGCGCGCCATTGGTGGCGGTGTTCACTTCCACCAGGGTGATCGTGACAGAGCAGAGCTTGGCGCTTTCGCCTTTCTTGAGCGGCCCCAGGTTCACCGGATCGCAGGTTTTCGGCTGCTGGGCCTTGTCGGTCGAAGAGACCCAGCCCGGACTGCTGGGGGTGGGCAAGCTCGAGGCAGGTGTATCGGACGGGGCAGTCGAGGGGGAAGCGGAGGAGGACTGCCCATTGTCGGTGCTGTTGCCGTTGCCCGACGGCTTGGCACCCGGGTCGGCGGCATTCTTCCCGCATCCCGCCGCCAGCGCCAGAAGCAGGACGGCGAGCAACACGGCTAAGCTGCGCTTGATCATGTTCCGTCACCTCGTTCTTATTCCTTCAATCGTGGATCGAGGGCGTCGCGCAGGCCGTCCCCGAGGAAATTGATACACATGACGGTCAGGAAAATCATCAGGCCGGGCGGCACCCAAATCCATGGCTTGTCAGCCAGCACGGCCATGTTGTTCGCCTCGCTGAGCATGTTGCCCCACGTCGGGATGGGCATCCGGACACCGAAGCCCAGGTAGGAAAGGGCAGCCTCGGTCAGGATGATATAGGCCACATCCAGCGTTGCGTTGACGATCAGGGGGGCGAGGGCGTTGGGCAGCATGTGCCGGAACATGATCCGCAAAGGCGAAGCGCCGACGGCGCGGGCCGCCTCCACGTAGTCCCGCTCGCGGATCGAGAGGAACTCGCCCCGGATCAGGCGGGCCGGCGACGGCCAGCTCAATATGATCAGGGCGATGACCAGGTTGCTGATCTGTGGCCCGCGTATGGCCACAATGGTCAGGGCTAATATGAAGAACGGGAAGGAGAGGACGATATCCACCAGCCGCATCAGGAGGTTGTCGACCCATTTGCCGAAATAGCCGGCGACGGCGCCGACAACGCTGCCCAGGACCATGTAAATGACGACCGTGGAGAGCGCGAGGGATAGCGACACCTGCCCGCCGTAGATCAGGCGGACCAGGTTATCCCGCCCGGCGCTGTCGGTACCCAGCGGGTGGCGGGCGCTGGGATCCGCCCGAATGTACCGAATGTCGATCTCGTCACGGCCCCAGCCCAGGGGCCTGGTGATGACCGGTGCGAGAACGCTGATCAGGATCAGGAGCAGGAGAATCCCCAAACCGATGACGGCCATGCGGTTCCGGGTAAACCGCCGCCAAACCGCCCGGGCCCACGTATCCGAGCGTGCGGTGAGGCCCTCGCGGAGTAGTTCCGCTTCGGTCGGGATCAGAGCGGGCTTTAATTCAGGCTCCACAGATGCCCCCCCTTATGCGTACCGGATCCGTGGGTCAACCACGGCGTAGAGAATATCGGCGACCAGGTTTCCAGTGATCACCAGGAACGCGAAGAACAGGTTGACAGCCATCAGCATCGGGTAGTCCCGGTTGCCGACGGCTTCAAAGGAGAGCAGGCCCATGCCGGGCCAGGCGAAAATCGTCTCAAAGATGATCGCACCGCCAAAGAGGCCGGGCAGGCTGAAGCCAAAGAGCGTGATGACCGGAATCAGGCTGTTGCGCAGGGCGTGCTTGTAGACAACCGTCCGTTCAGCGAGGCCCTTCGACCGGGCCGTACGCACGTAGTCCTGCCGCAACACTTCGAGCATGCTGGAGCGGGTATACCGGGAATATGCGGCCAGGTCCCGCAGCCCCAGCGTGAAAGCGGGCAAAATCAAGTGGTACAGCACCGTCCAGAACGTGTGGGGCTGCCCTGCTTCGATCATCCCATTAGAAGGAAAGATCCGCCAGGTCACCGCAAAGAGATAAATGGCCACCAGCGCGGCAAAGAAGCTGGGCAGCGATATTCCCATGAACGAAAACGATGTGACTAGATAATCCACCAGCGAGTATTGTCGTGTGGCCGAGATCACCCCGATCGGAATGGCCAGCAGAATGGCGATGAGGAAGGCCGTGCTGGTCAGGAGCAGCGTGCGCGGCAGCCGCTCCATGATCTGATCCAGGACCGGGGCGCCGTTGCGCAAGGAATAGCCGAAATGGCCGGTGGCGGTCTCTTTTATCCACCGGACGTACTGCACCGGCAACGGGTCGTAGAAACCCTTCTCGCGCATGAGCCGTTCTTTGAGGGCGGGGTCGGTCCGGGGGCCGAAGAGGTAGGCATATGGATTGCCCGGCGCGGAGTGGACGATGACGAACAGCACGAGGCTGACGCCGAACAAGATGGGTATCACCTGCAGCAACCGGCGAGCGAGATATCTGCGCACGAAATTGTCCCCCTTTTCCCACGGCGGGGGCGGCCCGGGAGTTTGTCCGGGCCGCCCTGACAGCCGGGGAAGGCTTGGCTTACTTGGACAGCCAGAGCTCCTCGAGGTTCCAGTAGTAGAGGCCGCCGGGCAGCGGGTTGAAGTTCTTGACCCGGTCGTTATAGGCCATGGTGGTGTTCTTGGCGTAGAAGATGTAAGCCGGCAGTTCTTCCGCCCAGAGCTTGCCCCACTTGCGGTAGACTTCCTGCCGGAACTCGATGTCCGGGTTGGTTTTGGCTTCCTTGATCAGCCGTTCCGACTCGTCCGTCACGAACCCACCGGCGTTGAAGCCGCCCTGGGCCGTGGCGCTCTTGTCCCACATGCCGGTCGGGTCGGGATCAAAGACGACCTGCCAGCCGATCATCAGCATATCAAAGTCCTTCTGATCGAAGACCTTCGTATTGATGGTCGGCCAGTCGTAGCCAACCAGTTCGACTTCGATGCCGATGTCCTTCATCATCTGCTGGAGGACGGGTGCAGTGGCCCGCCGGACGGGGTTGCCGACGTTCGGATAGGTCATCTTGATGTGCAGCTTCTTGCCGTCACGCACCCGGATGCCGTTCGGACCGACTTTCCAGCCGGCTTCATCCAGAATCTGCCTGGCCCTGTCCGGATTGAACCCATACTTTTCCACGTCTTCCGTGGCCGCCCAGAGCAGCGGGTGGAGTGGGGTGTACATGGTGCCGCCGTGATCCTTCAGCAGGTTGTGAATGATCGCCATGCGGTCGATGCCGTAGGCGATGGCATGGCGGACCGCCTTTTCAGAGGTCGGGCCCTTCGCCCAGTTGAACATGAGTTCCTGATAGACCAGGTCCGGGAACTCCGCGATCTTGAGGTTGTTCATAACCCGGTAGTAATCCAGGGTGTCGGCCTCGGCCTCAGCGATGTCCAGCTTTCCCAGCTTGAATTCGCCGACGGCGACGTCGGAGGAAAGCACACGCCACACGACCTTGTCGATGTACGGGCGGCCGGACCAGTAGTTGTCATTCGCCACCAGGACCACGTACTGGCCTTCGGCGTATTCCGTCATCTTGAAAGGACCGGTGCCGTTGGGCGCCTTGGTGTTATATGGGTCGCTGGCAAGGCCCCATTCCTGCACGGGGACCTTGGTATACTTGGAGCCGTCGATGATCCCGAAGACGGTCTGGGTGATGAAGAAGGCGGCGTCCGGGTGTGCCAGCCGGAAGACGACGGTATGATCGTCTAGCTTGTAAAGGCCGGCGAGCGGCGTGGCCGTGACGACGCCCTTTTCGAAGTTCGCCTTGGTCTCCCCGTTGATGCCCTTGGTGTAATCATCGTAGCCCATGAGGGCGTCCCAGCCGGAGTTCCGCGGGCCGACATACTTCGGGTGCATCATGCCCTTGAAGGAGATGATCACATCGTCCGCCGTAACCGGTTTGCCGTCGTGGAACTTGGCGTCCGGACGCAGGTAGAAGGTCAGAATGGTGTTCGAAGCGTCCCAGTCCCACCCGTCGGCCAGGGCCGGCTGCGGCACGATGTGGGCGTCATACCGCCACAGGCCGTCGTACATCATGCCAGAGACCCAGTTGCTGTATGTGTCACTCGCGACCTCGGGGTGGAAGTTACCGTCCGGCTTGTTCCACATGGCCATGTTAAGCGTGCCGCCCCGCTTCGGATACTTCAGGTCGACAATCGCGATGGCCGTGGTAGCCGGATCGTACGTGACGGTGCCGCCCAGCGCTTCGCCGACGAAGCGCAGCGGAATCAAGGTGGAGCCATTCTTGATGAATGGGGCATCGGACAGTTGGATCGGATTGCTGTTCACATAGGCCGTCTTGTTGCCGATGGTCAGGTTGATGGAGGTCTCCTCACGGTCGGCCGAGACGGTCTGGGTCGCCTCGTCCCAATACACCTTGGCGCCCATTTTCTCAAAAATGGCCCGGAAGGGTACGAAGACCCGGCCGTTCACGTTCTGAGGCTCCACATCAAAGCCAATAGGGTGACCGTTGAACGTGACCGGATACTTCTGTTCGGGGCGGGCTGCGCTTGTCGGAGTAGCAGCCAGAATCACCATGAACGCCAGGAGCAACAAGACCAGATACCGCTTCATTCGCCCATTACCTCCTCCGGTTTCGATGCATGAGAAACGCACAACAGAGCGGGCCAAACCAAACCGCTTCCCGGTTTGCCTCCTCGGGCACTAAGCCGGAACGGTCTTACGTAATTAGTTCTAAGTAGATCGAATAATACCTGTACTATAATACATCCGATAAAAAATAATAAGCCAAATCAATGAGCTAATAGCTCTTGCCGATTAAAAGACCTCGCCAGACCGGGCGAGGTATCCTGGGGCAGAAAAATGTGGTTGGGACCTTGACCAGAGTTACCAATCGGTGCTATAGTGCATACCAATATCATACCTGCTATGACGGGGATTAGTACGGCAAAGCGAAGCCGCCAGAGAGTCCGGACCCGCCCGTGAGGCGGAGCTGAAAGTCCGGAACGGCAAAGCTGCCGGAACCCACCCCTGAGCCGCCGGCGATGAGCCGGCCGGGCCGCCGCCCGTTATCCCGGCCCCCGGGTTGTTGGACCTGGGTTGCGAGCGGGTCTTTTTGGCATAGGCTGAAAGACCAATGAAGGTGGTACCACGGAGGCAATCGCCCTTCGCCCTTCCGGTTAGCGGAAGCGCGAGGGGTATTTTCATTTTCTGCGCAAAGCGACACAAGGAGGAATGAGCGGTGCTTCAGGAAAAGACCATCGGGTTTCTGGGGGCGGGTTCCATGTCCGAAGCCCTCATTCGCGGCTTGCTTGCAAAGGGTGTCGTGCAACCGCAGCAGATAATCGTGACCAACCGGGCGAACCGTGAGCGCCTCGAGTCCTTGTCCCGGCGGTTCGGCGTCCGAATCGCCACCAGCAAGGCGGAACTGGTGCCGCAAGTCGACGTGATGATCGTGGCCTGCAAGCCGAAAGACGTAAATGATCTCCTGGGCGAAATCGGCGAATTCACCCGGGCGGGGCAGATTCTGCTCTCCGTGGCGGCCGGCGTCAGTACCGAGTCCCTGGCGGCAGGTGTGGCCCGAGGCGTACAGGTGGTCCGGGCGATGCCCAACACGTCGTGTCAGGTGGGGGAATCGGCCACGGCGATCTGTCTGGGCGAAGGGGCCCAGGCGGAGGCCAGAGCCGTGGCGGGGTCCATCCTCGGGGCAGTGGGGCGCGTGGTGGAGGTCTCCGAGCCGCTGATCGACGCCGTGACCGGCCTTTCCGGCAGCGGTCCGGCCTATGTCTACCTGATGATTGAGGCGATGGTCGAGGCAGGCAAGGGCGTAGGGTTGCCGGCGGAGGTCTCCCGGGAGCTGGCGGTCCAGACGCTGCTGGGCGCCGCCCGGATGCTGGTGGAGACGGGGGAGGATCCGGCCCTGCTCCGGCAGCGGGTTACCTCGCCGGGTGGGACCACGATGGCCGGCCTGCAGGAACTGCATGATTCCGGGTTTCAACTGGCGCTGGTTCGGGCCGTGGCCCGTGCCACCCAGCGCTCACGGGAACTGGGCGCGCTGGCAAAGGTCCCGCGTGTGGCGGCCAATTAAGCCAGAAAAAGAGGAAAGGTCAATTATTGCCGTCGAAACCTTCCTGAGGAAGGGGGACGGCCTGATGTACCGCAAGCTGATGCTACTGTCGCTGCTTCTGTTTGGCCTCCTGGCCGGAGTGGCCGCTTATTACGCACCGCTCCCGCCGATTCCGGGGTCAGGGTGGTCCACGGGCGCCGGTGCCAGAAGCGGTCCGGGCCTGGTGCTCGTCTTCTTCCTGACCGATGGCGTACCATATGGTCTCATGTGCCTGCTGGCGTGGGCCACGGCCTTTCATCCGAGCCGGCGCTACCGCTGGTGGCAGGCGGCGCTCAAGTACGCCGCCGGCGCGGCAGGGGCGGCCCTGGGGGCAGCGGTGCTCTACGGGAAGGGCGCGCTGGCCGGCAACGGTGCCCGGGCGCTGGCGCTGCAGACAGGCAAGCCCGTGGGTCTCATGCTGCTGGCCGGACAGGGACCGCATGCGGTCCTCGAAATCGTGGCTCTGAGTGCGGCGCTTGCCCTGCCGATTTATTGGCTCTTCCGGGGAGCCGGGACCGGCAGCTTCCGGCGGGCCACGTTCGAAGGCTGGGCGGAAATCCGCCGCCGGGCCTGGGTCTGGATTGTGGTGCTGGCCCTGGCGGCCGTGGTGCAGACTTACCTCACGCCGCAGGTGCTGGCCTGGGCGCTTCAGTCGCATTAGACCTCATGGCAGAGTTGACAGCGCCAGGCGTGACATGGTAATATAACGAAGTCGATAAAACCAGTTACCAACTCTCTCAAGTAGAAGCCACCGCTTCTCACCGTACGGCCGGTTGCCAGTGCGGTCCGGGGGTTGAAGAAGGTCGAAGCCGTTTCGGGCTTTCACTTCGTCAGCTTTTCGCGGGTGGCTTTGAAGCCACCCGTTTTCTTACGGGTGGCGTCGGCCACTCGTTTTTGTGTAGGTATCGGTGATTTGCCTTCACTTTTTCAGGGGGTGTACGGGTATCAAAGAACAGCTCCGAGTAAACGACATGGTCCGGGCCCGCGAAGTTCGTCTCGTATCTGAGACCGGCGAGCAGCTTGGCGTCTTCTCCAGTCGCGACGCTCTGAAGATTGCGCAGGAGCGTGGGTATGATCTGGTCGAGGTAGCCCCGACCGCACGGCCTCCCGTCTGTCGGATCATGGACTTCGGCAAGTTTAAGTACGAGCAGTCCAAGAAGGACCGGGAAACCCGCAAGAAGCAAAAAGTCGTGACCATCAAAGAGGTCAAAATGCGTCCGAACATTGAGGACCACGATTTCGAAGTCCGCCGCCGGCAGACCGAGGAGTTCCTCAAAGACGGCGATAAGATCAAGGCAACCATCATGTTCCGTGGCCGCGAGGTCGTACATGCCGACCTGGGCAAGGCCGTGCTGGACCGGCTCCTGGAGTGCGTCAAGGACCTTTGTGTCGTGGAGCGCGTTGCCAAGCTGGAAGGCAAGAACATGATCATGATACTGGCGCCCAAGGCTGCCGCCGTCGAGGCTGCACCCAAGGTCACCCAGCAGGTCAGCGAATAACCACGAGGAGGAACCCCCATGCCTAAGATGAAGTCCCACCGGGGCGCTGCCAAGCGCTTTAAGGTCACCGGCAGCGGTCTGGTGATGCACTGGCCGACGGGCAAAGCCCATAAGAACGTCAAGAAGAGCCAGGGCCGCATCCGGAAGGTCAGCCGGGAAACTGTCCTCTCCAACGCCTTCCAGAAGAACATCCGTGAGATTCTGCCGCACTAACCGTCTCGCCGATTTTGCCGACAAATTTTCCGGGGCAGGACTCCGGACCCTTTGAGGAGGAGAACCTAAATGGCACGCATTAAGGCCGGGAAAACTACCCGGGCTCGTCATAAGAAAGTTTTGAAGCTGGCCAGGGGCTATTGGGGCGGTAAGCACCGTATGTTCCGCCCGGCCAACGAGACCGTGATGAAGGCGCTCTACTACGCCCGGCGCGACCGGCGTCAGAAGAAGCGCAACTTCCGCCGGCTCTGGATCGCCCGAATCAACGCGGCGGCTCGCCTGAACGGCCTGAGCTACTCGGTGTTTATCAACGGCCTCCACAAGGCCGGCATCGAGCTGAACCGCAAGGTGCTGTCCGACATCGCCATCAACGACGCCGCCGGCTTTGCCGAACTGGTCGCCAAGGCGAAGGCCTCGGTCTAAGTGCAAAGAACGGACCCGCTCCCACTGGGGGCGGGTCTTTGTTTTGTCCGGCGGTCGCTCGGTGCAGGGAGTACGGGACTCTGATAGAATGGGACGCAAGAAGCATGACCGCAGGAGAGGATGTTGCACCCTTCATGACCGACCTGTTGAGTCCGAAGAACCCCCTGGTCCAGCAAGCCCGCCTGCTGGCCCGCGACCGCAAGGTGCGGGACGAAAGCGGCCTGGCCGTGCTGGAAGGCGTCCGGCTCGCCGAGGAGGCCCTGCGGGCCGGCCTGGCGCTGGCGTACGCACTCTATACGCCGGAACTGGCCGGGCGGGACCGGGGTGCAGCGCTCATCCAGGGGCTGCGGGCGGCGGGGGTGCCACTTCACGCCGTTTCGACGGAGACCCTGGACCGGGCGGCCGACACCCGGACGCCGCAGGGCATCCTCGCGGTCTTTCGGATTCCCCGCCGGTCCCAAAGTGAGATCGGCTCCGGACTGGTCGTTTTGCTGGACGGCGTCCAGGACCCGGGCAACGTGGGCACCGTGATTCGCACCCTGGAGGCGCTGGGCGGAGCCGGCGTGCTGGTGGGGGGCGGCGCCGACCCGTACAGTCCCAAGGTCGTGCGGGGGGCCATGGGCAGCCTCTTCCGGCTGCCGGTGGTCACCGGCGAGACCGAACCGTTGCTGCGTGAACTGAAAGCCGGCGGGCGACGGGTTTACGTGGCGGACGCGGGCGGCGAACTTCGGCCCTGGACGGCCGACCTGGCCGGCGACGTCGCCGTGGTGATCGGCAACGAGGGCGCCGGGCCTTCGTCGGCCGCCCGGTGGCTGGCCGACGGAGTGATTTCCATCCCGATGCCGGGGGACGTGGAGTCGCTGAACGCCGGCGTGGCCGCCAGTCTGCTGATCTACGAGGCCCTGCGCCAGAAGGTCGGCCCCCCCGGCGGCCGGCTATGGAAAGGGATGGCTCCTTGAGCGGTGAGAACGTCTGTGGTATAATACGAGGTGTCAGATAAATCCAAAAACCTGTAGAGGGGGAGTGGTGGCACTGTCCAACTCCGCTGCGGCAGAAGTCTTCTGGACGATCTTCGCCAACACCGGATCCGTGGTCGCATACCTGCTCTACAGGCGCTTTACAGTTCATTAGCGCTTTGGTATAATCTACCCGTTCCATATCCATATTCAGTCCCATATCCATATCATTGAACGGCGACGATGGAGGAAAGTAACCGGCCAGGGCGGTGTCCAGGGAAGCGGGGCTACAGACTGAGAGCCCGCTCTCCGCCAACCGTGTGAAGTTCCCTCCGGAGCCGACTTGCTGAACGAGGTGCCCACCGGGTCCTCAAGTAGGCGGGGACGGGTCCCTCCCGTTAGCGGGGGCCGGGCGTGTTGGCGCCTGAGAAAACGTGAGTGGGGTCCGCAAGGGCCCAATCCGGGTGGTAACGCGGAAGCATGCGCTTTCGTCCCGTCGAGGGGCGAGAGCGCTTTTTTATTGTGTCAGGGCAGGTCCGTAAGGCAATCATAGACGACAGAGATGAGGTGCTGGCATGAAAGAACAGTTGCTAAAGTTGCAGGCGGAGGCGCTGGCGGCGATTGCACAGGCGGGGGACGTGGCGGCGATTCAGGAGATGCGCGTCCGGTACCTGGGAAAGAAGTCCGACCTGAGCGTCGCCCTCGGCGGTCTGGGGAAGCTCCCGACCGTTGAGGAGCGCAAGGAGATGGGCGCGCTCGGCAATGAGATCAAGCAGGCCGTCAGCGCGGCGCTGGATGCACGGGAGGCCTCGCTTGGCCGGGCGGAACTGGAGGCCCGGCTGGCGGGCGAGATCGTGGACGTCACCCTGCCCGGCAGGCCTGCGCCCCGCGGGCACCTGCACGTTTTGAACCAGGTTCGGGGCCGGATTGAAGAGATCTTCATCAGCATGGGCTACGCGGTGGCGGAGTCCCGGCAGGTGGAGACCGACTGGTACAACTTTGAGGCGCTCAATATCCCGAAGGGCCATCCGGCACGGGACGCCCAGGACTCCTTCTTTATTTCCGATGAGGTGGTGCTGCGGACGCACACCTCCAACACGCAGATTCGCTACATGCTGGAAGTGGCCCAGGGCCGCACCCCGGTCAAAATCATCTGCCCGGGGCGGACGTTCCGCCGGGACTTCGAAGACGCCACCCACGCCGCCCAGTTCCACCAGGTGGAGGGGCTGGTCATCGACAAGTCCATCCACATGGGGCATCTCAAGGGCGCACTCACCGAAATGGCCCGGGGCCTCTTCGGGCCAAACGTGGGCATCCGGCTCCGGCCGTCCTACTTCCCGTTCACTGAGCCTTCGGCTGAAATGGACATCACCTGCATTTTCTGCGGCGGCACGGGCTGCCGGACGTGCAAGGGTTCCGGCTGGATCGAAATCGGCGGCTCCGGCATGGTCAATCCGGTCGTGCTTGCGCACGGCGGCTATGACCCGGAGCAGGTCTCCGGCTGGGCCTTCGGCTACGGCATCGAGCGGGTGGCCATGCTCATGTACGGCATTGAGAACATCCAGAACTTCACGACCGGCGACATGCGGTTCCTGCGGCAGTTCTAAGAAGGGAGGCGACTGACAACATGCAGGTTTCGTATAACTGGCTCAAAGATTATGTGGACGTCGACCTCTCGCCGGCAGAACTGGCGAAGGCCCTGACCAACCGGGGCGTCGTGGTGGAGGTGTTCGCCAATGCCAATCCGGGCATGGCGGGCGTGGTGGTGGGCAAGGTGGTCGAAATTGAACGCCATCCCGACTCCGACCACCTCTGGGTCTGCCAGGTCGACGTGGGCGGCAAGGTCCTGCAGATTCTGACCGGCGCCCAGAACGTCCGCCAGGGCGACCTGGTGCCGGCGGCGATTCCGGGCAGCAAGCTGCCGGACGGCCGGACCATGGAGGCCAAGAAACTGCGAGGCCTGGAGTCCCACGGCATGCTCTGCTCGCCGATCGAGATCGGCATGGGCGACGATGCCGACGGCATTCTGATCCTGCCGCCGGACCCGAGCCTGGAGCCGGGCATGGACGCCGCCGAAGTGTTGGGCCTGAACGACTGGATTTTCGAGCTGGACCTTACCGCCAACTACGCCTCGCACTGCCAGGCCATGGTGGGCGTGGCGCAGGAGGTCGCGGCGATTCTGGGCGAGTCGGTCGACTGGCCCGCGACCTATACGGAAGACGAGCCGAATACGAACGCGAACCGGATGATCGACATCCGGATCGCGGAGCCGGACCTCTGCTCCCGGTACACCGCCCGGATCGTCCGGGGCGTCAAGGTCGGGGAGTCGCCGGCCTGGCTGCAGGCCCGAGTGCGGGCGGCGGGCATGCGGCCGATCAACAACATCGTCGATATTTCTAACTTCGTCATGATGGAACTGGGGCAGCCGCTGCACACGTTCGACTACGCCCGGATTCGCGGGCGGCAGATCATCGTGCGGCGGGCGGCGCCCGGCGAGCCGTTCAAGACGCTGGACGGGCAGGACCGGGTGCTGGACCCGGATATTCTGGTCATTGCCGACGGCATGGGACCGGTGGCCATGGCGGGCGTCATGGGCGGCCTGGAGTCCGAAGTGACGGACGGGACGACCGAGATTCTGATCGAGTCGGCCCATTTCAACAACATCAACAACCGGCGCACGTCCCTGCGCATGAACCTGCCCAGCGAGGCGGCCCGGCGGTTCACCAAGGGTGTCGATCCCAGCGGCTGCGTGCGGGCGGCGGACCGGGCGGCCCAACTGATCGCCCTCATCGCCGGCGGCAAGGTCGTGCAGGGGGTCGTGGACGTCTACCCCCGGCCGGCCGTGCCGGCGGTCATCGTATGTCGGACCGCGAAAGTGAACGCCCACCTGGGCCTGCAGCTCTCCGCCGAGCGGATCAGCGAGCATCTGGACGGGCTGGGCATGATCGTGCTGGCGCCGGCGGACCTGGCCCGTGACCTGGCGACCGGCATGCCGGAGCCGGAGGCGGAGGAGGGGGACGACCTTTCCGGACGGCCGGTCTGGACGGCCATGCACCAGGTTTCGCCGGTGCCCAAGGATGCCGCAGCGTATGCCGGCTGGGCCGAGACGGCCTGGGAAGCGCTGGAGGCGGCGGGCGATCAGCTGGAGTCGCTGGGCGATGTGGAGGCGCTGGTGGTCGTGGCGCCGACCCGGCGGCTGGATATTGCCAAAGAGATCGATCTGGTGGAAGAGGTGGCCCGGTCCGAAGGCTACGACAAGATTCCCCTGGAACTGCCGGTGCTGGAGTCCCGCCGTGGCGGCCGGACCTCCCTGGCCTCCATCGTTTTGGCGGCCCGGCAGGCGCTTGCGGGCCTCGGGCTCGATGAGATCATGACCTACTCGCTGACCAACCCGAAGGTTTACGACAAGCTGCGGCTGCCGACCGAAAGCCCCGACCGGCGGGTCCTGACGCTGGGCAACCCGCTGTACGAGGAGCAGTCGACGCTCCGGACGCTGCTGTTGCCGGCGGTGCTCGATAACCTCAAGTACAACGCCAACCGGCAGAACCGGGACCTCGGAGTCTTTGAAATCGGCAACGTATACCGGCCGGTGGCCGGGGAAGTGCTGCCGGCGGAGCCGCGGGCGCTGGCCATCGCCCTGACGGGCAATCAGGCGGGCGCAGGCTGGAACAGCCCTGAGCAGCCGGCTGACTTCTTCGCCCTGAAGGGGATTGTCGAGCAGTTGCTGGACCAACTGGATGTGCAGGGCTGGTCGGTGGGCCGGTCGAGCCACGGATCGTTCCACCCGGGACGGCAGGCGGAACTGATCGTGGCCGGCCGGTCGGTGGGCGTCTTCGGCGAAGTGCACCCGGATGTGGTTACGGCCTGGGATCTGCCCGGGCGGGTTTATGCCGCCGAGTTCGACTTCGACGGACTCGTCGCCGCAGCCCGGCCGCAGCGGGCGTATCACATCGTGCCGAAGTTCCCGGCGATCACCCGGGACGTGGCGCTGATGATTGGCGAAACGGTGCCGGCGGTCATGGTGGCGGCGGCGATCAAGTCGGTGGGCGAACTGATCGAAGAGGTGACGCTGTTCGACCGCTACCAGGGCGAGCACGTGAAGCCGGGCTGGGTCTCCCTGGCCTACCGAATCACGTACCGGGCGGCGGACCGGACGCTGACCGATGCCGACGTGGAAGCGGTGCACGGCAAGGTCCGGGCGGCGCTGCAGGCGCTGGGCGCGGAACTTCGGTCGTAGAATACACGCCTGTGGAAAGGCGAGGCTCCTCGGAGCCTCGCCTTCAGCTTGGTCAAGTGACCACCTGCAGGGCGTAGTTGAAGCGAGTCGCGTGTTCAAGTTCGTCGGTCATCAGCTCGAAGAAGATGTTCCGGATGCGCTCGTTCGACTGCGAGAGGTAGATTTGGCGGTACTCTTCAAAGGCTTCGTATTCGTCGTCCATGGCCTGCTTCAGCCCGGCGGTAATGCTGGTGAATGCAACCGGCCTGGGGGCAGCCTCGAAAGTCCGGCCGGAGAGCGCCTGGTGCAGCCGGCTCAGCATCCGGTAGTGCTTCAGCTCGTCGTCACGGGCGTGGCGGATGTGCTCCCGGACGGCCGGATCTTCCGTACGGGCCATCAGTTGTGTGTAAAAGGCGGCGGCGGTCGCCTGGTCCTGCATGTTCTTGCGGACGGCGCTCACCAACGCCTGGTGCCGTTCCGCCTGTCCGACCGGGGTGGACTGGGGAGGCGCCGTGTCCTGGTATACGCCCGCCATCCGCCAGCCCTGGACCAGTTGAAAGGCCGTGGCGGGCGCCAGCCCCTGCCCGACCAGGTAGCCGGCCAGAACGGCCTCCTTCAGAATGCTGCGCAGCGACACGCCCGCATCGAAAGTCTGGGTCGCCGCATCCACCACCGGCATGAGCGCCTGGAGAAGCAGGCTGGGGTGGACGCCGGCGGTTGACGGCATGCAGTCAGGTCCGGTCGGCATGGGCTTCGGTCGCCTCCTTCCGAATCGGTTCAGCTCAGTTTATGGGGACGCCTTGGCGAGTGACATTTGGTGTGGGCTGCGGCGGGTAATACACAGAGCAATGTTGCAAGTAACACTTCGGGCAAACGACTTGTCGGAAGTCCGGGGGTATCGTATACTCAGGTTCCGGCCCGGTGCTGCAAGAGGGCGCCGGCCATGTGGCAGCGTCTGCGGAACCCCCAAATCGGCAACACGATTTCTTCCAGAGATTTTCATGTTGCGAAAGACCGCAGCGCTTGTTATAATAGCTTCTGTGCCCACTACGAAGCACACAACCAAACATGGGGCTATAGCTCAGCTGGGAGAGCGCTTGAATGGCATTCAAGAGGTCAGCGGTTCGATCCCGCTTAGCTCCACCAACGCCGGAACGGTAATACCGGACCGGCCCTTGCGGAGACGTGGTGTAGTGGCCTAACATGCGGCCCTGTCACGGCCGAGATCGCGGGTTCGAATCCCGTCGTCTCCGCCAACAACTTCATATTGGATATGGGGCTATAGCTCAGCTGGGAGAGCGCGTGAATCGCACTCACGAGGTCAGGGGTTCGATCCCCCTTAGCTCCACCAAAGTCCGGTCATCTAGACCATGGCCGGACAGACGCGCCAGTAGCTCAGTGGATTAGAGTACTTGACTACGGATCAAGTGGTCGGGGGTTCGAATCCCTCCTGGCGCACCACTGGAGAGGTGTCCGAGTGGTCGAAGGTGCAGCACTGGAAATGCTGTAGGCGTCTAAAGCGCCTCGCGGGTTCGAATCCCGCCCTCTCCGCCAAAAATGGGCCGGGTAATCCCCCGGCCCACCTTTTTCGGGCTGTGGCGCAGCTTGGTAGCGCGCTTCCTTGGGGTGGAAGAGGTCGCAGGTTCAAATCCTGTCAGCCCGACCAGTTCCAGCAAAATCATACATTTCGGGGTGTAGCGCAGTTTGGTAGCGCGCTTGGTTCGGGACCAAGAGGTCGCAGGTTCAAATCCTGTCACCCCGACCAGACGAAACAAGAAGCCCGGCACGGTGTGCCGGGTTTTTCCGTTATGGCGTTGTGAACGCTAGGGAGCCTCACCCCGCTGTGCCTTCCACTCCCGGATTTTGCGGGCGGCTGTGGTCTGGTGGATGCCCAGCACCTTGCTGACCTTCACGCTGCTGCCGTGCTCCTTGTAAGCAGCGCCCACCAGCTCCAACTCCAACGCCTCCAGCGCTTCGGCCAGCGGCACCACCCGTTGGATCTTGATCGGACTCACGGACATCTCCAGGGCGGCGGGCAAGTGTTCCGGCCGGATGTCGCGCTCTTCGGTTGTGACGATGAGCCGTTCGATCAGGTTTTCGAGTTCCCGGACGTTTCCGGGCCATGGATAGGCCATCAATCGCTCGAGGGTCTCCGGTGTTACCACCCGTTCCACCCGGTACCGGGCGCAGTAGTGATCCATAAAGTGGCGAACCAGCGATGGCACGTCTTCTCGCCGTTCCCGCAGCGGCGGGATGGTGATGGGCACCACGTTCAGGCGGTAAAACAGATCCTGCCGGAAGCGCCCGTCGCTGACCATTTGTTCCAGGTTGCGGTGGGTGGCGGCGATGATCCGCACGTCCACCTGGATGGGCGTGACGGACCCGACCCGGGTGAAGCGCCGGTCCTGAATGACCTGCAGGAGCTTTACCTGCAGAGTCAACGGCAGGTCGCCGATCTCATCCAGCAGCAGCGTCCCGGTGTTAGCCTGCTCGATGATGCCCGGCTTGCCTTCGCGGCGCGCACCGGTGAATGAGCCCGGGGCGTAGCCGAAGAGCTCGGACTCCAGAAGCGACTCCGGGAGAGCGGCACAGTCGATCTTGATGAACGGCGCTCCGCTGCGCTGGCTCGACCGGTGGATTGTGGCCGCCAGGACCCCCTTGCCGGCGCCGGACTCGCCCAGCAGCAGAATGGTAGAATCCACCTGCGCTACCCGCCGGGCCAGTTCCAGTACTTTCTGCATGGGGCGGCTGGAGGCGACGATTTCCTCCCGGGCCGCATGCCCGGCCCGCAGGCCCGCCAGTTCGAAGTGAAACCGGTCACGCTCCTGCTCCATGCGCTCGACCTGATGCTGCAGGCGGTCCAGCTCCGTGATGTCGCGGGCGGTGGCCAGCACCAGCCCGTCGGGCAGGGGCACCGCCGTCAGGGCGAGACGCCGGCCCCGGACGACCTGAATCAGCGCTTCCCGTTGCCCGGAGGCCATGCAGCGCCGCAGGGGCGGCGGCAGCCACACGCCCCGGCCTTCGAGGTCGGCGAGCGTGTGTCCGATCAATTGGTCGCGCTTATCGCCCAGCAGGTCCTCCATTGCCCGGTTCACCGCGAGAATCTGCCCACCGGAGTCAGCGATCACGAGCGCTTCACCGACCCCGTCGAGCAGTGCGGCAACGGCCTCGCCGGCCAGTTCCTTCACCCTCACGCACCTCCCCGGCTCTCAGGTGCATAATTGGCTGGTGGTGGTGAAGAATCCTGCTACTATAATCATTTCTGCTTATCAGGCTAATCGTGGAGACTTATTCGGCTTCCGATACTGTCAATCCGGTCTTGTACGGATCTTGTATGGTGAGGGCCTAAGCGAATTCGCTTAGGCTCTCTGGCGTTTCCGGCGGGATGCGGGAGAAAAGCATTTTTTGGCCGCAGATGACGCAGATTTCGCAGATTTGGAAACAGACGCGGATCTATTGGCGTGAATGGCCGCCACAAAATCCTGGTCCAAGGGCGGGGGCAATCGAATCGGACAGAGGTTCATTTATTTTACAAAATTGGCTTTGTGGTCATCCTGTTTTGTTCCGAAATCTGCGTAATCCGCGAAATCTGCGGCCAAAAACGGCTCCGGTTTTTAGGCTGGCACGCCCCTTGCAAGATAAGGGCAAGCGAGGGGGGATCGGAATGCCAACGGCGGTCACCGGACCTTATTGGCAGCCGGAAATCGAGACGATGCCCCGGGCAGAACTGGCCCAGCTGCAGGCCGGCCGCTTGCAGCACCAGGTGGAGTGGGCCGCCGGCTCGCCGTTTTACCAGCGTCTCTGGCACGGCGCACCGGTCATCCGCACCGGAGACGACGTTCGTCGCCTGCCGTTTCTGCACAAGCAGCACCTGGTCGAAGCGCAGCTGCACAATCCGCCCCTGGGCGATTTGCCGATTCTGCCGGTGGAAGAGCGACGAGAGGTGTACCCGGTTCATGCCACGGGTGGAACGGTCTACACGGTATACGCCGACGTCGATCTGGCCCGGGCGTCGGAGATCGGGGCCCGGATTCTCTGGGCCTGCGGTCTGCGGCCGGGAGATCTCATCCACAACGGCTTCAAGTACGGGCTGTTCGCCGGCGGCATTTTCATCCACCGGGCGGCCCGGGCGATGGGAGCGGCAACCGTTCCAATCGGGACGGACTCAGTCGAGCGGCAGATGGAGGTCCTGTTCAATTTCAAGCCCGCCATGGTGGTCGGGGCGCCTTCCCACGTGCTCTACCTGGCGGAGCGGATTGCGGAGCGGGGGCTTTCGCCCCGGGATGCCGGGGTGCGGATGGGCCTCTTCGGGGCCGAACCCGGCGCCGGGGAGGCCAGGAGCCGGGCCAGGCTGGAGCAACTCTTCGGCTTCCGGGCGCACGATCTGTTCGGCATGACGGAGGTCTCGACGTTGCTGGCCGGCGAGTGCGCGCTGCAGCAGGGACTCCACTGGGCCGAGGACCACGTGCTGGTCGAAGTGATCGATCCGGGGTCGCTGGAGCCCTCCCGTCCGGGCGAACCCGGGGTGCTGGTACTCACGGACCTCACCCGGCAGAACATGCCGCTCCTGCGCTACTGGACGGGCGACATGGCGACGCTCGCAACGGAGCCCTGTGGGTGTGGGCGAACGCACGCCCGGTCCCTGGGCGGCATCCAGGGGCGCACCGACGAACTGCTGTTTTACCGGGGCGCCAGGTTCTATCCCGCTCAGGTCGGCCGGGTGCTGGCCCGCTTCGGAAATGTGGGGGAGGAGTACCGGATCATGCTGGACCGTGAGCCCGGTTCGTGGCTGGACCAGTGTACCCTGCAAGTCGAAATGGCTCCGGGCGGCCTCATGGCCTCCTTCGGCCTGGAAGAACGGATTCGGCAGCAACTGTTGGAGGAGACCGGGGCCGATATTGCCGTGCAAATCCTGCATTACGGCGCCCTGGGCCGATCCCCGCATACACACCGCACCGTGGAAGACAGGAGGCCACGATCGTGACTTCACCGGAACTCCATCTGGAAATCGACAAGGTCTCCATCGGTTTCGGCGGGATCAAAGCGCTCTGGGAAGTCTCCCTGGCGCTTCGCAAGGGGGCGATTACCACGGTAATCGGCCCGAACGGAGCCGGGAAGACCAGCCTCATCAATTGCGTCTCCGGGCGTTACATTCCTTCCGCTGGGAAGATCACGTTTGAAGGGAAGGAAATCACGCATCTGTCGCCGCCTCGCCGGGCGGAAATGCGGATCGCCCGGACGTTCCAGAATATCGCCCTGTTCAAGCACATGTCGGTGTTGGACAACCTGATGACCGGCCGCCACGTGCTGATGAAATCCGGACTGTTCACCAGCGGTCTCTACTGGGGGCCGGCGCGGCGGGAAGAGATTGCGCACCGGCGGGCGGTGGAGGAGATCATCGACTTCCTGGAGATTGCACACGTGCGGCGCAAGCCAGTGGGGACGCTCTCTTACGGCATGCAGAAGCGGGTGGAACTGGGCCGGGCCCTGGCCCTGGAGCCTCGCCTCCTGCTCCTGGACGAACCCATGGCGGGCATGAACTCCGAGGAGAAGGAAGATATGGTTCGCTTCGTCCTGGACATCAATCAGGAGCGGGGCGTCACCTGCCTGCTGATCGAGCACGACATGGGCGTGGTCATGGACATTTCGGACCACGTGGCGGTGCTGGACTTCGGCCAGTTGATCGGCCAGGGCACGCCGGACGAAGTGCGATTGAACCCGGCGGTGATTACGGCATACCTGGGCGTCAAGCCCGCGGCCGCAGGCTGATCGTGTAAAGGAGGCGGTATCAGTGCACGCTTCCCAGGCTTTGCCGGATACGCTGCCCAAGCGCCTGCTGGCCATGGCCCGGCGTTATGGTCACCGGAAGGTGGCGCTCCGCGAAAAGGAGTTCGGCATCTGGCGGGAGATCTCGTGGGAGGGCTATCTGAGCCACGTGCAGGACCTTACCTTGGGGTTGATCGCCCTGGGTTTTGCCCGCGGTGACAAGGTGGCCATCGTCGGTGACAATCGTCCGCAGTGGGTGATGGCCGAACAGGCGGCCCAGGCCGCCGGCGGGGCTTCGGTGGGCATTTACCAGGACTCGCTGGCCAAAGAGATGGCCTACGTGATTGACCATTCCGATGCCACGTTCGTGGTGGTGGAGGACCAGGAGCAGGTGGACAAGCTGCTGGAGGTCCGGGACGCCATCCCCAAAGTGCGACGGTTGATCTACTACGATCCCAAAGGGCTGCGCCTGTATAAGGACGAGTATCTGATCTACTTCCCGAAAGTGGAGGAGCTGGGCCGTGAATACGGCCGGACCCACCCGGGCGCATTCGAAGAATCGCTGGCGGCCGGCACCGGCGATGACACGGCGATCCTCTGCTACACCTCGGGGACCACGGGGCTGCCCAAGGGCGCCATGTTGAGCCACCGGAACCTGCTGGCCATGGGCGACACCATCCAGACGGTGGACCCGCTGGACCCGAAGGATGACGTGCTCTCCTTCCTGCCCCTGGCGTGGATCGGCGAGCAGATGACCGCCCTGGCCATGCACCTGTCCATCGGTTTCACGCTGAACTTTCCGGAAGAGCCGGACACGCAGCAGGAGAACCTGCGGGAGATTGGCCCGCACGTCATGTTCTCGCCGCCGCGCATCTGGGAAGACATCGTCACCCGGGTGCAGGTGAAAATGCAGGACGCCGGCTGGCTCAAGCGCAAGCTGTGGGAGTCGTTCATCCCGGTGGGCTACCGGATGGCCGATGCGAAGTTCGCCCACAAGCCGATCTCCCAGTGGGACCGGCTGCTCTACCGGTTGGGCGATTTTCTGGTTTTCAGCGCCATCAAGGACCACCTGGGGCTGCTGCGGCTCCGGCGGGCCTACACGGGCGGCGCCGCCCTGGGGCCGGACGTGTTCCGGTTCTACCATGCCCTGGGCGTCAACCTGAAACAGATTTACGGCCAGACCGAAATCGTCGGCATCGCCGTGCTCCACCGAGACGACGCGATCCGCTTCCACACCGTGGGCACGCCGCTCCCGGGTGGCGAAATGCAGATCGCACCGGACGGGGAGATTCTGCTGAAGAGCCCGGCGGTTTTCCAGGGGTACTACAAGATGCCGGAAGCGGGCGAAAAGGCGCTGGCAGGCGGCTGGCTGCACACGGGCGACGCCGGTTACCTGGAGGACGGCCAACTGGTGGTGATCGACCGGCTGAAGGACGTGATGCGGCTGGATTCCGGGGAGATCTTCTCGCCCAACTTCATTGAGAACAAGCTGAAGTTCTCGCCGTATATCAAGGAAGCGGTGGCGACGGGCCACGGCCGCAAGTACGTGGTCGGCATGATCAACATCGACATGCGGTCGGTGGGGAACTGGGCCGAGAGCCGCAGCATCGCCTACACAACGTACCAGGACCTCTCGCAGAAGGGACCGGTGCTGGACCTGATTTCCAGCGAGATCGCCAAAGTGAACGCCGACCTGCCGGAAGCCGCCCGAATCAAGACCTTCGTGATCCTGCACAAGGAACTCGACGCAGACGACGAGGAACTGACCCGGACTCGCAAGCTCCGCCGGGGCTTCGTTTACGACAAGTACGCACAGGTGATCGAAGGGCTGTACAGCGGGGTCGCACACATTCCGGTGCAGATGCGGGTCCGGTACCGGGATGGCAAGGAGACGCTCAGCGAGACTGTGCTGCAGGTCCGGGATGTCCCGGCTGCCCCCCGGCCTCAGCCCGAGGGGGCCCGCGGGGCGGAGCCCGCCACAGGAGGTGTAGCCAGTTGAGCGGTTCGATGAGCTTTCTGTTGAACCTGCTGGTGAACGGGATCGTGGTGGGCGCCCTCTATTCACTGATTGCCCTGGGGTTCGTGCTCATTTACAAAGCCAGCGGCGTGCTGAACCTGGCGCAAGGCGAAATGGTGCTCCTGGGCGCCTATATCGGCCTCACCTTGACCACAGGGCTGAAAGTCCCGTTCCTGCTGGGCCTGGTGCTCGCCATCGGGGTCAGCGCCCTGGTGGGCATGGGCATTGAGCGGGTGGTGCTGCGGCCGTTTATCGGGGAGCCGCCCATTTCCATTATCATGGTGACCATGGGACTCTCGCTGCTCCTCCGGGCGCTGATGCATTTCATCTGGGGGACCGAACTGCGCTCCTTCCAGGGGCTGTTCAGCAATAACCCCATCGTCCTGGGACCGGTTCGACTCTCTGAGGTATTCCTGTGGTCCTTCGCAGCGGCCATCTTCTTGCTGATTGCGCTCACGCTCTTCTTCAAGTACAGCCTCCTGGGCATCGCGATGCGGGCCACGGCCGATGATGAGCAGGCGGCGCTCTCCATGGGCATCAGCGTGAAGCGGGTGCTGGGGGCGACCTGGGCGGTGGCGGCGATGGTGGCTAGCGTGGGCGGCATCTTCCTGGGGAACATCGCCGGCGTCAACCCGCTGCTCACGTCATACGGCCTCAAGGTGTTGCCGGTGGCCATTCTGGGCGGCCTGGACAGCGTGCCGGGTGCCATCGTTGGCGGCTTTGTCATCGGCATCCTGGAAAACCTGGCCGGCGGCTACCTGGATACTTATTGGCCGGGCATCAAGGAAGTGGCGCCTTTCATCGTGCTGGTGATCATCCTGCTGATCAAGCCCTACGGCCTGTATGGCAAGGAAATTATTGAAAGGGTGTAAGCCATCGTGAACCTGCGCTACCCCTTTACCATGGAGTGCGGCCAGTACCGTACGACCTACGAGCAGGACCTGGCGTTTCATCCTTCCCGCCTGTCGACCGTGCGGGGCTGGGTGATCGTGGCGGCGCTCTTCATCGTGCCGCTGGCGCTCTCCAACTACTACGTCAGCATTTTGAACCAGGTGTCGATCTTTGTGATTGCCGCCATGGGCCTCAACATCCTGACCGGACTCACCGGCCAGATCTCCGTGGGCCACGGCGCTTTTACCGGCGTGGGCGCATTCACGGCGGGGTACCTCATGAAGCTGGGCTGGTCTTACTGGCTGGCGATGCCGGCGGCCGGGCTGGTAGCGGCGGCGGTGGGTGGACTCTTTGGCCTCCCTTCGGCCCGCCTCAAGGGCCTCTACCTGGCGATTGCGTCGATGGCCGCCCAGCAGATTCTGGAGTTCCTGTTCGTCCGGGCGGAGTGGTTCACCGGGGGCGTCCATTCCATGACCGTGCTGCGGCCCAAGTTGTTCGGGCATTCGCTGGACAGCGACTACGGCTTCTACGTCCTGGTGCTTTCGGTGGCGGTGGTGCTGGGCGTGTTTGCCCAGAACCTGACCCGGACGCGCTGGGGGCGGGCGCTGGTAGCCGTGCGGGACCGGGACCTGGCGGCGGAAGTGATGGGGGTCGACCTCTGGAAGACCAAGGTGATGGCCTTCGCCTTGTCGGCCTTCTACGCCGGCATCGCCGGGGCGCTCTGGGCGCCGTTCGTCATGATCATCAACCCGGAGCAGTTCAACTTCAGCCTGTCCATTGAGTTGCTGGCCATGATCATCATCGGCGGTCTCGGCTCCGTGACCGGCACGGTGTACGGCGTGATTTTCATGACGATCCTGCCGATTCTGGTCCGGTCGGTGACCCAGCCGCTGGCGGTACTGGTGCCCGCCATCGGCGACAAGCTACTGCTTTTGAAGGATATCGCGTTTGGCGGCGCAATTGTGCTGTTCCTGGTGTTTGAGTCCGACGGGTTAGCCAAGTTGTGGCGGAACATCAAGGACTACTTCCGCCTTTGGCCGTTTAGCTACTAAGAAGATCGGGGAGGTCACACAAGATGAAGGCCATGGTGAAGTGGATCGCGGTGCTCATGTTCGTGGTGTTGCTGGCGGGTTGCGGTAGCAGCAAGCCGACGAGTCCGGCTCCCGGGGCAGCCCCGGCTACGGCGCCGGCGGCGCCGAAGGCTCCGATCAAGGTGGGCGGCATTTTCGACCTCACCGGCGGCACCGGCGACGTGGGCAAGCCGCATTCGGAAGGCGTCCGGGCGTACGTGGCGTACATCAACAGCAAGGGCGGCGTGGACGGGGCGAAGATCGACCTGCAGTGGGTGGACTACGCCTACCAGACCCCCAAAGCGGTTGAGGCTTACAACAAGCTGACCAAGCAGGACGGCGTCTCGGCCGTTATGGGCTGGGGCACCGGCGACACCGAGGCGATGAAGGAACTGATCGCCAAGGACAAGATTCCGTACATCTCGGGTTCGTACTCGGAGCAGCTGATCAACCCGGCCACCACGCCTTACAACTTTATCGTGGCCCCGACCTATTCGCAGGCTTCCCGCGTCATGCTGGATTACGCCAAGTCCAAGAAGGCCGACGCCAAGGTGGCCCTGGTCTACAACGACTCCGGCTTCGGCAAGTCGCCCCTGGAAGACGCGAAGGCCTATGCCAAGAAGATCGGCCTGACCTGGACCGGTGAAGTCGTGGTTCCCCTGACCGCCTCCGATGCGGTCACGCAGGTGCTGGAACTGCAGAAGATGGGCGCCGATTACGTGCTGATCCAGGAGACCACCAACGCGACGGCGGTGACCTTGAAGAGCGCCAAGCAGCAGGGCGCCAAGATTCAGTTCATGGGCCTGGCCTACTCGGTGGACGAGAACCTGATCAAGGCGGCCGGCGATGCGGCCGAGGGGTTCATCGGCATTCCGGCTTTCGCCTTCCCGTATGAGACCGGCGCCGGCATCAAGGAAGCGGTGGACTTCGCCGCATCCAAGGGCATCAAGCTGGAGGACCTGAACCAGAAGTGGATTCAGGGCTGGGCCTTCGGCCGGATCATGTCCGAGGCGCTGAAGCGGGCAGGGGACAAGCCCACCGGCGAGGCGATCCGCAAGGCGTTTGAAAGCTTCAAGGATTATGACCTGGGTGGCCTTGGCTCGCCGCTGACCTTCACCGCCACCGATCACGGCGGCGCCAAGAAGGCCCGCATCTACCAGGTGAAGAGCGGCAAGTGGCAGCCGATTACCGAGTATCTGGCTCCGAAGCAGTAAGCAGTATGGAGGAGGGGGCGGGGACAGTGCCGCCCCCTCGCTTCACAAGGGGGGTCGCCCATGCTCCGGCTGAACAACGTGGAAGTCATGTACGATCACGTCATTCTCGTCCTGAAGGGCATGTCGCTGGAGGTGCCTGAACATAAGATCGTGGCGCTGCTGGGTGCGAACGGCTCCGGCAAGACCACCACCTTGAAAGCGATCTCCGGCCTGCTCAAGTCGGAGAACGGCGAGGTGACCGACGGCGTCATCGAGTTTATGGGCGAGAAAATCAGCAACCGGGACGCGGAGACCATCGTCCGCAAGGGCATTTTCCAGGTGATGGAGGGGCGGCACGTTTTCGGCCACCTGACCGTGGAGGAAAACCTGCTGGCCGGCTCCTACATCCGGAAGGACCGGGCCAACGTGAAGCGGGACATGGACATGGTCTACCATTACTTTCCCCGGTTGGTCCCGCGCCGGGAGAACAAGGCGGGGTACCTCTCCGGGGGCGAGCAGCAAATGGTGGCCATCGGGCGGGCGCTCATGGCCAACCCCAAGCTGGTCCTACTGGACGAGCCCTCGCTGGGCCTTGCGCCACGGCTGGTACAGGAGATTTTCGGGATCGTGAAGCAGCTCAACGAGGAGGTCGGCACGACCTTCCTGGTCGTGGAGCAGAACGCCATGGTGGCGCTCTCCATCGCCCATTACGGCTACATTATGGAGAACGGCAAAATCGTCCTGGAAGGAGCGGTAGACACGCTTATGAACAACGAAGACGTAAAGGAGTTCTACCTCGGCCTGACCGACGTGGGTCGCAAGAGCTACCGGGACGTGAAAGCCTACAAGCGCCGGAAGCGGTGGCTCGCATGACCGGCCGGCCAAGCGTTTGGATGGCGCCGGGGGCCGGCCTGCGGGAGCAGGTGGCGCATGCCTGGGCCGCGAGCCCGGCCCAGCGGGCGCGGCTGGCGGCGGCAGCGATCGACCCGGCGGAGGTGACCGGGCCGGAGTCGCTCATGGCCCTTCCGGTGATGCGCAAGGATCAGCTGGGTCCCGTGCAGTCCAGGGAGCGGCCGTTTGGCGGCTTGCTGGGCGAACCGCTGGGAAGCCTGGCCCGGATTTTCCTGAGTCCCGGTGAGATTTACGACCCCCAGGGGACGGCGCCGGATTACTGGCGGTTTGGCACGGCCCTCGCCGCCGCAGGGTTTCAGGCGGGCGATGTGGTGCTGAACTGCTTTAACTATCACCTGAGTCCCGCCGGGTTTATTTTCGATGCGGCGGCCCGGTCGCTGGGCTGTGTGGTCATTCCCGCCGGGGTCGGACAGATGGACATGCAAATCCAGGCCGTGCGCGATACCGGGGCCACGGGGTTCATCGGGCTGCCCAGCTACCTGCTCTCCTTGCTGGAGAAAGGCGGGGGGAACCTGCCGCTGACGAAAGCGCTGGTGACGGCCGAACCGCTCCCTTCGTCGCTGCGGAGCAAGCTGGAGGCCTTCGGTCTGCAGGTCTCCGAAAGCTATGGGACGGCGGACCTCGGGCTGGTGGCCTACCAGTGTCCCCACCGGGAAGGGCTGCATTTCGATGCGGGCGTGATCGTGGAAATCTGCGATCCGGAGGGCCACCCGGTGGCGATGGGCGAAGTGGGGGAGGTGGTGGTCACCGCCCTGGATCGCACTTACCCGCTCCTGCGATTTGGCACCGGGGACCTCTCTGCCATGATGGTTGAGCCGTGCCCGTGCGGACGTCCGGCGCTGCGGATGGCCCGCTGGATGGGCCGGGCGAACGACGTGGTCAAGGTGCGCGGCATGTTCGTGTATCCTCGCCAGCTGGAGGAGGCCATGGCCCGGTTTGGCCCACAGGTCGCTCACTGGCAGGCGGTTGTGGACCAGGACGAGCACCACCGGGACCGGCTGCGGGTGCTGGTGGAGCCGGCGAACGGCGGCGGGCCTGCGGCCGAAGCGGTTGGCGAGGCGGTGCGGGCCACGACCCGGATGAGTGCGGAGGTCATACTGGTAGCGGGCGGCACGATTCCGGCGGAAGCCCGCCGGTTGGAGGACCGGCGGCGGTGGGAGTAGTGCAGTGGTCCCGCAGCGTGCGCATAGCCCCGGCGCCGGGAAACCGGCTCCGGGGCTTTCCTGATGCGCTCGTTTGCCACCCCTGGTTGCTGGGTGGAGGTAGCCCCACGCGTACCTTGCCCTCACCTTGCCCTTGCCTTGCTCTCGCCTTGCCCTTGCCTTGCCCCTGCCTTGCCCCTGCCCGGCTCGCTCCGCCCGGCTTCTAAGCCAGACCCTGCAGCCTTTGTCCCAGGCCCATCTCGCACGTCCAGCCCCCGCATTTCGCCCGTCCGTCCTGCAGATTGCCCGGCCTGCTGCTACCCTCAGGCGAACCCCCGCCTTCGACCGCGTCCTTGTTGCCCTCGCTCGCCCCGCACCCGACCGCTCGGTCCCCTCGGCATTACCCCCGGCAGGTACTTCGGCCAGGACCTACTCGTGCAACCGCTCCAGCCACCACCGAGCAGCCTGCCCCACTGTTCTGGTGGCGAGCCCGGTTTCCCCACCCGAACCGCGGGCGTCTTTTTAGACCCATCCCCCGTTCCTTGCCCATCCCCATTGGTCCCTTTGGAATAAACTATTGCAAGGATATCCATTTTATGCTAATATCCTTCTTAGAGATTCCTCAATCTGGAGGAGCTTACTACAGAAGGAAGGTGATTTCCCTGGCGAAGACTCCCATCAGACCCGACTCCAGCGCCAAAGACATCAGAGCCGCGGCTAAAGCCGCCACGGCCGAAGTGCTCAGCCGGAGTTCCCTGGACGCGCTGCTCAACGTCCGTCCCGAAGACATCATCACCGTCAAAGCCGAGGCCGAAGTGGTCAAAGGCACGGCCTACCAGCCCGGCGGCTGGCTCCACGCTCCCGCCCAACTGGAACTCTTCGCCGCCGCCGACAAGCGGCTGACTCGCGTCGCTGCCCTGGGGGGCCTCAACGTCAAGCGGGTCGAACGGGTCATCCCCATGCTGGTGAAAAGCACCTCGCTGCTCGTCCTCAAGGCGGCTCCCATGACCGATCTGACCGCCCTGCCCGTGAACCGCTACAAAGGCACCTCCAGTGCGTGGGCCAACGTGATCAGCCTGCTCAGCGAGGCCGGGCTCACCGTCGAGACCGGTTACCGGGAGCGATTCGAAGTGGCCTACGTCCCCGCAGGCAGCCCCCTCTGGCCCGGCCTCGTAATCGACCTGAGCCAGCCGAAGGAGCGGCGGCGGGAGCCCAAAAAGCGGAAGAAGCAGCCCCAGCCCGAGTCGGGCCAGCCCGAGCCCACCCAGCCCGAGCCCACCCAGCCCGAGCCCACCCAGCCGGTAATCGCCCAAAATCAACCGAAAACTTCTACATAACTCCTGCGGAGCCGGCGATCAGCCGGCTCTCTTTCAGATGGCGGCCCTCGATATCTGCGTCATCTGCGGTCAAACGGAGATCGAAGCCTATATCGTGCCGCCGGTCCTGGGAAACGCCGCCGGCGTTCTGGGCGGGCCGGCCCTGGCCGAGCGGGCTTGACTTCGGCTCGCGGCTTACCTATAGTAAGTATATAAACAGAATGCGAAAGTGGAGGATGGCCGTGATCAAGATCATTCGGTCCCATGAGCGGTTTCACGCGGATGCCGGCTGGCTCTCGGCCAACTGGCACTTCTCGTTCGACTATTATCACGACCCCGAGAACATGTCCTTTGGCCCGCTGCGGGTCTTCAACGACGATACGATCGCGCCCCGGAGCGGCTTCGGCATGCATCCGCACCGGGAGATGGAGATCGTCACGTACGTGATCAGCGGCGAACTGGAGCATCAGGACAGCACGGGCAATCGGGGCGTGCTGCGGGCGGGGGACCTGCAGCGGATGAGCGCCGGCACGGGCATTCGCCACTCGGAAGTGAATCCGTCGGCGACGGAGCCGCTGCGGCTTTGCCAGATCTGGATCCTGCCGGCGGTGCCCGGGCTGCCGCCTTCGTACGAGGAGCGCCACTTTGACCGGGCGGAGCGGCTCGGGCGCTTGCTGCCAGTAGTCTCTCCCGGAACGGCAGAGCCCGGAGCGGCGGAGCCCGGGACGATGCGCCTTCACCAGGACACGACGTTTTACGTTTGTAGCCTGGACTCGGGCGCGCAGGTGGAACATCGGGCGCAGAACGGCCGCCGGGCTTACCTGTTCGTGATCAGCGGCGAAGTGACCTTGAACGGAGAGACGTTGGCAGGTGGGGACCAGGCCCGGATTACCGGGGTGCCGGACCTGGCGATCCAGGCCCGCGAGCCCGCCGAACTGATTCTGATCGATTTGCCCTGACAGCGTGGCAGGAGGGACGCAGGGCCGGTCCGAATGGGACAGGGTGCAAAAGATTTGGCGGTGTAAGATGATTCATGGGTAAAGAGGGGTGTCGTGGTGACCGATGCGAAGCGGCCGGTGACACCGCAGGACCTGGGGGCGTTTCAGCCGGTGAGCGATCCGCAGATTTCGCCCGATGGCTCGGCGGTGGCCTTCGTGGTGACCCGGGCGGACCTGCGGGAGAACCGGAACCGGAGTTCGCTCTGGCTGGTCCCGGTGGCGCCCCACCTCACTCAGCGCCGGCTGACCAACCCGGAGCGGGGCAGCGACCGGGCGCCCCGCTGGTCGCCTGACGGGAGCCAACTGGCCTTCATTTCGGACCGGTCGGGACGGCCCCAGGTCTGGATCATCGATGCGACCGGCGGCGAGGCCCGCTGCGTTGAGACCACGGAGCGGCCGGCCGGGCCGCCCGTCTGGTCGCCAGACGGCTCCTGCATCGCCTTTGCGGCCGCTGTCTTCGACAAGCCGGCCGGCTGGGAGCCATATCCCGGGGCGCCGCCGGGCGACCGGATGCGGGCCGGAGCGGCAGCGGCCTTCGAGCCCGGCATCGGAGCGCCGGAGCCGAACCTCACGAAAGTGATCACCCGGCTCAAGTTCCGGCTGGACGGGGTCGGGTACGCCGGGGACCGGCGGTCGCACATCTTCGTTGTCCCGGCGGACGGCTCGGAGCTGGCCCGGCAGGTCACGTCCGGTGAGTTCGACCACGCCTTCCCGGCCTGGTCGCCGGATGGCCGGGCGCTATACTGCAGCGCCTTGCGGCGGGATGACGCCGACCTGCTGTTCCGGTCTGACATCTGGCGGTTCCCGCTCGCGGGCGGGGAACCGGCCTGCATCTGTGAGAACGGCGGGCCGATGGTGGATATTCAGGTCTCCCCGGACGGCCGGTTTCTGGCGTTCGGCGGGCACGACGGCCGCAGCGGTCTGTCCACCAGTTCGCACCTGCTGCTGCTGCCCCTGACTGGCGACGGCGGGGCCGCCGGCCCGGCCCGGAACCTGACCGAGGGACTGGACCGGAATGTTGGTGTGAGCGGCACGTCCGACGTCCGTCCCACCCGCCCGGCGACAGCGGGCCGCTGGGCGGCCGGCTCCACCGGGCTATACATGCTCGTGGCCGACCGGGGCAACGCCCACCTGTTTTACGCCCCCGTGGACGGCGCGCCCCCGCGCCGCCTGACGGCCGGCGCGGACCGGGCGGTCTGCGACTTCAGCGTGGCGAAGAACGGGGACATCGCCGCCACCATCGGCGATGAGACGAGTCCGGACGATATCTGGCTGCTGGATGGCGGCACCGGGCGGCGGCTGACGGACCAGAACCCGGTGGCCCGGGAACTGGACCTGGTCCGGCCGGAGCGGTTTCGCTACGCCGGCGCCGGCGGGCAGCCGGTCGAGGGCTGGGTGGTCAGGCCGCGGGGCGGGGCTCCGCGGGGCGGGGCGTCGGAAGGCCGGGAGCCGGGGGGCGGGCCATTTCCGACGGTGGTCTGCATCCACGGCGGGCCGCACGCGGCTTACGGCAGCCACCTCATGCTCCAGTTCCAGATGCTGGCCGCCGCGGGCATCGCCGTGCTGTACACCAACCCTCGGGGAAGCCAGACCTACGGGCAGGCGTTCGCGTCGGCCGTGGTGCAGGACATGGGCGGCCAGGATTTCGAAGACATCATGGCGGGGGTGGACGCGGCCGTCGCCGCAGGCATTGCCGACCCAGACCGGCTGGGCATCACCGGCTGGAGCTACGGCGGCTACCTGACCGCCTGGGCCGTGACCCGGACGTCCAGGTTCAAGGCGGCCCTGGCCGGGGCGCCGATTACCGACATGTACGCGTTCAGCGGGACGGAAGACCTGACGGGGCTGATGGGCTGGATGTCCGGCCTGCTTCCGTGGGCCGACCGGGCGGAGCAGTTGTTGGCGCGCTCGCCGGTCCGGCATGCCGATCGGGTAACCACCCCGTTGATGCTGGTCGCCGGCGAAAGCGATCTGCGCTGCCCGCCGTCCCAGTCCGACGAACTTTTCACGGCCCTGAAGCGGCTTGGCCGGGTCCCGGTCGTTTACATCCGCTATCCCGGTGAGGGCCACAAGTTGAACAAGCCGCAGCACCTGCTGGATTACTACGAGCGGATGCTGGCCTGGTTCAAGCATTACCTGAGGGCGTAGGGCGTGCCCGACACCTGACGGTGTGAGTTGACATTTTGGCTCATGCCCGATAAAATAGACACGATTGTGGAAACGAAGGAGGTAGGAGACCCCCATGATGCTCATCTCTCCAGTCTGTGCCCGCCGCTCGTAGAGCAACAACGGGGCAGTCTGCCCTTTTGGCGGCCGGATGGGGAGAAAACGCATACATATGGGGCCTCCATGCCTGAGCGCTATTCCTGCGTATTGTAGCGAATTGTAGCGCCGCGGTAAGGAGTACCTTACCTGCGGCGTTTTTTGACGCCGTCGGCCGCCTCTCCTGACCCCGAATTCCACGAGGGAAGGGCCGCACGCCCCACCCCCCGCACCCCGACGATAGGGAGGACGACGTAATCATGGCGATTTTGACCGTACAGGCGTTAGCAAAATACTGGGGCGTTGAGCTCCTGTTCAAAGAAGTTGGCTTCCTGCTCAACGAGGGCGAGAAGATGGCGCTGGTCGGCCGCAACGGCACCGGCAAAACCACCTTGCTCAAAATCCTCATGGGCCGGATGGAATACGACGAGGGCAGCGTCATCCTGCCCGGCGGCACCCGGGTGGGCTATCTGAGCCAGGACCCGGAGTTCACGCCCGGCCGGACGATGCTGGCGGAGGCCCAGTCGGTCTTCGCGTACCTCGCCAAGTGGGAGCAGGACCTCCGGAAGCTGGAGGCTGGCATGGGCGCCACCGCAAGCGAAGAAGAGCTGCAAGTGCTCATGGACGAATACACCCGAACCACCGCCCTTTATGAGGCGGCCGGCGGCTACGACGCACCGGCGCGGGTGAAGGCGGTGCTCTTTGGTCTGGGCTTTACGGAGCTTGACCTGGGCAAGCCGGTGGAAGTGCTCTCCGGCGGGCAGAAAGTGCGGCTCGGCCTGGCGAAGCTGCTTCTCGACGAGCCGGACCTGATGCTGCTGGACGAACCGACGAACCACCTGGACCTGGAGGCCACCGAATGGCTGGAAGGGTTCTTCAAGAACATGAAGTCCGCGGCGATTCTCGTCTCCCACGACCGGTATTTCCTCGACAAGGTAATCACGCGGACGCTGGAGATGGAGAACGGTTCGGCGGAAATTTTCTACGGGAACTACTCGTACTACCTGGAAGAGAAGAAACGCCGCCAGGAGGCGGCGCTGACCACCTTTGAGCGGCAGCAGAAAGAATATGCGAAGCTCGAAGCGTTCTATCTCAAGTGGCGAAATACGCCCAGCCGCAAGGACCAGGCCCAGAGCCGCAAGAAAATGATGGACCGCATGGAACTGATCGAGCGGCCGAAAACCCGGCACAAGCAAGTGGGCCTCGAGTTCGACATGGACTACGAGTCCGGCGCCGACGTGCTGAAAGTGGAGAATCTCAGCAAGGCTTACGGCGAGAAGACGGTCTTCCGGGACATCAACGCCCGGCTGTACAAAGGCGACCGGGTCGCCCTGGTCGGGCCCAACGGCTGCGGGAAGACCACGTTCCTGAAAGTGATCAACAACCTGACGCCGGCCACCAGCGGTACGGTCTTCTGGGGCGTGGGGGTCCAGCGGGGCTACTTCAGCCAGGACCTGGACGCACTGGACTACAGCCGCACCTGCATGGAAGAGATGCTGGAGATTCCCGGCTTCACCAAGTTTGACGCACATTCGCTGCTGGGCCGGTTCCTCTTTTCCGGCGACGACGCCTACAAGCCCATCGCCCAGTGCTCGGGCGGCGAGCGAAACCGGCTGATTCTGGCCAAGCTGATGGTGGCCGGGGCCAACGTGCTGCTGCTGGACGAACCGACGAACCACCTGGACCTGGAGTCCAAGATGGTCCTCGAGGAATCGCTGACCGAGTACCCGGGGACGGTGCTCTTTGTCTCTCATGACCGGTACTTTGTCGATCAGATCGCCACGAAGGTCTGGGTGTTCAGCGGCGACGGAATCAAGGAGTACGAGGGCAACTACTCGGACTACGTGGCCGAGAAGGAGCGGCTGGCGGCCTATACGGCGGCGCAGGTCGCACAGGGCGCCCAGGAGGCTCCGAAGCCGAAACCGGCGGAGGTCGCCCGGCAGGAGGGAACTCAGGCGTCGCGAGCCCGCAAGGAGGAGCGCAAGGCGGCCGAAGCTCTGCGCCGGCTGGAGCAGGAGATTCACGCGCTGGAGGCCCGCAAGGCCGAACTGGAAGGCCGTATGGCCGACCCGGACATCTACAAAACGGCTTCGGGGCGGCAGGCGGTGGGCGAGTACCAGTCCGTTCAGTCCGACCTGGAGCGGCTTTATCAGGAATGGGAGCAGGCGGTCGGCTAGACGCCGCACAGTGCTTCCTGCAGCGCTTTGACGCAGGCGTCCCTCGCCGGGGCGCCTGTTATCGTTTGCTGGAGCAATCGCTCCGGGTCGACACCGGGGCGGGCGTGCCGGTAGCGGCAGACGGCGGCCCACCAGAACTCCCGGGGGAGCAGCAGGCTTGCCGGCAGAAGCTGCCGCTCGGCCGGGTCCAGGGGCAGTACCGACTCGTAGGCCGCGAGAGCGCTCAGGACCGCGCGGGGTTCCAACCCCGGCCCGGAGAGCAGCAACCGGGTCAGGTCGTGCAGTTGCAGTTCCGGGCCGGCGGTGTCCAGGTCCACAAACCAGACCTGGCCGAACTCGTCCCGCACCAGGTTGGCGGCGGTGCAGTCCCGGTGGCAGAAGCGCTGCCCCGCCCGGACGTGCGCCTCCAGCCGGGCGTACGGGCTTGCGGCAAGAGCTGCGAGCGCGGCTTCCGCCCGGCGGATGAAGGCCGGTGCGGCCCGGGCGTAGGCCCCGTCGAACGGGTCATGCCCCGTCTGGGCGCGGGCTTGAAAGTCTTTCAGGTCGGCCAGGAGCCCCTGCCAGCGGCGGGGCCAGGCCCGCTCGGCGCCATACGGCATGAAGTAGCCTTCGGCCGCGGTGTGAAACCGGGCCAGGGACCGGCAGGCCGCCGTCAAGTCGGCCGGCAGGCGCAGGGTGCGTCCGCCAATCCAGGCCGTGGCGTACCAGAACGCGCCGCCCACTCGGGCGTACCGCTCGCCCGCCCGGGTCCAGACCAGGTTTGGTGTCAGTCCCGACCGCTCCAGGTGGAGCAGGGCGCCGGTGGCGTAGTAAAGCTGCCGCTCGCCGTAGCGGAACGGCTTGAGCAGCACGTCGCCCGCCCGCCAGGCGGCCGCCTGGCGGTAGGCGGAGGCCACGGGCTCCAGGCCCCCGGTGTCCAGGCCGTAAGCGGCGGCCGCGGCAATCGCTCCCGGCGGGGGGGAGACCGGCCCCGGCGTGGCGGCCGTCCGGCCCCCGCCAGGCCAACTCCCGCTCACCGGGGCAGCAGCTCCCGCCGCCGGCCCAGGTCGCTCAGGCCGCCCCGCGGGTCCCCCGTCTGGCCCAGCACCCAGTGAATCGCCTCCAGGTGGTCACCCAGGATCAACTGCTCCACCGGGCTGGAGCGGCCCAGGTTCAGGCCTGGCCGGCGGGCGTTGGGCCGCACCACGTCCACGCCATGGACGGCCGTGACGGTCAGCCCGGCCGCCAGCGCCCGGGCCATCGCCAGCGGCGGGACGGCCAACGCCCCGACCCCCAGCACACCGAGGGCCCGGCGGCTTAGCCCATGCGGCACAGCGGTCAGCGAGGCGCAGCCCAGGTCCGGCCGCCCCAGCGCACAGTTGAGAAACCGCTTGGCCGCGTTCACCGGATGCAGCCGGGCATCCGGGTGAATGTACCGGTCCAGCTGGTTCAGGGCTACGTCCACGCCGCCCGCCAGCACCGCCGTGCAGAACGGCCGGAGGTCGGCCGCCGGGACCGGCAGGTCGGCGTCGAGGAAGAGCAGCACGTCGCCCCCGGCTTGGGCGGCGCCCAGCGCCCGGCCCACGTCGTGGCCGACTTGGGTGTCATACCGGACGACCCTGGCGCCGGCGGTCGCGGCCGCCCGGGCCGTGCGGTCGTCCGGGCCGTTGACCACCACAATCGCCTCTCCGGCCACCCGGCGGACCTCTGCCAGCACCCGGGGCAGGGTCTCGATTTCATCCACGGCGGCAATCACCGCCGAGACCTGGGGCCACACGCCGATCGCTCCCTTCGCCGGTACTGCCCGGCGCTATCCGACGATAGGATATGCGTAGCAAGACCAGGGGTGATGCGAAATGCTGGCAGTGGTCATCCCGGCCAAAAACGAGGCCGGCCGGATTCAGACGGTGATGCGGCAGGTGCTCCGCCTGCCCGTGTCGCTGGTCTTTCCGGTTTTGAACGGCTGCGCGGACGATACGCTGGAGATCGTCCAGCGCCTGGGCGACGGGCGGGTCCGGCCGCTGGTTTTCAAGGAGTCCCTGGGCTACGACGTGCCCCGCATCGCCGGGGCGCGGGCGGCGCTAAACGCCGGGGCCCGGCAGGTGCTCTTTGTGGACGCCGACCTCGCCGGGCCGCTGCACGGACGGCTGACGACCCTGGTGGAGCAGGCCCGGCGGCGAGCGACCGACCTCTCGCTCTCCGACTGCTACGCCGGAACGCCGGTGCCTTACCGGGACTCGGCGGCGTCGAAAGTCTATCAGGCTCGGGTGGCCCTCAACCGCGCCCTGGGCCGGGAAGACCTGGACGCGGCCATTCCGTCCCACGGTCCGGTGGTGGCAAGCCGCCGGCTCCTGGAGCGGGTTCCGCCCGCCGCCGTCGGCGTCCCGCCGCTCATGCAGGCGCTGGCGATCAAGGCGGGGCTGACCGTGGCGGTGGGGGTACACATTCCGCACCACGAACTCGGCTCGGCCCAGCGGGACCGGGAGCACCGGCTGCGCATCGCCGAGACGATTATCGGTGACTGCCTGGCGGCCATTTGCCTCGCCGAAGGGTGCCCCGCCGACCGGCAAGGGCACATCGGTTATCACGCAGAGCGGCGGTTTGATCTCCTGGGCCTGGAAGCGCCGGAAAGCGCGGCGCCAGAGTGGATATGCTAAAGAACGGCAGTTCCCCTGAAGGAGAAGGGATCAGGCTTGTCGTTCCTGCAAGAAGTTTTCACAGCCGACTGGTTTATCGAGCTGTATGAGCACGTCCCCGTCCTCGCGGTCCGGACGCTGATTACGTTTCTGACGGTGCTGGTGGTGGTCCGCTGGACGGGCAAGCGGTCCATCGCCAACCTCGCGCCGTTCGATATGGCCATGGTGATCATGATCGGCGAAGTGGCGGCCATCCCGGTGTCCGAACTGCATGTGGACCTGCTCCACGGCGTTCTGCCGGTGTTACTCATCGGGGGGCTGCACGTGCTCATTACCACCATCGGACTCTATTCCAAGTGGTTCGAGCGGCTGATCGAGGGGACGCCGACGCTGCTGGTGCAGGACGGCCGGGTGTTGACGAAGAACCTGGTCAAAGAGCGCGTCTCCATGTCCGACCTGCTGACGGCGATGCGGCATAAGGAAGTCACCGACGTCAGCCAGGTGAAGGAGGCCTGGATCGAACACGCGGGCGGCGTCAGCGTCATCCGCAAAAAAGAGGCCGACAAGGTCACCCCGCCGAGCTTGCAACAAGCGCTCGACCAGGCGATCGCCGAGATTGTGCAGCGGGGCGCGGCGACCATGCGTCGCGAGATTTCCGAAATGCTGCGCGGCATGACGTACCCGTCTGACGGCCCGTTCCCCGCCACCGAGGAGGAGCCGGGCGCGGGGACCGGGAAGCCGCCGGTCGAACCGTGGGAGGTGCCGACCAGGCGGCCTGACCCCGCAGAGCGGCCCGGCATCAAGCCGTGGGTCGTGCCCACCCGGCGTCCTGACCCCGCAGAGCGGCCCGGCAAAGGTTAACGGCCGGCGTTCGGCGACCCCGCACGAGGCGGGTTCAGGCCCCGGACCTGCCACTGGCCGCCTGCCTGCCAGACCTCGAACCAGGCCTCGCCCTGCACCATCGCCATGTGGACCCGGTAGTGCCCCGACGCCATCAGCGTCACGCCGATGATTCGCCTGGGCAGGTCCTGCGGCGGCAAGTGCGCAGCCTCCAACGACCGCTTTACGGCCGCGAAGATTTCCGCCTCGGGCGGCTGCCTCTGGCCCTGCTCAGGGGCAGCCGGGACGGCGATCAGCTCCCCGTGCGCCCAGCCCAGGAACAGCCCGGCGTGGAGAGCGAGCAGCATCGCCGCTTTCTGCCATCGCATCATGCGGACATCCTCCCGTCATGAGAACAAGCTTCCCCGACCGAGCATATGGAACATTTCCCGGCTTCAGCACGTCAGTTAAACTCGGGTATTGCGACGGGTATTGTTTGAAGGGAGACTTAGAAGAAATAGAATGGACGATCGTACACTGCGAACGCTCGAGTTCGCCAAAATAAAAGCGTTGCTTTCCGAGCGGGCCGCCACGGCGTTGGGCAAAGAGATCTGCGAGGACCTGAGCCCGTCCACGGAATTCCTGGAGGTCCAGCACCGGCAGCAGGAGTCCCTTGAGGCCCGGCGGCTCTACCTGGGCGGGCGGTCCATTCCGCTGGGCGGCATTCACGACCTGCGGGCCGCCGTGCAGCGGGCCATTCGGGGCGGCATGCTGGAGCCCCACGACCTGCTGGATGTGGCCGACACCGCTGCCAGCGGCCGGCGCCTGAAGAAATTCCTCATCGAGCATAAAGACGAAGCGCCCATTTTGGCGGCCCTCGCCAACATGATCGGCGCGTTTACGAACCTGGAAGCGGAAATCCGCCATGCGATCACGGAGCACGGCGAAGTCTCCGACACGGCGACCCCCGAACTCCAGTCCATCCGGCGCGGCCAGCGGGTGATTCAGGGCCGCCTGAAGGAGAAAATCGAGTCCTACATCCGCGGTGCGGGCGCCAAGTACCTGCAGGACCCCATCGTCACCATCCGGGACGACCGGTACGTGATTCCGGTCAAAGTGGAGTACCGGGGCCAGGTGCCCGGCGTCGTCCACGACCAGTCCGGCAGTGGCTCGACGCTGTTCGTGGAGCCGCTGGCGGTCGTGGAGATGAACAACGAGCTGAAAGAGCTGATGCTGAGAGAGCGGGACGAGATCGCCCGCATTCTGCAGCGGCTCTCCGGCCTGGTCGGGGTCGAAGCCGACTCGCTCGCCGATTCGCTGAACGCCTTTGCCCAGATCGACTTCGCCGCGGCCAAAGGCAAGCTTTCCATGGATCTGGACTGTGTGGCCCCCGAACTGGTCCGGGAACCCATGCTGGAGATCCGCAAGGGCCGGCATCCGCTGCTGAAAGGCGCCGTCGTGCCGGTGGACGTCCACCTGGGCATCAGCTTCGACACGCTGGTGATCACCGGCCCCAATACCGGCGGCAAGACGGTCACGCTGAAGACCATGGGCCTCTTCGTGGTCATGACCCAGTCGGGACTCCATGTCCCCGCAGGGTTTGGCACTCGGATGGGCATGTTCGACCAGGTTTTCGTGGACGTGGGCGACGAGCAGTCCATCGAGCAGTCGCTCTCTACCTTCTCCAGCCACATGACCAACATCGTCCGCATCACCAATGATCTGGACGGCAAGGCGCTGGTGCTGCTGGACGAACTGGGCGCCGGCACCGACCCGGCGGAAGGCGCGGCGCTGGCCATGTCCGTCCTGGAGCATTTGCATGCCCGGGGCGCCAAGACCATTGCCACCACCCACTACAGTGAACTGAAGACGTTTGCCTACACCCGGGCGCGAGTCGAGAACGCCTCCGTCGAGTTCAACGTGGAGACGCTCCGGCCGACCTACCGGTTGCTCATCGGCGTGCCGGGCTCCTCCAACGCGTTCGAGATTTCGAAGCGGCTGGGACTCTCCTCGCTGGTCGTCGAGCGCGCCCGCCAGTTCCTGACCAAGGACCAGGAGAAAGTGGAAGACCTGATTGCCGGCATCCACGCCACGCGGGCGGCCCTGGAGAAGGAGCGGATGGACGCGGCCCGCCTTCGCTACGAGTCGCAGCAGCTAAAAGATGAGTACGAGCGGAAGACATCCGCCGCGAATCAGAAGGCCGCCGATACGCTGGAAAAGGCCCGGGTCCAGGCCGCCCTGGTGCTGGCTCAGGCCCGCCGGGAAGCCGAGGCGGTGGTCGAGGAACTCAAGTCCGCACTCAAGGAGCAGCGGGAGTCCGAGCGGCATCAGGCCATTCAGTCTGCCCGCAAGCGGCTCTCAGAGGCCCGCAGAGGGGTGGAGGAGACCGGGGCGCCCGACGAGCCGGTCCGCCGGGGCGAGGCGCCCAAGGGGCTGAAACTGGGTGACGCGGTCACCATCGTCTCCCTGGGGCAGAACGGCTACGTGCTCACGGAGCCGGACGCCGACGGGAAGGTGCTGGTGCAGGCCGGCATCATGAAAGTGACGGTCTCGCTGCTGGACCTGGCCCGGGCGGTCGAACCGGAGGAGAAGGAGAAGGCCAGGCGGGCGGGCGCCACGGGCACCCGCAGCATGGGCCGGAGCGCAGCTGCGACCAAAGCGCAGGAGATTTCGACCGAAGTCGACCTGCGGGGCCTCATGGTCACGGAGGCGCTGGACAAAGTCGACAAGTACCTGGACGACGCCACGCTGGCCGGGGCGCCCATGGTCCGCATCATCCACGGCAAGGGTACCGGCGCGCTCCGCAAGGCGGTCCAGGACATGCTGCGGGCCGACTCCCGGGTCTCCTCCTATCGCCCGGGCGGTCAGGGGGAAGGCGGCGACGGGGTGACGGTTGCCAAACTGGGCGAATAGGCTCCGGGTCGGATGCCGGCGAAATCCGGGAAAGCCTTCCCAGTTCTCAAGCGTCAACGAAAGGCGGTGGGCCTGAAAGCCCACCGCCGATTTTGTTTTGGCTTTATCTATTCAAGACGAGTGGCCATGCCCAACGACTTTGCCGATGGAAGCCCAAGGTGGGGGTCGGGGGTACTCTGTGGGAGCGGACAGCAGATCCTCCACCGGCACCCCCAGCGCAGCGGCGAGCCGCGAGAGTTTTGTCAGCGTGGGGTTCCGCCGCTTTCCGGTTTCAAGCTGGCTGATGTAACCCAGGGCCAGGCCACTCACTCTCGAAAGCTCCCGAATAGACAGTTCCCGCTCCGTGCGAATCCGGCGTGCGTTCGTTCCGCTAAAGACCTTCAGTGGCAACCCCTCCTGACTTGACCTGAGGGCGAATTCATCCCCTGGAAACAGAATAGCATGATTCCTAAATATTGGTAAAACCTCATTTGTTTGCGTCGATTTATACACTCATTAGTGAGTGTTTTGATATACTTGTTTCGGAAGGCTTGAGCGGGCAGGCTCCCCAGAGGGGCGATTCCTTTTATTGTACAGGATTGAAGATATATGGGAATGAACCATTAACATCGTCGGCTGCTCATGTATTATGAGTCCCCGTTCGGATTGCGGGGTGGCCGGTATGCGGGCGGCGGGGGATCGGAGTCAGGGGGGCAATTCGTACGAACGATGGCAGTACAGAGGGCCCAGGTCCAACGGGGAGACCACGGTCACCCCGTATTCCGTCCCCGGGCGACATCCTCGTTTCGGCGCCGAACGACGCTGGGTCCATCGTCCTGAAGCTGGGTACCACCTACCAGTTGCCAACTCCGGCTGAACTGGAGGTGCTCCTCCGGATGGCCCGCGGCGAGACGGAACTGCAGATTTCTCAGGCCAACGGCAAGTACGACGAGTGGGCCAGCCAGCGTCTGCGCAACTGCCTCAAGAAGCTGGGCGCCGCCACCCTGGCGGAAGGCATCCTCAAGCTGGTCGCCATCGGTTATCTAAGCGTGGAAATCATGCCGGAGAACCGGCACGACCTCCCGCCCAGACCCCGGGAATAAGAAAGCGCCCCGGCCAGGCATGTCTGCCTCACCGGGGCGCTTTCGTGCTGCTCCCTCAATCGTCCCGCAGCTCGCTCGGCTGGCTGAAGAACTGCTCGCAGGCCCGGCGCACCGGGCCGATTTTTTCCGCCGGGCAGAAGACATACGTGCGCCAGAGGTCCTCATACTGCCGGGCCAGGGCGCGCGCTTCGCCGGCGTTGGTGTCCAGCTGGTAGAGCGGACCGGTGCCGACCCGGGTTTTCACCGGCACTCGCACTTCCTTGAAGAACGAGGCCTTCGGGCAGTACAGAATCACCTGGCCGGGTTTCAGCTTCGTCTTGGCGGCGATGGCGTTCTCCACCGCCTCCCGCTCGGTGGATTGGCCCGCGTATTTGGCAATGAAATCCGCCTGGCTCTCCCCCAGGGAGACGCTCGACAGGACATACGCCCGCTTGAATAGCCGCCGGCTGGCGACGCCTTCGATCAGCTGGGCCGCCACCGCCGGACCGGGCATGCGGGAGAGCAGGTCAAAGAACGTCTGGTCGCCCAGGTCGTAGAGCGATTCCTCCCGGAGGCCGTGCCTCGTGAGCAATTCCACCGCCTTGGAGATCATCGCACCGGAGGCAATTTTGGCGTGGTGCAGATAGATCCGCTCGGTCAGTATGTAGCGCATGCGGAGCAGGTGGAGAATCTCGGTCCGGGCGTCCGGCCGGTCAATGCCGTGCTTCACCATGTTGACCAGAAGCTGCCCCTGCTCCAGCACAAAGTAGGAGAAAATCCGGTCGTCGTAATCCTGCCGGAGACCGGCGAAGAAGGCGTCGCGACGGACGTAGTCCAGCAGGTCCGCATCTACGGTGCTGGAGACCACATGGCCCATCCAGGGCGTGGGCGGATTCCCGGTCAGAATGGCCAGGACCGGCTCCAGAACGCCCAGGTCTTGCAGCGCCCGCCCGAGTTCGGAGGTCAGGCCCAGAAAATGGTCCAGCCGGGGGCCGGCGTCGTGCCGGGGGAAAATCTGCCGCTCGTCCTCGAACGTATGGCCATACGGAATGTGGGTCACGTCGTGGACCAGAATCGCCAGCCGAACGATGGCGGCCTCCTGGGAGTCCACGTGAAAGCCGGCCAGCCGGAGGCTGTCCAGTATGCGGTTAGCGGCGGCCAGAGCGCCCAGGGAGTGATCAAACCGGGTGTGGACGCAGCCGGGGTAGACCAGGTGTGCCGTGCCCAACTGCTTGATGTTTCGCAGCCGCTGCATCTCCCTGGTATCCAGCACCCGGGTTTCGTCTTCGGTCAGGTAGATATCCCCGTGAACCGGGTCACGGAGCAGCATGGGAACCACCTCAATGCCACAATCGTGCTCAATGCCTAAAGTTCGGCTCAAGGAGGGTCAACCCCTGCCGGTGGGACACACCGCGCCCCGAAACACACGCCCTTGGCTGGACTGAAAAAGAAAGCGTCCCCGCCCTGAACGACTGTCAGGACGGGGACTCAAGCTGTACGTTTCGCTCTTCGGGTGCCCACCAAAGCGGCACGCTCCATTACGACAGGCTCACCCGGGTGACCATCTCCGGGTCCGGTGCCGGGTCCTGGGTCGGTGCCGGCGGTCGCGCCACCACCGGTTGCTCCTGCAGCGGAGTCAGGTTTTCCGGAAAGACGACCACCGGGTTCCGCTCTTTGCCGGATAACAGATCAAGGTTCACAAGCACTACATTTACATCCACCAACCGCGCAGTACTGACCACCGTTCCGTTGAACCCGGAGCGAGTGATCACCCGGCAACCCGGTGCCAGCTCCCGTAATCGTGCCATATGCGATCCTCCAATTATGCCCAGAGGTGGACCTGTCTCCTACAATATAACATATATTGGAAGTAAAGAAAAGGAGTCGGAAAAATTTCCGACTCCTTTTTGTGCATACAAGACAGACTGTGCCGGGAAGGCCGCTGCTACGGCTTGGGCGGAGGCTGCGTGGCCCCACCGCCGGGGGGTTGGGTGTTGCCGCCGCCGGGCGGTTGGGTCGTGCCCCCGCCGCCGGGCGGTTGGGTCGTGCCCCCGCCACCGGGCGGTTGGGTCGTGCCGCCACCGGGCGGTTGGGTCGTGCCGCCGCCGGGCGGTTGGGTCGTGCCAGGCGGAGTGATGGGCGTAAACGGATCGGTGGTACCGGGCGCCGGCGTTGTCGGAGCCGGCGGCGGTGCAGGTTTGCAGAGATCCTTGGGCACTTCGTTGATCCAGTCCTTCGGCCAGTAGCGGTCGAAGTTGTACGGATCGCTTGGACTCAGGACGTACTGGGTGGGCCGCTTGATCATCAACCGGGTCTCAGCCGTGCCGCAGCCATCCTGCCAGAGGAAGTACTTGTCGATCGCCTTCTTGGCGCCCGGCGGCGTCCAGGGCTGCTTGACCACCTTGACGCTGGTCCAGACGTTGTCCGCCTGCTTCGGCTCGAAACCGGTGCGGAACCAGTCGCTGGTGAGGTCATCTTTCGGGCAGAGCGGGCTGGGGAGGAGGCCGGAGGTCTTGCAGATCTCCACCATGGTCAGCCCCTTCGGCTTCTCCCAGTCGGGCGGCTTCTTGTCGCCGTAAATGGCGTCCATGACCGCCGTCCAGATTTCGGTGGGCGGGCCGGCCCCGGTCCAAGCCCAGCCATCGGCGCCGGGCAACGGCCGCTCCTTGTCGTAGCCGGTCCAGACACCGGTGACGATCTCCGACGTATAGCCGAGGAACCAGGCGTCCTGCCAGTTTTCCGTCGTGCCGGTCTTCCCGGCGGCGGGCCAGCCATGCCAGCCCTTGGAGTAGGCGGAAGCCGTGCCCCGCAGGATGGAACCCTTCATGATGTCCACCATCAGCCAGACGGATTCCGGATGTTTGATTGCCTGCGTCTTCTTGGGCGATGCCTGGAAAATGACGTCGCCATGCTTGTTCTCGATCTTGGTGATGATGAGGGGGTTCGCCTTTTGCCCCAGGCTGCCCAGCACGCCGTAGGCCTGGGTCATGTCCAACAGCGTGACGCCTTTGCTCAGGCCGCCGAGCGTCAGCGCGAGGTGTTCATCCTGCGCGTCGTTGCCGTCGTTGGGATTCGCAAAGTTGATGGATTCCAGGCCCATCGCGTGGGCGTATTCGATGCCCTTGCGGGGCGTGACCGCCTGCAGCGTCCGGACGGCCATGCCGTTAATGGACTGCTCGACGGCGGTCCGCATGGAGAGCAGGCCGGAGTACCGGTGCTCGTAGTTGTCCGGCCAGGGCTTCCGGTCGATCAGCATGAGCGGCGAGTCGTCGATGACAGTGGACGGCCCCCAGCCCAACAGGTCGATGGCCGGCAGGTAGGCGACGATCGGCTTGATCGACGAGCCGGGCTGCCGGTAAGCCTGGGTGGCCCGGTTGAACTCCAGCATGCCGGTGTGCTTCGTGCCGCCGTAAATCGCCTTGACCTCGCCACTCCGATGGTCCATGACGACCACGGCTGCCTGGGGAATGTCCTGGGGCACCTTGCCGTTGTACCGCTTGGTGCCTTGCTCCAGCAGCGGGGGAACGGCCGCTTCGATCTTTTTCTGGTAAGTCGGGTCGTAAGCCGTGTAGATCTTCAGGCCCTTGCTGTACAGGTCCTTGCCGTCGAACAGCGGCGTGCCGTACTTTTCCGCCAGCTTGGAGTCGGTCAGAATGCTGACCACATAGTCCACGTACCAATCGCCGGTGAACGCGACGGTCGTGGAAGTGATCTGGGCCGGGTGCAGGACGACTTTCTCCGCCTTGATTTTGTCGGCTTCGGCCGGGCTGAGGTAGCCATACTCGGCCATCAGGTCCAGCACGATGGCCCGGCGCTCCATGGCGCCCGGGAAGTTGTCAAGCGGGTTATACTCGCTGGGTCCCTTCAGGATGCCCGCGAGCATGGCCGCTTCGGAGAGCGTCAACTGCTTGGCCGGCTTGGAGAAGTAGCGCTGGGACGCGGCCTCCAGGCCGGACGCCTGGTAGCCGAAAGAGACCTGGTTCAGATAGCGCAGGAGGATCTCGTCCTTGGTGAACCGCCGCTCCAACTGGAGGGCGATCAGCATCTCCTGCACCTTGCGTGTCATGTTCTGGTCCAGCGTCAGGAAGGCGTTTCGGGAGAGCTGCATGGTGATGGTGGAGCCGCCCTCCAGCTGAGAGCCCTTCACCCCGAGGAAATACTTGACGTCTGACCAGACGGCACCGCCGAGCCGGTAGAGATCGATTCCCTTGTGATCATAAAACCGGTGGTCCTCCGTAGCGACGAACGCTTCCTGCACCTGTTTGGGAATGTCCTTGATGTCTTTGATCAGGGTGCGGTCCTCGTCGGCGGACAGCTTGTAGACAACAGCGCTCTTGTTGTCCAGAATCATCGACGTCTGGCTGGGGTCGAAATCCTCATAGGCGGGCAGGGTCTGGTAGGCCTTATACACGAAGGACGCAGCCGCCCCCGTGACCCCCAGCAGAAGCCCAAGCATGACGAGGAACGTATACAACAGCCAGCGCCGGCTCTTCTTTTTTGCCGGCCGCTTGGGCTCGTCGTCTTCGGGACGACGTCTGTTCGACAAACGAAACACCTCCAACAAGGAGATAGGAATTCGCCGCCGGGGTCAAGACTCCTTTTTCTGGCTGGGTCCCATTACCTCGAACCACTGGTGATTCGGAAGGAATTGCTCCGCTACTCGCCTTTGTGGTATACTATCCTGCAAGAAGCGATGATGAAGAGAGTACGTAATAGGCCGATCTTCAGCGAGGGGTTGGGTGGTGCGAAACCCCGGGGCCGCCTGCGGAAATACACTTCGGAGCCGCTCTTCGAGTCCGTCGGGTCGGGGAGGTTCAACCTCCTACCTCTTAGATGGATAGACAGGGCCGGAAGTTCCCCGTTATTGGAACATTTGAGTGGGCTCCCCTCCCGGGGGTCAACCAGGGTGGTACCGCGGTGTAGCCATGAGTTATTGGCATTCATCTACGCCGTCCCTGGACGAACATGCCGGGCGCGGGGCATTTTTGTTGCCTCCGCCGAGAAAGGGAGGATGTCTCATGGGTTTTGCCAGCGTAGATGAACAGATGCAGATTCTCATGCGGGGCGTGACGGACATTGTCAGCCGGGAGGAGCTGCGGGCGAAGCTGGAGCGGTCGTTCAAGACCGGCAAGCCGCTGCGGATCAAGCTCGGCATCGACCCCACGGGCCGGGATCTGACCCTGGGCCACACGGTGCCGCTGCGGAAGATGAAGCAGTTTATGGATCTGGGCCACCATTGCATTCTGATCATCGGCGACTACACGGCGATGGTCGGCGATCCGACGGGCAAGAACGAAGCCCGGCCGGCGCTGACCCACGAGCAGACCACAGCCAACGCCGCCCGGTTTGTCGAACAGGCCGCCCGGGTGATCGATGTCGACAAACTGGAGATCCGGCGCAACAGCGAGTGGCTGAAACCGATGACGTTTGCCGACGTGATCCAGCTTTGCGCGAAGTCTACCGTCGCCCATATGTTAGAACGGGAAGACTTCCGGAATCGTTACGCCGGCGGTCAACCGATTTACATTCACGAGTTCCTCTACCCGCTGATGCAGGGCACCGACTCGGTCGCCATCTCGGCGGATGTGGAACTGGGCGGCACCGACCAGAAGTTCAACCTGCTGACCGGCCGGGACCTGCAGCGGAGCGCGGGACAGGAGGCGCAGGTCTGTCTCATGACGCCGATCATCGAAGGGCTGGACGGCGTGGAGAAAATGTCCAAGTCCCTGGGCAACTACATCGGCCTGGATCATCCGCCGGAGGAAATGTTCGGCCGGACCATGTCGATTCCGGACAAGCTGATTCTCACGTACTTCACGTATTTCACGGACGTGCCGGAAGCGGAGGTCAAGCGGCTGACGCAGACGATGGAGCAGGGGGAGAACCCCATGGCCATCAAGAAGCGACTCGGCCGGGAGATTATCACCACGTACGGGTACACCGGGGATGACGCCCGGCGGGCCGAGGAGAAGTGGGTCGCCCAGTTCTCCAAGGGCGAGGTGCCGGCGGATATCCCCGACGTGACCGTGCCGGCGGCGGATCTGCCCATGCAGGCGGCCAAAGTGCTGGTGGTCACGCAGCTGGCGCCTTCCATGGCCGAAGCCAGGCGGCTGATCGAGCAGGGCGGCTTCACCGTGGACGGCGAGAAGGTCGCCGACCCCCGGGCCGAGCTGACGCTCACCACCGGACAGGTGCTCAAGGTCGGCAAGCGGAAGTACGGCCGCGTCGCCGTCAAGTAAAACGTAAAGCGCCGGGCAGTTCTGCCCGGCGCTTTTGGTGATGACAAAACCCGAGGCTGATGAATGTCGTTACATAGACCGGTGGTTTAATGGCAGGGACGGAAAGCGGTCGCAGGTAAACACGGGAGATAATTTTGGCCGCAGATTTCGCAGCAGTCCTGTAATGCTGACGGTAGGGGTTGAGAAAAGACAAGACCTCCTGGTATAAATGGTGTTGCAACACACCCATTACACGCAGGAGGTCGAGATCCATGAACCACAAGCGTCGAGCCGAAAAG
>DASXVX010000019.1:0-45340 GCA_036504075.1 Symbiobacteriaceae bacterium | reverse complement strand
ATTTCGAACGGGTTCTCCTGGCCGTCGACGGTCTTCTGCTGCAGAGCGCCGAAGACTTCGCCGAAGGACATGGTGAGCGGGTTGGCACCCAGGGACTTCCAGGCCGAGGTGTACATGGTCATGCCGGGGATGCGGATCTTCAGGCCCTTGATGTCGTCCGGGCTCTTGATCGGCCGCTTGGAGTTGGTGACCTGCCGGAAGCCGTTCTCGCCGAGGGCGAGGCCGGTGATGCCCTTGGCCTTGACCAGGCCGAGCACTTCGGCCGCCAGCGGGCCCTTCTGGAACTTGTCGACCTGCTCGTAGTTGGAGAACAGGAACGGCATGGAGACGACCGTCGTCTTCGGCTCGATGTTGGTGTAGAAAATGGTCGAGGTAATGGTCATGTCGATCGCACCGGCCTGGAGCATTTCCAGTTCCTTGATCTGGTTGCCGGAGGCGAGCTGGCTGTTCGGGAAGACGCCAACCTTCACGGCGCCGCCGGTCGCCTTTTCCACGTCGGCCGCGAACTTCTTGGCGGACTCGGCCCAGGTGGAGGTGTCGGAGGCGGTGACGCCCATTTTGATTTCACGCTGCTTGAACTTGGGGGCGGCGGGAGCGGCAGGGGCCGCGGGGGCGGCGGGAGCGGGGGCGGGTTTGGCGCCGCAGCCGGCAACGAGGGTCAGGATGATGCTGAGGACTACTGCAAATACGAACGTCTTCTTCAAGCGAGGACCCCTCCTACAGTGAATTCGGGTCGTCTACCCCTCTGCGGTTCTGGTTCCGATCGCTACAACGATTACAGCAGAAGCCGGGCCGGACGGTCCACCAGGGCCGAGACTCTTGCCAGGAAACGGGCGGCCCGGGCGCCGTCCACCAACCGGTGGTCGAAAGAGAGACTCAAGGTAATGAAGTGCGCAGGCACCCACTGCCCGTCCCTCCAGACCGGCCGCTCCACCACCCGGCCCACGCCGAGGATTGCGGCCTCCGGCGGATTGATAATCGGGGTAAACCCGTCAATCCCATAGTTACCGAGGTTGCTGACGGTAAAGGTCCCGCCGGTCACCTCGTGCGGTTCCAGGGTCCCGGTGCGGGCCCGGGTCACCAGGTTCTGCCGGGCGGCAGCGACCTGGCTCAGCGAAAGCCTGCCGGCGTTCCGGATAACCGGCACAATCAGGCCGTCATCCAGAGCAACCGCCACGCCAACGTTGATATCGGCCCAGAGGAGCACCTCCTCGCCTTCGAGGGAGGCGTTTATGTCGGGATGATCGCGGAGCGCACCCGCCACCGCCAGGACCAGGAAGTCGGTGACAGTCAACTGCCCGGACTCCGGCAGGTCGGCGTTCAGTTCCTGGCGCAGGGCCAGGAGTCCGTCCACCGGCGCATCCGTATGCAGTGTCACATGGGGGATCGTCCGGGCGGACTCCGCCATCCGCCGGGCGATGACCCGGCGCATCGGCGAAAGCGCTTCCCGGCGGGCCGCTCCCTGGGCGGAAGCGCCGGCGGGGGCCGGCGAAGCGGGCGGTGCTGCCCCGGCGCGCTCCACGTCCGCCTTGCGAATGCGGCTCTGGGCCGGAATCGCCGCCAGGTCGATGCCGCTTTTGGCCGCCATGCGGGCCGCCACCGGCGTCGCCCGGACCGGCTGGGCTTCCGACAGGTTCCGGGCTTCCGGCAGGTCCCGGGATGGCAGGTCCCGGGCCACAACCATGCCACGGGGTCCGGTACCCTTCAGCCCCGCCAGGGAGAGCGAACGATCTCGGGCCAAAGCCCTGGCGTACGGCGATGCCGGCACCCGGCCTGTCGGGGCGTCGGGGTCGGTCGGGTCGGCCGAGTCCGAAGCGCCGGCCGGTTCCCCGGCAACCGCCGCGTGGGCGATGACGCCGCCCACTGGCACGGTCACCCCGTCGGCCACGCAAATCTCCATCAGCGTCCCGTCCAGGGGGCACGGGACCTCCGTGTTGAGCTTGTCCGTGGTGACTTCCAGCAACGGCTCCCCTTTGACCAGGGGTTGGCCGGGCTGCTTCAGCCAGCGGACCACGGTCCCTTCCACCATGGTGAGACCCAGTTTTGGCATCAAAATCGGGGCGCTCATCGGACGATGCCCTCCAGAACCCGGACGCTGCCCTCCAGGACCCGGGCACTGCCCTCATCGGCCCGGACGATGCCGGCGACGGCCCGCACGATGTCTTCCACCTGCGGGACGACGAACTGCTCCAGAGGGGGCGAGAATGGAACCGGCACGTGCTTCAGGCCGAGCCGGATAATCGGCGCATCCAAGTGTTCCAGCGCTTCCTCGGCCAGCAGCGCCGCCACTTCGGCGCCCACGCCGCCAATCTTCGGGGCTTCGTGGACGATTACCGCGCGGTGGGTCTTCCGCACCGACGCCAAAATGGCGTCCCGGTCCAGCGGCGAGATGGTCCGCAGATCCAACACCTCGGCCGAAATCCCCTGCGCCTGCAGCAGGTCCGCCGCCTTGCGCGCCTTGGACACCATGACCGAGTAAGTAACAATCGTGACATCGGTCCCCTCCCGGCAGACGTTCGCCTTGCCGATGGGGGTAAAATACTCGCCTTCGGGCACTTCGCCCGACTGGCGGTAGAGATCTTTGTTCTCGAAGTAGAGCACCGGGTTGCCGTCGCGGATGGCCGACTTGAGCAGCCCCTTGGCGTCCGCCGGGTTGGACGGAATCACCACTTTGAGTCCGGGGATATGTAAGAACCAGGCCTCCACCGACTGGGAGTGCTGGGCCGCCGCCGAGCGGACGAGCCCGTCCGGCGCCCGGAGCACCAGCGGCACCCGGGCCTGGCCGCCAAACATATAGCGGACCTTGGCGATCTGGTTGAAGACTTCATCCATGGCCACGCCCAGGAAATCGGCGAAGTGCATATCCACCACGGGCCGGCAACCGGTAAGCGCAGCGCCCAGGCCGGCACCCACGATTGCGGTCTCGGAAATCGGCGAGTCGATGACCCGCTCAGCGCCGAACTCGTCCGCCAGTCCCGCAAATTGGCCGAAAATGCCCCCCTGCCGGGCGATGTCCTCGCCCACGACGAAGACGGTGGGGTCACGGCGCATCTCTTCCTGCATGGCCTCCAGGGTGGCCTGTGCAAAGCTGATGTTACGCATCGGCGTCCACCCCGCTTTCGGCAAACAGGTCTTCCAGTGCCTCGCTGGGGTCGGGGAAAGGCGAGGACCGGGCAAAGGCCACCGCCTCCGCCAGCTCCGCCTGGACTTCCCGTCGGATCGCTTCCAGGTCAGCGGCGGCGAGTCCCATGGAAACTGCCGCCCCGGTCTCGAACCGATTGATGGGGCACCGGGCTTTCATCTCGTTGACCTCGTCCCGGGTCCGGTACTTCTCCGGGTCGCCCACAAAGTGGCCGGCCATGCGGTAGGTCTTGGCCTCAAGCAGTGTCGGGCCGCCGCCGTGCCGGGCCCGTTCCACGGCATCGTGCGCTGCTGCGTGGACCGCCAGCACATCGTTGCCGTCCACCATGACGCCGCGCATCCCGTACCCCACCGCCCGATCCACGATGTTCTCCACCGATGTGGTCGTCCGGTACGGGGTCGTGGAAGCCCACTGGTTGTTCTCGCAGACAAAGATCACGGGGAGTTTCCAGCTCGACGCCATGTTCATCGCCTCGTGGAAGGTCCCTCGGTTGCTGGCACCGTCGCCGAAGAAGCAAACCGCCACCTGATCCGTCTTGCGCAGCTTGGCCGAAAGTCCGGCGCCGGTGGCGATGTTGAAGCCGCCGCCCACCACGCCGTTGGCACCCAGCATCCCGATCGAGAAATCGGCGATGTGCATGGAGCCGCCCTTGCCCTTGCAGTACCCGGTCCGCCGCCCGAAGAGTTCCGCCATCATCCGATCCATCCGGGCGCCCTTGGCAATGGTGTGCCCGTGGCCCCGGTGCGTGCTGGTGATGTAGTCGTCCACCCGCAGCGCGCTGCAAACGCCGGTGGCAATCGCTTCCTCACCGAGATACAGGTGGACGAACCCGGGAATCTCGCCGGCCAGGAACAGCTCCTGGACCTTTTCTTCAAAGAGTCGAATGCTCACCATGGTCCGATACATCCGCAGCAGGAGGTCGTGGTCGTTCATCAAGACGTCCCCACCATCCCGAAGGAGGATTTTCCGCTGCCTGTACTCGTTGCAAGAACCCTGCCAACGGTCGTATGGATCAAAACGGTCAGCAACTCTCACGGACTGCGAAGGGTGTGCAGTTTTTGCGCGCGCGATTTTTGCGCGACGCGCGATTTTTGAACACAGCTTACTCGGTCCTGGCGCCCTTCAGTTTTGCATAGACCGTATTCCGGCTGCACCCCAGCATCCGGGCTGCCTGCGTGATGTTGCCGTTGCAATCGGCCACCGTTCGGCTGACCACGTCCGCCGCCAGTTCGCTGATGGTCTGCAGATTTCCCGCCAGGGCCGGCCCTGGCGCCGGCGCACTGGCGCGCAGGTGGAGGTCCCGCACGGTAATCTGTTGGCCCTCCGCCACGTTGACCGCCCGCTCCAGCACGTTTTCCAGCTCCCGGACGTTTCCGGCCCAGTTGTGGCGGGAGAGCGCCGCCATCGCCTCCGGCGACACGCCGACAACTCGCTTGGTCAGCTTGCCGGACAGCCGCTCCAACAACCACTGCACCAGCAGCGGCAGGTCGTCCAGCCGCTGGTTCAGCGGCGGGATGCTAATGGAGAGCACGTTCAGCCGGTAGTACAGGTCCCGGCGAAAGTTGCCTTCCCGGACGTCACGCAGCAGGTCGTGGTTCGTGGCGGCGACGACCCGGACGCGGATTTCCATTTCGTTCTTGCCGCCCAGCCGGGTCACCCGGCGTTCCTGGAGCACCCGGAGCAGCTTTACCTGCATGTCCAGCGGCATGTCGCCGATTTCATCCAGGAAGATCGTGCCGCCGTTGGCCAGCTCGAACTTGCCCGGTCGCCCGCCCTTGGGCGCGCCCGTAAAGGCGCCTTCATCTGCGCCGAACAGCTCCCCTTCGATCAGGTCACGGGGGATCGCCCCGCAGTTGACCGCCACGAACGGTCCGTCGGCAAACGGGCTGGCGTTGTGGATGGCCTGGGCCAGCACCTCCTTGCCGGTACCCGACTCGCCCATGATCAGCACGTTAGAGGACGAGCGGGCCGCCACTTTGGCCAGGGCCAGCGAGTCCTGCACGGCGGCCGACTGGCCGATAAAATCCGCAAACGTGAACCGGGCCTGGGCGCCGGTCAGCCGGTTGACCATTTGCCGCACCCGGCTGATTTCCCGGAAGGTGTCCACGGCACCGGTAATGCGCCCGCTCTCGTCCCGGATGGGGATGGCGGTCTTGATGAAATGGAAGGTCCGACCCGCGTCCCGGAGGATAAACTCGCGGTCAACATACCCCTCGCCGGTCCGCAGCACATCCATGATCACCGGCTTGAAGCCAACCAGTTGCTGTATGTTTCGCCCAATTGCCGCCCGGTGGTCCAGGCCCAGGATTCGGCCGGCGGCCGGATTCATATAGGTGACGGTCCCTTCGGCATCCACGGTCAGCAGGCCGTCGGAGATGGATTCTACAATCGCGGCCTGATACTTGAGCAAGGTCTGCAGTTCGCCGGCGGAAGCCTGGGAGCGAAGCGCGACGCCAACGCTCATGGCCCCGGCTCCCACCATTCCCAGCGTGTGGGGACCAATCGCCTCATCCGGTCCCCAGGCCATCAGCAGCCCTTCCGGCTTGCCGTTGCCCCCGTCCACCGGAGCGGCCAGGGTTGCCCAGGACCGGAGTTCTTCCCATTCGTGCTCCGGTGCGCGCATGAGCCAGGGCCGGTTCCAGCTCATCGCCGGGCTGGCGGCCGTAGGCCCGACGGACTCCCAGCCCCAGACGGAGCCCTTGGTTACGCCCGGCGGCTGATTGCCGCCGCTGGAGGTCAGACCCAGGACACAAAACTCCGGGTCGGTCACAGCAAAAGTAAAGCCCAGGCCACTGGCCGCGGCCAACCAATCCAGCACCGGGCTGGCGGCGGCCATAAGCCGGGCGTATGGCTTGACCCGCTCCAAATACGAATCGACGGGGAGCATGCGGGGACCGACGGGCGCGGGAATCATGGCAGATTGCTCCAATCATAATAGCTTATCTGCCAGAATATAACGTTCCTCACCATAATCCCTTTCGACAAAACTTTCTTTCGGTAAAATGACAAGAAATGACCCCGCAATCACTAGACTGCGGGGTCCATCGCTTAGACCAACAGACGGCAGGGTTCTTCGAGGGCCGCCCGGACATCGTCCAGGAAGGCGGCGGCCGGCGCCCCGTCAATGGCTCGATGGTCGAAGACCAGGCTGAGCGGCAACATGGGGCGAATGACGACCTGCCCATCCCGGACGACCGGCTTCTGTATGGCCCGGCCCAGGCCAAGAATAGCCACCTGGGGCGGGTTTATGACCGGCATGAAGAACCCGATCTGGGAGCCGCCCAGATTGGAGACCGTAAACGTCCCGCCCTCCAGGTCGGCAAGCGCCAATCCGCCTGCCCGTGCCTTGGCGGCCAGTTCGGCCACGCCGGTGGCGATTCCGGCCAGCCCCAGCTGGTCGGCATTCCGCAGCACCGGCACCGCCAGCCCGTCCTCCAGCGACACGGCTACGCCGACGTTCACGGACTCGAACATCCGGATGACCTCGCCGAGCCAGTGGGCGTTGACCCGGGGATGTGCAACCAGGGCCGCCGCCACCGCCTTTACCACCAACGGCAAGTAGCCAACCCTGGCCGGCGTCTTGCGCTTCAGGTCCGTGTCCAGCCGGGCCAGCAGGTCGTCGGCCCGGTCCATGTCCGCTTCAGCGGTCAGGAGCACCGGCACGGCGCTGTGGAACGACTGGGCCATCCGGGTCGCGATCACTTTGCGCATGCCCGTGACGGCCACGTCCCGTGAGGCCATACCCGGCATCGCACCTGGTACGGCGGCCGGGGCCGGACCGGCGGCAGCGATCGCCACAGCAGCAGCCACCGGAGCGGCAACCGGCGCGGTGCGGGCAGCTTCGACGTCCCGGGCCTGAATCCGACCGGACGGCCCGGACCCCCGGACCACTTCCAGCCCGACCCCATACGCCTTCGCCCGTGCCCGGGCCGCCGGCGTCGCCCGCACCTTGCCGCCCACCAGTTCGGCCGAAGCGAAGGCAGGGGCCTGCGCAGCGACGTTCAGCGGCGTCAGCAGCTGGGGAGCAAGCCGCGCCCCCCCCGGAGCCGGCTGCGTCTCCGCCGGAGCCGCCTCGCCGGCGACGCCGATGTAGGCCAACGTCGTCCCCACCGGAACCTCTTTGCCTACCGGCACCACGATGGCGAGCAGCGTGCCTGTCGCATCGCTGGTGATTTCGAGTGAGACCTTGTCGGTCTGAATCTCCATAATGGGCTCGTCCTTCTCGACCGAATCGCCCACCTGTTTCAACCACTTCAGGATGGTGCCGGCCTCCATCGTGACGCCCATCTGCGGCATTGCGACCTCAAATGCCATGTGTGCGTCCTTCCTTTCTAAACCCCTACACCAGGGTTCGCCGGCATGCGGCGATGATTTTTGCTTCATCCGGCAGGTAGAGGTCCTCCAACTTCCGGGAGAACGGCACCGGCACCTCGGCCGCGGCCACCCGTTGCACGGGCGCCTCCAGATAATCGAAGGCGTCGCTTTCGGCAATCAGGGCGGCGATTTCCGCGCCAAAGCCGAACCGTTTCACCGCCTCATGGACGGTAACCAGCCGGCCGGTCTTCTTCACCGAGTCGATGATCGCCTGCTTGTCCAGCGGCCACAGTGTCCGCGGGTCCAGGACCTCCACGTCGACGCCCTCTTTGGAGAGCGTTTCGGCGGCAGCGAGCGCAAAGCTCACCATGCGGCCCGTCGCGACAACGGTGACGTCCTTGCCCGCCCGCTTGATATCGGCCACACCCAGCGGCGTCAGGTACTCTTCCTCCGGGACCGGCCCCTTCTGGAAGTAAAGGTGCTTGGACTCCAGAAAGATCACCATGTTGTCATCCCGAATGGCGCTCTTGAGCAGCCCCTTGGCGTCCGCCGGGCAGGATGGCATGACCACCTTGAGTCCCGGCACATGGCACAACCACGCCTCCAGCGACTGGGAATGCTGCCCGGCGTTCGCCCGCCCGGCGCCGAACGGCGCCCGCACCACGACCGGCATCTTGGCCTTGCCGCCGAACATGTACCGGGCTTTGGCACCCTGGTTGACGATCTGATCCATGGCAATCGTCACAAAGTCGATATACATGAGTTCGGCCACCGGCCGGGCGCCCACCAGGGCCGCACCCACGGCGGCGCCGGCGATCGCGGCCTCAGCGATGGGCGTCTGGCGAAGCCGGGTGGGTCCGAACCGCTCGTGGAGCCCCTTGGTCACGCCAAACGCGCCGCCGTGCAGGCCGATGTCTTCCCCGATGAGGAAGACCGCGGGATCCCGTTCCAGTTCCTCCGCCAGGGCCTCATTGACGGCCTGTGACAGTGTCAGTTCCTTCATGATTCGGCCCCCCTCTACTCGGCGTAAACGTCTGTGAACAGTTCGGCGTCGTCGGGTTCCGGCGAGTTGATGGCGAAGGCGACCGCTTCTTCGATCTCCCGGTCGACCTCGGCCTGAATGCCCTCCAGGTCCGCCTGGGTTGCCAGCCCATGTTCAATCAGGTACGCGCCTTCACGCCGGATCGCGTCTTTTTGCTTCCACTCCTCGGTCAGCTCCTTCGTCCGGTAGACGAGCGGATCGCCTATGTAGTGGCCTTCGTAACGGTACGTGTCCAGCACCAGCAGCGTCGGGCCGCCGCCGCTGCGGGCCCGCTCAACGGCCTTCGCCGCGGCCGCCTTGACGGCCCGGACATCCATGCCATCGGCCTTGACGCCGGGAATGCCATAACCGGCAGCCCGCTTGGACAGATCGGGCTCGGCGGCAGCTTCGGCCAGCGGGGTCGTCATGCCGAACTGGTTGTTCTCACAAACATAGACCACCGGCAGCTTCCACAGCGCCGCCAGGTTCAACGACTCATGGAAGGTGCCTTCGTTCGCCGCACCGTCGCCGAAGAAAGCGATGGCCACGTGGGGCTGTCCCAGCTGGACGAAGCCCAGGGCGGCGCCCACGGCAATCGGCATGCCGCCGCCGACGATGCCGTTGGCCCCCAGGTGGCCCAGTTCCAGGTCCGCAATGTGCATGGAGCCGCCCTTGCCCTTGGAGTAGCCGGTGGACTTGCCCAGCAGTTCGGCGTACATGCCGCTGAACTGGAATCCCTTGGCAATGGCGTGCCCGTGCCCCCGGTGGGTGCTGGCAATGTAGTCCGTCGGCCGCAAAGCCGCCATGACGCCCGCCGCCGTCGCTTCCTGCCCGATGCAGAAGTGGATCGACCCCCGCAGGAGCCCCCGCTTGGACAGTTCATAGAGCTTCAGCTCAAAGGAGCGAATGCCGACCATGGTGCGATAAAGCTGTCTCTCCGCCAACCTCTGTTCCTCCTCTCACGCCTTGGCCAGTTGGGGGACGGCCGTTGCCGGCATCAGGACCGGGACACCCAGCCCCCGGTCAAAGGTGCGCCGAATCTGAACGCCCTCGCCGGTAATGAGGGCGACTTCAACGGTGGCCAGCGTGCGGCTGCCGCCCGGAATCAGGTGCCCGCCGAACGGCTGCCCCTGGGCGTCAATCACCATGCCGTGCATGTGGACAACCAGTTCGCCGGTCTCGATGTCACGGCCCCAGGAACCCTGGGTCGAAAGGAATTCCATGGGCCCGGTCCGGGTCATCGGGGCGCTGTACTTGAACCCGTGCTCTGCGTCGGGAACGGCGATCATGTAATGAAAGACATCCAAGCTGCCCATGCACTGAACGATGGACCCGCTGTCGGCGCCAAGTTCCTCGATCACCGCCGCGATCCCGGTAATGGGGTCGACGCCGGGCTCGAGACGTGCCCAGACGAACTTGGGAAACGGAGTGGACATAAAGGCATGTCCTGACAAGCGATTCACCTCCGGGAAATCATTCCGGAGTAATGATATTGCAAGGTTCATGCCAGCGGTCTCTTCGGCAGGGGTCCGCGCTAGCCCTTGCGCGCGATCGCCAGGAGATGGACACAGGCGCCCTGGACCGTCGGGTCCTTGCCGATGCGGTAGTTCAGATCGATCCACGCCGACCAGTCTGCGCCGGTCAGGTGGTTGACGGGGCCGTCGATGTCGCTCCGCAGACCTTCGCTGGCGACCATGTCGACAAACGCGAACCCGTTCTGCTCCAGCAACGGACGGACTTCCGCGGGGTGGGCCGCGTAGGCGTCGGTAAAGCGGCCGTCCTCGTCGATGCGAACGCCGGTCGCCAGTTCGGCCTGCACCTGCCGGGCGTTCTGGATGACCCAGTCCGCCTGGTGGACCCGGATGGTGGCATAGCGGTTGATGAAAGCGACCGCCAGCACACCGCCCGGCTTCAGTACCCGGTGGGCCTCCCGAAGCGCACGGTTGCGCTCTTCCTGCTCCAGCAGGTGGTACAGGGGCCCCATCAGCAGCACCGCATCAAAGGCCGCGGCTTCGAACGCCCCCAGGTCCAGGGCGTTGCCGTGCACGGCGCCGGCCAGCGTTACGCCAAACTCGGCCGCTTTCTGCCGGGCAAAATCCAGGTTGTTGGCCGACAGGTCCAGGAGCGTCACCTGGTAGCCCGCTTGGGCCAACGTGATGGCGTAACGACCGGGACCGCCACCTACGTCCAGGACCATGCCCGGCGGCTGGGGCAGATGTTCCTGCAGCATCCGCAGGTTCATGGCGAACTCCATCCTGTGGCGCTCCAGCCGATCCCATTCATACTGGGTATGCTCGTCGTAGAATCCCTGGATCTTGCTCATGATGCTCCCTCCTGTAGCTGGCGGCGGTCTGTCAAGTTGAGCGCTCGTACATAAGGCGCTCATCCTGCACTGGTCCCGTCCCGCTTGTCTGTTCCTTGCACGCATATCCCGCGTCACTTTACGATCCTGGTACGCGTATCCCGCGTCACTTTACGATCCTGGTACGCGTATCCCGCTTCACTTTACGATCCTGGTACGCGTATCCCGTGTCACTTTACGATCCTGGTACGCGTATCCCGCTTCCCTACCGCGAGTCTTGCTAAACCCTGCAGCCCTTCACCCACGCCCCTTGCGGCCACCGGCCGCCGGGGGCGGTCTGCATTGCGCCGGCTGTACCCGTGCCGAAGCGTTCCGCTCCGTTCCGGCTGAACCTGGTCTTTTGGCAAACCGGTGGCTACCACGGATTCTCCCACTCCGAGGGGAAGGCACTCCCAATCCCTACTGCCAGTGCGCCTCCCGAGCTTCTGGCTCAAGTGGCTCTTTGCCCTGACGGGTCCTTTGCACACAACTCACTCTACACCAATGCGTTCCTTGTGCGTCTATCCCGCGTCTTTATGAACATGTCCCGAGCGACTTTACGTCGCCTCACGTTCTGCCGGCACCTTTGGCCACTCCGTGGCATTCGCATTTCTGATCACATGCGATCTGATTAACGATAAAATCGGCAAGGTGAATCCGGGCCAGGTTGAAGAGGCAATGCAGTCCCCGGCAGCAGCAAAAGAGATATTCTGAGCAAGAGCACCCATGACCGACTGCTCAAATGCACGCGCCCGCCCATTTTGAGCTGTTTGCAGCGGCTGACAGGCGGCTGACCCGAAGCTGGCATTTCCAAGCAGCCAAGTAAAGCAGAAACGCCCTAACCTGGTCCCACGCACCGCACCAGGCCTGCCTCCGGGCCTCACCAAAGAAAAAGTTGGCGTGAGACCCGGAAAGAGCCTCACGCCAGCGACCGTGTTTCATTCGATTGGCGGTACCACTGCAAATGCTTCAGACATTGGCGCTTTGTGAAGCGTGCATTGTCTTAGAGGATGAAGCGTGCATTGTCTTAGAAGACAAGTAACCTAGCCCGATTTCCCTGTGGGACGTCGGCGAATCAAGGTGGGAGGAGGCCCATCGAATTGGTTTGCGTCTGCGAGAGTGATTCCAAGCTTACCAGTAACGCAGACCATGTTCCCGCATTCATATGCGGCGAAGCTCTGTCCATGCGGTGGACGGACCTCCAGGACCAGTCCACCGTCCAAAATCATGTTTCGTGTGTCACATTGAACCACAGTTCCGTACAGGCTGTAAGAACTCACAGGAACCAGGGGGTAGTCTTCATCAGTGACACCTTCAAAGGCTAATGCCCAAGTGTGGTCTATCCTAGCCCTTTCTGTAGAAGGGCAAACGGTAAGGGCAGCGCAATCGAGTGTGAATGCAATCACAGTATTCGGTGGATATACCTGCTTTGGATCACGAGCAACACAAAACACGTCAACGACCAACGGTACCGCAATCTCCCTGAAAAGCAGGATCAGGTTGCACCACCCAGCTGGGCTCCAGTCGACCACGTCCAGGATTCTGGCCGTGTATACAGGCAACATGTGAGTATTCATGGACTGGTAAACCTCCAATTAGGGATAAGTGCCTTTGATGATGGTGTACCCATCCCTTGTGATGTCAGCCATCTTAGCTGCATCAAATTCCCAGTACCCGGTAATTACGCCAGCAGCGTCCTTCACCGTCACAAAGCCGTTGTAAATATAGGCGGTCATCTTCGCTCCCTGCTGGTAGGTGTATTCGAGGATAGTGCCCGCCTCCTCCTTCATAGCCGTAGCTGCGTTCAAGACAGCTCCCGCTATGAACTTCGCAGCCTGTTCCGCAGTGCACCTGCCACCATTTGGGTTAGCGCCGACCGCCTGTCCGTGGCTGTTGCAGTCGTTTTGAAATCTGCGAAAAATCGAAGCGTTAACTGTGTAGTAATCCGTCTCGATGGCCTTCTTGAGACTGTCGACACTTGTTACGTCAATCGCTGTCTTGGCTGCCCACATAGATCCTAGCCATTCGCCGAACTCGCCCAGTTTCTCTTGTCCCCACGGCGTAACCGAGATTCCTGCCGCCCCCAGAAGAGCGCCTGCTCCCCAATACAAAGCAGGAATGGCGAAAGCAAAGTGCCCAGTCGGGTCCACATAATTCACCGGGTTATTGCCGACGTACGTGTACAGATTCTGCGTCCAAGGCTGCCACGGGTTACCCTTCCACGTATCCTGCGTCATGAACCGGCCAATAGAGGGATTGTAGAACCGGGCGTTGAGGTGGACCAAGCCGGAACTGTCCGTAGGAGCCCCCGTAAACTTCAATTCGTTGATACCATTGCTGGTACCTCCGCCATTGCCAAAAGCATCAAACGTGTTGGTGTCAATCGTCTTGAATAGGCCGCGGGTCTTCAAAACGCTGCCCAGGTGATCAAGTACGAACCAGCCCTTGTCTCCCGCAATTTGTCCAGGGGCGTACCAAGTGGCCAGACGACCATCCGCCATGCGGGCGTATGCCTCGCGTAACCCGTTGTCAGTGTCCCGAATTGCGACAACCCGGATTCCGTCATACTGGTAGTTGATTGAGCTGGAGACGACCTCCTGCGCCCCACTGCTGACCGTCGTAACTCGCCGGGAAGTTCGCCGACCGTCAGGATCGTAGGCATTGTACGTATAGGTGTTTCCCTGCTGCACCCTGGTCAACAAACCCCTGCTGTTGTAGGTATAGCGATCAGCAGTTCCGTCCGGCTTGCTTACCTGGATCAGGTGGCCTTCTCCGTCATAGCTGTACAGTGTGACAGCGGTTCCCGAAGTGCTCGAGAGCAACAGACTGCCCTTGCCGTACTGGTATGTCACGGTTCCGGCGCTGGTTCGGTTGCCAGCGGCATCGTAGGCATGCGCGGACGTGCCATCCGACACCAACCGGTTGAGCGCGTCGTATTGATAATTAACAACTGCCGGATAATCATAGGAATTCGTGATGGAAGTGATGTTTCCGACCACATCGTACTTGTAACCCATTGTCTGCAGAGTAGTCGACCCTCCGACATTCTGGTACAAAAAGCTGCGACCAGTAGTCCGGTTGGTCCACGGATCCGTGGTAATCTGCTCGTTCTCGTTGTTCGGGTAATTGATCTGTGCCAGTTCACCGGTGACAGCGTAGTTCAAGACAGTCGTGCTGCCGCCGAAGTCAGTCATCTGTGTGAGCCGGTTCGCCCGGTCATACTGGTAAGTGGTTTTACCTTCCGCGAGTTTCACAGCGGTGCGCAGGCCGGCAGCATCATATTCATACTCGATACTCCCGTTCGGCGTAGCTTCTTTGATCAGCCGCCCAACGCCATCGTACTGGTAGTAGGTTGTACCACAGGAACAGGTCGCAGAGGTGCGGCGACCGGCAGCATCGTACGCAAACTTCGTCCCGCTGCAGTCATCCTGATAGCGGATGGCTGTCTGACGCCCCATCGGATCGAATTCATACATGGTAAGGTTGCCATTTCGATCCAGCGTGCTGACGGGGCGGCCGGCGGAATCATAATTCACTACCGTCACTTGCCCCAGCGGATCAGTGACCTGGATCGGAAGCCCCATTGGGTTGTAAACGGTTCTGGTTGTACTGCCCAGTGGATCCGTCACCGCCGTCTGATGTCCCAGCTTGTCATACTCGTAACTGGTGAACAGAGCCCCCGTAATGGGCTGACCAAAAGTCAGGTTCAAGGCATCGTGCACCTGGACCAGCCGCCCCAACCCGTCATACGCATAGCGCGTCCAGTTGCCCTTGCCATCTTGGAGGGTCAGCTTTCGACCGAGGAGGTCGTACGTGTATGAGGTGGTGGCAGGTGGTTCCGTCACCTTGGTCACCCGATTTGCCAGGTCATACGTGGCCGTGGCCGTATAACCGTTGGGAAGTTGAATGGACGTCAGATTTCCGACCACGTCATAGCCGCTCTGGGTGAAGCGGGCACCGGCGATGGGAGTCCCGTCCGGATTCAAGTTGACTCCATCGTAGCTACGGATGGTGCGCCCCAATTCGTCATAGTCCTGGCGGCCGAGAGAACCATTGGGCAGGAAAGTCAGAATCTGGTTACCCGCCTGGTCGTAAACGAAGCGTGTGGTGGCACCCAGGTTATCTGTCTGCCCGACCAGCCGTCCTGCCTGGTCGTATGCATACGTCGTCCGGACATTTCCTGGTTTCACTTCCTCCGTGAGGAGCCCTGAGCGATCATATGCGTAAGTGGCAACGCCCCCGTCCGGATAAGTGACCTTGGTCTGACGCCCCAGGGCGTCATATTGCGTCTGGGTCTGGTTGTGGTTGGGGTCGGTTGCGGAGGCCAGATTCCCCGCAGCATCGTAGGTCATGGTCGTCTGACCGCCGACTGGATTAGTAATGACGGTGACCTGGCCAAGATTGTCCACCGTGTAGCCGGTGGTGTTGCTAAGCGCATCAGTCATGGTAGCCGGCATGCCGTTGGCATCATACGTGTACGTGGTCGTACTCGCCAGCGGTGAGCCATATCAATCCGTCCGCTTCAAGAGATTCCCGGCCCCGTCGTACTCGAACAAGGCCTGAGTGCCCATCGCGTCCACGACCAGACGCGGCTGGTCGTACGGAGAGTATTGTGAGTATGTCGTCACAACCTGATCGGGTGTCCAATGGGTGACGGTCAAGATCCGCGGCGTATCGCCCTCGTAGGCAATGCTGGTGACCAGGCCACGCGAAGTGACCATCTTGATCATTCGTTCATTCGTATCGTATTGGTAGCTCGTGAGACCGCCCTTCGCATCGTAAACCGCCATCAGATTGCCAGTCCGATTTGTGACGTACCGCGAACTATGGTTCAACGGGTCCGTAACCGTGGTCTGAAGCAGCCCCTGCACCTGCGAATAGGCAAACTGCGTGGTCCCCGTGATCCCCTGCCAGCCATAAGTTGCGACCCTGCCGGCCCCGTCGTACGTCAGGTTGACGCTCCGACCGGCGGCATCGGTCACGGCCGAGAGACGGCCGTTGGCGTCATACGTATAGGTGACAGCCAACTGCAGCGGGTCCGTCATGCTGAGCAGACGCCCGTTCGAGTCATAGGCATACGCCGATGTCCGGCCTGCCGCATCGTGGATTGCCTGGATGCGGCCCGCCCCATCGTAATCGATGGTCGCCTGGCGCGTGGCCGGACCACTTACGGCAGCCAGCCTGCCATTGGCATCATAGCTGTAAACAATGGCGTTACCGTTGGCGTTACCGTTGACGTTACCGTTGGATTCGCTCAGGAGCAGCATGCGCCCGCTGCCGTCAAACTCGTACACCATTCCATCCCGGCGGGTAATCTTCCAGGCGTAGGTCCCCGTATCCGGCTGGAACGTCATCCAGACCGACGGCGGTGCCGTGTATGTTCCGTCGGCATTGTGCGTAAAACGCAGACGCGTCCCGTCGCCTTCGGTCAGCGTCACGTCTCCGGTGCTGACGTCCCGGGTCAAGGTCTGGATCACGTTGATGTTCCAACCCTGGGCTCCCAGCGGGCCAGACGCCGCCGAAGCCTGGCTGTTGTATGTTCGCCGGAAGACCTGGGCCAGTTTGGGTCCGGGAACAACGCTATCGGTGGCAGTGAAGACCAGGTTGCCGGTGTTCAGGTTTACATACGCCGTACCGCCAGGCATGGGCAAGTTGGCAAACGCCCAACGGGAATCCAAACCAAGGCCGGGTGGGTCACCGTTCGGCGGAACGAGGGTCCAGGGCTGACCGGTGACTTGAGGCGCCACCAAAAAGGCGGCAGGCCCACTCGGAGGAACCGTGGCCACATCATACAGGTAGCTCTCACCAGGCAATACGGGGCCTTCCACCCAGTTGGTAGCCGCAGTTCCGGGCTGCAACTGGATACCGTCAAACCAGGCCGTGCCGGTGGCCGCACCGTTTAGCTGAATAGTGACGATGGCGGTTTGCGCCGCAGTTGTGGGTGTCAGCGTGGCAGCGTGGTACTCCCAGTCGTGGGCGCCTGCGCTGAAAGAGAGAGTCTGGGTACCGACCGTGCTTCCGCCCGCGTCCTGAAGTGTGACGGTCGCCGCATAGTCGCCGGCAGCCCCACCTACGACGCCGGCGGCCTTGCTCCAAGCGCTTAGCGTAACCGGAGCCGCACTTGCCTGGCGGAGCAGAACGGTCTGGCTCAGACTCTGGGTATAAGGAAGATCACCGGTGCCGCGGACGAATTTCGCCGATGCGGTGCCATACTCTGCCGTCGTCGTATCGATGGTGCCACCGCGGGCTGCTGCGCTCCACTGATCAGGAACCCCGTTGTTGTCCTGGTCCTGATCAAACCCGGAGTTGGCGACCAAGTTGGCAGGATCGGTAAACAGGCCAGACGTAAGTCCGCTGGCGATCCGGTCTGCGTCCGAGAAAATGGTCGGCGACGAAAGCAAAACGAGGTTATTCTCAAGATTGAATTTGCAAAGAGTTGAAACGTCAGCCGGAAGCGGCACGACGCTGCTGTAATCCGCTGCCACTTCCGAAGCCGTCCGGGCAACCGTAGAGATCCGAACATCGTCGTGAACGGTGTTCAAACTGTAGGCGCCGGTTCTGTCTGAACCGACGTACGCGGAACCAAATGCCGTCGGCAAGCTGGGATTGGTGATACTGCTTCGCACCACCCCGTCTATGTACAGCTTGAGCGCAGAGGGCGTCCAGGTAACAGCAAAATGGTGCCATCCGTCTGGAGTGTACTGGGCGGAAGCGCTCCCCGCCGAATTAACTCCTCCCCATTCCTTTTGAGATTCCACGAACCAAGAACCGCCGCTATACCAGAGCGCAATGCCCCACGTGTTTGCGGAGTTGTTGATGTCAAAGACTCGACCCTGGTCATGCTGTTTGGATGCGGAGCTGACCAACACCCACTGCTCCCAGGTTCCAGCCACGGGTGACAGAATCCCGGTGGTGGGGACGGACAACGTCTCCCGTGCCTGGGTCGTTCCTCCTGGTATCCACCGCGAAGCGAACCCCTTTGCCTCAAGTTGCAGTCCATCCAACCAGAATGTCGTAGGCGCCCCACTGGAATTGTACACGGAGATCCAGGAGTTGCATATCGAGGAACCTGTCGTAAAGGTTAGCGTGGCCCTCTGCCAAGTGCCATTGCCGGTGACGGTGGTGCTCCCCAGTCCAAAACCAAGAGCCTGGATGTAAAGGGACACTCCTACGCCTGGGTCCGCCCATATGTAAGCACTGGCGGTATACACTGTGTTGGGTGCGAGACAGCCGATACCACCGGATGTTTGAACATAGTCAACGCCCGACGCAGGCAGAAGGGTAACCTTCAGACTCGCCATGCCCTGCCATGCCCTGGTGGTGTCCCTTTGCATGGTGTCTGAAGCCCAGCCGAGGGCGAAGCCGCTGGTGTCAGTCTCGACGTTGGACTGGTTAAGGCTTAGCAGGTTAGAAGTACCTTCCTCAATCCCCACGCTCTGCCCGTATTTGCCGGCCTCAAACCGCGGAACATTGGCCGCCACCTGCGTACCATCCAGTTTGTAGGCGTTGGAGGAACGTGTGAAGATGGGCGGTGGCGCCGCAGGGTTCTTGGCTACCTGGGTCCGGTAAACCGAATAGGAAACGCCCGGCGAGCCCGAAGGCGTCCAGGTCAGGTTAGTCTGACCAGTTGCGTTCGGATCCGTGGCCGGCTGCGCCGAGAGGTTGGAGACGGGAAGCGGTCCACCCGTAACCGTCACCGCTGCGCGGGAAGACGAGCAAGTCCCACCACAGACGCGGTACACATATATTTGGCCGCCGGTCAGACCTGAATCGACATAAGAACCGCCGGACGTGGACAAGCCCCAGGAATAGGTAATTCCGTCCCAATATTGATCGTCGATCGCCCGGCCAATGCTTACCTGTCCGCCTGGCGTCCACGTGAGAAGCACAGACCCAAGCCCCAGATCCTGCGCCTTAAGATCACTCCCCGGCAAAGAAGAAGACGCGGAATTCACACTGACAGGCGAGCGGGAACTCTCGTTGGGGCCGTCCACGGCCGTCACCTGGTAGATCCAATTGGCAGTGGCGGATATAGGCGGCGAGTCCGTGTACTGCAAGCCGGTCAGGCCGGTCGTAATCCGTGTGAACCCCTGGTTCGAGTTGGAATCGGCACGATATACGTTGTAAGTGACACCCGTGCGCGAGGAGGCGAGCCAGGTGAGTAGTTTTGTCGACGGGTTGTACGTGGGTTGCCCCGGGGCAAAGGGGAATGAAGCCGTCGCAAGCGCGGGGCGGCTTTCCACGCCTGCTTTCACCGCTGTGACGGCATAGGAGTATGCCTCCGCTTTCGAGCCGGTGAGGGAGTTGTCCACGTACGTGGTACCTGTGATTCCCGTGGCCAGTCGGTCTGAGACGCCGGGGGTCATGGTGGGGCTCAGAGAGCGATAGACGTTGTAGGTCTCCGCCCCCGAGGCAGGCACGGTCCAGCTTAACGTTGCGCCAGTTGCCGTCGGCTGAACCGTGAGGCTCCGGGGTTCCTCCGTGACGGTCGTGAAGAAGGAGATGGGCGCTGAAACGGCCCGGTTGCCGGCAAAGTCATACGCGACAGCGGTCAGGGTGTGCTGACCGGCCGCGAACTGCCGCGGGTCTACGGTAAAAGTAGTTGCGCTGGAAGCGGGATTCGTCTTTGTCCCAACCACCGAGCTGTCGACCAACACGTGGACCTGGCCGATTCCTCCCGGTGCCGTATCGACCGCTGTGGCAGTAACGGTGACGGGAGCGCTGACCGATGCTCCAGCCGCTATTCCGGAAAGGCTCACCGTCGGCGAAAGGACATCAAACGCATAGACGACTTGCAGCGTGGGATTCGTCAGGTTCCAACTGGTATTACCGCTGTATGTGTCATAGTCCTTCTGCGCCAGCACCCCGTAGTTTCCTTTGGTCCCATTCACCCAGGACTGGACCAGATTGGTCAGATTCACTGCATTGGTAGGAAGTAGTTGACCGTAGTTTGTGCTTCCCACGGCTCCACCGGCAGGCCAGGTGGTCCCACTTCCCATGGGAGAAGTCCAGGTGAAATTCGTATTCCACGCCTGGGTGACTTCGTAGATGCCAATCGTCTGAGAAGCGTGGCCATTGGACGAAGTGGCTGTTGCACTGAAAATTGCCGATTGAATGAACGCACCCCGGGGTACGCCGGAAAGATCAAACCGCACCAGCCCGTGGGCCTGATAGAGCATGTCGTTTTCCACTGTGAGCCCACCGGCGCCCGAGAACGAGGTTCCGATGGTGCCATACAACAGATCGGCGGACTGTGGAGCAGAGACGAGGCTCGGGTCAATCGTCACCGGGAACTTCCGCTCCGTGGCCGCCAGCCAGTCCCGGTCCACCGACAGCCGCAAGGCCGGCCCGCCAGCCGAATCGACCGCCGTCAGCTGAACGCTCGGTGCCCGGTTCCCGTCCGCATCCTCAGCGAACGCCGGCGGAATGGTCGCCCGGGTCTCCCCTGTGGCCTTGTCCACCAGCGCATACCCGCCGTCCCCGGCATCGCGCAGTTCCACCCCGTTCAGCGAGACCGGGAAGACCCATTCGGTCTTGCCCGTGTACTTATGCAGGGTGATCAGTTCCTTGACCCCGGTCGAACTGGCCTCGTAATCATAATCCATCCGGCCGTCCCGGTCCTTGTAGTGCATCTTGTTGGCTTCCGCCGCAGGCTGGAACGTGGCCTTGTGGCCGCCGCCCTGGCCCTGGGAGTCGTCGGTCTCGTCTACACCCATGACGACCGAAGTGCCCCCTGGCAGGTCATAGCGCAGCTGATTTCCCTGCGCCTTCGCCGAGAAATGCACCTTGAAGTTGCCCAGGTCCCCTATGTAATCCCCGCCCGCGTCTTGCGACAGCCCGGTTTGAATCGGCTGCCAGCGCCCATTCTTATCCTTGTAGTGGATAGGCGTAGCACTGACCTCCGCCACCATGTAGTCGCCGGCCTTGTACTGGCGGGCATACACCGAACGCAGGCTCTCATCTTCCACCCATTTGTCCCGGGGCAACAGGGTCCCGGAAGGGGACGGACTCCCCGCCTGAGCGCTGGAGGACGACCCCAAACCGGATGGCAGCATCTGCAGCAAGAGCACCATCATGAGCATTGTGGCAACGGTGCGCATCGTCTTCTTCATAAAACACCCTCCCAACTCCGGACAAGCTTACACATGAGGCCGCGGTGGCACCTGAGGGCCGTTCTGTCCACTGGACTGTGTGGTTTCCAGGACCCGTTTGATCCGAACCGGAACCGGCGGTTCAAGGTGAACCGTGGTCGTTCTTTGACTTGATTCTGTCCGCAGGAGCGTCTCTTCCCGGAACCGGAGCAGTTCCCGCACCTCGTGCATCTGACGCTCAAAACGCTGGACCGGGCTCGAGGACATGGACACAGCCGTCTCCCCCCGCACCCTGGGTTCCTCGACCCGGGTGGGTCGGACCGGTTCGTAAGCCGCCATGGCCGAAAACACCGGGATTGCCTCCCGTACACCGTCACCGGGGGCGTCACTCGCCTCCGTGCGACCGCCCGTGCGCCGCCGGAACCGTACCACCGCGGTCTCCCCGGGCTCCCGCTCCAGGCGGTCCCGAACCGCAGCCAGTGGCGTCAGCCAGCCGTACCGGTAACGGAAAGCCACCAAGGCGAGAATGACCAGCAGCACGGACTGAAACATCCGGCCTGCCGCCGCGAACCCTTCGGTGATGCCCCGGCTAAAGAGAAGCAGCACCGCCAGCGTGGCCGCCAGCAAGGCCTGACCGGCCAGGCTGCCGAGCACCTGCACCAGCAGTTTCCACAAAAGGCCCACCCCCCGTTCCGGCCACCAGAGCGCCACCACCAGCCAGACCGGCGCCAGCGCCACCAGGAAGAGCACGGTCAACTGGCCCAAAATGATGCCGCCGGCCAGCAGCACGAGCACCCCGGCATAGACCGCGGTTGCCAGGAACGTCCACAGCGCCAGCAGCATCCGCCGCGGCAGGAACTCGACCTGCCACCAAGGGCAGTAGGCCTGTCCCGCGCTGGGATTATAGAGGCAGGTCTCCTGCCGCTGCTGCACGCTCTTCGCCAGGAACTCGCCACCGTCCAGTCCGACTCCGGACCGGAACAGCGTTCGCCCGCCCCCGGAAAGCTCGCCCATTTGCCAGGGCTCGTACACCAGCGTCCGCCAGATGCCATCGCCGCTGCGGGCCAGGAGGCTCCAGTCGGCCGCGCTGTCCCGGAACGCGTGGTCCGCCGTCCCGTAAACCTGAGCCGTGGCGTCACGGGCCAGGCCCAGGGCCTTGGTGACCGTATCCGGGCCTGCTGTCAGGACGGCGGTCGACGCCATGATGATCAGAATCGAACCGCCCAGGGCCGCCCACACGCGGCTGGTTCTCCCCCGAACATACAGCAGCAGCGCCCAGAGTCCGGTCAGGCTCAGGGCTCCCGCCACCAGCGGTGTATCCGCGCCCGACCAGAAGTTGCTGTCAAACGTGGTCAAAATACTCTGGAGCCGGGGCAGAACCGGAGCGTAAAACGGCACCGACAAGGCGTACTCAACCACACGCAGGGCCATTTTCAACAGCCAGGCCTTGGTGACCAGCAACTGGTTCATGCCGAAGTAGATCCCGATGTAGCCCGGGCTGTTCCACTGGGCGCCCTCAAAGGTGTACGCCCAGGGTTCATACCGCGGGTCGTCGTACAGGGGTGCCCGGACGCTGTAACTTTCCGCCCCCGCCGGCCGGTCCGGAATCAGCGGATCCGCTGCGGCCCGGAAGGCCGGCAGCAGAATCATGCCTGCTACTATCAGCAGCAAAAGCAAACGCCTGCGCATCGCCATCGCCCCCCCTTACCGACCGGTCGGCCTGGTATCGAAGGCCTTCGCCAGGTGCGGCGCAACCGCGTCCAGCGTCACGACCCCCACCCGGCCCTGCAGGTCCTGGAACATGGCCTGGCCCGTCTCCAACTGCCGGAGCGCCTCCTTGCCGGGAGACCAACCGGCCGGCGGTCCAGGCTGCGGGTGAGATACGGTGCGATCCGCAACGCGTGTTCATCGGGGTTGCCCGATTGCCACGTGAGATACTCGTGAATGAATATGGCCGGGAAGGCATCGAGCCCAACCGGTTCTGCCGGCACCTGCGCCTCGGGTTTCTCGCGTACACCCGCCTGGGCTGGAGTGGCCGGCAGCAACGAGAGCACGCCGCGCAGGAACACCCAGCCAAGGAGCACCCAAACCATCCACCCCAAGGCTCGGGGCCCAGTCTGTCTCAACTTCATAAAGCGTACCTCTCAGAGTTGACTGTCTGGCAAATGAAATCCCTAATGCGGACCGCTGAGGACCCAGTCTCAGTTGGCCTTCACGCTTCCTGAACGCCGAAGCACCGAGTACCGCGAATCGAAACATTTCAGTACCGTACCAGTATGCTAGTAAATACAGTACCGCTTCATTTTAGTGAATGTCTACATAGATTCGTCCGACCAATTTCGACAGTTTGGTTCATGTACACATTGCGGAGGTCCTATTTGATGGCTAAATCACGCATGTAGTGCCGATTGGCACAATGCCAGAGCATACCGTCACGCGGCTGGACGGTACGCGTGCCCGACCCGCCAGTCCGGGTTCCACGCGGGCGTCAGGGCTGGACGGGGGCGGGCACGGAAATCAGGAGCCCTGAGACGTTAGTCCCAGGGCTCCTGATAATGCAGGTGCACCTCCATGTAAACATGTGCCTCTCTTTGAAAGAACACGTTGGCCTCCGCTGTTGCTGCGATGACCTCCGATACTCTCCGGAGCCTGGTTGCTGCGTCTTGCAGGCGTCAGGCCGCCCCTGTTCCACCACGTGGGACATCGTGGAACAGGCGCTTTAGCAGTCGGGTTTACGGGACTGCAGGAGTGCCGGTGGTGGCTGTTCCGCACGGCGTAGGCGCCCGCTACTCACCCTTGCGCGCGACCGCCAGAAGATGGACACAGGCGCCCTGAACCGCCGCCTACGTCCAGAACCTTGCCCGGCGGCTGGGGCAGATGTTCCTGCAGCATCCGCAGGTTCATGGCGAATTCCATCCTGTGGCGCTCCAGCCGATCCCATTCGTACTGGGTATGCTCGTCGTAGCATCCCTGGATCTTGCTCATGATGCTCCCTCCTGTAGCTGGCGGCGGCCCGTCAAGTTGAGCGCTCATACGTGAGGCGCTTCTGCTGCTCAGGTCCCACCCCGCGTGTCTGTTCCTGATGCTCCTGTCCCGTCTGGCTCTACGTTCCTGGTACGCGTAGCCCGTCTCACTTTACGATCCTGGTACGCGTATCCCGCGTCACTTTACGATCCTGGTACGCGTATCCCGCTTCCCTGCCCCGGGTCTTGCTAAACCCTGCAGCCCTTCACCCACGCCCCTTGCGGCCACCGGCCGCCGGGGGCGCTCTGCATTGCGCCGGTTGTCCCCGTCCCCAAGCGTTCCCCTCCGCTCCGGCTGACCCTCGCCTGCCGGCAAACCGGTTGCTACCACGGATTCGCCCACCCCGAGGGGAGGGCACTCCCAATCCCTACTGCCAGTGCGCCTCCCGAGCTTCTGGCTCAAGTGGCTCTCTGCCCCGACGGGCCCTTTGCACACAACTCACTCTACACCAATGCGTTCCTTGTGCGTCTATCCCGCGTCTTTATGAACATGTCCCGAGCGACTTTACGTCGCCTGCCGTGATCTATGGCCAAGCAGTGGCATTCGTATTTCTAATCACACTCGATCTGATTAATCCAATTGTTTTAACGTTAAAAGTATGTTAATATCAATCTCAGAAGTTCTGCCAAATGGTTTGAATGCCGAAAACGGGGGGGCGGATTCAAATGGACCCGAAGAAGAGCAAGGTGAACCCGGGTCAGGTTGAAGAGGCAATCCAGGCCGCAGCCGCAGCAAAAGAGGAGATTCTGAGCAAGAGCACCCATGACCGACTGATGGGCGTCACGCCCGAGGACATCATTACCCAGAATACCGAAACCGAAGTGATCAAGGGCACCGCGTACCCGTCCGGTTGCTGGATGCACGCGCCCGCCCATTTTGAGCTGTTTGCCGCGGCTGACAGACGGCTGACCCGGGTGGCAGGCTTGGCCGGCCTGAACGTAAAGAAGGTCGAGAAGGTTAACCCGAAGCTGGTGAAGGGCACCAAGCTACTGGTCATCCAGGCCGCTTCCACCAATGACCTGACCGCTGTTCCGGTCAACCGTTATGCCAGGCAATCCAGCATCTGGATAAACTTCATTGACCTTTTGGGTGATGCCGGCCTCACACTGGAAACCGGGTACCGGGAGTGGTACGACGTGGCGTTCGTCCCCGAAGGCAGCCCCCTCTGGCCCGGCCTGGTGATCGACCTCGGTCAGCCGAAAGAGCGACGGCTTGAGAAGAAGAAGAAGAAGGACCAGGCGCAGCCTGCTGAGACGACCACCGCCGCGAAGGAGAACAACGACAGCGGGAAGAAGGAGAGCGAGCCTGCTGCTTCGTCGCCTGGGGAACCCGCCAACGGGCAACAGCCGGCCTGACGACAAGGTCCAAGCAAGCACGCAACAGGGGCCGGGCAGGGTTACCCCCGCCCGGCCCTTGTGCAGTTCCTGGCACGGTGGTGCGCCATAAGACCGCAGGGTTATAGTACATATATTCAGGTATGGACGAACTATAGATACGCAGTATATAGTCATACTGTACAAAACTATCCCTGAATTGAAGGGTAGCATCAATCGCTGGGAGGAACGCAGATGGCTCAGAAGACCCGCCACGTGGAGCAGACCGCAGGGCTTCAGGTGGATTCTGTGCTCCAAGGCTCCACCGAATACGCCATCATCGCCACAGATATGGAAGGGACCATCCTATTCTGGAACACGGGCGCCTGCAAGGTCTACGGCTATGACGCCGGAGAGGCCATCGGCAAGCCTGCTGACCTGATCCTGCACTCCCCGACGGAAACGCCCGGCCTGTGGGTGGAGCAAGTCCAGCCGGCGGCGCTGCGATCCGGCAAGTGGGAGGGTGAGGTCAAAGCGCAGCGGAAGGACAACCACCTGCTGCCGACCCATGTCACCGTAACGCCGCGCGGCGACCAGAACGGCAATCCCATCGGCTTCACGGCGGTCGCACGGGACATCACCCACTCCCAGCAAGTCGAGCAGGGTCTGCGGGAGTCACAGGAGTACAACCGCGGGCTGATTGAATCGAACATCGACCCCCTGATGACCACGGACCCGCTCGGCGTCATCACCGACGTCAACCGCCAGATGTGCGAGATGACTGAATACAGCCGGGAAGAACTGATCGGTACGCCCTTCAAGCAGTTCTTCACAGACCCCAGGCGCGCCGAGGATGCCATCCGCAAGGTGCTGGAGGAAGACCGGGTCACCAACTACGAGCTGACCATGCGGTCCCGCAGCGCCAGAGTGACGGTCGTTTCATTTAATGCGACCACCTTCCGCTCGGCGGACGGCAAACTGAGAGGCGTCTTTGCGGCCGCACGCGACATCACCGAGCAGAAGCGCCTCGAGGAAGACCTCCGGCAGGCCCAGAACTACACCCGCGGCCTGATCGAAGCCTCGGTAGACGCCCTGTTGACCGTCGACCCGGCGTTCCTCATCACCGACGTCAATGAGCAGACGGTGCGGATGACCGGCTACAGCCGGGAGGAGCTGATCGGCAGCCCCTTCCCCGATTACTTCACCGACCCCGACCGGGCCACAGCAGGTGTCCGGCAGACCCTGGCCGCCGGCATCGTGACTAACTACGTGCTGGTGCTCCGCCCCCGGAACGGGGCGGAGACGCTGGTCTCCTTCAACGCCTCCGTCTTTCGGGATACCGGGGGCAATGTGCGCGGCATCTTCGCCGCCGCCCGTGACATCACGGAGCAGAATCGTTTGGAAAATGAGCTCCGCCAGGCCCAGAATTACACCCGCGGCCTGATCGAATCGTCCGTGGACCCCATGATCACGGTGGACCAGGACCTGACCATCACGGACGTGAACGAGCAGATGGTGCGGCTGACCGAAACCGCCAAAGCGGCGTTGATCGGCAGCCGCTTCGACAGCTACTTCACCCGGCCGGTCATGGCGGCAGCCGGCGTGCGTCAGACGCTGCGGGAAGGCTACGTTACCAACTACGAGCTGACCTTACGGACTCCCGGTGGCCGGGAGGTGCTGGTCTCATTCAATGCCTCCATCTTCAAGGATCTGGAGGGAACCATCCGGGGCATTTTCGCCGTCGCCCGTGACGTGACGGAACAACGCCGCCTCGAACAGCAGTTGACGGAACAGCAGAACTACAGCCGAGGCCTGATCGAGGCGTCGGTGGACGCCCTGGTGACGGTGGATCCCCAGGGGCTGATCATGGACGTGAACGAGCAGATGATTCGGCTGACGGGATACAGCCGCAAGCAACTGATCGACAGCCCCTTTGCCCAGTACTTCACCGCCCCGGAACGGGCAATGTCCGGCGTGCAGCAGACCTTCCACGACGGCGTGGTCACCAACTATGAACTGACGGTTCTGTCCAAGCACGAGACGCAGATCCTGGTCTCCTTCAACGCTTCCGTCTTTCGCGACACCGCCGGCAATGTGGTCGGCATCTTCGCCGCCGCCCGCGACATTACCGACCAGAAGGGACTGGAACAGGAGCTGCGGGAGCAGCAGGCATACAACCGGGGGTTGATCGAGTCCAACATCGACGCGCTGATGACCACCGACCCGCTCGGCATCATCACCGACGTGAACCGGCAGATGTGCGAGGTGACCGGCTACGACCGCGATGAGCTGATCGGCGCTCCGTTCAAGAACTACTTCACCGACCCCCGGCGGGCAGAGGACGGCATCCGCAAGGTCCTGACCGGCGGACGGGTCACCAACTACGAGCTGACGATTCGGGCCAAGAGCGGCAAGGAGACCGTGGTCTCGTACAACGCCACCACCTTTACCGGGGAGGACGGCCGGCTCCGGGGCGTCTTCGCCGCCGCCCGCGACATTACCGACCAGAAGCGGCTGGAGCAGGAGCTGCGGGAGCAGCAGGCTTATAACCGGGGTCTGGTCGAGTCCTCCGTGGACGCCATGCTCACCGTCGCCCCGGACACCACGATCACGGACGTCAACGAGCAGACGGTGCGGCTGACGGGGTACAGCCGGGAGCAGCTGATCGGCAGCTCCTTCCAGGATTATTTCACTGAGCCCGACCGGGCCGCTTCCGGGGTGCTCCAGACGCTGAACCAAGGGTACGTCACTAACTACGAGCTGACCCTCCGCTCCCGGCACCGGCGCCACATCCTCGTCTCCTTCAACGCATCCGTCTTCAAGGACACGGAAGGGACCGTGCGCGGCATCTTCGCCGTCGCACGCGACGTGACCGAGCAGCGGCGGCTGGAAGAGCAGCTTCGGGAACAGCAGAACTACAGCCGCGGCCTGATCGAATCCTCGGTGGATGCGCTGGTGACCGTGGCCCCGGATCTGACCGTCACCGACGTCAACGAGCAGATGGTGCGCCTGACCGGCTACTCGCGGTCCGAACTGGTCGGCAGCCTCTTCAAGGAGTATTTCACAGAGCCGGATCGGGCTGCGGCCGGCGTCGGGCAGACCCTGGCCCAGGGGTCCGTCACCAATTACGAACTGGTCCTCAAGTCCAAGAGTGGGAAGCGGACCGTCGTTTCATTCAATGCCGGCACGTTCATGAATACGGCAGGCCGCGTTGCGGGCATCCTCGCCGCGGCCCGGGACATCACCGCCCAAAAACGGCTCGAAGAGCAGCTCCGCGATCAGCAGAACTACAACCGGAGCCTGATCGAGTCCAGCGTCGACGCCCTGCTTACGGTGGATCCCAACGGCGTCATTACCGACGTGAACGAGCAGGCGGTGAAGCTGACGGGGTACAACCGCAAGCAGTTGATCAACAGCCCCTTCGTCGATTACTTCACCGACCCCGAACGGGCAAAGGCCGGCGTCGCCCTGACCTTCGCGAACGCCATTGTGACCAACTACGAGCTGGTGGTCAGGTCAAAGACGGCCAGGAAGGTCCCCGTCTCCTTCAACGCCGCAGTCTTCCGGGATACGTCCGGCGAAGTGGTCGGCATTCTGGCTGCGGCGCGCGACGCCACCCATCAGAAGCAGATCGAGCACGAACTGCGGGAGCAGCAGACCTACACCCGCGGCCTGATCGAATCGAACATCGACGCCCTGATGACGACCGACACCCTGGGGATCATCACCGACGTCAACCGGCAGATGTGCGAGCTGACCGACCACGTCCGGGAAGAGTTGATCGGAACGCCCTTCAAGGAATACTTCACCGACCCCAAGCGGGCGGAGGACGGCATTCGGCTGGTGTTGACGGATGGCCGGGTGACCAACTACGAACTTACCATGCGCTCGAAGGAAGGCAAGGAGACGGTGGTCTCCTACAATGCCACCACCTTTGCCGGGGCGGACGGCCACCTGAGAGGCGTCTTCGCCGCCGCCCGCGACATCACCGACCAGAAGCGGCTCGAAGAGCAGATCCGGAAGCAGAACCGGGACCTGATGGAGGCGACCACCTTCCTGAACAGCGTCCTGGAGAGCTCCACGGAGTATTCCATCATGGCCAAGGGTCTGGACGGCCGGATCCTCACCTGGAATGAAGGGGCGCGGCGCATCTACGGCTACACGGCCGAAGAGATGGTGGGCAAGGACATCACGCTCCTCCACGCCCGGGAGGACGTCGAATCGGGCAAGGTCGAGCGGGCGCTGGCTACGGTCCGCGAGATCGGGAAGTTTGAAGGGGAGTTCCAGCGGGTGCGCAAGAACGGGGAGCAGTTCACCTCGCAGGTGGCGATCACCCTGCGCCGGGACGGACTGGGCAACCGCATCGGCTACGTGCTCATCTCCAAGGACATCACGGACTGGAAGCTGCTGGAGGATCAACTCCGCCGCAAGAACGAGCAGTTGGAAGAGCAGAACCGCCAGATCCAGGCGGCGAACCGGCTCAAGAGCGAGTTCCTCGCGAACATGTCCCATGAACTGCGGACCCCGCTCAACGCCATCATCGGCTTTTCCGAGCTGATGCACGACGGCAAGGTCGGCCCCGTCAGCGCGGACCACAAGGAGTACCTCGGGGACATTCTCTCCAGTTCCGGCCACCTGCTGCAGTTGATCAACGACGTCCTCGATCTGTCCAAAGTCGAATCCGGAAAGTTTGAGTTGCGACCCGAACCGGTGGACATCGTGCGGCTGGTAGCCGAAGTGCGGGACACGCTGCGCCCCCTTTCCGGCAAGAAGCGCATGCACGTGGAAGTAGAGATCGATCCCGCCCTCACCGCCATCGTGGCAGATGCGGGCAGGCTCAAGCAGGTGCTTTACAACTACCTTTCCAACGCCTTGAAGTTTACGCCGGACCTGGGACGCGTCATCATTCGAGTCCAGGCCGAAGGCGCGGATCACTTCCGCATCGACGTAGAGGATTCCGGGATCGGCATCCGGCCGGAGGACATGGGCCGGCTCTTCGTTGAGTTCCAGCAACTGGACGCCAGCCCAGCCAAACGTTACTCGGGCACGGGCCTTGGTCTGGCCCTCACGAAGCGGGTCGTGGAGGCACAGAACGGCCGGGTAGAGGTGAAGAGTACTTTCGGACAGGGCAGTACATTTAGCGCCATCCTGCCCAGGGTTGTCCAAACCGCTCCGGCCATTGATCTCGGGAGGCATAAGCCATGAACAAACCACCGGTCCTGATCGTCGAAGACAATCCGAGCAATCTGAAGCTGCTCAAGGTGCTGCTGACAGCGGAAGGGTACGAGGTTCGGACGGCAATCGATGCACAGGAGGCCCTGGCGGTCCTGGCGGATTTCCTTCCCCGCCTGATCTTCATGGACATCCAGCTTCCCGGCATCGACGGTTGCGAACTGACACGGCGGATCAAGGCTGACCCGCGGCTGGCCGCCATCAAGGTGATCGCCGTCACCGCCTACGCCATGAAGGGCGACGAGGAGATCGCCCTCGCCGCCGGCTGTGATGCGTATGTGCCCAAGCCGATCAACACCCGTGAGCTTCCGCACCTGGTCCGGAAATATCTCGGTGGCGCTTAAGCACCCGCCGTTATCCGATCGTGAAGGAGAACGTGGCGCCCTGGCCCAGTGCCGACTCCGCCCAGATCTGCCCACCGTGGCGGAGAATGATCCGGTGCACGGTGGCCAGGCCGATGCCGCTGCCGGGAAATTCCTTGTCTGAGTGAAGCCGATGAAAGGGCAGGAACAGCTTCTCGGCATAGTCCATTTTGAAACCGACGCCGTCGTCCTTCACAAAGAACGCCGGCTTTCCGGCGACGGTAGCCTGGCCGAACTGAATGGCGGCCTGCGGGTTCTTTGCGGTGAACTTCCAGGCGTTGCCGATGAGATTCTCCAGGACCACCCGCAACAGCCGCCCGTCGCCCTTGGCCGAAAGGCCGTCCGCAATCTCCACGCTGACCCGCCGCAAGGGGTCTGACTGCTGGAGGTCGCCCACGATGACCCGGGCGAGCTGGGACAGGTCGACCGTTTCCCGCTGCATCTCAGAACGGGTCACCCGGCTGAGTTGCAGAAGGGCGTCGATCAACTGGCCCATCCGCTGGGAGGCCGCCCGCACCCGGGCCAGCGAATCCTTGCCTTCTGCGTCCAGCGTTTCGGCGTAGTCCTCCAGGAGCACCTGGCTGAACCCGTCAATGGAGCGCAGCGGCGCCCGCAGGTCGTGGGCGACCGAGTAGGCGAACGTCTCCAGCTCCCGGACGGCGGTCTCCAACTGGGCAGTCCGCTGGAGCACCCGCTGTTCCAGTTCGGCGTTCAGCTCCTGGATTTCCCGGGACTTGGCCTCCACGTCGCGGCGGGCGTTCACTTCCGCCTCCCAGAGGCGGGCCCGGTCGAGGGCGACAGCGATTCGATCGGCGGCCATTTGCAGTAATTGCTCTTCGTCCGGTGTGAAGTGGTGCGGGGTCACCATCCCCACCGCGACCGCACCGATGGCCCGGCCTTCGACCAGCAGCGGCGCCCCGGCCGCCGAGCGAATGGCCGCCAGGGGCTTCGTGGGGACGTCCTGCACCTGCGACAGGTCATCCACGACCAATCGCCGGCCGGTGGCGACAATTCGCCCCATGAACCCCTGGCCCACGGCGAGTTCCGTCCCTTCGATAAACTCCCGCGACAACCCCGTGGCGGCGACCGGATACAGAAGCGTGCGCTCCGCATTGAGCAGTACGATGGTGCATGTATCCGTCGCGAGCACAGCCTGGGTCCGGTTGAGCAGTTCCGGCAGCAATGCGTCGGCGGAGAGGTGTGCCAGCGCCACGTCCGTCACCGCCTGGAGACGCTGAAATTTCTCGGTGGCAGCCTCTGCCTGCCCCCTCGCCGCCCGCTCCCGGACCAGCGCCTGCTCCCGCTCCGCCTCCGACCGCTTGCGGGCGAGGAACTGGCCGATTTGGCTGCCGATGCCGGACATCAGCTTCAGAATCTCATCGTCGGGCTGCCGGATTTCGCGGCTGAAAAACTCCATGACGCCGGCCACTTCGCCATCCAGCAGGACCGGAATGAACACCGCTCCCCGGAGCCCTTCCCGCACAGCCAGCGGGGTACGTTGAAACCGTTCATCGGTGGACACGTCCGCTGACCAGTCCGCCTCGCCGGTCGTCCAGGCATGCCCGAGAATTCCGTCGCCCCTGCGGAAGACGGCCCTGGACATAAGCGTCTCAAAGACCAGCAAGCCCGCCTCAGGAGCGCGCCACAGGTAGGGACACCGCAGGACGTCGTCCTTGGGGTCCACCACCCAGAAAGCGCCCAGGTCCCAGCCCAGCTTCCGGCAGAAGGCCTCCAGCACGCTCGGCACCGCCGCACTCACCTGCAAGGATTCCACGAGAATCCGCGTCACGGTGTGCTGGAGGTCGGCAAGCAGTTCGGCCCGTTGCCGTCCGAGAGCGGCGGCCAGCACGTTGGAGACCGACTGCAAGAAATAGACGTGATCGCCCGTGAACGACCGGGGCCGGAGGGAGTACGTGCTCAACACGCCGTACGGCCTCGGGGCGCCGGCGATGGCCACGCTCATGCAGGCGGCGATGCCGCAGCCCCGGACCGCCTCCGGACAGCCGGCGTCCGGGATCAGCCGCATGTCTTCCACGACCACCGGCTCACGCTGCCGCAGCACATGCGCCTGCCAGTGGCGCTCGTCCGTCATTTTTGTGGCGCCAACCATGCCCGCCGGCCACCCGGCGCCTTCCGCCAGGAGCAGGGTCTTGCCGTCCTGCTCCAGCTTCCAGACCGCCGCGAAGTCCAAGTCCAGGAAGCCGGCCAGGAGCCGCAACGCTTCCTGCATCAACTCGGAGACGCCGGGGCCGGCGAGCGCAAACTGGCCGAAGTCGGATACCGCCGCCTGCCTTTCGGCCCCGGCCTTCAACTCTGCCTGCTGCTCCTGGAGCGTATCGTTCTGGCTGCTCAGTTCCTCGGACTGGGACGTCAGTTCCTCGGACTGGGCCGTCAGTTCCTCGTTCTGGCTGGACAACTCTTCGGACTGGGCCTGGAGTGCCTCGTTCTGTGCCCGGAGTTCCTCGGACTGCGCTTGAATCTCCCGGTTGTAAACACCCAGGGTGGCGGCCATCTCGTTCATGGTGCCGGCCAGCACGGCGATTTCATCACCGTCCGGCTCATGGGGCACCCGGACGTCAAAGTGCTGCTCGCCCACGGCCGCGACCACCTGGCGGATCTGGGAGAGCCGGGAGGTCAGCTGTTCCGAAACCGGCACGGCCAGCGCCACGGCCAGCCCGCCGATGACGACCGTCAGAAACAAAAGCCAGACCGCCATGGGCTCGGCCGTGTTGTAGGCTGCCTGGACATCCTGGGTGACCGCGAACACCAGGCCCAGGTCCGGCCGCCGGACGTAGGAGACCAGCCGCCGGTAGCCGTCAGGCCCGAGTTCTTCCATGGCGCCTTCGGAGGCCGACCAACCGCCGGGCTCCGCCCCAAAGGCATAGACCAACGGGGCCGTGCCCGGCACGGGCAGGGCGCCCGACAACAGGCGGGCCAGGCGGGCCGGGTCAACCTTCTCGCCGCCGCTGACCAGCCGCTCGACCTGGCGTTCGCCCTCCAGGCGGGAGACCTCGAGCGCATGCAGCGCCTCCTGCCGGTTGACCTCCTGCATGCCAAAGACTGCCACGGCGCCCAGCAGCAGCGTCGGCGGCACCGATACGGCGATGACCAACGCCACGATTCGGCGCTGAAGGCCCCGGATGGGAACTTCCCAGGGGGACAGCAGGTAAAGCCCCCAGCCGGCCGCCGAAGCTGCCAGGGAGCCGTAGATGACCATGGCCGTCCAGTCCTGAAGTTGCAGCAACATGCCGGTGAACCAGAGCAGCGGCAGTGTGCTGAGGAACATGGCGAGCCACGCCCAGCGCCTCCCGACCCGGGTCATGCCGGCGGCCTGCAACACCCCGGCGGTAACGCTCGCCAGCCCGAGCCAGTTCCACGGCCCCGGGAGCGTCTGCACCAGGGCGGAGGGCCACAGCCACACAGCCAGACCGGCGCCGATGAGCGCGACGGCGTGCAGTGCGTGAAAGAGGTCGGCTTCCCGGTCCGCCCGCCACATGCTGACGGCCAGCACCACCAGGAATGAAACATAAAAGTCGGTCCGGTCCCAGAGCCCGTTCGGGATGGCCACGCCCATCATCATCCCGATGCAGGCCGCACTCAGGCTGACCTTGCCGATTTGTCCCACCCAGCGCGACAACCCCACGTCAAACTCCGACGCGGCCAGGAGCACGGATGCCGCACCGAACAGCGACCCCACCAGGCGCAGGTAGGGATAGACAAACCGGAACTGGGGCGCCTGGAACAGGTAGGGGACGTAAAGGTCCAGGAGCGCCAGGCCCAGGGCAAGCGTGATGGCGAACCACGCGACAGGGTGGCCCGCCCGGCGGAATGCTGACCGTTCAGTGCCCATGCCCACCCCCCCTTTCAATAGCAAGTCTCCGCCATTTGAAGATTTACCGAGACAACACAGAATCCCTGCATTGTTCTCGCCATGAAACTTTTAGGCACGCGAAAGAGCCGGCGGAGAATCCCGCCGGCCGGTCGCTGACCTCACCGCCCCTCGTCCAGCCAGCGGGCCACATCCTGCGCGTGGTACGTGAGGATGATGTCCGCCCCCGCCCGCTTGAAGCCCAGCATGGTCTCCATGACCACCCGCTTCTCGTCGATCCAGCCGTTGGCCGCCGCCGCCTTGACCATGGCGAACTCGCCCGATACGTTGTAGCAGGCCACCGGCAGGTCGAACGCCTCCCGGACCCGGTGGATGATGTCCATGTAAGCCAGGGCCGGCTTCACCATGACGATGTCCGCGCCCTCCATGATATCCAGTTCCACTTCTTTCAGCGCTTCCCGGGCGTTGGCCGGGTCCATCTGGTACGAGCGCCGGTCGCCGAACGCCGGGGCGCTGTCCGCCGCCACCCGGAACGGGCCGTAGTAGGCCGAGGCGTACTTGGCCGAGTAGGCCATGATCGGCACGTCGGTAAAGCCGCCGCCGTCCAGCGCCTCCCGAATCGCCTCCACCCGGCCGTCCATCATGTCGCTCGGCGCGACCATGTCGGCCCCGGCTTCCACGTGGGAGCGGGCCGTCCGGGCCAGCAGGTCCAGCGTGGGGTCGTTGTCGACCGTGTCGCCCTTGATGATGCCGCAGTGGCCGTGCGACGTGTATTCGCAGAGGCAGACGTCGGTCACGGTGTACATCTCCGGGAACCGGGCTTTAATCGCCCGAATCCCCTGCTGGACGATGCCCTGCTCATGATACGCCCCGCTGCCCACCTCGTCTTTGGACTCGGGCAGGCCGAACAGAATCACCGACTTCACGCCGGCCTTCAACAGGTCCTCAATCTCCCACATGAGCGTGTCGGTCGACCAGTGGAAGTTGCCCGGCATCGAGGAGATTTCGTTTTTGACGCCCTTGCCGGGGGCGACGAAGAGCGGCATCATGAGGGCGGATTTCGTCAGCACGGTCTCACGGACCATGGACCGGAGCGTTTCGCTGCCGCGCAGCCGCCGGGGCCGGGTAATCGGAAAGGACGACATGTTACTGTTCTGCCTCCTTAAAAGTGCGTGCGTCTTCAACGATGGCATTCACCAGACCGTCGATGGTGACCTGCCGGGCCAGTACGTGCACCGTCAGGCCGACCGCCTCGGCGGCTTTTTTCGTTTCGGGACCCATACAGGCGATGCGGACGCCGGCCAGCGGCTCCCGCCCGCCCAGCCGCTCCAGCAAGCTGGTCACGGTGGACGACGAGGTGAACGTGGCGTAGTGGATCTCCCCACGCCGAAGGGCCGCCTGTAACCCCGCCACGTCGCCGCCTTCGAGCAGGGTCCGGTAGGCCACCACATCGTCGACCACGGCGCCCAGCGCCCGCAAGTCGGCCGCCACCGCCGGGTCGGCCAGATTCGCCCGAGCCATGAGCACCCGGTCGCCGGGCCGAAGCAGCGGGGCCATGGCCGCCGGCAGGGCGGCGCCCCGGAACTCCGGCGGGACCAGGTCGGCCCGGATGCCAGCGCAGGCGAGCGCCTTCGCCGTCGCCGTGCCCACCGCCGCGACTTTCAGGTGCGCCAGCGCCCGGACATCTCTGCCGGACGCCATCAGCCGGGCCTGGAAGTGCTCGGCCCCGTTGGGGCTGGTGACCACAACCCACCGGTACGTCTCGATCGCGGCAATCGCCGCGTCCAGCGGCCCGTAGGACTCCGGCGCCTTCGTTACGATGGCCGGGAACTCGAACGTCCGGCCGCCCACGTCGGCCAGCCTGTCCACCAGGCTTGAGGCCTGGCTCCGGGCCCGGGTGACCAGCACGCACCGGCCGAAGAGCGGCTTGGTCTCGTACCAGTTCAGCTCGGGCCGTTTCGTCGCCGCCCAGCCGATGACCGCGACGGCCTCGCCTTGCAGCCCGGCCTCCGCGACCGCTTCCCCGACCCGGGAGAGCGTGGATGTCACGGTCCGCTGGTCCACATAGGTCCCCCGGACGATCACGGCGACCGGCGTGTCGGCGGGCCGGCCGTGCGCCATCAGCTGGCCCGCAATCGCCGGCAGTTGGGCCACGTCCAGCCGGGCCGATATGGTCGCCACCCCGGTCGCCAGCTGCGGCCAGGCGATGTTCGGAGCGGCAGCGTCCACCAGCGCCAGGTTCATGGGCCGCCCCAGGCCCACCCCGGCGTACACCGGGGCGGCGAGCTCCGGCAGCACGCAGGGGATAATCTCCAAGGCCAACCCCCGGGCCGCCAGCGCCGGCGCCTCTTCGGCCGCCCCGGACAAAAGCGGGCCGCCCGCGTAGAGCCGGCAGACCGTACGGCCCGCGGCCGCCGCCCCGGCCATGAGCATGGCGACCACCGCGCCCGGCTCGACCACCGCCAGTTTGGACGCCGCCGGCCCGGCCTCGCCCAGCAGCGACTGGCTCACGCCGGGGTCGTACACCAGCAGGTCCGCCCGCCGGATGGCCTGCAGCCCCCGTACGGTCATCAGCCCCGGGTCGCCCGGCGTCGTGCCGACCAGAAAGACCATCCCTTCGGCCATAACCATCCACTCCTTCAATAAGCCCGGCACCGCAAACCCGGCACCGCGGATTACTCGCCTCCCGCCTTTTGCTCCGCAAAAGTCTGCCGGCCGCTCCGGCGACTGACGGAGTCAGTCGCGGAAAAGCGCCGGACCCCCGGTCCGGCGCCCCGCAGTTACCCTCGCTTCAGCCGGGCCATGGCAGACTCGGCCCCGGCCATGGCGAGCAGCATGATCCCCAGGTGCAGCAACCCGAAGCCCAGGCCAATGGCGGCCAGAATCCCGTTGCCCGCACCGATCAGCAGGGCCAACAGCACAATACCGGCGGACCGGCTGCCCTCGTAGCCCTGCAGCTTGATCCGCAAGTAAATCAACGTCGACCCGACCAGCGCCAGCAACCCGGCGCCGATGTGCACCGGCAGGGCCGCAGCGCCCGGCCCGATACCCGTCAGGATCGACAGCCCCAGCACAAGCGCCACCGCAAACCCCAGGCGCACCAGCATCATGCCGATGCGCACGATCGTATCGCTGCCGGGCGTCATGGGTGTCCCCACACGCATGCCGCTCCCCTCCCCTTCTCTACCGAACGCTTCCGGTTCTCTGTCTATCGTTCGAGGCGGCTCAGAATCTCGGCGCCCCCATGCGCCAGCAGCCATTCGCCCACCTGCTCGCCCAGCGCCCGGGCCCGCTCTTCGGGTCCGTCGGCTTCGTAGCGGATGATTTTCGTGCCGTCCGGGGAGGCGATGAGCCCCTGCAGGTGCAGGTTCCCGTTGTCGCACACGGCATACGCCCCGATGGGCACCTGGCAGCCACCTTCGAGATGGGCCAGCAGCGCCCGTTCCGCCTGAATCTCCAGGGCCGTCTCAACATCGTGCAGCTTGCCGACGATCGCGCCGATGTGGGCGTCCGTCGACCGGATTTCAATCGCCAGGGCGCCCTGACCCGGCGCCGGCAGGCAGAATGCCGGGTCCAGGTATTCGGTGATGCGCTCCTTGAAGCCCGCCCGATGCATGCCGGCCGCCGCCATCACCAGCGCCGCCACCTGGCCTTCAGCCAGCTTGCGCAGCCGGGTATCGACGTTGCCGCGAATCGGGATATACGTAAGGTCCGGCCGCACGGCCCGCAACTGGGCTAGCCGGCGCAGGCTCGACGTTCCGACCAGCGCCCCCGGCGCCAGGTCGATGAACGGGCGGCCATCCACGGTGATCACCACATCGCGCGGGTCCTCCCGCCTGGGAATGCAGCCCAGCACCAGCCCTTCCGGCAGGTCGGTCGGCATGTCTTTCAAGCTGTGCACGGCGATGTCCGCCTTGCCTTCCAGCAGGGCGTCTTCCAACTCCTTGGTGAACAGGCCCTTGCCGCCAATCTGGCTCAGCGCCACGTCCAGCACCTTGTCGCCCACCGTCTTGAAGGTCACCAGTTCGAACGTCACGCCCCCATTGGCTTCCCGGAGCCGATCGGCCACCCACCCGGTCTGCGTAAGCGCCAGGAGCGATCCCCGGGTCGCGACCTTGACCAACGTCACGTACATTGCCTCCCAAAAAGGTGCCTACCCCACAAACCGGTGCAGGCGGGACACCATATTCATCACGAAGTAGTTGATCAGCAGCACCAGCGCCCCGGCCATGGACCACCACGCCGACCGTCGACCGCCCCAGCCCCAGACCTGCCGCATCAGCAGGTAGTCGCCATAGACGACCCAGCAGAAGACCGTGAAGGCCACCTTGGGGTCAGCCGTCCAGAGCCGCGTCCACGTGATTTGCGCAAAAACGAGGCCGGCGGTCATGCCGATGGTCAGCAGCGTGAACCCGATGTAGACCAGCCGCCCGCCCCAGATATCGAGCGCTTCCAGCGACGGCAGGCGGTAATAGAGCGGCCCCCAGTTCTTCTTCCGGAGGTTGCGCTCCTGGAGCAGATAAAGCCCCCCCGCGATGGCGGAGGCGAAGAGATGCACATAGCCCAGCCCGGTCACGGCGATATGCCAGGCGATGAGGCTGGCAGACAACTGGTTCAGCATCAAGGTTTCCGGCGAAGGTTTGGGCAGAGCCGTGCCCACAATCTGCACCACGGCGATGACCGGCATGAGGAAAGAGCCCGCCGCCTGGTTCTTCTGGAGGAACTCAATCGTTACATAAATGGTGACCATGATCCAGGTGAAGAAATAGCTGAAGTCAAAGAGCGTGTGGACCGGGACCTGATGGATGTGAGCCACCAGCAGCACCAGGCCCAGCGTGTGGACCGCCCAGGCCAGCCTGGTGGAATGGCGCGCAGCGGTATCGAACTCCCGCCGGAACAAGAAAAAGATATGGGCGGTGGCCGAGAGCGTATAGAGCGCCGCTGCCGCCGCCACGGTGAGGGTCAGGTACCACGCCATCGGTTAACCCCCCCCTTGTCTGGCAGCCGGTTCGCTGTCGACCCTGGGCAGGTCGAAGAGCTTGGACACGGTATCGACGGCCACTTCGGCGGCCCCTTCGCCGGCCATGCCCTTGAGGCACTGCGTCGGGTCGTTCAGAATCTTGTTCATGAGCGTGACCGTCATCGCTTCGATCACGGCGCGTTCGCGGTCGGTCAGGTCCGGCAGCCGGTTGAACATTTTGCCCAGCTCCTGCTGACGGATGTTCTCCACCTTGTCCCGCAGGCGCCGGATGGTCGGCACGACCTCCTGGGCGGCCAGCCAGCCCCGGAACTTATCGAGCTCGTCGTCGACAATCCGCAAAGCCCGCTTGGCCTCCTCCTGCCGCTCCTGCAGGTTGGCGTTGACCACGGCCTGCAAGTCGTCTATATCATAGAGGAAGACGCCGTCCACCTTGCCGGTGTCCGGGTCGATGTCGCGGGGAACGGCGATGTCGAACAGGAAAATCGGCCGGCCCCGGCGGTGCCGGACGGCCTCGACAAGCATCGCCCGGGTCAGCATGTAACCCGGCGCGCCGGTGCTGGAAATCACCACGTCGACGGTTTGCAGGTGTGCCGGAATCGCCTCGATCGGAATGGCGGCGCCGCCGATTTCGCCGGCCAGCTGTTCCGCCCGCTCCAGGGTCCGGTTGGCGATGACGATCTCCTTGACGCCGCTGGCCTGCAGGTGGACGACGGTCAGCTTGGCGGTTTCGCCCGCCCCGATGGCCATGCACCGCCGCCCGTCCAGCGACTGGAAGACTTTTTTCGCCAGTTCCACGGCGGCATACGAGACGGAGACCGCGTTCTGACCGATGCGGGTCTCGGTCTGGGCCCGCTTTCCCACTGCTATGGCCTGTTCGAACAGTTGATGCAACACCTTGCCCACCGAATCGGCGCCCGTGGAATCCCGGTACGCATCGCGCACCTGGCCGAGAATCTGCGTCTCGCCGATGACCATGGAGTCAAGGCCGCAGGCCACCCGGAACAGGTGCTTCACGGCGTCGAACCCCGCGTAGCGGTACATGTGCGGCAAAAGTTGCTTGGGGTCGGTGATCCCGCCCAACGCCATGAGGTAACCGGTCAGGATCGAAAAGCACTCCTCCGCATTGCTGCCGACGGCGTAGACTTCCGTACGGTTGCAGGTGGAAAGCAGCACGCCTTCCGAAACCGGTAATGCGCTCAGGCGGTCCAGGGCGGCGGGCAACGCCGCACTCGGAACCGCCAGCACCTCCCGGATTTCGACCGGGGCTGTTTTAAAGTTCAGGCCCATCATCACGATCTGCAAGAGCGTTCACTCCGCATTGGCACTGCTTGCAACCGGAACCCCGAACAGTCCTTGTCCTAGTGTACCGCTTCCCCCGAAGTAGGGTCAAGAAACGGCATCTGGAACGGGCCTCTACAGTGATAGCGTACCTATATAACAATTTCCCAACAATAAGCATGACGCACTAGAAATGTGCGTGCAAAGTCTATTCTGTAGATGAGGTGAATCCATGTATCTGTTGGACTGGACGACCGCCCAAACGGCGGGGGTGGAACTAGCCGGCGGGAAGGGTTGGAACCTGGGGCGACTGGCCCGATATGGCTTTTCGGTGCCGCCCGGCGGGGTCCTGAGCAGCGAGGCGTACCGGCTGTTCATGCAGCAGCCCGCCTTGCAGGCGGGGGCGGAGGCGCTCGCGCAGCTGACCGGGGCCGAGGCGGCCACGCCGGCGGGTGCGGCCCGGCTGGCGCAGTTCCGAGCGGAGATGCTGGCCTTGCCGCTGCCGGCGGCGGTAATGGCTGAACTGGCCGCGGCGCCGTGGGGCGCTCCGGTTCGCTCTCCAGTCGCAGTGCGCTCTTCAGCCGTGGCCGAGGACTCGGCCGGCGCCTCGTTCGCCGGCATCCACGCGTCCTTCCTGAACGTGACCGGGCCCGCGGCCGTGGCCGAGGCGGTCAAGGGGTGCTACGCCTCCCTCTGGACGCCCCAGGCCGTAGCCTACCGGCGAAAGCTGGGTCTGTCCGACGCAGCCGTCGCCGCGGCCGTGGTCATACTGGCCATGGTGCCGGCCAAAGCGGCCGGCGTGGGCTTCTCCTGCGACCCCCGCACCGGGCGGCGGGACCGGCACGCCATTTCGGCAACGCTGGGGCTGGGTGAGGCCCTCGTGAGCGGCGCCGTGCAGCCGGACGAGTATCTCGTGGACATTTCAGACTACCCGCCCCGGGTCGTCGAACGGCACATCGGGCAAAAACGTGCGATCACGGTGCCGGCGCCGGACGGCGGAACCCGCCTGAGCCCGCTTGACCCGGCGGCGGCGGCCCGGCCGGCGCTCACCGACGATCAGCTGACCGACCTCGCCCACCTGCTGGCCCGCATCCAGGACGCCCTGGGTGACATGGAGCAGCCGCAGGACGTGGAATGGGCCCACGACGGCGAGCGGTTCTGGATTCTCCAGTCCCGGCCGGTGACGAAGCTGCCGCCCGCCACTTTCCCGGCAGTGGCGGACCAGCCGGTGTACTGGTCCAACGCCAACCTGCGGGACGCCTTGCCGGGCGTGCAGTCGGCCCAGGGCTGGTCCTCCTTCCGGGCCAGCATGGACCGGCTGGCATCGGCCCCCTTGCTCGCCGCCGGCTGGCCCTACGCCGGGGGCATGACCTGGGTCCGGCTCTTTGAGGGCAGGGCCTACATCAACCTGACCGCGCTGGAGTGGGCCATGTACGACGCCCTGGGCATCACCCCGGCAGAGACCAACCGCATCCTGGGCGGCCACCAGCCGGAGATTCCAGTGCCGCCGGCCACCCCGGCCCAGCGGCTCCGGCGGGGGCTCGGCCAACTGCGGATGACCCGCGTCATGCTGACAAGCATGAACCAGGCCGAGCAGCGCTTCAAGGCGATTTCGGACTGGGCTGCGGAACGCCTGGCCCAGGACTGCTCCGGCTGGTCGAATCAGCAGTTCCAGGACCGCATGCAGGAAGTCAAGCGCGTGATCGACCCGTTCCTGCCGTTCTTTCAGATCCTTAACGGCGCGGCGGGCGGCCTTCACCAGGAGTTGATCAAGTCCCTGACGCCGGCCTTCGGCGACCGGGCCACCGCCCTGGCCAACGCCATGCTGGCCGGCAGCGGGAACGTTACTTCCGCCGAGCAGGGCGTCAGGCTGGTGGCACTGGGCAACCTGGCTCTCCGGGAAGCGACGGCCGCCGCCTACTTCACCGCTGGGGATTGGGACCCCGCCGCGTGGGCGGAAAGGCTGGCCGGCACCCGATTCCGGGCGCAGTTCGAAGCGTTCCTAAAAGAGTACGGCCACCGGGGCGTCTACGAAGTGGAGCCCATGAATCCCCGCTGGAACGAAGACCCCACGTATCTGCTGGCGACGGTCCGGTCGCAGGTGGTAAGCGGGCAGGAAATCCGGCTGCCGGACCAGGCCGGGAAGCGGGAGGCCGCCACACGGGAGGTCATGCGCCGCCTGCGGTTCAGCCCCCGTGCGCTCATGGTCCGGCAGTACGTAAAGCTGGCCGGTCGGGCCGCCGGCCAGCGGGAGATGGCCAAGTCCATGGTCGTGAAGGCCGCCGGCGTCTCCCGCCATTACTGCCTGGCCCTGGGCAACCGGCTGGCGGCCGAAGGGCTGATTCCGGAGCGGGACGACATTTTCCACCTGACCTTCCTGGACCTCTGGGCTTATCTTCAGGGCGAGCCGGTCGGCGCCGGCTTTGCGGCGCTGGTGGCGGACCGGAAAGCGCTCCGGGCGGTGCATTTGCGGTTGGAGCCGCCGGACGTGATCGTCGGGGAAGTGCCCGAGAAAAAAGTCCCGGCGCCCACCGGGCCTGCGCTTACCGGGGTTGTGGTGACCGAGGCTGCCCGCACCGGGCCTGTCCTCACCGGGATGGGCGTGGCCGCCGGGCGGGCGGCCGGCCGTGCCCGGGTGATTCTGCATCCGGACCAGGGCCCCGAACTGCTGCCCGGCGAGATTCTGGTGGCGCCCTCCACCGACCCGGCCTGGACGCCGCTCTTCCTGCGGGCGGCCGGGGTGGTCATGGAGGTGGGCGGCCACCTCTCCCACGGCGCCATCGTCGCCCGGGAGTACGGCCTGCCCGCCGTGGTCAACGTGCCGGGCCTCCTGCAGGCCGTGCAGACCGGGGACTGGCTGACCGTCGATGGGGACGCGGGCAAAGTCTACCGGGGAGCCTGACCTCACGATTATCCCGCCGCCGTCAAGCGTATCTTCCTACGATGCGCTAGCAGAGGAGGCGGTTTGCATGGAGCGTACACAGGCCACGGTGGCCGGCGCCCTGCGGGAAAACTGGTTCTGGTCCGAGATCTTCCGCGATCACGCGACTTTCATTCACGATAATCTGGCGCCGAAGGAGGACCAGCAGGCCCGCTGGTGCGAAGGGTTCAGGCTTTCCTTCGAAAAGCTGGCGGTCGAGTCGGCCAAAGTCGCCTGTGAAGCGGGCATTGCGGCCCCGGCCGGCGCCTACGCCCTGTCCGGCATCCCCGCAGAATCCCCGCTGGCCGGGCTGAAGGGGGCAGAACTGACCCGGTACGAACAAGAAGCCGCCCGGTTGAGCCGGACGCTGACAGAGTCGGTCAGTTCGATCCGAGCCTTTAAGGAACAAATCCTGGGGAAGAAGCTGGACTGTGCGGTCAAGCTGAACATTGGCCCCACGCTGGTCGCCCACATGATCGTGGAAGCGGAAGAGGCACAGCGGGTGCTCGGCCGGGTGCGGGAAGGCGCCCCGCTGCCGCCGGCCCTGGAGGCGCTGCACCACCACCTGGTCTGGCTGCCGGACGCCTCGGGCCATGCCTCCCTGCACAACAAGACCGACGGCGTGGAGCACGAGTTGCAGAAGGAGATGCGGGCGTTCCAGCAGGTCTTCGACGGCATGCACATACGAGCGCTGGAGCTTTACAGCATGGTCCGGATTGCCCCCCGCATGGTGGGCGCCCTGAAGCGGCTCAACCGGGACGCCATGACGAAAATCGCCACGTTCCGCACGTTCCTGGGCGAACTGCGGGAGCACCTGGAGGACTGCGAAGTGCTCTCCGGCGGCCTGGTGCCGCTGTTGGCCGACCACATGCTCCGGGAGGAGTTGTACTACACGGAGAAGATCGCACAGGTGGTCTGTGCGGATGGTGATCTCAAGGAGAGCAGCCAGCACTAAAACCCTCAACAGATGACAGCCCCCGGGGTTGCGTTGGCAACCCGGGGGCTGTCTGTTTTGCCACCGGATCAGTGTCACGATTCGCCCTGCTCCGCCGGTGCTCGCTTGCCGCGCGTACGCAGGTATAGGTTTTCGACCTTCGTGCGGGCCCAGGGCGTCTTGCGCAGAAACTTCAGACTGGATCCGATGCTCGGGTCATTCGTGAAGCACTGAATATGGATACGCTGTCCCAGGGCCTCCCAGCCGAAGTGGTCGACTAGCTCCGTGAGCATGCGCTCCAGTGTGATCCCATGCAGTGGATTCCGAGTTTGGTCGTGCGGCGTCGTCATGACGAGCTCACCTCATGATCAGTAGTGCACGATGGTCATTATAACACTCCCTGATCAGAGTCACGATTTGTTGGCGCTCACCCTTTCTGGTCACCAGAGGGCGTGGGCGCTCAGTTTATCTAAACCTACATGGCAGGCCATATTTGCATGAATGAAGGGCCATCCGGGACGGTGGTGGAAGTTGGTGGGTAGGAGACCCACCCAATGG